>DASRVH010000051.1:0-30699 GCA_035655155.1 Woeseiaceae bacterium
ATGTAGCCGTTGCCGCCGAGGCTCTGGATGGCTTCCAGCGCAACGGCGACCGCCTCCCGCGAGGCGTGCAACAGGCAGGCGGCGGCGTCCTGGCGGGTCGGCAGCCCCTGGTCGAACTGGGCCGCGGTGCGGTAGGTGAACGCCCGCGAGGTCTGCAGCGCGGTGTACATGTCGGCGAGTTTGCCCTGCATCAGGCCGAAGCTGCCGATGGGCCGGCCGAACTGCTTGCGCTCGCGCAGATAGGGCATCACGGCGTCCAGACAGGCCTGCATGATGCCGATGGGCCCGCCGGACAGCACGAGGCGCTCCGAGTCGAGCCCGCGCATGAGGATGTAGACGCCCCGGTTCACTTCGCCCAGCACGTTCTCGGCCGGGATGCGGCAGTCCTCGAACACGAGTTCGCAGGTGTCCGAGCCGCGCATGCCCAGCTTGTCGAGCTTCTGCGCCGTGCGGAAACCCGGCATGTCCTTTTCCACCAGGAAGGCCGTGATGGAGCGCGACCCGTCGACCTTGGGTGCCGTGCGCATGTAGGTGAGGATCACGTCGGCCCGCGGACCGTTGGTGATCCACATCTTCGAGCCGTTCGCGAGCCAGCTGCCGTCGTCCTGACGTTCCGCGTGGCAGCTCATGGAGCCGACCACGTCGGAACCCGCGCCCGGCTCGGACATGGCCAGCGCGCCCAGCATCTCGCCGCTCACGAGCCCCGGCACGAAGCGCTCGCGCTGCTCGTCCGTGCCGTTCAGCCAGAGGTTGTTCAGGCACAGGTTGGAGTGCGCGCCGTAGGACAGCCCCACCGAGGCCGACGCGCGCGAGATCTCCTCCATGGCCACCACGTGGGCCAGGTAGCCGAGACCGGTGCCGCCGTCCTCTTCCGGGACGGTGATGCCGTGCAGCCCCAGTTCCCCGAGCTTCGGCCAGAGGTCGGCGGGGAACTCGTTGCTCGCGTCGATCTCGGCCGCCCGCGGCGCGATCTCCTCGTCGGCGAAGCGGCGCACGGTCTCGCGCAGGAGATCGATCTCTTCACTGATGCGGGTGTTGATCATGGGGCTCGGCGCGCTCCGGTGTCAGTGCGTAGTGGTCGTGTGATGGGCGCGGCCCGAGAGCCGGTCCTTGAACCGCCGGGTATAGGGCAGCTTGGTGCGGCCGACGGCGGCGATGCGCTCCTCGGCCATGCGATCGGCCGCTTGCCAGCTCGGTATCCCGTCGCGCTCGGCGATGTCGAATATCCGGTCGAGATTATTGTAGATGAGCGAGACCTGACGGTGGGCGCGTTCCTTGTCATAACCCTGCAGTTCGATAGCCACGTTGATCAGGCCGCCGGCGTTGATGGCGTAGTCCGGCGCATACAGAATGCCACGCTCCTCGAGCGCCGTGCCCCAGGCATCGGACTCCAGTTGGTTGTTGGCACTGCCGGCCACAACGCTGCATTTCAGTCGCGGCACGGTGTCCTCGTTGATGACGCCGCCGAGCGCGCAGGGCACGAACACGTCCATGTCCAGGTCGTAGACGCTCTGCATGGGCACCGCATCGGCACCGTACTCGTCCACCACCGACTGCACGCGCTCCTCGTTGATGTCGGTGACCGTCACACGGGCGCCACGCTGGCGCAGCCTATGCACGAGATGGCGCCCCACGTGGCCCACTCCCTGCACGCCGAAACTGAGCCGGCCGAGATCGGCGTGACCGAACTTGCGCTCGGCGCAGGCCTCGATGCCCTTCAGCGCGCCGAGCGCCGTGAACGGGGACGGATCGCCGCTGCCGCCGTGCACCTCGTGCACGCCCACCACCCGGTCGGTCTCCTGGAAGATGTGATCCATGTCGTCGACCGTGGTACCGACGTCCTCGGCCGTAATGTAGCGGTTGTACAGCGAGCCGATGAAGCGGCCCAGCATGCGGAACAGGGCCTCGCTCTTGTCCTGCTCGGGATCGCCGATGACCACGGCCTTGCCGCCGCCCAGGTTCAGCCCGGAGACCGCGGCCTTGTAAGTCATGCCCCGAGAGAGTCTGAGGACGTCGCGCAACGCCTCTTCCTCGTTGGCGTAGGGCCACATGCGCAGCCCGCCCAGCGCCGGGCCGAGCACCGTCGAGTGGATTGCGACGATGGCCCTGAGGCCGGTCGGACGATCCTGGAAAAACACCACCTGCTCGTGGCCGCGGTCGCTCATGGTGTCGAACAGTTCCATATCCCCCTCCTGGAAAAGCACGGCGACAACACCCCGCGCAGCGCCTCCGTGTGCGCTCCGGGGTTATCGATCACACGATGATTATAGGCTGCGGCATTATCGGTTGCATCCGTAACGATCTCGCCGTCGGCCGTCCGGCGGCGCCGGTTCGCGCGCCGGTGCCGCGCTTTTTTTTACGCCGGTATTCTGCTAGTTTCCGGCGATCCGCTGGCGCGACAGGGCGCGCCCCGGGACACCTCTAAAGTCCAAGGAATTCTCATAATGGCTCGATTTCCGCGATTGCGGTCCGTCCGCGTGAGTCGCTTCCCGGCCGGCTTGCTGGCCGTCTTCGTGCTGGCCGCGCCGGCCGGCGGCCAGACGACGCTCGGCCAGGTGCTTGGCGAGCAGGCCGAGGTCAACCGCTCGGCACAGCGCTCCCAGGTGCGTATCAGCCAGCTGGCCGATCAGACCTCGGAGCTGCTGGGCGAATACCGGGTCACCACCCAGCAGCTCGACCGGATCAGGATCTACAACGACAACCTGCAGCGGCTGGTCGAGGATCAGGAGGAGGAGAAGGCATCCATCACCCGCCAGCTCGAGGAGTTCGGCGACGTGGAGCAGGGCATCGTGCCCCTGATGCTGGAGATGATCTCGGACCTGCGCGCCTTCATCGAACTGGACATGCCCTTCCAGCTGCGTGAGCGCGTGGAGCGGGTGACCCGGCTCGAGGACAACATGGGGCGCTCCGACCTGACCGTGTCGGAGAAATATCGCCAGATCATGGAGGCCTACAAGGAAGAGGCGCGCTTCGGTCGCAACATCGAGGCCTACACGGGCAGTCTGGACATCGACGGCGTCGATACCCGGGTCACCTTCCTCCGGGTCGGGCGCATCCTGCTGGCCTATCAGACGGCCGACCGTTCCCGTACCGGCTTCTGGAACAAACAGACGCGTCAGTGGGAGGAGCTCGACTCCTCGTACCGGCGCCCGATCACGGAGGGCATCGCCATCGCCAGGAAGCAGGCCGCCCCGCAGTTGCTGACATTGCCGGTCCCGGCCGCGGAGCAGGAATGATGAGCGCATCCCCTATTAAGTCGGCCAGAAGCAAGGCGGCCACGGCGACCGGCGTACTGGTCCTGGCCGTGACGATGGGAGCGGGTGCGGCACTCGCCCAGGACGCGCCCGGCGACATGGACGAGCTGCTGCAGACGGTCCGCGAGCAGGGCCAGCGGCTCAGCCAGGAGAGCCGGCAGCGGGAACAGGAGTTCCTGCAGAAGCGCAACCAGCAGCAGGCGCTGCTGGAGAGCGCGAAGCGCGCGCTCGCCGAGGAAGAACGGCGCAGCGAACGGCTGAAGACGCAGTTCGACGAGAACGAGCGCCAGCTCGAGGAGCTGAACGAGACGCTGCGCATCCGGGTGGGCGACATGGGCGAGCTGTTCGGCGTCGTGCGCCAGACCGCCGGCGAGGTGAACGGCATGGTGGATACCTCGCTCATCAGCGCGGAATATCCGGATCGGGGCGAGATCGCGACGGAACTCGCTGCCGCCCGCGGCCTGCCCTCAATCGCCGACCTCAAGTCGCTGCAGGTGCTCATCCTGGAGGAGATGGCCGGCTCCGGCGACGTCGACCGGTTCGCGGCCACCATCCGCAACGCGGCGGGCCAGGAGGAGGACGCCGAAGTGGTTCGCGTGGGGCTGTTCAACGTGATCACCGGCGACCGCTTCCTGCAATACGACCCGGCGGCGGACGAGCTGCAGGAGCTGGCCCGGCAGCCGGACGACCGCTTCCGCAGCCTGGCGGAGAACCTCTATACCGCGCGCGAGGGCAACGCCCGCATGGCGGTGGATCCCAGCCGCGGTGCGCTGCTGAGCCTGGTGGTGCAGTCGCCGAGCCTGGGCGAGCGCATCAATCAGGGCGGCACCGTGGGCTACGTCATCATCGCCATCGGCTGCATCGGCCTGCTGATCGCCCTGTGGCGCCTGCTGGCGCTGCTGGTCACCGGCCGCAAGCTCAGCTCCCAGCTGAAGCGCGACAGCGCCTCGGAGGGCAACCCGCTCGGCCGGATCCTTAAGGTGTTCGACGAGAACAAGCACATCGACACCGAGACCCTGGAGCTGAAGCTGGACGAGGCCATCCTCAAGGAGACGCCGCGCCTGGAGCAGGGGCAGGGCTGGATCAAGGTCATCGCGGCGGTGGCGCCGCTGCTGGGCCTGCTCGGCACGGTGGTGGGCATGATACGCACCTTCCAGGCCATCACGCTGTTCGGCACCGGCGACCCGAAGCTGATGGCCGGCGGCATATCCCAGGCGCTGGTCACGACGGTGCTGGGCCTGGTGGTCGCCATCCCGCTGGTGTTCCTGCACAGCCTGGTCGCCGCGCGCAGCCGCGCGATGGTGGAGGTTCTCGAGGAGCAGAGCGCCGGGATGATCGCGCGCCACTCCGAGAGGGGCGTGTAGCGGGGCGCGCCGGTGTATCTGCTCGAGTCCGCATTCATCGCCATCCGCAGCTTCTTCGAGGCCGGCGGTGATGTGCTCTGGGCCATCCTGGCGGTGACCACGCTGATGTGGACGCTGATCATCGAGCGGTTCTGGTTCTTCCGCTGGGTGCTGCCCGGGCTGGAGCGACGGGCCATCGAGGAGTGGGACCAGCGCGAGGACACCACCTCCTGGTTCGCGCGGCGCATCCGCGACCAGCTGATCTCGGAGGTCTCGGTGGAGAGTCACCGCTATATCCTGATGATCAAGACGCTGATGGCGATCCTGCCGCTGCTCGGCCTGCTGGGCACCGTGACCGGCATGATCCTGGTGTTCGACGTGATGGCGTTCGCGGGCACCGGCAACGCGCGCCTGATGGCCGGCGGCGTCTCGGCGGCCACCATCCCGACGATGTCCGGGCTGGTGGCGGCGCTGTCCGGCCTCTATCTGGCCACCTATCTCGAACGCCGGGCCGGCAAGGAAGTCCAGCGTTTCGAGGAAATGCTGGTCCACCACTGAGGGGGCCGCGGAGCAGGCGATGCGCAGACGGCTGAAACGGCACGACGAGGAGGCGGAGATCAACATCACGCCGATGCTCGACATCGTATTCATCATGCTGATCTTTTTCATCGTGACGACGTCCTTCGTGAAGGAGTTCGGCGTCGACCTGAATCGTCCCTCCAACGAGCCGCCGAAGGACCAGAAGCTCTCCGAGGTGATCGCCATCCGCATCAGCGACACGGGGCAGATCTCCATCAAGGGCCGGCCCACCGACATCCGCGCCGTGCGGGCCAACATCGAGAGCGGCCTCGCGGTGGATCCGGATGCGGCCGTGGTGATAGCTGCCGACCGCAACGCGGACGCCGGCATCCTGGTGCGGGTGGTCGACCAGGCCCGGGTGGCGGGCGCCAGCAAGGTTTCGCTGGCGGCGCTGGCCGACTGACCGGAGAGAGCTCATGGCGCGCAAGCACTCGACGCCGGAGGAAGAGACGGAGATCAACATCACGCCGATGCTCGACATCGTGTTCATCATGCTGATCTTCTTCATCGTGACCACCTCCTTCGTGAAGGAGACGGGCATCGATCCCAACCGACCCGAGGCGGAGACGGCGGAGGCGCGTCCCCGCGGCAACATCCTGATCGGCGTGGACCAGACGGGCGACATCTGGATTAACAAGCGGGAAGTCGAGCTGAACCAGATCCGCCAGATCGTGGAGGACGCCCTGACCGAGAATCCGGAGAGTTCGGCGGTGATCATCGCCGACCAGGAATCGCCCACGGGCACCTTGATCGACATCATGGATCAGGTGAGACTCGGGGGCGTGGTCGACATCTCGGTGGCGGCCGAGCCGGAGGGCACGTGACGACGAAGGGCACGCAGACACGCGGACGCGGAGGCAGGACATGAGATTCCTGGTGTCTCTCGGTGCCGGCATTCTGGTGGCGCTCGGCCTGTTCCTGCTGATGCACCAGCTCATCTCGGGTTCGCCCGCCATCAGCAAGGACGACGACGACCGTCTCTCGCTCGACTTCGTCCGCGTGGAGCAGGACGAGATCGAGAACATCAAGGAGCGCAAGCCGCCGCCGGAGCCGGAGAAGCCGAAGGAGCCGCCGCCGCCGCCAAAGCTGACCCAGCCCTCCCAGGACAAGCCCCGGCCGGACCTGCCACGCATGGAGACCCCGCGCATCGATATGCCGGCGAGCGCGGGCGGCGGCCCCTATCTCGGTCAGTGGAGCGCTGGCGACCCCGGCGCCGAGGGCGACGTCATCCCCATCGTGCGCATCGAGCCCCAGTGGCCCCGTGAGGCCCTCATCGAGGGGATCAGCGGCTGGGTGCTGATCGAGTTCACGATCAACGAGGACGGCACGGTTTCCGATCCGGAGGTGGTGGATGCGGAGCCGCGCCGGATGTTCGAGCGCAATGCGCTGCGGGCCATCTTCAAGTGGAAGTTCAAGCCCCGCATCGTCGACGGCCAGCCGGTGAAACGCCGGGCCACCCAGCGCATCGACTTCAACATCGACGAGGCGACATGAGCGGCCGGGTCTGCTGCCTCGCAGGCATCACCCGCCGCGCCATGGCCGCCGTGGCCGGCACTGCGCTCCTGGCGCTGACCGCCGGTCCGGCGCTGGCCCAGGGCAAGGTCTGCCTGGACACCACCCGGGTGGAGCGCGACGACCCGGGCAGCACCATGGGTGAGCTGGCCTACAAGCGGCTGTCGAAGATCCACGAGCTGATGGGCGAGGACCGTTACGACGAGGCCCTCAACGAGATCGGCAAGATGGAGAACATGCGCCTGAACGACTACGAGAAGGCGCTGATGTGGCAGACCTACGGCTTCATCTATTCCGCGCGCGGCGACTTCGGTCGGGCCATCGACTACTTCGAGCGCAGCCTGGCCGAGGATGCCCTCAGCACCCAGGCCCAGCAGGGCATGCTCTACTCGCTGGCCGGCCTGTACCAGTCCGAGGGCCGCTACGAGGATGCCATCGAGACCATGCGCAGCTGGTTCCGCTACGCCGAGGAGCCCGACGCCGCCGCCTACATCCTGGTGGCCGGCAGCTTCGCCGAACTCGAGCGCTACCGGGAGGCGCTGCCCTGCGTGCAGCTCGCCATCGAGAAGGCCGATAAGCCGAAGGAGTCCTGGTACCAGCTGGAGCTGGCCATCCACATGGAGGAAGAGGCCTTTCGGGCGGCCGTGGACGTCCTGCGCACGATGGTCCGGCTCTGGCCGGACAAGCGCCGCTACTGGGAGACGCTGTCCGGCGTGTACCTGGAGCTGAAGGAAGACCAGCTGGCGCTGGCCACCATGATGGCCGCCTACAACCGCGGGCTGATCACGGAGGGGGCGAAGATTCTCAACCTGGTCCGCCTGAATCTCTACCTGGACAGCCCCTACGTCGCCGGCCGGATACTCGCCCGCGGCATCGAGACGGGTGCGGTCGAGCGCGACGCCGACAACCTGAACCTGCTGCGCTCGGCCTGGACCTCGGCGAAGGAGTACGACCGCGCGGTGGCGGTGATCGACCAGCTCGGGCAGCTCACCGGCGATCCGAAGTACTACATGGACAAGGCCAGCATCCTGAACGAGCAGGCGCGCTGGGAGGAAGTGATCGCGGCGGCCCGCCAGGCGCTCGACGCCGACACCGAGACGCCCGCCCGGGCCTGGCTGCTGATGGGCATGGCCTACACCGAACTCGATCGCCTCGGCGAGGCGCTGCAGGCCTTCGACCGGGTGCGCGAGACCGGCGACGCCAAGGAACGCCAGAATGCCGCCGCCTGGATCGCCTTCGTGCGCGATCGGCAGGCGGTGGAGTCCGCGCGGATCGCTTCCGGTTAGCCGGCCCTAGATGCCGGCCGGACCGCGGGCTTTCGCGCCGGCTGCCCGCTCCGCGCTCGTCTCGTCCCGCCCGTCTTCCCCGGGCGCCGGCGTCTCAGCCGCGGGATGCAGGTCGGGCTCGTCCAGGTGCTCCAGAATCCGTGTCCGCGACAGGCTGGCGAGCGACGCGGGCGTCTGGCCGGCGGTGTCGATCGGCTCCAGCAGGGTGACCTGCAGGCGTTGCGGCCGGGGCAGCAGCCGGCTCGACGGCAGGGCACGGCGGGATCCCCGAATCACGGCCGGCACCAGCGGCGCCTGCGCCTTCACGGCGACGGCGAAGGCGCCGCCGCGGAAGCGGCGCAGCCCGGGCTCGGCGTGGAAGGTGCCCTCCGGGAAGAACGCCAGCGACTCGCCCACATGGGCGCGGCGCAGTATGGTGCGTGCGTCCCGCGCGCTGCGGCCGTTGTGAAAACGCTCGACGAACTGGGCGCCGATGCGCCGCAGCAGGTAGTGCGCCAGCGGCACCCCCCGCATCTCGCTCTTGATGACGAAGGCGAAGCGCGGCGGCAGTGCTGCGCAGAGGATGATGCCGTCCAGGTAGCTCGCGTGGTTGGCGACCACCACGCAGGGCCGTGCCGGGAGATGACGGCGGTTGTCGATGCCGGGGCCCATGCCGGTGGCCAGGAAGAGCGCGCGGGCGCCGCTGCGTGCGGCCGCCCGGCGCCGGTCCAGGCCGGGCAGAACGGTGACCAGCAGCAGCGTCACCGGGACGCACACGAGAAATACGGCGGCAAACCAGAGGCCGTACAGCACGTGCCACGCCTCGCGGGCGAGTCGAATCAGTCCGGTCATTTTCCCTCGGCGTAACGGGTTCGCATCGCGGAGTGTGAACCCGGTCACGTTATGTTAATGCTTTGGGGAATCTGTGACAGCGGTCACGCCCCCCCTGAGGCCGGCCGGACATACTCGCTCTCCGATCCGCCAACGGCCATTGTAATTGCCCGGCACGCGGCCGGCGCAACCGGCCACACCCGGCGAGCAGCAAGCGAAGACAGGCAAGATGAGCTACAGCCCAGCGCGCAAGCAGACCGAGGAGGCCGCCGTCAGTGCCGCCTCGGAGTCCATGATCGACAAGTTCCTCGACGCCATCTGGATGGAGCGGGGCCTGTCGAAGAACACGCTGGGCGCCTATCGGGCGGACCTCATGGCGCTGGCGCGTTTCGTCGCCGACGACGGCACGGAGATCGTCCGGGCCGGCAAGCCGGAGCTGCTCGCCTTCATCGCCTGGCGGGTGGAGCAGGGCGCGAAACCCCGCTCCACGGCGCGCCAGCTGTCCAGTTTCCGCCGCTTCTTCCGCTATCTCTGCCGCGAAGGCGTCATCGCTGACGATCCGACCGCGGACATCGAGATGCCGCGCATCGGCCGCTCGCTGCCGAAGTCGCTTACCGAGGAGGAGGTGGAGGCACTGCTGGGCGCGCCGAATACGGAGGAGCCTCTCGGCCACCGCGACCGGGCGATGCTGGAGCTGCTGTACGCCACCGGGCTGCGGGTCTCGGAGCTGATCAACCTCAGGCAGAACCAGGTCAACCTGAACCAGGGCGTCCTGCGCATCGTCGGCAAGGGCGACCGGGAGCGGCTGATCCCGCTCGGCGAGGAGTCCCAGCGCTGGCTGCGCGACTTCATGGAGGGGCCCCGGGTGGAGATCCTGCTGGAGCGCCAGACCGACTACATGTTCCCCACGCGCCGGGGCGACCGCATGACCCGGCAGGCCTTCTGGCACATTATCAAGCGCTACGCCCAGAAAGCCGGCGTGAAGAAGAAGCTCTCCCCCCATACACTGCGCCATGCCTTCGCCACCCACCTGCTGAACAACGGCGCGGACCTGCGCGTGGTGCAGCTGCTGCTCGGCCACAGCGACCTGTCCACCACGCAGATCTACACCCACGTGGCGCGGGAACGGCTGAAGGACCTGCACGGGGCGCATCACCCGCGGGGCTGATCCGGCCTGACCCGGCCGGACTGCCGGGTCCCGGCGCACCCTCTGCTACAATGCGCGGCGCCCGGCCCCGGCGGGAACGATGGGTGAATCGCCTTGTCCCATTCCCCATGCTCCCGGCCTGCCCCAGGCGCGGCCGGTCAACCGTCAATCAGAGGACTCTCTATGCGTAGTGTCATCGGATCGCTGTTGCCGATTCTCTCAGCCGTCGTCCTGCTCGGCGTCTCGCTGGCCGCCGGCCTGGCACCCGTCACAGCCCTGGCCGACGCGGACGAGGATCTCGCACGCGTCCGGGCGCAGATCACCGAGCGGTTCCCGCAGCTCGATGCGGAGAGCATCAACGAGGGTCCGATCCCCGGCTTCTTCGAGATCCGGCAGGGCGTGCTGGTGGCCTACGTCACCACGGACGGCCGCTACCTGTTCCAGGGCGACCTCATCGACCTCGAGACCCGCACCAACCTGACCGAGGCTGCCATGAACGGCGAGCGCCGGCGCGTGATGGATGCGCTGGCCGACGACGACGCCATCGTATTCGGCCCGGCGGATCCGAAGCATACGGTCAGCATCTTCACGGACATCGACTGCGGCTTCTGCCGCAAGCTGCACCGCGAGATCGACGAGTACAACGAGGCGGGCATCGCGGTGCGTTATCTGCTGTATCCGCGCAGCGGCCCCGGTCAGGCGTCGTGGCAGAAGGCGGAGAGCGTATGGTGCGCCGACGACCGCAACACGGCGCTCACGCGGGCCAAGAACGACCAGCCGGTCCAGTCCCGCGAGTGCGACGCGTCCATGGTGCAGCGCCACTACGACCTCGGCCGCGACATCGGCCTGCGCGGCACGCCGGCCATCGTGACCGAGACGGGGGAACTGGTGAGCGGTTACCTGCCGCCGGCGCAGCTGCTGGAGCGGCTGGAGGGCAACGGCGGGGAGTGACGGGCGGGAGCGCGGCTCAGCGCTCCAGGTTCAGCGCTCCAGGTTCAGCGCTCCAGGTGCTCCAGCTTGTCCGGGACGCCTTCCCATTCCTTCGCGTCCTCCGGCGGATCCTTCGCCTCGGTGATCACCGGCCAGTCCCGGCTCAGTTCCGCATTCAGCTCCAGGAACTTCTCCTGTCCTGCGGGCAACTCGTCCTCGGAGTAGATGGCCTCCACCGGGCACTCCGGTTCGCACAGCGTGCAGTCGATGCATTCCTCGGGGTCGATGACCAGGAAGTTCGGGCCTTCGTGGAAGCAATCCACCGGGCAGACCTCGACACAGTCCGTGTATTTGCACTTGATGCAGCTCTCGGTGACGACGAAGGTCATTGTTACCTCGTTACTTCGATTGACTCTTGAACCGTGACCCGCCGGAGCGGAGGCCGGATTATGCCATAGAGTCCGCCGCGCGCTCAGAGCCCGCTCGGAGCCCGCTCAGAGTCTGATACGCGGCGCCTTGTGGCTGTGCACGCCCCGGTCTCTGCCGGCATCCTCGAAGTAGCGCTCGAGGGCGAAGCGCACGCTGGGGAAGGAAATCTCGTCCCAGGGGATGTCGGCCTCGGCGAACAGGGCCACCTCCTGGCTCTCGTCGCCGACGCCGAAGCCGCCCAGCAGCCGGGCCGTGTAGAACACGTGCACCTGGCCTGCCTGCACCACGTCGACGGTGGCGAACAGGCGCCCGATCTCCACCTCGGCCAGCGCCTCCTCCAGGGTTTCCCGGGCCGCGCCTTCCTCCATGGTCTCGCCCAGTTCCATGAAGCCGGCGGGCACCGTCCAGTAGCCTAGCCGGGGCTCGATGGCCCGGCGGCAGAGCAGCACTTCGCCGCCCCGCGCCGGCACGCAGCCGACCACGATCCTGGGGTTCTGGTAGTGCACGTAGTCGCACTCGCTGCAGACCCAGCGTTCGCGGTTGTCGCCCGCGGGAATGGTCTTAGAGACGAGGCTGCCGCAGTTGGAACAATATTTCATACAGGAGAACACGGGAGATGCCGCGGGGCGGGCGTATCGCCGGATGGCGGGCCGTCCGCGCCGCGGGCTGCTGCTTGTGGTGCCGGGAGTGGGACTCGAACCCACACGGGTCACCCCACTGAATTTTGAGTCCAGCGCGTCTACCAGTTCCGCCATCCCGGCAGGAGGGCGCTAGTATAGGTTGCGGTCGCCCACCAGGCCACCTCGCGACGTACTTTGCGACCGTGGTTCCGACCAGCAATGTGACGATCGTTGCGACGATCCTCTCCCCTCGCGCATCAAGAGCTGTCGACATGTCGGGATTTGCAGGCATCAGTGTGGATGAAGCGGTCATCCGCCGCGCTCGTCGCGGGGATGCGGGTGCCCACGAGTCCCTGTACCGGGCGCTGGCGCCTGCCGTGTACACGCTGGCGCTGCGGCTGGTGAAGGCGCCGGCGGCCGCGGAGGACATGCTGCAGGAGACCTTCATCGAGGTGATGCGCAGCCTGCCCCGTTACCGGGGCGACGCCTCGCTGGCCACCTGGGTGCGCCGCATCGCCGTGAGCAAGTGCCTGATGCACCTGCGCTCGGCGTGGAACCGGCGGGCCGGCGAGTTCGGCGACGGCGACAGCCACGAGCCGGTGGACGGCGGCGCGCCGGTGGCCGATTCGGTGGGCCTGCGCATGGACCTGGAGGCGGCGCTGGCGAGCCTCCCGGCCGAGAGTCGGGTGGTGGTCTGGCTGCACGACGTCGAGGGCTACACCCACCGGGAGATCGGGATGGCGATGCAGAAGACCGAGAGCTATTCCAAGTCCCAGCTGTCCCGCGCCCACCGGCGCCTGCGCGGACTGCTGGATGGCGGTGCCGGCGAGCCGGGCGATGCGATGAGCCGGGCGACCGGGGCGCTGCCGGGAGGTTGAAGATGTACGAAGAGAAGAGCACGCAGACGGACCGGGACCTGGCGGAAGCACTGCGCCGGCTGCCGCAGCACGAACCGCCCCGCGGCGCATGGCGGGAGACCCGCAGGCGGGCCGAACGCGAGGGGTTGGTGAGGCGGCCGCGGCGGCGGCGCGTGCGGCGGGACCTGGAATGGCTGGCGGCCGGCGCGGTGGCCGCGACGGTGGTCTTCGCGCTGCTCGACCTGCCATTGTCCGGGACGTCGCCCGCCGAGGAACCGGTGCCGGTCGACGAGACCGGCTTCGCCGCCACCCCGGCCGAGAACGACGCCAGCCTGGGCAGCCTGATGGCCCGTTCCCGCCTGCTGGAGGAGGCGCTGCGCGCGGCCCCCGAGACGCCGCGGGTGATGCGGGCCAGCACCGCGAGCACGATCGCGACACTGGAGGACCGCATCGCCATGATCGACCAGCAGCTGAGTTTCCCGGAGCGCCCGCTGAGCGAGGCCGAGGCCAGGGCGCTGTGGCGCGAGCGGGTGCAGCTCATGAATTCACTGGTGCAGCTGCGTTACGCGCAGGCACGAAGAGTGGTGCTTTGAGGCGGCCGCGCTCGCGGCCGGCGCGACGGCAGCCTGACGGCTGCCGACGATCGATGATCGATTTGCGATTGACGGGTAATTGTTTGGTAATCGACCGGGAGTGACACGATGAAGACGAGGACAGCGGGCCTGAGCGTGCTGCTGCTGGCGTTCGGCCTGTCCGGCCCGAGCGTGCCTGCGGCGGCGCAGGAGAGCGCGTGGGAGGTCGAGCGGGACGAGGCCGCCGAGCGGCGCATCATCATCCGCGAGGAACGGCGGGCGGCCGACGAGACCCGCAGCGCGGAGGAGACGGAGCGGCTGCGTGCCGCCGAGGAACGCCTGGCCGCCGCCGAGGAGCGCCTGGCCGAGGCGGCCCGGGAAATCGCCGAGATCACCTCCGGCGTGGTGCCCGGCGCGCTTGAGTATGCCCGCGGCGTCATCGCCTCGGCCCGGCGTCCCGTGCTGGGCGTCAGCATCGGCGGGGGTTCCGACGAGGGCGACGGGCCCGTCGAGGGCGTCGAGGTGCTGGGCGTCTCGCCCGGCAGCGCGGCCGCGGAAGCCGGCATCCGCGCCGGCGACGTGCTGACCGCCGTCGACGGCGAGTCCCTGGCCGCCGAAGACCCCGCCGCCGCCAACCGCCGCCTGCTCGAGGCCCTGGCCGAGCGCGAACCCGGCGATACCATCGACATCGAGCTCCGCCGGGACGGCCAGGAACTGGCGCTGGGGGTGAAGACCCGCGATCAGGAGGCCCAGGCGTTCACGTTCTTCGGCGACGGCGCGAACTTCGATTTCGACTTCCGTGCCGACGCGCCCATGGTCTGGTTCGGTCCGGCCCGACCCTGGGGAGACATGGAGCTGGTGGAGCTCTCGCCCGGCCTCGGCCGCTATTTCGGCACCGACAGCGGGCTGCTCGTGGTGAGGGCGCCGTCGGACCCTGCGCTGAAGCTCGAGGACGGCGACGTCATCCGCCGCATCGGCGGCCGTGAGCCCGGCTCCGTCTCCCACGCGATCCGGATACTCCGCTCCTACGAGGAGGGCGAGGAGCTCGAGCTGGAGATCATGCGCGAGCAGCGCAGCCGCAAACTGGCGGTGCAGATACCGGCGAGCCAGGGCGCGCTCGCGCCGCTCCCTCGCCTGCCGTCGTTGCCCCCCATACCGCCGCCCGCGGCGCCGCCCGACCGGGCTCCGGCAGCGCCTCCGGAGGCGGGCTTCCGGCTGCCGGAGGTCTGATACCATGCGCCGCCATGCGCGCGCAGGACTACAGCTACGAGCTGCCCGATGAGCTGATCGCTCACGAGCCGGCCCGCCCTCGCAGCGCCAGCCGTCTGCTGGTGCTGCAGGGCGACGGTTCGCTCGTCGACTCCGCGGTCGGCGAACTGCCCGCGCTGCTCTCGCCGGGTGATCTGCTCGTGTTCAACGACACCCGCGTGATCCCGGCCCGCATCCACGGCCGCAAGGAGACCGGCGGCCGCGTCGAGCTGCTGCTGGAGCGCGTGCTGGCGGAACGCGAAGCGCTGTGCCATCTGCGAGCCAGCAAGTCGCCGCGGCCGGGCGCCTCGCTCGCGCTGGAGGGCGGCGCCGCCGCGACGGTGACGGGGCGGGCGGGCGATCTGTTCCGGGTCGTCTTCGACGTGCCGGTGCTCGACCACCTCGAGCGCCACGGCCACGTGCCGCTGCCGCCCTACATCCGCCGCCCGGACACCGCCGGCGACCGGGACGATTATCAGACGGTCTTCGCGCGGGAGCCGGGCGCGGTGGCGGCGCCGACCGCGGGCCTGCATTTCGACGAGGCACTGCTCGGCGCCCTGGAGGCCGCGGGCGTGGAGCGCGCCTTCGTCACGCTGCACGTCGGCGCGGGCACTTTCCAGCCGCTGCGGGAAGAGAGCATCGCCACCGGCCGACTGCATGCCGAGCGGGTGCACGTGAGCGAGGCGCTCTGCGCCGCGGTGAGCCGCACCCGCGAGCGTGGCGGGCGGGTGGTGGCCGTGGGTACGACGGCCGTGCGCAGTCTGGAGACCGCCGCGGCCGACGGCGGGCTCGCGCCCTGCCGCCGGGAGACCGAGCTGTTCATCATGCCCGGCTACCGGTTCCGGGTGGTCGATGCCATGATCACCAACTTCCATCTGCCGGAGTCCTCGCTGCTGATGCTGGTCAGTGCCTTCGCCGGCCGGGACAACGTGCTCGCGGCCTACCGCCACGCCGTGGAGAGCCGCTACCGCTTCTACAGCTACGGCGACGCCATGCTCGTCTGGCCGGCGCCCGGCGCGCTCGAGCCGCGGGCGTGAACTTCGAGCTGCTGAACCGGGAGGGCGCCGCCCGGCGCGGCCGCCTCACATTCCGCCGGGGCACGGTGGAGACGCCTGCCTTCATGCCGGTGGGCACCTACGGCACCGTGAAGGCCATGACGCCGGAGGAGGTGGCGGGCACCGGCGCCGAGATCATCCTGGGCAATACCTTCCACCTCATGCTGAGGCCGGGCCCCGAGGTGCTGCGCGCGCACGGCGGCCTGCACGAGTTCATGAACTGGACCGGCCCCATACTGACCGATTCCGGCGGCTACCAGGTGTTCAGCCTCGCGGCGCTGCGCAAGGTCAGCGAGGAAGGCGTCACTTTCCGCTCGCCGGTCAACGGCGACGAGATCTTCCTGGGGCCGGAAGGCGCCATGGCCATGCAGCAGGCCCTGAACTCCGACATCGCCATGATCTTCGACGAGTGCACGCCGTACCCGGCCGGCGAGGGCGAGGCGCGGGAGTCCATGGAGCTGTCCCTGCGCTGGGCGGCGCGAAGCCGCCGCGCCTTCGACGAGTTGCGCGAGCGCGAACCGGAGCGCGGCGAGGCGGTCTTCGGCATCGTCCAGGGCGGCATGTACCCCGCCCTGCGGGAGGCCTCGCTGGCCGGACTGGTCGAGACCGGCTTCGACGGCTACGCGATCGGCGGGCTGTCCGTGGGCGAGAGCGAGGAGGAGCGGCTCGCCGTGCTGGACGCGATCGCCCATCGCATGCCGGCCGGGAGTCCGCGCTATCTCATGGGCGTGGGCACGCCGTCGGATATCGTCAAGGCGGTGGCCCGGGGCGTGGACATGTTCGACTGCGTGATCCCGACCCGCCACGGGCGCAACGGCTATCTGTTCACCTCGGCCGGCACGCTGAAGATACGAAACGCCCGCTACGCCGAGGACCTGGGGCCCCTGGACCCCGAGTGCGACTGCTATACCTGCACCCATTACAGCCGCGCGTACCTGCGCCACCTCGACAAATGCAACGAGATGCTGGGGCCCCGGCTGGCGACGCTGCACAACCTGCATTTCTACCAGCGGCTGATGAGCCGCATCCGTGCCGCGCTCGAGGCCGGCACCTTCGCGGCGTTCGCCGCGCAGTTCCTGGCGCGGCACGGGACAACCGGGCCGCGTGTTGTGTAATAATAGCGCGCCGTATCCCCGCTAAGACGGTGTCATTATGGATTTCCTGATCGAGAATGCCTGGGCGCAGGGTGCGCCGGCCCAGGAGAGCCCCCTTGGCTTCCTGCTGCCGATGATCATCCTGTTCGCGGCTTTCTATTTCCTGCTCATCCGGCCCCAGCAGAAGCGCCAGAAGCAGCATCGGGAGATGGTCTCCCAGCTGTCGTCCGGCGACGAAGTGGTGACCGCCGGCGGCATCCTCGGCAAGATCACCTCGGTGGACGAGCAGTTCCTGACCATCCAGGTGGCCGACGGCGTCGAACTCAAAGTGCAGAGACAGACCATCAGCGCCGTGCTGCCCAAGGGCACGGTGGAGAGCGCCGGCTGATCGCCGGATCCAAACTTCCGAACCCTTCTGGTCCGCCATGAATCGATATCCCGCGTGGATGTATGCCCTCGTGATCGGCATCGTCGCCCTCGGCGCGGTGCTCGCGCTGCCGAACGCGTTCGGCACGGTGCCGGCCCTGCAGGTGGCGCGCACCGACGCGGAGCCTCTGGATGCCTCCATGGTGGAGCGCTTCCGCGATCTCCTGGTGGAAGAGGAGCTCACACCCGACGCCGCCTACCTGGACGATGGCCGCGTGGTGATGCGTTTCGACCGGGTCGAGCGGCAGCTGCAGGCGAGCGACGCGCTGCGCGAGGCGGTCGGCGACGACTACGCCGTGGCGCTGACGCTGGCGTCGCGCTCGCCGGCCTGGGTGCGCGACCTGGGGCTCGAGCCCATGAGCCTCGGACTCGACCTGCGCGGCGGCGTCTACTTCCTGTACGAGGTGGACATGGAGGCCGCCATCCGCAAGCGGCTCGAGATGTACGTCGAGGATTTCGAGACCCGGCTGACCGAGGCCGGCATCTCCCGGCGGGTGCGCGTGGAGGACGACAGGGTGCGCGTGCAGGTGCGCGATGCCGAGGATCTCGCCGAGGCGCGCCGCATCATCCGCAACGCGGATCAGGACCTGAACATCGCCGACGGCGGCGACGGCAAGTCTCTGCTGGTGACCATGACCGAGCAGCAGATCCGCGAGCGCCAGAACTTCGCCATCGAGCAGAACACCACCACGCTCAGAAACCGGGTGAACGCGCTGGGCGTGGCCGAGCCGCTGGTGCAGCGCCAGGGCGTCGATCGCATCGTCGTCCAGCTGCCCGGCATCCAGGACCCGGCGCGGGCCGACGCCATCCTGGGCGCCACCGCGACGCTGGAGTTCCGCCTGGTGGACGAGGACTGCTCGGGGCTGGGCTCGCAGCGCTACCCCTTCCGTGACGGTCCGGACACCTGCCTGAAGCGCGAGGTCATCGCCTCGGGCGACCAGATCGTCGACGCCAGTTCCGGCTTCTCCCAGGACGGCGGGCCGGCGGTGTTCATCCGCCTGGACGCCGCCGGCGGCGATCGCATGCTGAAGACCACCCGGGCCAACATCGACAAGCCCATGGCGGTGCTGTTCATCGAGAGCACCCGGGACGTGGTCGAGCGCAACGGGGACATCGAGTACGTCACCCAGCGCTCCGAGGAGATCATTAACGTCGCCACCATCCGCGGCGTGTTCCGCAACGAGTTCCAGATCAGCGGGCTGAACCCGGCCGAGGCGCGGGACCTGGCGCTGCTGCTGCGCGCCGGTTCGCTGGCGGCGCCCATCTTCAAGGTGGAGGAGCGCACCATCGGCCCGAGTCTCGGCCAGGAGAACATCGACCGTGGCTTCATGGCCGTGACCATCGGCTTCCTCGCGGTGGTGCTGTTCATGGCCGTGTACTACCGCTCCTTCGGCCTCATCGCCAACCTGGCGCTGTTCACCAACCTCGTTCTGATCGTCGCGCTGCTGTCGCTGTTCCAGGCGTCTCTGACACTGCCGGGCATCGCCGGTATCGTGCTCACGGTGGGCATGGCGGTGGACGCGAACGTGCTGATATTCGAGCGAATACGCGAGGAGGTCGCCAACGGTAATTCGCCCCAGGCGGCGATCCACGCCGGCTACGAGAAGGCCTTCTCCTCCATCGCCGACGCCCAGATCACGACGCTGATCGCGGCCATCGTGCTGTTCACCTTCGGCACGGGTCCCATCAAGGGCTTCGCCATCACGCTCACCTTCGGGATCATCACCTCCATGTTCACCGCCATCATCGGGACCCGGGCGGTGGTCAATGCGGTCTACGGTTCCCGGCGAATCCAGACGGTGCCGGTATGAGCCTCAAGCTGCTGCCAGACAACACCCATATCGACTTCATGGGCCGGCGCTGGCCGGCGATCATCCTGTCGCTGGTGCTCATCGCCGTCTCCGTCGGCTCGCTGGCCGTGCAGCGGCTGAACTTCGGCATCGATTTCACCGGCGGCATCCTGCTGGAACTCGGCTACCCGGAGGCCGCCGATCTCGAGCGCATCCGCGGGGTGCTGACCGAGGCGGACTTCCCCGAGGCAGAGGTCACCAATTTCGGCACCGCCCGGGACGTGCTCGTGCGGCTGCCGCCGCGCGAAGGCGTGAGCGGCACCGAGGTGCGCGAGGACCTGCGCGACGTGCTGCAGGCCGACGAGCCGGCGGTGGAACTGAGGCGCGTGGACTTCGTCGGCCCCCAGGTGGGCGAGGAGCTCACGGAGCAAGGCGGGCTGGCCATGATCTTCACGCTGATCATGATCTTCGCCTACGTAATGTTCCGCTTCCAGTGGCGTTTCGCGGCCGGCGCCGTCGCCGCACTGGCCCACGACGTCATCATCACGCTCGGCTTCTTCTCGCTGTTCCAGCTGCCCTTCGACCTGTCGGTGCTGGCGGCCATCCTGGCGGTGATCGGCTACTCGCTGAACGACACCGTGGTGGTGTTCGACCGGATTCGGGAGAATTTCCTGAAGCTGCGCGGCCTCGAGCCGGTGGACGTCATGAACACCTCGATCAACCAGATGCTCGGGCGCACCATTATTACGGGCCTGACCACGCTGCTGGTGCTGGCGGCGCTGCTGGTGCTGGGCGGCGAGGCCATCGGGCCGTTCTCCATTGCGCTGATCGTCGGCATCATCATCGGTACGTATTCGTCCATCTACACGGCGAGCGCCACCGCGCTGGAGCTAGGCGTCAGCGCCCAGGACCTGATGCCGCCGGAGAAGGATCCGGAAGAGGTCGACGAGCTGCCCTGACGGGCCGCTCCGGGGCCGGGGCGGCCCTCTAGGCCAGGAGGCCGTCGAGGTGGGGTGCGGTCAGCCGGGCGAGCGCCGCGTAGATCTTCGGGCTGCCGGCGAGCACGTGGCCGGTCTCCATGAAGCCCTCGCTGCCGTCCAGGCCGCTGATGATCCCGCCCGCCTCGCGGATGAGCAGCGCGCCGGCGGCGAGATCCCACGGCTTCAGCCCCGTCTCCCAGAACCCGTCCAGCCGACCGGCGGCCACGTAGGCCAGGTCTAGGGCCGCGGCGCCCGGCCGGCGGACGCCGGCCGAGGTGCGGATGACGTCCTTCAGGAGCGCCATGTAGGGGTCCAGCCCGGCGGTGCCCCGCCGGTACGGGAAGCCGGTGCCGATCAGGGCGTCGGCCAGGTCGCGGCGGTTCGTCACCCGGATGCGGCGCCCGTCCAGCTGCGCGCCCTCGCCGCGGGACGCCGTGAACATCTCCTGGCGCAGCGGGTCGTAGATGACGCCGTGTTCCAGCCGGCCGCGGATCTGCAGGCCCACCGAGACGCAGAATACCGGGAAGCCGTGCAGGAAGTTGGTGGTGCCGTCCAGCGGGTCGATGATCCAGACGTGGTCGGATTCGCCGCGGGCACCGCCTTCCTCGGCCAGGATCGCGTGGTCCGGGTAGTGGTTCAGGATGGTGTCGACGATGACCGCCTCGGCCTGCCGGTCGGCCTCGCTGACGTAGTCGTTGCGGCCCTTGGTCTCCACCTTGAGCCGGTCGAGCTGCTTCAGCTGGCGTAGCAGCATGTCGCCGCCCTTGCGTGCCGCCATGGCGGCGATGTTGGCGAGTGGTTGCATGCGCGGTTCGTATCCGGTGGCGGGGAGTGTGGCTGCGGGCGGTAGAATAGCAGACCGGACAGCGAGCGAGACGAACGACGGCACATGACGATCCGCATCGTACTGGTGGGCACGACCCACCCGGGCAACATCGGCGCCACGGCGCGTGCCATGAAGAACATGGGCCTCGGCGACCTGGTGCTGGTGGCCCCGCGCAGTTTCCCCCACGAGGAGGCCACGGCCCGGGCGTCGGGCGCGGAGGACGTGCTCGCGGCGGCGCGCGTGGTCGGCTCCCTGGAGGCCGCCGTCGCCGACTGCGTGTGGGTGGCCGGCGCCAGCGCGCGCCAGCGCAGCATCGCCTGGCCCGAGCTGAGCGCCCGGGAGGCGGCGGAGAAGGCCACGGCGGAGTCCGCGTCCGGGCCGGTCGCGCTGGTATTCGGCCCGGAGAAATCCGGCCTGAGCAACGACGATCTCGCCCGCTGCCAGGCGCTGCTCTACATCCCCACGGCGCCGGAGTTCAGCTCGCTGAATCTGGCCATGGCGGTGCAGGTGGTGACCTACGAGGTGCAGATGCAGCGCGCGTCCGGCCGCGAGCCGCCGGAAAGGGAGGTGCGGCCCGCGACCGCCGGGGAGATGGAGAACTTCTTCCGCCACCTGGAGGAGTTGCTGCTCGCCGCCCGCTTCCTCGACCCGGACAATCCCCGGCACCTGATGAAGCGGCTGCGGCGCCTGTTCGCGCGTGCCGAACCGGACATGAACGAGATCAACATCCTGCGGGGCATACTGGCCTCGCTGGCGCCCGCCGAGCGGAGACGCGACCGTGAATGACGCCCGCACCATCTACCTGGACTACGCGGCTACCACGCCGGTGGACGAGGCCGTGGCCGCGGCCATGGCGCGCTGCCTCGGCCGGGACGGCGTGTACGGCAATGCGGCCTCGCTGATGCACGAGCCCGGCCGGCGCGCCGCCGCGGCGGTCGATGCCGCGCGCACGGAACTCGCCGCGCTGCTCGGCGCCCGCCCCGGGGAACTGGTTTTCACCTCCGGCGCGACCGAGGCGGACAATCTCGCCGTCATCGGCGCCGCACGGTATTTCGCCGACCGGGGCCGCCACCTGGTGACCACCCGCATCGAGCACAAGGCGGTGCTGGACGCCGCCCGCCGCCTCGAGCGAGAGGGCTGGGAGGTGACCTGGCTCGAGCCCGACGGCGAGGGCCGCATCGACCCGGCATCGGTCGCGGCGGCGCTCCGGGACGACACCGTGCTCGCCGCGGTGATGTGGGTGAACAACGAGACCGGCGTGGTGAACGACGTCGAGGCCATCGGCCGACTGTGCCGCGCGCGGGGCGTGCCGTTCCACGTGGACGCCGCGCAGGCGGTGGGCAAACTGCCCATCGATCTCGCGCGCCTGCCCGTCGATTTCCTGGCCCTGACGGCCCACAAGTTCTACGGGCCGAAGGGGGTGGGGGCGCTGTACATCGCGGATCGTCCCGGCGTGCAGGTGCAGCCGCTCCTCTACGGCGGCGGCCAGGAACGGGGCCTGCGGCCCGGTACGCTGCCCGTGCACCAGATCGTGGGGCTCGGTGCCGCAGCCGCGCGGGCGCGGGAGGAGCTGCCGCGGGAACGGGCGCGGCTGGCCGAGCTGCGGGACCGCCTGACCGCGGGCCTCACCGACGTGGACGGCGTTCTCGTCAACGGCGGCGGCGCCGAGCGGATTCCGGGCATCGTCAACGTCAGCGTGGCGGGCGTGGACGGGGAGAGTCTGTTCGCATCGCTGGAGCCGCTCGCGGTGGCGTCCGGCTCGGCGTGCAATACCACCTCGGGCGAGCCTTCCTACGTGTTGCGGGCGCTCGGCCGCGACGATCGGCTGGCCGGCGCCTCGGTGCGCTTCAGTCTGGGCCGCTACACGACGGCGGACGAAGTGGACCGGGCGGTCGGGATATTCACCGGCGCGGTGGGCCGTCTGCGGCGCATCGCCGCGCCCCTGGGAGGCCGCGCGGCTTGAATTACGGCGCCGAAGTCCTCACCCTTTTCCGGGAGGCCTCCCACGCCGGGCAGGTGGAGGGAGGCGCCAGCGGCCGTGCCCGGGGGCGCACCGGCGGCGTGGAAGTCGTTTTCAGCGCCGGGGTCGCGGACGGTAGAATAGTCCGCATGCGCTACGGCGCGCTCGGCTGTCCGTGGGTCATCGCGGCCTGCGAATGGGCCTGCCGGCAGGCCGAAGGCGGGCCGGTCGCCGGCCTGGGCGCGCTGGATGCGGCCGCGATGGCCGGGGCGCTGGCAGCGCCGGCGGAGAAAACGGGCAGTCTGCTGGTCGTAGAAGATGCGCTGGCCGAACTCGGCCGGGCGCTGGCGGCCGGGGAAGACGCCGACGATCGTTGCAACGATCGATGAATCGGCGAACACAGATAAGCGAGCAAGGTTAAGCGAGAACGGATATGACCATCTCACTGACACAATCCGCAGCGGAGCGGGTAAGAAGCCACATCGGCAGCCGCGGCAAGGGGCTGGGCCTGCGCCTGGGCGTGAAGAAGACCGGCTGTTCCGGATTCGCGTACGTCATCGACTACGCCGACGAGATCGCGGACGGCGACCACGTCTTCGAGGATCACGGCGTCAAGATCGTCGTTGACGGCGACAGCCTCTCCTACATCGACGGGACGGAAGTGGACTTCGTCAAGCAGGGGCTGAACGAGGCGTTCAAGTTCCGCAATCCGAACGTGAAGGGCGAGTGCGGCTGTGGCGAGAGCTTCAACGTCTGAAAGCGTTGCCGAGCCCGGCTAAGCCGAGTAAAATTAATAGCTTATGCTCCCGACCCGCACGCGGGCCGGGAGTTTTTCGTACCCGCTACAAGTACCCTCTGACAAGACAACGAAGGAAAGACCATGGCTCGTGAGCGCACGCTCTCCATCATCAAGCCCGATGGCGTGGAGAAGAACATCATCGGAGAGATCTACCGCCGGTTCGAGAATGCCGGTCTCAGCATCGTGGCCGCGCGCATGCTGCACCTGACGAAGGATCAGGCCGAGGGCTTCTACGCCGTCCACAAGGAGCGTCCCTTCTTCCCGGACCTGGTCTCCTACATGACCTCCGGGCCGGTAATGGTGCAGGTGCTGGAAGGGGAGGACGCCGTCGCGTCGAACCGCAAACTCATGGGCGCCACCAACCCGGCGGAGGCCGACGAGGGCACCATCCGCGCCGATTTCGCCAGGAGCATCGAGGAGAACGTGGTGCACGGCTCCGACGCGGCGGAGACGGCGGCCCAGGAGATTGCCTTCTTCTTCCCGGACGGCGTCTGCGAGCGTACCCGCGGCTGATCGCCGCCAGAGAGCCGGATCATGAGCACCCCCGCGGAAAGACAGGAACTGCTCGGGCTGTCCCGGGACGAGCTGGAGGGCTTCTTCGCCGGTCTCGGCGAGAAGCCGTTCCGTGCCCGCCAGCTGCTGCAGTGGCTGCACCGCCGGGGCATCACCGACTTCGGCGAGATGACCGATCTGGCGAAGTCGTTGCGCTCCGCGCTGGGGCTCACCGCCTCGGTTTCGCTGCCGCGGGTCATTTCGCGGCACCAGTCCGCGGACGGCACCGTGAAATGGCTGACGGCGGCCGGCGGCGGACAGGCGGTGGAGACCGTGTTCATACCCGAGCCGGACCGGGGCACTCTGTGCATCTCGTCGCAGGTGGGCTGCGCGCTGGACTGCGCCTTCTGCGCCACGGCCAAGCAGGGCTTCAACCGTAATCTCACCGCGGCGGAGATCATCGGCCAGGTCTGGCTGGCGCAGCGCGAACTCGAGCCGCGGCCGAACGGCGACCCGGCCGTGACCAACGTGGTCTTCATGGGCATGGGCGAGCCGCTGGCCAATTACCGCAACGTGGTGACCGCACTGCGGCTGCTGATCGACGACTTTGCCTACGGGCTGTCCCGCCGCCGTGTCACCGTGAGCACCTCCGGCCTGGTGCCGCAGCTGCGCCGGCTCGGCGAAGAGTGCAACGTCTCGCTCGCCGTGTCGCTGCATGCGCCGGACGACGAGCTGAGAAACCGCCTCGTCCCCATCAACAGGGTGCACCCCATCGCCGAGCTGCTGGATGCCTGCTGGGACTACGCCGCGGCCCGCAGCAACCGGCACATCACCTTCGAGTACGTGATGCTGGACGGCGTGAACGACTCGCCGGCCCACGCGGACCGGCTGGCGAAACTCCTGCGCGACAGGCCGGCGAAGGTGAACCTGATCCCCTTCAATCCCTTCCCGGGCATCGAGTTCCACCGTTCGCCGGCCCGGGTCATCGACGAGTTCCGCGACCGACTGCGCAGCCGCGGCATCGTGGCCACCGTGCGCCGTACCCGCGGTGACGATATCGACGCCGCCTGCGGCCAGCTGGCCGGCCAGGTGACCGACCGGGTGCGTATCCGGCTGAGCGAGAAGCCCGCCAGGCGGGCGCTGTCCGGAGGATGAAGCCGATGAGGTTAGTGGCGTTGCGGAAGACCCTGCCGAGGACTTTTCTCATGGCGGCGGCGCTGGCGCTCGCCGGCTGCGTCACGACCGACACCGGCAAGCCCCGCTCCGAGGGCTCGCCCGAAGAGGCGGCGCGCATCAACTACGAGCTGGGCGCCGAGTACATCCGCCAGGGCAACCTGGAACTGGCCCGCGAGCGGCTCGAGCGGGCGGTCTCACAGGACCCGGACCTCGCGGTGGCGCGCTCCACCCTCGCACTGGTGTACGACCGCCAGGGGGATATCGAGCTGGCCGACGATCAGTACCGCAGGGCGGTGCGGCTCGCGCCGAATGACGCCAGCGTGCAGAACACCTATGCGGTGTTCCTGTGCAAGCGCCAGCGTTACGACGAGGCCATGGACTATTTCGCCAGCGCCGCGTCGAATTCCCGCTACGGCACGCCGGCGGCGGCGCTCACCAATGCCGGCGTCTGTCTGCTGCAGAAACCGGACTACGTGCAGGCGGAGCAGTTCTTCCGCCGCGCGCTGCAGCGCAATCCGTCATACAGCGAGGCACTGCTGCAGATGGCGGCGCTGAGCGTAGACCGGGGCAATTACCTGCGCGCCCGGGCGTTCGTGCAGCGCTATCTGGCCCAGCATCCGGCCTCGCCCGAGATCCTGTGGATCGGCGTGCAGGCCGAGCGCGCGCTCGGCGACCGTGAGGCGGCGGCCCGCCATGCCGCGGTGCTGCGGGAGAAATTCCCTGCTTCGGGGGAGACGCTGCGGCTCAACGAGGAGTCCGATGACTCGTGACGACATGAGCCGGGACGAGGCGGGTCAGGAGGGCCGGGAGGAGTCGCGCGAGGAAGAGCAGGTCGACGGCGGCACGGAGACGCCCGCTACCCCCGGACCGAAGGCCGGCGCCCGGCTGAAGGCCGCCCGGCAGGACCGTAACATCTCCCTCGACGAGATCGCCCGGGAACTGCACCTGGATGCCGACACGCTGCGCGCCCTCGAGTCCAACCGCTTCGAGGTCTTCAGCGCCCCGGTCTTCACCAAGGGTTACCTGCGCCGCTACGCCGGTCTGGTCGACGTCTCCGAGGAAGAGGTGCTGGCCGGCTTCGACGAACTCAGCGACGCCGCCGGGCCGCCGCCGGTGGTCATCAAGTCTCCCCCGGCGCGTCCCCGTTTCGTGCCGTCCGTGCAGGCAGTGCTGCTCGTCTTGCTGGTCGGCCTCATGGGGCTGCTCGGCTGGTGGGCCTTCAGCGGGGCCGTGCTGAAGCCGGCGCCGGAGGTGGCCGGCGACGGCGCGGGCGAGCCGCTGCTGCCCGCCCGCGGCGAAGATACGCCTGCCGGCGCCGCCGCCACGGTGGCGGGAGACGCGCGACTGTTGCCTTCGGAGACGACAAGCGGGACGGCCGATGACACTGCTGCAGACAAGGCGCCCGCGTCGGCCGAGCCGACGCCGGCGCCCGTCGGCCGCGCTGCCGAAGCCGTCGGTGCGGATCCCGAGCCGCCGCAGTCCGGCCCCGCGGAACTGGCCCTGACGCTGAGCTTCACCG
Organism: Woeseiaceae bacterium; assembly: GCA_035655155.1. Classification (GTDB taxonomy): domain Bacteria; phylum Pseudomonadota; class Gammaproteobacteria; order Steroidobacterales; family Woeseiaceae; genus Lentisalinibacter. The sequence goes on from DASRVH010000051.1 coordinate 26,705, forward strand.
ACGAATGCTGGCTGCAGGTCACCGACGGCGACGGCGAGCGGCTCTACGCCGGCATCGCCCGGGGCGGCCAGGTGCGGCGTTTCAGCGCGGTCCCGCCGGTATCCCTCGTTCTCGGCAACGCGGATGCGGCGAGCATCGAGGTGGACGGCGAACCCTATCCCATCGACCCGGCGGACCGGCGGGGCCGTACGGCACGGATCACGGTGCCGGGCTCGTGAGCGGCCCGGCCGTCGGAGGGCATCCATGAGCGCGAAGGTACGCCCGATCCGGGGCATGAACGACGTGCTGCCGCCGGACACCGGCCGCTGGCAGCACCTGGAAGACACGGTGCGCGACGTGCTGGAGTCCTACGGCTACCGCCAGATGCGCCTGCCGCTGCTCGAGTACACCGAGCTGTTCCGACGCTCCATCGGCGAGGTCACGGACATCGTCGAGAAGGAGATGTACACGTTCGAGGACCGCAACGGCGACAGCCTCACCCTGCGCCCGGAGGCCACGGCGGGCGTCGTGCGCGCGGCCATCAGCAACGGGCTGCTGCACAACCAGCGCCACCGCCTGTGGACCACCGGCCCGATGTTCCGCTACGAGAGGCCGCAGAAAGGGCGATACCGGCAGTTCCACCAGATCGACGTCGAGGCGCTCGGCTATCCCGGGCCGGACATCGACGCCGAGATGATCCTGATGTCGGCGCGTCTCTGGCGGCGGCTCGGCATCCGCCGCATCCGGCTGCAGATCAACTCGCTGGGCACGCCGGCCTCGCGGGGCCATTACAGAGAAGTGCTGGTGGAATACTTCCGGGCGCATCGGGACCGGCTCGACGAGGACAGCATCCGCCGCCTGGATACCAACCCCATGCGCATCCTGGACAGCAAGAACGCCGGGATGGAGGATGTCGTGGCGGGTGCGCCGGACATCACCGAGCACCTGGACGACGAGTCCGCGGCGCATTTCGCGGAGCTGCAGCGTATCCTCTCGGCCGCCGGCGTCGACTACACCGTGAACCCGCGACTCGTGCGCGGCCTGGACTACTACACGCGCACCGTCTTCGAATGGGTGACCGATGCGCTCGGCGCCCAGGGCGCCGTGTGCTCGGGCGGGCGTTACGACGGCCTGGTCGAGCACCTGGGCGGCGCTCCCACGCCGGCCATTGGCTGGGCGCTCGGCATGGAGCGGCTGGTGGCCCTGTTCGAGGAGGAGGGCGGCGCGGAACCCGACAGCGCGCCGGCCGTCTATGTGGTGGCCGTGGGCGAGACGGCCGCGGCCACGGCCTTCGCGCTGGCCGAGCGTTTGCGCGACGGCCTGCCGGGGCATGCGGTCGAGGTCAATGCCGGCGGCGGCAGTTTCAAGTCGCAGCTGAAGCGCGCCGACCGCAGCGGTGCGCGCTACGCGGTCGTCCTGGGCGAGAACGAGATCGCCGCCGGCGAGGCGGGCCTGAAGCCGCTGAGGACGGACGAACCCCAGCGCAGCGTCGCTTTCGACGAGCTGGCGGCGGTGCTCGCCGAGCGGCTGGACGGCGACGGGACGCGGCAAGGTGAGAAGGTTTAGAATGTCGGCCCCCCGCGGCCGGCACTCAACGAGAAAGGGTCAGAGACAGTGAACGATCTATCCGAGAAGGAAACCGTCGAAGCCATCCGCAACTGGTGGCAGGAGAACGGCAAATTCATCATCGCCGGCATCGTGCTGGGCGTGGGCGGCCTGGTGGGCTGGAATCAGTGGCAGGCGCACGAGGCCGAGGAGGCCGAGTCGGCCTCGGCGGTGTTCGAGAAGCTCGTCGCCGCGGTGGAGAACGGCAGCGAGTACGATGCGAAGGCCCATGCGGCCACCCTTGCCGAGCAATACGCCGCCACGCCCTATGCGCTGCAGGCGCGCCTCGCCATGGCCAAGTTCTACATGGACCAGGGCGAGAGCGAGCCGGCGGCGACCGAGCTGCGCGCCCTCGTGCAGGACGGCGAGCCGCCCGTCAGCCTGATCGCGCGCCACCGCCTCGCGCGGGTGCTGCTCTACCAGGACAAGCCGGAGGAGGCGCTCGCGGTGCTGGACGTCCCGGATGCCGGCGCGTTCCGGCCGCGCTTCCTCGAGCTCCGGGGTGATGCGCAGTTCGCCCTCGGCCGCGCCGGGGAGGCCCGGGAGTCCTGGACGGCGGCGATCGCCGAGCCGGGGGACCCGCCGCTTGTCGACACGCGGCTCGTGCAGATGAAACTGGACGAGCTGGGCGCACCCGCGGTGGCCGAGGCCGTCACCGGGACGCCGGAGGGAGGCGCACCGTGAGGGCTGCGCCCGCGCGCGTATCGACGCTGGCCGCCGCGTTGCTGCTCGGCGGCTGCGGCATATTCGGCGGCGGCGACGAGGCCGTCGCGCCGCCGGCGGAACTCGTGGATTTCCGGCCCACGCTGGATACGCGCCGGGTACTCTCCGTCGGTCTCGGCGACGGCGCGGAAGATCTGCGGCTTGCGCTTGCTCCTGCCGGCGACGGCACGCGCGTCTTCGCGGCCAGCCGCGACGGCCGGGTGCACGCCTTCGAGGGCGAGAGCTCGGACCGGCTGTGGGAGACCCGGCTCGAGGTTCAGCTCTCCGCCGGGCCCGGCGTCGGTGACGGACGGGTGGTGGTCGCCGGCAGCGACGGCGACGTCATCGCGCTGGCCGCCGGCGACGGCCGGGAACTCTGGCGTGTCCGCATCGCCGGCGAGGTGCTCGCCCGGCCTGCCGTGGGCGGCAACCGGGTCGTGCTGCGCACCGCCGACGGGCGCCTGCTCGCGCTGGCCGGCGACGACGGCAGCCAGCTCTGGCAGCTCGAGCAGAGCGTGCCGCCGCTGACCCTGCGCGGCACCTCCGCGCCGGTGCTGGTGGCCGACGCCGTCGTCTGCGGTTTCGACAACGGCCGCCTGCTGGCGGCCTCCCTGCTGGACGGCGAGGTGCTGTGGGAGCAGACCATCACGCCGCCCCAGGGCAGCACCGATCTCGACCGGCTGGTGGACATCGACGGCGCGGTCGCGGCCATCGGCCAGGACATCTACGTGGCCGGCTACCAGGGCCGCGTGGCGGCGCTGGCGCTGGAATCCGGCTCCGCCCTGTGGTCACGCGAGCTGTCGAGCTACTCCGGCCTCGGCGTGGACTTCACCAGCGTCTACCTGGTGACCGACGAGAGCGAGGTGGTGGCACTGTCGCGCGCCAACGGCACCGAGTACTGGCGCCAGGACGCGCTGCTGCGCCGCGGGCTTTCCACGCCGGCGCCCATGACCGGTTCGGTCGTGGTGGGCGATTTCGAGGGCTATCTCCACTGGCTGGACGCGCGCTCCGGCGAAATGCAGGCCCGCGAGCGGGTTGACAACTCCCGCATCAGCGGCGATCTCTACGTCCAGGACGGCCGCATCTACGCCCAGACGGAGAGCGGCCGCCTGGTCGGCTTCGCCCTGCCGGACGGCGGCGGGGAGTAAGGGGCCGCCGCCGGTCCGGGTAACGCCAGGGACCGCCGGTATCACATCATGCTGCCCGTCATCGCACTCGTCGGACGACCCAACGTCGGCAAATCCACCCTGTTCAACCGGCTGACCCGTTCCCGCGACGCGCTGGTGGCCGACTTCCCGGGCCTCACCCGGGACCGCCAGTACGGCTTCGGCAAACTCGGCCCCGTCCCCTACATCGTCATCGATACCGGCGGCCTGGCCGGTGCCCGCGAGGGCATCGACGAGCTCATGGAGCAGCAGACGCTGAAGGCACTGGAAGAGGCGGACCGGGTCGTCTTCCTGGTCGACGCCCGCGAGGGCCTCACCGCCGCTGACGAGCACGTGGCGGACCTGGTGCGCCGCCGGGACGTGCCGGTGACCATCGCCGTGAACAAGGGCGAGGGCCTGGCGAGCGACATGGCGGCGAGCGAATTCCATGCACTGGGGCTGGGCGATCCGGTGGTGATCTCGGCGGTCCACGGCGATCGGGTCTCGGCCATGATGGATTCCATCCTGGCCGGCTTCGAGCCCGGGGCCGAGCCGGCCGAGGCA
>DASRVH010000052.1:0-12742 GCA_035655155.1 Woeseiaceae bacterium
CCGCCTCGCCCGCGCAGCGGGCGCCGCGGTAGAATCCATGCCATGACGGAAACGGCGAACAAGAACCGCCGCGTGGTCGTGGGGCTGTCCGGCGGCGTGGACTCCTCGGTGGCGGCACTGTTGCTCGCGCAGCAGGGCTACGAGGTGCACGCGCTGCACATGACCAACTGGGACGAGGACGAGGAAGGCTACTGCAGCGCGGCGGAGGAACTGCAGGACGCGCGGCGGGTGTGCGAGCACCTCGGCATCCCCCTGCACCACGTCAATTTCGCGCCGGAATACCGGGAGCGGGTCTTCGAGGACTTCCTCGCCGACTACCGGGCCGGCTACACGCCGAACCCGGACGTCCTCTGCAACCGGGAGATCAAGTTCGGGGTGTTCCGCGAGTACGCCCGGCGCCTTGGTGCGGAGCTGATCGCCACCGGCCACTACGCCCGGGTGGAGCACGACGATCCGCCGCGGCTGCTGAAAGGCGCCGATCCCGGCAAGGACCAGAGCTACTTCCTGCACCAGGTGGCGGCGGAGGCTCTCGCCGAGGCGCTGTTTCCGCTGGGAGCCCTGACCAAGGCCGAGGTGCGCCGCCTCGCCCGGGACCATGGCCTGCCCACCCACGACAAGCGCGACAGCACCGGCATCTGCTTCATCGGCGAGCGCCCGTTCCGCGAGTTCCTGTCCCGCTACGTCGCGGCAGATCCCGGTCCCATCGTGGACGAGGCCGGCCGCGAGATCGGCCGCCACCACGGCCTGCCCTACTACACCCCCGGCCAGCGCCAGGGTCTGGGCATCGGCGGGCGGCGCGAGGCCGGCGACGCGCCCTGGTACGTCGCCGCGCGCGACTTCGCCGCCAATACCCTCGTGGCCGTGCAGGGATCGGATAACCCGCTGCTCTACAGCGCATCCCTGAGCGCCGGCTCGTTGCACTGGATCGGCGGCCCGCCGGCGGAGCTGGCCGACGGCGGCACCCTCGCCTGCAGTGCGAAGGTGCGCTACCGCCAGACCGACCAGGCCTGCAGCGTGCGCCGGGGCACCGGGGACAGGGTCGAGGTGCGGTTCGCCTCACCTCAGCGCGCAGTCGCGCCGGGGCAGTTCGTGGTCTTCTACCAGGGCGAGGTATGCCTCGGCGGCGGGCGCATCCGCGAAGCGCAGGGAATGAGCGGCCATCGAGGTCTCGAAGAAGCCGGAGACGGGCCGCGTACGGCCGCTCACGGACGGCGCGCCGCTTCCTGATCCGTTATAATTGCCGGCTCTGGATCAACCACTTTCCAACCGGCTGCCCGTCACACGGCCCTGTTGCACACACCGGAGGATTTATGAAGGACAGCTTCGGCGCTCGTTCGACGCTCGAGGTCGGCGGCAAGCAATACGAGATCTTCAGGCTCGACGCCGTCAGCGAAGGGCACGTCGCCAGACTCCCCTACTCGCTCAAGATCCTGCTCGAGAATCTGCTGCGACACGAAGACGGCCGTGACGTCACCGCAGAGGACATCCAGGCGCTGGCCAACTGGGATCCGAAGGCCGAGCCCAGCCAGGAGATCTCCTTCACCCCGAGCCGCGTGATCCTGCAGGACTTCACCGGCGTGCCTGCGGTGGTAGACCTCGCCGCCATGCGCGACGCGGTGGTCGACCTCGGCGGCAAGGCCGCGGACATCAACCCGCTGTCGCCCGCGGAGCTGGTGATCGACCACTCCGTGCAGGTGGACCGCTACGGCACCGCGAACGCGCTGGACCTGAACAACAAGATCGAGTTCCAGCGCAACAAGGAGCGCTACTCCTTCCTGCGCTGGGGCCAGAGCGCCTTCGACAACTTCAAGGTGGTGCCGCCCAACACGGGAATCGTCCACCAGGTGAACCTGGAGTATCTGGCCCGGGTGGTGTTCGAGAAGGAGACCGACGGCAAGCTCTCCGCTTACCCGGACACCCTGGTGGGCACCGACTCCCACACCACGATGGTCAACGGACTGGGCGTGCTCGGCTGGGGCGTGGGCGGCATCGAGGCGGAGGCCGCCATGCTCGGCCAGCCCATCACCATGCTCATCCCGCAGGTGATCGGCTTCAAGCTGAGCGGCCGCCTGTCCGAGGGCACCACCGCCACGGACCTGGTGCTGACGGTCACCGAGATGCTGCGCGAGAAGGGCGTGGTCGGCAAGTTCGTCGAGTTCTTCGGCGACGGCCTCGCCCACCTGCCGCTCGCCGACCGGGCCACCATCGGCAACATGTCGCCGGAGTTCGGTTCCACCTGCGCCATCTTCCCGATCGACGGCGAGACCGTGCGCTACCTCGAACTGTCCGGCCGCGACCCGGCGCACATCGAGATGATCGAGGCCTACGCGAAGGAACAGGGCCTGTGGCGCGAGGAAGGCGAGCCGGACGGCTACTACACCGACGTGCTCGAACTGGACCTGAGCGACGTGGTCCCCAGCCTGGCGGGACCGAAGCGGCCCCAGGACCGCATCCCGCTGAAGAACGCGAAGACCCGTTACCGGGAGGTCCTCGGCCCGATGGTCGAGGAGCGCGGCGACAAGGGCAGCGGCGAGGCGAAGGTGGAGATGGAAGGCCGGGAGTTCGAGATGAGCGACGGCGCCGTGCTGATCGCCGCCATCACGAGCTGCACCAACACCTCCAATCCCGCGGTCATGGTGGGCGCCGGTCTGCTGGCCCGCAACGCCCGCGAGCGCGGCCTGACGGTGAAGCCCTGGGTCAAGACCAGTCTCGCCCCCGGCTCCAAGGTGGTGACCGACTACTTGGAGAAGTGCGAGCTGATGGACGACCTGGACGCCCTGGGCTTCTACCTGGTGGGCTACGGCTGCACCACCTGCATCGGCAACTCCGGTCCGCTGAAGGACGAGATTCACGAGGCCGTCGAGTCTTCCGGCCTGGTGGGCTGCAGCGTGCTCTCCGGCAACCGCAACTTCGAGGGCCGCATCCATCCCCTGGTGAAGATGAACTTCCTCGCCTCGCCGCCGCTGGTGGTCGCCTACGCCATCGCCGGCACCATGGACGTGGACATCTACGCCGATCCCATCGGCGAGGACGCCGACGGCAAGCCGGTCTACCTCAAGGACATCTGGCCGTCCCAGAAAGAGATCCAGGAAATGATCCTGCAGAACATCGACTCCGAGATGTTCCGTTCGAGTTACGCGGAGGTCTTTGCCGGCGACGAGAACTGGAACGGGCTGGACGTGCCCGAGGGCGAGATCTACACGTGGGACGAGGATTCCACCTACGTGAAGAACCCGCCCTACTTCGAGGGCATGAGCGCCGAGCCCGCCGACATCGCCGACATCGGCGGCGCCCGGGTGCTGGCGCTGCTCGGGGACTCGGTCACCACCGACCACATTTCCCCGGCCGGCAGCATCGCCAAGGACAGCCCGGCCGCGGAGTACCTGCAGGAGCAGGGCGTGCAGCCCGGCGACTTCAACTCCTACGGCTCGCGACGCGGCAATCACGAGGTAATGATGCGCGGCACCTTTGCCAACATCCGCCTGCGCAACAAGCTCGCGCCCGGGACCGAGGGCGGCTGGACCCGCCATCAGCCTTCCGGCGACGAGATGAGCATCTACGACGCCTCGCTCCGCTATCGGGAAGACGGCGTGCCGCTGGTGGTCATCGCCGGCAAGGAGTACGGCACCGGCTCCTCCCGTGACTGGGCTGCCAAGGGCACCCTGCTGCTGGGCGTGAAAGCGGTCATCGCCGAGAGCTTCGAGCGCATCCACCGCTCGAACCTGATCGGCATGGGCGTGCTGCCGCTGCAGTTCAAGGAAGGCGAGAATGCGGAGAGCCTCGGCCTGGACGGCACCGAAACCTACGACATCACCGGCCTGGCCGAGCGGTCCGGCAAGACGGTGAAGGTCACCGCCACGCCGGCGGAGGGCGAGCCGATCGAGTTCGAGGCCATCGTGCGCATCGACACGCCGAAGGAGCAGGACTACTACGCCCACGGCGGTATCCTGCACTACGTCCTGCGCCAGCTTGCCGGCAGCCCGCGGGCGGCCTGATCGCGATCGGCGCTTCCGTACCAACGATCGCCCCACAGATCCCCGCAGCGCTCGTCCGGGCGCTGCGGGAGTCGCGCCACCTGATGGTGCTGTGCGGCTCCGGCGTCTCTGCGGAGAGCGGCGTGCCGACCTTCCGCGACGCGATGAGCGGGCTGTGGGAGCGCTACGACCCCCTGCAGCTCGCCACCCCCGAGGCCTTTGCCACGGACCCCGCCCTGGTCTGGCAGTGGTACCAGTGGCGCCGGCGTCTCGTGCATGAGGTGGAGCCGAATCCGGCGCACTACGCGCTGGCGGAACTGGAGACGCTGGTGCCGCGGCTGACCCTGGTCACCCAGAACGTGGACGGCCTGCATCAACGGGCGGGCAGTAGCGACGTGGTGGAATTCCACGGCAACCTGCTGACGGACATCTGCCCGGCCCCGGGCTGCGACTTTCGCGGCGAGGCCGGCCATGACGGCGATCAGGGCGACGAGACGAGCGGACCGCCGCCCTGCCCCGCCTGCGGCGCCGGCCTGCGCCCGGCGGTGGTCTGGTTCGGCGAAGCCATCCCGGAGGACGCGCTGGACAGGGCATTCGCCGCAGTGGCCGACTGCGACCTGTTCTTCTCGGTGGGAACGTCCTCGCTGGTCTACCCGGCGGCCGGCCTCGCCGAGCAGGCGCTGGAAGCCGGCGTGCCGGTGGTCGAGATCAACCCGAACCCCACGCCGCTCACCCGTGCCGCGGATCATGTAATCTCGGGGCCGGCGGGAACCGTACTGCCCGCCGTGGTCGAATCACTGCAGCAAGCGGAACACGAGCACTGAAGGAACAGGGGAAGCGTCAATGGTCCTGGAGAAACTGAAGCCCGGCAATCTGCCGCCCGCCGCGCGCAACGCCGGACTGATCGTCCTCGGCGTGTTCCTGGTGTTCATGCTGGGGCTGTCCTGGTACTGGTCGCGCACGCCCGATCCGTTCTGGGTGAATGCCGAGATCGACGGCGAGCCGGCTCCGGTGGGCTACGCCACGACGGACACCCTGATCCGCGTGGCCGAAACGCTGCTGGAGAAGCCCGGCGGCTATCTGACCAACGACGTCGCGCCTCCGGGCGTGTTCCTGGACAACATCCCCAACTGGGAATTCGGCGTGCTGACCCAGGTACGGGACCTGGCACGGGTTATGCGCAACGACTACAGCCGCTCCCAGTCCCAGTCCACCGAGGACCCGGATCTGGCCGTGGCGGAGCCGAAGTTCTTCTTCGACAACAACTCCTGGATCCTGCCCGCCACCGAGAGCCAGTACCGGGAGGCCATCGCCGGCTTCACGAGCTACCGCGACCGGCTCACCGGCGCCGAGACTCCGGAGGCGCGTTTCTTCGCCCGCGCCGACAACCTGCGCGAGTGGCTGGCTCAGATCGAGAAGCGCCTCGGCAGCCTCTCCCAGCGGCTCACCGCCAGCGTGGGCCAGAGCCGGGTCAACACCGATACCGCCGGCGAACCGGCGGCCGCCGTCAGCCCCGGCGCCAACGACGAGGTGGTCGTGAAGACGCCCTGGCTGGAACTCGACGACGTCTTCTTCGAGGCCCGCGGCAACGCCTGGGCGCTGATCCACTTCCTGCGCGCCGCCCAGATCGATTTCGCCGACGTGCTCGACGACAAAAATGCGACCGTGAGCCTGCGCCAGATCATCCGGGAGCTGGAAGCGAGCCTTGCGCCGCTGAGGAGTCCCATGGTGCTGAACGGCGGCGGCTTCGGCATCTTCGCCAACCACTCCCTGGTGATGGCCTCGTACCTCTCCCGGGCCAATGCGGCGGTCATCGACCTCAGAGATCTCCTGGATCAGGGCTGAGGCGGCACCTCAATAATACCCGACAACCTGTTGTTTTTAATAACTTCGGCGATCTGTCTCGCCCAAGTCTCGTAGGCCACGTCCGACGGATGGTAGCCGTCCGCGGCCAGATAGCGACGTTCCCTCGGGAACTCGCCCTCCATCACGATCACGCGTCCGGGCCGGGCCAGGGCCCGCCGGGCGTCGCACAGCGCCAGCCCGCGGTGGCCCAGCAGCCAGCGCAGCGGATACGGCAGCAGCCGGAACAGATGGAACGGCGGCACGGGCGCCACGAAGATCCGCTCGCAGCGCTCGCCGAGCAGCGACAGCACCGACGACAGATCCCGCAGCCAGCGCCGCATACTGCTGAGTCCGCTGGTGTCGTTGGCGCCGAGCAGGACCACGGCCACGTCGGCGTCGAGCAGGTCCCGGTGACGGCTAAGCTTCCGCGCGAGCCCCGCCGCGCGGATGCCGTTCTCCCCCACCACCTGCCAGCGCACCGCCCGGCCCTGCTCCCGGTACAGGACTTCCGCCAGGCGGGGCGCCAGGGCCGCCTCGGGCCGGGTAGCCCCTACGCCCACGGCGGTGGACTCGCCGACCACGAGCAGGCGCAGCGGCGTCTCGTCCTCGGAGGGGTTTCCGGAGGAATTGCCGGGCCCATGCTCAGGCCGGACACCGGCGGTGGTATCTTCGAGCACCGGCGGCAGTCGCATCGCGTTACGCCGGGTCCAGAGACCCTGCCCGATCGCAATCGGGGAGAGCAGCGGCAGCCCCGCCCAGAAGCAGAGCAGGTGATGACGCCGGCTGCCTCGTCTCAATACAGCCCCAGCCAGGCGGGCACCCGGGTCCAGGCCTCGCCGAGTTCCCGGTCCAGGCGCCGGTAGTCGGGTTCGAGGCGGCCGACCAGCTGCCAGAAGCGCGGCGAGTGATTCATGTGCCGGGCGTGGCAGAGCTCGTGGATCAGCAGGTAGCGCACCAGCTCGGGGGGCAGAAACAGCAGGCAGTAGTTCAGGCTGATCGTGCCGCGGCCCGAGTGGCTGCCCCAGCAGGTGCGTTGCGCGCGGATCTGCAAGCGCCGGTAGCTCAACCCCGTGATGGCCGAGAGCTGTTCCAGCCGGCGGCCCAGGTGATCGCGGGCGCGGCCTGCCAGCCATCGCCGCAGGGCGCCGACCACCAGCGCGTCGTCGCTCACCGGCCCGCTCAGAACCAGCCGGTCCCCCAGGTCCCGGCAACGCACGGTCCGCCCCTCCCGCGCCCGGTAGTGCACCGGCCAGCCCGCATCCAGGGCAGGCAGGTGGATCGCTTCCGGCGGCGCCGGGTCCTCGGCCGGGTAGCGCACGGCGAACTCGGCGCGGGCCCGATCGATCCAGGCCCGGTTCTCGCGCACGAACGCCTCCACGTCCCGGGGCCTGGCGCGGCGCGGCGTCACCACCTCCACCCGTCCTCGCGGGAAGACCTTTATCGACATGCGCCGCGCCCGGGGACTCTCCCGCACCACGAAATCCTCGGCCGGGGCAGACGGCGCCGGGCGGGAGAACAGCGACAGCTGATCCGACTTCACTGCAGCGCGGGCTCCGGGCCAGCGAAACGGACGATGTCCTCCTCGCCGAGTACGCCTTGCACGGCGCCGATCTCGGCGTCCTCGCTCACGTAGACTTCCGCCTCGTCCTCGAATTCCAGCACGCCCTCCACCCGGCTGCCCGGGCCGATGACGATGCGCGGTACCCCGCCGGTCATGCCGCCGCCGCTGTCGACCCGCAGTTTCCCGCCGATCACACTGCTGCCGCTGAGGGTGACGTCGGCCGACACGGTGGTCACGTCGCCGCCCACCCGCGCATCGCGCAGGCGTATGCTGCCGCTGACGGCGCGGAGGTCGCCGCCGACCTCCGCGCCGACGCCGAGCCGGATATCGCCGTTCACGAGTTCGACCTGCCGCTCGACCCGGGCGGACTCGCCGAGGGTGACGTCCCCGTTCACGGTATTGATACTGCGGGCGCTGGCCTCCGGGCCGAGCGTGACGGCACCGTTCACCGTATTGATTCCGGCGACGGCCGCTTCCCGATCGACGTTCACGCGCCCGTTCACCGTGGACAGCTCGCCGCTCACCTCGGCGCCCGGGCCCACGTCGATGCGGCCGTTGATCACTGCCGCGCCGGAGCTGCGCTCGCCGCCGGCAATAGCGACGTCCTTGTTGACGCCCACCTCGCAGCCGCCGGCCGACAGGGCCAGCAGAAGGGCCAGGGCGCACCGGAGCGGCGCCGAACGGAATAAGCGTGTGTGCATGGTCTCTCCCCATCCCGGAAAACGGGAAAGGAAGAAACCCTGCGGCATGTCCGCGCGGGCGTCAAGACTCGGGAAGGCGGTTTCGGGCGGCTTATCTGGCCGATGCGCTCAGTTTCTCGAGCACGGCCCGGGCACGGCGATAATCGGGCGCCAGCATGAGCGCGTGCTCGGCGGCATCGCGCGCCGCCAGCACCTCGCCGGCCGCCATGGACAACTCGGCCCGCACGGCCGCCGTCTCGGCCTCGCCCCAGTCCGGCCGGCCCCGGGCGGGCGGCAAGCCCGTGGCGTAGCGCTCGGCGGCACGATCGAGCAATTGCGCCGGCGTGCCCCAGCCCTCCGCGATCGACGGCTGGCGGATCAGGCTGACGGCGGCGAGCAGCAGGACACGCGGGTTGTCCGGTTCGAACTCCCGGGCCGCTCGCAGGTGGCGGCGCGCCCGAGTCGCCGAGAGCAGCGCCGTCAGGTTGCGGGATGCGTCCAGGGCCGCGCAGGCGCCCGCCAGCGCCAGGGCGTCGGCGAATTCCCGCTCCGCCTCTGCGGCCGCGGCCAGGGCCTGCTCCTCGCAGCGCTCCAGGTACGGACTGTCCGCCCGACCCGCCGCCGGGGCCAGCTCGCCGGCCCGGTAGGCCGCATAGGCCGCCTGGTAGTGCAGCAGCGGCTTCAGACCGCCGCGGGCCCGCTCGTCCGCGAGCTCCGTGGCGAGCCGGTCGAGGATGTCGAAGTCCGCCTCGAAGACGGCGAACTGGATGCGCGCGGCCGCGTCGGACAGCTCGTCCATGTCCACGGCCGCCTGCGCCGGGGCGGCCAGCGCCAGCCCGGCGCCGGCCAGGACCATTGCCAGATGCCGCGCCATATGCCGAGCCAGATGCCGAGCCAGATGCCGCGCAAGTTGACGTCTGCGGGATGGGATTGCCATCCGGGAAGCCTAACCCGAATCGGCCTCTCGCCCTGTGCGCCAGGTCACTTTCCCGGACCTCGCCGGCTCTCGCCCAAGAAAGGCCCGGGGAAGGCCCGGGGAAGGCCCGGGGTCACGCCCCGAGGTGACGGTCACGCCGACTTGTCTGGCCGCAGGCCTGCCATTAGGGTGTGCCTCCACCGGCAGCGAGGCGGACCATGGACCAGCTCGACCTGATCGACATCGGCGCGAATCTCGCCCACGACAGCTTCGACGACGACCGCGAGGCAGTGCTCGAGCGCGCGGCGGCGGCAGGCGTGGGCCGCATCGTGGTGACCGGCAGCAGCGTCGAGAGCAGCGAGCGCGCGGCCGACCTGGCGGCTGCCTGGCCAGGCCGACTGTTCGCGACTGCCGGCATGCATCCTCACCACGCCGACGACTGGGATGACAGCGTGCGCGACGCGCTGCTCGCCGTCACGGACCGCCCGGGCGTCGTCTCGATGGGCGAGTGCGGACTCGACTACTTCCGCAACTACTCCTCCCACGACAATCAGCGTCGGGCCTTCGCGGCACAGCTGGAACTCGCGGGCCGGACCGGCCTGCCCGTCTTTCTCCATCAGCGCGACGCCCACGAGGACTTCCTGGAGGTGCTGACACCGCGGCTGCCGGACCTCAGCCGCGCCGTGGCCCACTGCTTCACCGCCGGCGAGGCGGAGCTGGAGGCCTACCTGGATCTGGGACTCTACATCGGCATTACGGGCTGGATCTGCGACGAGCGCCGCGGGCTGCACCTGCGGGAACTCGTGCCGCGCATCCCCGCCGACAAGCTGTTGCTGGAAACCGACGCCCCGTATCTGCTGCCGCGCACCGTCCGCCCGCGGCCGAAGACCCGGCGCAACGAGCCGGCCTGGCTGCCCTGGGTGCTGGAAACGGTGGCCGAAGCCCGCGGCATCTCTCGCGACGAACTCGCCCGCCAGACCACCGCGAACGCGGAGCGCTTCTTCGCCCTGCCGAGCGATGGCTGAGCCACGACGGCATCCGGCCCCCGGGCCGAACCGATCCCGGGTTCAGTCGGCGAGTCGGCCCACCCGGGCGCTGACGGCTTCCTGGCGCAAGCGATCCCAATGAGGCATGAACGCCGCCACCTCCCTGCAGTCCCGATTCCGATCCACGCGCGGGTAGTCGGCCAGCAGCCCGTCCAGGGTCGTGACATGCCGCGGCCGCCCCTTGCTGAAGTCCGCGGCGTCCGGGAACACGACCACGCCGTCCACCGGCACGTCGCCGAGCACCTGCGCCACGGCGGCGATGCGATCGTAGAGCGTCGGTTGGGGGTTGGCAAAGGTATAGCGGCGGTCGCCGGCCATCACCGTCCAGTCGTCCATGCGGTCGCTGGCGAAGACCACGCCGGCCACCTCCTTCGTCTCGACGACCAGGACGCCGCGCCCCGTGAGCAGCGCATAGCCGATCTGGATCTCGCCGTCGTCCGCCTTCGGCACGATGATGTCCGTCAGCATCTCGTGGCTGATGCTGGCCAGCTGCCCGGCGGTGGACTGCGCCCGGCGCCGGCGAGCGGCCAGCAGGACGAGCAGCGCCACCAGCAGGGCGGCAGCCGCCGCGAACACGGCCCACAGCGCCCAGGGCGGCAGCGTGTCGACGACCTCGGTCATGCGTCTGCGTCCAGCACCCGCCCCAGGGCAGTGGGCGCCGGCTCGATCTCCTCGTAGTGCGTCGGCAGCGCGAGCAGGTCGGCCAGCGCGTCGGGCACCGGCACGCTCGTGCCGATCAGCGGCTCGACCACCTCGGGGAACTTGGCCGCATGGGCCGTGGCCACCGCGATCCAGTGCTGCCCTTCCCGCCGCTCGGCCGGCAGGGTCTCCCACACGTGCATCGCCGTGGCAGTGTGCGGGCACTCGATGAGACCGTAATGCGCGTAGTCCCGGCGGATCTGCTCCCGGATCACGTCGTCCTCCACCACCCGGGCCTCCACGCTGCCGCGCAGCCGGTCGGCCTCGCCGAACAGGTTGCGCAGCCGCTCCATGTTGCTCGGATCGCCCACGTCCATGGCCGAGGCGAGGGTGCGCACGCTCGGCCGGGCCCGGTACTCGCCCTCCTCCAGGTAATCGGCGATGGTTCGGTTCGCGTTCGTGGCGAAGACGACGTCGCCCATGGGCAGGCCCATGGCGCGCGCCATCACGGCGGCCAGGCCGTTGCCCAGGTTGCCCGTGGGCACGATGACCGACGAGGCCTCGCCCCGCTCCCGCCAGTGCGCGAGCGCCGCGTGGGCGTAGTAGACGCTCTGGGGCAGCAGGCGGCCGATATTGATGCTGTTGGCCGAGCTGAACCGGTGGCGCCCGGCCAGTTCCGCGTCGGCGAAGGCGCTCTTCACCAGCCGCTGGCAGTCGTCGAAGTTGCCGCGCACGGCTACCGAGACCACGTTGTCGCCCCAACAGGTCAGCTGCTGCTGCTGGCGGGGAGAGACCATGCCGAGCGGGAACAGCACCACCACCCGGAAGCCGGGGCGGCGATGGAAGGCGGCCGCCACCGCGCCGCCGGTGTCGCCGGAGGTGGCCACCAGTATTGTGACGGGGGTGACCGGGCGCTCGTCGGCGCCGCGCGCGTCCTCGATACGCTGCAGGCAGGCAGCCAGGAAACGGGCGCCGACATCCTTGAAAGCCGCCGTGGGGCCGTGGAACAGCTCCAGCACCGACAACGGCGTGGAGGCGCCGTCCACCGGGCGCAGCGGCACATCGAAGCCGAATGTCTCCGCGAGCACCTCCGGCAGGGCGTCGGCCAGCGCCGAGCCGGCGAAGAACCGCGCGAGCAGTATCTCGCCGACCTGCGCCGGGGTCTCCGCGCCGTCGAAATCCTCGGGCGAAAATGCAGGCAGCGTTTCAGGGACATAGAGACCGCCGTCCGGCGCCAGCCCCGCGACCAGCGCGGAGACGAGATCGGCGGAGCCGCCGGAGCGCGTGCTCCTGAACCTCATTCGGTGTATTCCACGAAGGCCCCGGGCGCATCCAGCGGGTTCACCCAGGACTGGGCATCGATGCCCGCATCGGCGAACGCGGCCACCATCGCCCCGCGGACGGCCTCTCCGTCGCCCTCACGCGCCCAGGCGAAGACGCTGGGCCCGCTGCCGGACAGCGAACCGCCCAGGGCGCCGGCAGCGAAAGCCGCGGCCTTCACGGACTCGAAGCCGGGTACCGCCACGGCCCGTTGGGGCTCGATCAGGATATCGCGCAGGCAATGGGCGATCAGGTCCACGTCGTCGTTGTAGCAGCCCGCCAGGAAACCCGCCAGGCAGCCGTTCTGCTCGACCGCACTGCGCAGCAGGCACTCGGCGCCGAGCGAGCGACGCGAATCCGCCGTGTGCACGGTCAGGTCCGGGTGCACCAGCACGCACACCACGCCCGTGGGCGCCGGCAGCTGGATCACCCGGGGCAGCAGACGCGCGGGGCACAGGACCAGGCCGCCGAACAGGCTCGGCGCTACATTGTCCGCGTGCAGCGCCTTGCTCGCGTAGCGCTCGCCCTCCAGTGCATAGCGCAGCAGTTCCGCGTGTCCCAGGGGTTCGTCCAGCAGTGCGTTCACGGCCACGGCGGCCGCCACGGCGGACGCCGCCGAGCTGCCCATGCCGGAGCCGAGCGGGATGCCCTTCTCGATGCCGAGTTCCACGCCGCCGTCCGGCCCGAAATCCCGCCACAGCGCCGCGGCCGCGATGCCGGCGGTGTTTTCGGCCGCCTCCCGGGACAGCGCTTCGGCACCG
>DASRVH010000053.1:0-23162 GCA_035655155.1 Woeseiaceae bacterium
TGCCCGGCACGAAGAAGTTCTCGGGCATACGCGCCTACGCCGGTCCCGTGTTGCAGAAGGCGGGGTTCCGCCTGACGACCTCCCAGAACGGCAGCCCGCGGGCCATGGTGCCCATCGGCAACTTCGAGAAGGTCATGCCGCTGGACATTCTGCCGGCGCCGCTGCTGAAGGCGCTGGTGGTCGGCGACACCGAGGCCGCGCGCCAGCTCGGCTGCCTGGAGCTGGACGAGGACGACGTGGCGCTGCTTTCGTTCGTCTGCTCCGGCAAGTATGACTACGGCCCCACCCTGCGCGAGAACCTGACCGACATCGAGAAGAACGGCTGATGAAACCATTGCGGCGATTCCTGGACCGGCTGCACCCCCTGTTCGCCAAGGGCGGGCGCTACGAGAAGTACTACGCGCTCTACGAGATGGTGGACACGCTGCTCTATACCCCCTCGGACGTCACGCGCCACGCGCCTCACGTGCGCGACGCGCTGGACCTGAAGCGGGTCATGATCATGGTGGTGTTCGCCGTGACCCCCTGCGCGCTGGTGGGCATGTGGAACCTCGGCCTGCAGGCCAACACGGCCATGGCGGACATGGGCGTGGCCGGGCTGGACGGCTGGCGCGGCGCCATCCTCGCGCTGCTCGGCGTCGGCTACGATCCGGCGAGCTTCTACGACAACTTCATGTACGGCATGGCTTTCTTCCTGCCGCTCTATGTCGTCACGCTGGCCGCGGGCGGCCTCTGGGAAGTGATCTTCGCCGGCATCCGCAACCACGAGATCAACGAGGGTTTCCTGGTCACCTCGCTGCTGTACGCGCTGATCCTCGCGCCCACCACCCCGCTGTGGCAGGCCGCGCTCGGCATCAGCTTCGGCGTGGTGATCGGCAAGGAGGTCTTCGGCGGCACCGGCAAGAACTTCCTCAACCCGGCGCTGACCGGCCGCGCCTTCCTGTACTTCGCCTATCCGGTGCAGATGTCAGGCGACGCGGTGTGGACCGCGGCGGAGGGCTTCACCGGCGCGACGCCGCTCGGCCTCGCCGCCATCGACGGCATGGCCGGCATCGCCGAGGCGGGCGTTACCTGGACCCAGGCCTTCGTCGGCTCCATCCAGGGCTCCATCGGCGAAACCTCGGCGCTGGCCTGCCTGATCGGCGCCGCGATACTGATCTACACCGGCATCGCCTCCTGGCGGATCATCGTCGGCTGCATCATCGGCCTCGTCGTGCCGGTGCTGCTGTTCAACCAGATGGATGCGAGCTCTAACCCCATGCTCGCCATGCCCTGGCACTGGCACCTGGTCACGGGCGGCTTCCTGTTCGGCGCCGTGTTCATGGCCACCGACCCGGTGAGCGCAGCGCAGACGGATACCGGGCGGTGGATCTACGCCATCCTGATCGGCGTGCTGACGGTGCTGATCCGGGTGGTCAACCCGGCCTACCCGGAAGGGATCATGCTGGCCATCCTGTTCGGCAATATTTTCGCGCCTGTCATCGACTATTTCGTCGTGCAGGCGAACATAAAGCGGAGGTTGAAACGCAGTGTCTGAGGAGCGCAAGGCCCAGGACGCCGGCCGCGGCGCCCGCAAGGGGTTCAACCGGGAGAGCATCAAGAACGTGCTCATCGTCGCGGTGAGCCTGTCACTGGTCTGCTCGGTGCTGGTCTCCGCCACCGCGGTGATCCTGAAACCGATGCAGGAGCAGAATGAAGCCCTGAACATGAAGAAGAACGTGCTCCTGGTGGCCGGCCTGCTGGAGCCGGGTATCGACATCGAGGAGCGCTTCGGGATGGTCGAGACCCACATCGTGGATCTGGCCACCGGCGAGTACCACGACGAGATCGATCCGGCCGAATACGACATGATCGAGGCGGCCAACGACCCCGCGATGTCCGTCGATATCCCGGCCGGGGAAGACATCGCCGGCATCGGCCGCCGGGCCAAATATGCCGAGGTCTACGTCCTGCGCGACGAGGCGGGCGGAGTGGAGACGGTGATCCTGCCGGTCTACGGCATGGGGCTGTGGTCCACCATGTACGGCTTCATCGCCCTCGGCCCCGACGGCAGCACGGTGCAGGCGCTGAAGTTCTACAAGCACGCCGAGACGCCGGGGCTCGGTGGCGAGGTGGACAACGAGCAATGGCTCGCCAACTGGCCCGGCAAACGCATCTATGACGAGGAGGGGGACATCCGCATCCGTGTAGCCAAGGGCACGGTGGGCGCCGCCGCCGGCTGGACGGGCGCCACCGCGAGGGGCGGTGCCGCCATATTCCAGGTGGACGGAATCTCGGGGTCGACTCTGACCTCCCGCGGCGTCACAAACCTGCTGCATTACTGGATGAGCGATGACGCCTACCGGCCCTATCTGGAGAAGGTCTGGAGACGCAGCGTGGAGCAGTCATGAACGGAGAAGCGAAGAAAGTCATTCTGGACCCGCTGGTCGACAACAACCCGATCACGCTGCAGGTGCTCGGCATCTGTTCGGCGCTCGCCGTCACCACCTCGCTGGCGCCGACGCTGCTGATGTGTCTTGCGTTGACCAGCGTCGCCGCTTTCGCCAATGCGGGCGTGAGCCTGATCCGCCACCGCATCCCGTCCAACATCCGCATCATCGTGCAGATGACCATCATCGCCTCGCTGGTGATCCTGGTGGACGAGACGCTGAGGGCCTTCGCCTACGACGCCAGCCGCCAGCTGTCGGTATTCGTCGGGCTGATCATCACAAACTGCATCGTGCTGGGCCGCGCCGAGGCGTTCGCCATGAAGAACGGCGTCGGCATGAGCTTTCTGGACGGCCTCGGCAACGGGCTCGGCTACAGCATCATCCTGATCGCGGTGGCCGTGGTGCGGGAGCTGTTCGGCGCCGGCACGCTGCTCGGCGTCCAGATACTGCCGCTGATCAGCGAAGGCGGCTGGTACGAGCGCAACGGCATGATGCTGCTGCCGCCCAGCGCGTTCTTCATCATCGGCATGCTGATCTGGGCCATCCGCAGCTGGAAACCGGAACAGAAGGAGGAGCCGGAGTTCCAGATCCATGAAGTGCATCGGACGGAGGTGATGTGATGGAAGCCCATCTCAATCTCCTCGTCAAAGCGATTTTCGTCGAGAACCTGGCGCTCGCGTTCTTCCTCGGCATGTGCACGTTCCTGGCCGTCTCGAAGAAGATCGAGACGGCGCTCGGGCTCGGCCTGGCCGTGGTCGCGGTGCAGAGCATCACGGTGCCGGTGAACAACCTGATCTACAACGTCTTCCTGGCCGAGGGGGCGCTCGCCTGGGCCGGCCTGCCCGAGGTCGACCTCTCCTTCCTGGGTCTGGTCAGCTATATCGGCGTGATCGCCGCGCTGGTGCAGATCCTGGAGATGACGCTCGATCGCTACGTCCCCGCCCTCTACAACGCCCTGGGTATCTTCCTGCCGCTGATCACGGTGAATTGCGCCATCCTCGGCGGCACGCTGTTCATGGTGGAGCGCGACTACACCTTCTCCGAGTCGGCCGTGTACGGCTTCGGCAGCGGCGTCGGCTGGGCGCTCGCCATCGTGGCGCTGGCCGGCATCCGGGAGAAGCTGAAGTACAGCGACGTGCCCGACGGGCTGCAGGGCCTCGGCATCACCTTCATCATCACCGGGCTGATGTCGCTCGGTTTCATGGGCTTTTCCGGGATACAGCTCTGATGGCGGCTTCCAGCGCGACACTGCAGATCTCATTGGGGGTGGTCCTGTTCACGGCCATCATCCTGGTACTGGTGACGGTCATCCTGCTCGCCCGTCGCAAGCTCGTCGCCACGGGCGAAGTGGACGTCCTGGTAAACGGCGAGCGCCACCTGGATATGCCGGTGGGCGTGAAGCTCCTCGGCGGCCTGGCGGACTCCGGGCTGTTCATCGCCTCGGCCTGCGGCGGCAAGGGCACCTGCGGCCAGTGCAAGATGCAGGTGCTCTCCGGCGGCGGCGCCGTGCTGCCCACCGAAGCCTCGATCCTGTCCCGCCGGGAGATGGACGAGAACTGCCGCCTGTCCTGCCAGGTCACGGTAAAACAGGACATGGAAGTGCGCGTGCCGGACGAGGTATTCGGCGTGCGCAAGCTCGACTGCAAGGTGGTCTCCAATCACAACGTGGCCACCTTCATCAAGGAGCTGAAGCTCACCCTGCCGGAGGACGAGGAGCTCGATTTCCGCGCCGGCGGCTACGTCCAGATCGAGTGCCCGCCGCACGACGTCAAATTCAGCGACTTCGACGTGGAGGAACGCTTCCGCGACGACTGGGACCGCTACGACCTCTGGCGCTACGAATCGCACACCAGGGAGAAGGTGGAGCGGGCCTATTCCATGGCCAACTTCCCGCTGGAGAAGGGCATCGTGATGCTGAACGTGCGCATCGCGACGCCGCCGCCCGGCGCCGACAAGGGCATCCCGCCGGGCATCGTCTCCTCCTGGATCTTCTCGCTGAAACCCGGCGACCCGGTCACCATCTCCGGGCCGTTCGGCGATTTCTTCGCCAAGGATACGAAGGCGGAGATGGTCTTCGTCGGCGGCGGCGCCGGCATGGCGCCCATGCGCGCCCACATCTTCGACCAGCTGGAGCGCATCCATACCGAGCGCAAGATGACCTTCTGGTACGGCGCCCGCAGCAAGCGGGAGATGTTTTACGTGGAGGACTTCGACCGCCTGGCCGCGGAGAACGACAACTTCGACTGGCACGTGGCGCTGTCCGATCCGCTGCCCGAGGACGAGTGGGAGGGTCCCACCGGCTTCATCCACGAGGTGCTATATGAGCGGTACCTGAAGGACCATCCGGCGCCCGAGGACTGCGAGTACTACCTGTGCGGCCCGCCCATGATGAACGCCGCCGTGATCAAGATGCTGGAGGACCTCGGGGTCGAGCGCGAGAACATCATGCTCGACGATTTCGGCGGCTGAGCCCGTGGCCGCGAGGCTACAGCGCTTCGCACTGCTGCCGCTCCTGCTGGCGGCGCTGGCGCTGGCCGGCTGCGGGGACGGGGGCGCGCCAGAGGCGCGCATCACCGGCGCCACGATGGGCACCACCTACAGCGTGCGCATCGTCGACCCGCCCGACGGCATGGCCATCGGCGAGATCACCCGGCGCATCCAGCTCGCGCTGGAGGACGTCAACCGGCGCATGTCCACCTGGCGGGACGACTCCGAGGTGTCGCTGTTCAACGCCGCGCCGCCGGGAGAGTGGTTTCCGGTCTCGGAAGACACGGCGGCGCTGGTCGCTATGGCCCAGGCGGTGAGCCGCATGAGCGACGGCGCCTTCGACGTCACCGTCGGCCCGGTCGTCGATCTCTGGGGCTTCGGTCCCGACCCGGTGCGGGTAACCCCGCCGGCGGAAGCGGAGATTGCGGCGGCGCTGGCGCGGGTGGGCTACACGGCGCTGGAGAGCCGCGAGGCGCCGCCGGCCCTGCGCAAAACCCGCGCCGAGCTCGCCGTCGACCTGTCCGGCATCGCCAAGGGGCATGCCGTGGACCGGGTTGCGGCGGTGCTGGAGCAGGCGGCCATCGACAATTACCTGATCGAGGTGGGCGGCGAGCTGCGCGTTGCCGGCCACAACCGCGGCGGCGAGCGCTGGACGGTGGCCGTGGAAGATCCGCTGGCGGCGGGGCGGGACGTGCACCGGGTGCTCAACGTCACCGACACGGCTATTGCAACTTCGGGGGACTACCGCAACTTCTTCGAATATGAAGGAGAGCGCTATTCCCATACTATTGACCCGCGCACCGGCTGGCCTGTATCACATGATCTGGTATCCGTGACGGTGCTGGACGAGAGTGCGGCCCTGGCCGACGCGCTGGCCACGGCCCTGCTGGTGCTGGGGCCGGAAGCCGGCGGCCAGGTGGCCGAGCGGACCGATATCGCGGCGTATTTCGTCGTGCGCAGCGGCGACGGCGTGATGGCCCGGTGGACGTCCGCCTTCGCCGAAAGAGAGGTAATGTGATGTCGACGGTACTGGTAACGTTCGCGAGCTTCCTGGTGATCCTCGTCGCGATGCTCGCGATGGCGGTCGGCGTGATGGCCGGCCGCAAGCCGATCAGCGGCAGCTGCGGCGGGCTGAACAGCGGCGGCGGATGCGAACTCTGCTCAAACCGGGGTAAGTGCCGGCGCAAGAAGAACGAAGCCGGCGCCTGAGGGCGGCGAGAGGGGGAGATGAACATGCCTTTGAGATCGGTACTGGTGAAGGACTGGATGGCCGCCAACCTGGTCACCCTGAAGCCGGACATGGACGTGATGGACGCCCTGGCCCGGCTGGTGGAGGCGCGCATCGCCGGCGCGCCGGTGGTGGACCATCACGGCAACATGGTCGGCATGCTCTCGGAGTTCGATTGCATGAAGGTGGCGCTGGACTCCAGCTACCACGGCCAGTGGGGCGGCCGCGTCAGCGAGTTCATGACGAAGGACGTCATCACGGTGCCGGCGGACATGAGCATCATCGACCTGGCGCGGCGCTTCCAGGAATCGCGCCTGCGCCGCTTCCCGGTGATGGACGATACCCGCCTGGTGGGGCAGATCAGCCGTCGGGACGTGCTGCGGGCCCTGATGTCTATCGCCGAGGGCCCGCACCGGGCCTAGCCGTTCGCCAGCGTTTCGCGGGACAGGCCCTCACCCGCGCGCCAGTCCCGCCCCCAGCATCTTCCGCCGCAGGTAGCTGTAGACCTCCAGCAGGGAGAGTTCCTTGGGGCAGATATCCTGGCAGGCCATCAGCCCGAGGCAGCCGAACACACCGTCCTCGTTCGCGATCACCTCGAACCAGTCCGCGTCCTCGCGGCTGTCGCGCGGGTCCAGCATGAAACGGGCCACCCGGTTCAGGCCGGCGGGTCCCGCGAAGTCGCTGTTGACGTTGGCCACGCCGCAGGCGGCGATGCAGCAGCCGCACTCGATGCAGCGGTCGGCCTCGTAGATCGCCTGGGCGACGTCGTCGTCCATGCGCTCCTCGACGGCGTTCTCGTCGAAGGGCAGGCGCTCGTGCACCCAGCTCTCCACCTGCTCGGCCATCTGGCGGAACCAGGTGCCGGTATCCACCGAGAGGTCTCCGACCAGTTTGAACACGGGCAGGGGATAGAGGCGGATGGTGTCCGGCAGATCGCGGGTCAGCGTGCGGCAGCCGAGCGCCGGGCGGCCGTTCACCATCATCGCGCAGGAACCGCACACGGCCGAGCGGCAGACGAAGTCGAACTGAAGGCTCGGGTCCTGCTGCTCGCGGATCTCGTTCAGCGCGAGGAACAGCGACATGTAGGGCGCCTCGTCCAGCTCGAAGGTGTCCATGTGCGGCTCGGAGGCAGGGTCTTCCGGGTTGTAGCGGAAGATCTCGAAGGTGAGCCGCCGGCCCCGGGAGACTGATTGCTCGGGGACCGCTGGTCCGGTCTGCTCGCTCATGCGCCCACTCCGGTGTGCTTCCAGTGGCCCCAGTTCATTCGGCTGCCCGGCTCCTCGCGAGTGGGGAGGCGGCCCTCCGCGCTCTGGCCGGCAGCCACGGTATCGTTATAGGCCTCGACGGACTCGTCCATCGCCACCCGGTCGTCGCTGCCGTAGCCGCGGTGGCCCGGCGGCAGGTCGATGAGCCCCACCGGCTCGTAGGTAAGGGCGGGTTCGTCCGCGCCTTCGGGCCAGCGCGCCAGCGTGCGGTTCAACCAGTCGGCGTCGTTGCGGCGGGGATAGTCGGTGCGGTAATGGGCCCCGCGGCTCTCGGTGCGGGCCAGCGCGCCCTGGGCGGCGATCAGGGACAGCCGCAGCATGCCCTCCAGCTTCAGCGCGAATGTGAGCTCCGGGTTCATGCCGGGCGTCTTCTTGCGCAGGACGGCGCGCCGGCACTCGTCCAGCAGCCGGTGGAAAGTGGCCACGGCCTCCTCCAGCTCGCCGCCATTACGGAATATGCCGACCTTGTGCATCATGGTCTCGCCCATCGCATCGCGGATGGCGAATACGCCCGGGCCGTCACCGCTGCGCTCGAGCCACTGCGCGGCCGTTGCCTCGGCCGCGGCCACGCCGTCCAGCGCGAGCCGGGTGGTCGCGTCCAGGGATTCCGCCGCTGCGAACTCGGCGACACGGCGGCCGACGATGCGCCCGGCCACGATGGTCTCGGCCAGGCTGTTGCCGCCGAGCCGGTTGAAACCGTGCATGTCCCAGCAGGCCGCCTCGCCGGCGGCGAACAGCCCGCGCATGCCGTAGGCCTCGCCGTCCTTGTTGGTGCGGATGCCGCCCATGGAATAATGCTGGGTCGGCTTCACCGGAATGAGCTCCTCGGCCGGGTTGATGCCGACGAAGTCGCGGCAGATGTCCCACACCTCGCGCAGCTTCGTGCGCAGGTGCTGTTCGCCCAGGTGGCGGAGGTCGAGCCACAGGTGCTGGCCGTAGGGCGTGTCCACGCCCTTGCCGTCGCGCATCTGCTGCATCATGTGGCGGGAGACGACGTCCCGGCTGGCCAGCTCCTGCTTCTCCGGTTCCGCCTCCACCATGAAGCGCTTGCCGTCCTTGTCCAGCAGGTAGCCGCCGTCGCCGCGGCAGCCCTCGGTGATCAGGATGCCGCTCGGCGCGAGGCCCGTGGGATGGAACTGGATCGCCTCCATGTTGCCCAGCGGCACCCGGCCCGTGGCCAGCGCGATGGCGGCGCCGGTGCCCTCGTTGATCGTGGCGTTGGTGGTGTGCTGGCCGTAGACCCGGCCGAAGCCGCCGGTGGCGATGACCGTGGCCTTGGCCAGGAAGGAGAGATGGCGCCCGGTGCGCAGGCAGCGGGCCACGGCGCCCCAGCAGCGGTCGCCGTCGTGGAGCAGGGAGACGGCCTCCATACGGTCGCGCACGGTGATGCCGAGGCGCACCACCTCGCTGTCCACGGCGTAGAGCACGGCGTGGCCGGTGCCGGCGGCGGCATAGCAGGCGCGCCACTTGGCGGTGCCGCCGAAGTCCCGGTGCATTATCAGCCCGGCCTTCTCCGCGGGCTCGTCGATCTCCACCCGCTCGCCCTTGATGAAATAGGTGTTGGTGCCGGGCCGCACGCGTGTCCAGGGCACGCCGAAGTGGGCCAGCTCGCGCACGGCCACCGGCGCCTCCTCGGCGAAGATGCGCGCCACCTCCTGGTCGGCGCCCCAGTCGGAGCCCCGCACGGTGTCCAGGAAATGCCAGTCCGGGTTGTCGCCCTCTGCTTTCACGCAGTTGCCTAGCGCCGCCTGCATGCCGCCCTGGGCCGCGCAGCTGTGGCTGCGGCGCGGCGGCACGAGGGAGAGCA
This sequence comes from Woeseiaceae bacterium, assembly GCA_035655155.1. Lineage (GTDB taxonomy): Bacteria > Pseudomonadota > Gammaproteobacteria > Steroidobacterales > Woeseiaceae > Lentisalinibacter. Next base: position 9,217 of record DASRVH010000053.1, read on the forward strand.
CGGTGACCTCCTGGCCTGCCGCGGCTGCCTCGATGGCGGCCCGCTCGCCGGCCAGGCCGCCGCCGATCACCAGTACATCGGTGGTGACGATGCGCTCGGCGCTCATGAGCCTTCCAGCAGGAACGCGAACGGCGGGTCGATGACGCCCGCGAGCACCGCGATGGTGACGACGCCGACGACCAGCACGCCCCAGAAGATCAGCTGTTCCAACCGGTAGAGCGTGCGGCGGCTGAGCCAGCGGTCGGCGCCCCACTTCACGAACAGCCGGTACAGGCCGACGGCGAGATGGAAGGTGACTGCCAGTACCAGCGCGGCGTAGAGCACCCACAGACCGGCGCGGACCCGCTCCATGGACACATCGGCCTCGATGCCGCGGATCTCGCCGTAGAGCGGCGTGAACACGTCCAGCACCACCAGCACGAGGTGGAAGCTGCCGAGCACCAGGATGATCATGCCGGTGCGCACCTGCCAGATCCACAGCATGGATTCCACGTGCGGCCGGAACGCCTCGCCGCCCACGGCGCCGGACTCGCGCAGCCCTTTGGCGAGCGCCATCATGCGCTTGCGCTCGGCGAGCTGGGCCGGGATCTTGCGGCTGGCCATGACGGCGTGGACGAGGAACAGCACGATGACGCCGATGACCGTCGGCTGGGCGATCCAGAATTCCTCCAGCAGGGTGGCGATCTCGTCATAGGCGACGGTGCCGAACAGGATGGACGCCTCGAAGGTCATGTGGCCGAACATGAACAACGCCAGGGCGAGGCCGGTCGCGCCGCTCGCGATCTCGTAGCGCAGCTGGGACCGGGCTTCGCGCCCGGGATTCCGGACCCCGTCTGTCAGTGTGGTCGATCTCAAATGGAGTGCCTCCCTCGGGCCGTTTATCCGGGTACGACCTGCGGGGGTCAATACGTAGGTTCCGGCACCCTCAGCCGGTGCGCAGACGGGCCCGCTGCTCGGCGGCCTCCGCACGCCGCGCGAGCGCCCGGGTGGTGCCGCGGAACAGGAACAGGTGAGCCGGCAACAGGGCGTACCAGTACATCAGGCCCCATACGCCGGCCGGGTGCCAGTAGGCGGTCATGCGCACCCGGCTGCCCGTCTCCGCGGCGCCGATCTCGAATTCCAGCACGCCGCCGCCGGGGGCGCGCATCTCCATCAGCAGCGTCAGGCGCTCCCGCGGGATCAGCCCGATCACGCGCCAGCCGTCGAATACGTCACCCACCCTGAGCTGGGTGGGATGGCGCCGTCGACGGCGCATCGAGGTGCCGCCCACCATCCAGTCGAGCAGGCGCCGCAGCCACCACAGCCAGTTGGCGTAGAAGAAATCCCCGCGCCGCCCGATCAGGAGCACCTGCTGCCACATGGCCTCCACCGTGGCGCTGGAATCGGCGACGCCCGTCGCGCGTTTGGCGTAATAGGCGTAATCCGGGTTCCACTCCCGACAGGCGAGCGAGCCCTCCACCCAGCGGCCTTCCACCGTGTGGGTCTGCTCGGCCTCCAGCGCGGCCTCCGCCGCTTCGCGGAAGGTCAGCAGGCGCTGCGGGATCAGCTCGCGGATGGCGGCGTCTTCGGCGATGTAGTCGTGGGACAGGCCCTCGATCAGCGCCGCGGCGATCTTCGTGGGGACCGCGGTGATGAGGCGCAGCCAGTAGCTGGAGAGCCGGGTGGTCAGCACCGGCAGCGTGAGGATGCGGATGCGCTTGCCGCGGATGTCCGCGTAGGTGCGCATCATCTCCTCGTAGGTGCAGATCTCGGGCCCGCCCACCTCGTAGACGGGGTCGTCGCGCAGCTCCACCTCGGCCACGCCGACCAGATAGGTCAGCAGGTTCTCCAGCGCGATGGGGGTCGAGCGGGAGGTCACCCAGCGCGGCGTCACCATCACCGGCAGGTGATTGACCAGGTCGCGCATCACCTCCCAGGCGGCCGAGCCCGGCCCCACGATCATCGGCGCGCGGATCTCCACCACCTGGCAGGCGGCGGTGCGCAGGATCTCGCCCGTATCCAGCCGCGCCTGCAGGTGCTGGGACTTCGGCTCCTCCGGCGCGAGCCCGCCGAGGTAGACGATGCGCTCGACGCCGGCCTCGTCGGCCGCCGCGACCATGTTGTGCGCGCCACGTCTCTCCAGCTCGGCGAAATCGCCGCCGGCCGCCATCAGGTGCACCAGATAGAACACCACGTCCGCGCCTTCGACGGCACGGCGCAGCGATGCCGGGTCGAGTACGTCCGCGGCCATCAGTTCCACGTCCCGCCAGCCGCGCGCGGCCAGCACATCGGTGTTGCGGGACGTGGCGCGCACGCTCCAGCCCTCCCCGAGCAGGCGCGGTACGAGGTTCGTGCCGATATAGCCGCTGGCCCCGATGACCACGGCCTTGCGCCGTTCGGCCGGTGGCCGCTGATCCGTTTCCTGTTCCATACTGCGTAGTCTAGCCTTCCGTGCGTCCGGTGATGCGTCGTTCGACCGCGCTGGCGAGGCGCTGTTCGTGCTCCGGCGCCTGCGTGTCGACGACCAGCACGTGATCGATCTCCTCCGCCGTCGGCGGCTCCAGGGCGCCGAGCTGGCCGCGCATGACGGCGACGCCGGCTTCCGAGGGTTCCCGGCTCTCCCGGCTGCGCGCGGTCAGGCGGCGCTCCAGCTCCGCTTCGTCCGCCGTGCAGTGGACGATCAGCAGCGGCACGCCGAGCCTTGCGGCGAGCTGCCGGAAGGGCTCCCGGCGCCGCTGCTCGATGAAGGTGGCGTCGACCACCACCGGCTGGCCGGCGCTCAGCAGATCGTCGGCGAGTTCCGCCAGCCGTGCGAATACCCGGTCGCTGGTCCCGGCCCGGTAGAGTTCCTTCTCCAGGCCCTCGGCGGCGCTGTCGGCGTCCGGCGCCAGGCCGAACAGCCGCTTGCGCTCCACGTCCGAGCGCAGCCGGATGGCCGAGAACCGCGCCGCCAGCGTTTCGGCGACCGTCGATTTGCCGCTGCCGGAGACCCCCATCATCAGGCACAGGAAACCGGGCAGGCGGCGCCGCCCCGCGGCCGCCAGGGCGAGATAGCGCCGGTAGGCCGCAAGGTCGGGCTCCCCGTCGGCGGCGGCCAGCGCCGAGAACAGGCTGATCTTGGCCCGCACCATGGCCAGGTAGACGTCATAGAAAGTGTGCAGGGCGAGGCCGGCGTAGTCGCCGGTGTACTCGAGCCAGGTGTTCAGCACCCGGTTGGCCAGGCCGGGCAGCTCCCGGCTGTCGAGGTCCATGACCACGAAGCCGATCTCGCACTGGATGTCGATGAGGCGGAAGTCCGGGTTGAATTCGATGCAGTCGAAGGGGAGCACGCGGTCGTCCATCAGCACGATGTTGTCGAGGTGCAGATCGCCGTGGCATTCGCGCACGAAGCCCTCCGCCAGGCGCCGCTGCATGAGCGGCTCCAGCCGGTCGAAGTCCGCCAGCGCCGCGTCCTCGAGTTCCCGCAGCCGCTGCCGGTCCGCCTCCGGCGGCAGGGCGTCGTCGATCTGGCGGAAGTTCTGCCGGGCGGCGGCGAAGATGGCGGTCGGTGTGCCGGGACCGTCCGGCGCGTCCGGGCGGACGGGTTCCAGACCGTTGTGGAAGCGGGCGATGGTACGCCCGATGTCGCGGCAGCGGGCCGGCGTGAGGCGGCCCTCGGCGGCCGTGCGGCTGGCCAGGCGCCGCTGGTCGAACTGGCGCATGCGCACGGCGTAATCGATCACCTCGCCGGCGCCGTCGATCGCCGCCCCGCCGTCGTCTGCGGTGATCTCCGCCACGTCCAGGTAGAGCTCCGGGGCCAGACGGCGGTTCAGCCGCAGCTCCTCGCGGCAGAAATGCCGGCGGGATTCGAGGCTGGAGAAGTCGAGGAAGCCCATCTCCACCGGTTTCTTGATCTTGTAGGCGTAATCCCCGGTCAGGACGATCCAGGAGATGTGGGTCTCGATCAGGCGCAGGTCCCCGACCGGGTGCGCAAACGCTCCGGCGCGCAGCAGTTCTCTGACCCGGGCGCCATCCATGTCGATATCGTCCGTCGGTTTCCGGCGGCCGCTCCGCCGGGCTTCAGTCAGCGTACAGGGGATTCAGGTCGGCGTAGATGCTGTAACGCTGGATCAGGCCGTCGCTCAGCACGAAGACATTGCAGAACGGCAGGGTGATCTCGCTGCCGTCGAGCCGGCGATAGGTGACCGAGCCCTCGCAGACGACGCTGTCCTCGTCCTGCCAGGTGCGGTGCAGGCGGTGACGCAGCCCGGCGATCGTGGCGAAGAACCCCACTGTCGCCTCGCGAATGGCGGCGTGGCCCCTGAGCGGCGCGGCCGCGCCGAAGCGGTAGGTGCAGTCCGACGTCATGAACTGCACGAAGGCGTCCGCGTCGGTGTCGTCTATGGTGCGGAACAGTTGCTCCAGCCAGTCGGCGAGGTCGTCTGCGTATCTCATGGCGGGCGGTTTCCTCGTATTTCGCGCCATGGCCGGGCCGGCGGCCGGCCGTGTGTGGCGATTCTGCCACAGGAGCATCCGGGCGTGTGCGATTCCGGAGCCTGTGCACCGTGTCACGGCTGCAACAGCTATAGGTATATCCCGGTATGAAGTCGGCAGTACCCATCTGTTACAAAAGACGCGCCAAACCAGTAGTTGGCACGCGTTCGTGTGCCACTCAATGCAGCATAGGGGACGGTAGCGATGAAAGGCATCAACAGCACTGCAAACCGCTTTGCAGTCATCTTGTTCTCGGCATTCCTGATGTGGGGATGCGAGGGCGACGACGGCGCACCCGGTCCGCAGGGGCCCGAGGGTGAACCGGGCATACCGGGCCCGCCGGGGCCGCCGGCTCCGCCGTCTTCCAATACGGTGCCGGTCGACACCGCCGAGCGGATCAATATCGAAGTCACCGAGGTCACCGTTCCCTCGGGCGGCGGCGCGCCCACCGTGGAGCTGCGCCTCACCGACGACCTGACCCGCGGCCTGGTGGGACTGCCGGCGGGCGATATCCGCTTCGTGCTCGCGCAGCTGTCACCGCCGCCGGCCGGCAGTGGCGAGTCCGCCGAGTGGCAGAGCTACGTGACCCGCGACGACGGCGGCGTCACGGATGCGCAGGCGACCACCGAGACGGCGACCGCCGGCACGTTCACCGACAACAGTGACGGCACCTACACCTACACGTTCGCGCAGGCGCTGACCGCCTATCCCGCGGGCCCGGCCTTCGATGCCACCAAGACCCACCGTCTCGGCATCGAGATCCGCGGCCAGGCGCCGATCTCGTCCAACGGCATCTTCAACTTCGTGCCGGCGGGCGGCGCGCCGACGTTCACCTACGACGTGGTGGACAACGATACCTGTAACGCCTGCCACGACATCCTCGAATTCCACGGCGGACCCCGCACGGACGTTGCCTACTGCGTGACCTGCCACAACCCGTCGTCCGTCGACGGCAACACCGGCAATTCCGTGGATATGAAACGGATGATCCACAACATCCACGTCGGCCGCGACGGCTACGTGGTTATCGGTTTCCGCGATACGGTGCATGATTATTCCGACGTGGAATTTACCCAGGACGTGCGCAACTGCCAGACCTGCCACGAGGAGAGCGACGCGGACACGCCCGAGGCCAGCAACTGGCGTCTGGTCGCCAACCGCGCCGCATGCGGTACCTGCCACTACGACGTGGACGGCGCCGGCGACGCCGACGACGACTGGGCCATCGAGGCGGGCGAGCATCCGCCGGGCATCAACTTCGTGGACGATTCCCAGTGCCTTGACTGCCACGGCCCGAACTCGAACACGACGAACCCGGAAGGCGAACTCGTGCGCACCGCCGAGATCCACCGCATTCCGTCGCTGGAGGCGAGCGAGGACTTCGTCTATAACGTGGTCGACGCACGCAACGTGGTCACCGGCGGGCTGGTCGAGGTCGATTTCTCGGTGACCGATCCGAGTGGCGCACCGTACGACCTGGCCAACGACCCGGCCTTCACGACCTGCGCCGGCGGCACAAGCCGCCTCGCCATCGCCATCGGCTGGACGACGGACGACTTCGACAACCAGGACAATGGTGTCGAGAACGCCGAGCCGATTTCCATCAACGCCCTGGTCGCCTGCGGCGGTGCCGCCACCGACCCGGACGGGGACGGCGTCTACACCGTGAGCTCGCCGACGGCGATCCCGGCCGGGCTCGGCGGCTCCGAGACCATAGCCGTGGCGCTGGAAGGCCATCCGGCCGGCGATCTCGACGGCGACGGTGTGTTCACCGATCGCATCGCGGTCACCAACGCCATCGAGTACTTCGGCATCGACGGTGCCGACGCCGTGCCGCGTCGCAATGCCGTGGCCATCGAGAAGTGCGACGAATGCCACAAGCAGCTGTCGCTGCACGGCAATAACCGCACCGACAAGCCGGAAGTCTGCGCCGTCTGCCACAACCCGAATGCCACCGATATACCGGTGCGGGTGCCGGGGTCGGAGTGCGACACCGTACTCGGCCTGGATGACGAGACCATCGACATGAAGTACATGGTCCACGCCATCCACGCGGGCAACACGGGCATCTGCGGTTTCCGCAACTCGGCGCATCCGTACTTCGACGTGGTCTACCCGGGCAGACTGAACAACTGCGAGGGCTGCCATGAGCCGGGTGCCTACTATCCGGTGGATCCGGGCGAGATTCTGGGCACGACGGTCGATTCCAACGACCCGACCACGCCGGTAGACGACCGGGTGATCTCGCCGAACAGCGCGGTCTGCTCCAGCTGCCACACGAGCGACCTGGCTCGCGAGCACATGGTGCAGAACGGCGGCGACTTCAACGCGACGAAGGCGGCGGATTCCTCGCTGATCTCCTCCGGCGTCGAGACCTGCAACGTCTGCCACGGCCCCGGCCGCTCGGCTGACGTGGGCGAGGTCCACGGCGTCGGCGAGTTCCAGTTCAACTGACGGAGCGGGGGCGTCCGGTGACGGGCGCCCCCTTCTCCCGATGCCCGCTGCCCTCGCAACCCGCAGCCGCAGAGACGTAACGCAATGAAAGCATCCATCCTCATCCGCCTGGCCGTCCTCGGCACGGTACTGGCGTTCCCGTCGTTATCGTCCGCGCAGGACGAGGCCGGCGCCGAACCCGAATACAGCCGCGACGGCGCCGATACCTGTCTCAGGTGTCACCGCGACCAGGAGACCCTGGGGGTGTTTCGCACGCCCCACGGCGTGCCCACCGACGAGCGCAGCCCGTTCGGGCACAACCAACTCCAGTGCGAGGCCTGTCACGGCCCGGGCGGCGAGCACACCGGCCGCGTGCGCCGGGGCGACCCGCGCCCGCCGGTGGTCTACTTCGGCTCGGACGAGAAGGCCGCGCCGGTGGAGAAGCAGAACGCCATGTGCCTGGGCTGCCACGAGTCCACGGTCCCCGTGACCTGGCACGGCACGCCCCATGACGCCAACGAGGTGGCCTGTGCGGACTGCCACAGCTCGCACAAGCCGGACGACCCGGTGCTCGCCACTTCCTCCCAGGCGCAGGTGTGCTACGACTGCCACCGCACCCAGGAGATCGCGGCGAAGAAGCCCTACGCCCATCCGCTGGACGAGGGCAAGATGGACTGCAGCTCCTGTCACAGCCCGCACGGCACCACCGCGGAGCTGCAGATGGCGCGCCAGACGGTGAACGACACCTGCTGGCAGTGCCATGCGGAGACCCGCGGTCCGTTCATCTGGGAGCACGCCCCGGTGTCCGAGGACTGCACCAATTGCCACGAGCCCCACGGCTCGAGCCACCCGGGCATGCTCAGCCTGCGCGGGCCGATGCTCTGCCAGAGCTGTCACTCCCAGGCCGGACATCCGAGCGTCACGAGCACGCCGGACGGTCTGCCGGGCGGCACACCTTCACGCCTGCTGCTGGGCCAGAACTGTCTGAACTGCCACACCCAGGTGCACGGTTCCAATCATCCTTCGGGATCCAAGTTGATGCGGTGACGTGATGAGCAAGCTCTCCAGACTACAAACCCTCGCGCCGGCCCTCGCGACCCTGCTGGCGCTTTCGGTCCCCGGCGGACCGGCGCTTGCCGCACCGGACACCAGTTCGTGGGAATGCAAACGCTGTCCGTTCGAAAAGGGCTACACGGCCGACACCGAGGTGGGCGCCACGAACGTGAGCGATGACGCTTTCCGGAACGGCAACTTCACCGGCTACGACGAGTCCGGCGTCTATCCGAACCTCGACGGCCAGGGCCGCTACGCGAGCGACGGCTACCAGTTCAAGTGGATGGCGGAGGACCTCGGCCTCGACTCCCGCGTCTTCGGGCTGGAAGGCGGCCGCCAGGGCACCTTCGGTTTCGACCTCGGCTATCGCGAGATCCCGGAACGGGTGTTCGATACCACGGTGACGCCCTACGTGCAGAGCGGCGACAGCCTGCTCACGCTGCCTTCCGGCTGGGTGGATGCGTTCAGCACCGGCGGCATGACGGCGCTGCCCGGCGCGCTGCGCGGACAGAACATCGAGAGCGACCGCCAGATACTGACGGTGGGCGGCGAGTATCTGCCGTCGCCGCGCCTGCGGCTGTTCGCCGACTACCGGCGCCAGGAGCAGGACGGCACCGCCATCTCGACGGGTTCGCTGTTCACCAATGCGGTGTATCTGCCTCGCCCGTTCGATTATTCCACCGACGAAGTGGATCTGGGCGCGCGCTACAGCCTCGGCGCCGGCCAGGTGACGCTGGCCTACTACGGCTCGTTCTTCCAGAACCAGGGCGTCGGCCTCACCTGGGACAATCCCTTCACCGGGGTGGATCAGGGCCGGAACGGCGAGCCCGCCGACAGCAAGTTCCAGCAGGTGAGCCTGTCCGCCAGCTACGCCTGGGTGGACTACGCGACCACCGCGAGCTTCGTTGCCGCGCTGGGACGGGGCGAGCAGGACGACTACCTGTTGCCGTACACCATCAACGGCAGTCTGCAGGCGCCGGCGCTGCCGACGCGGTCGCTGGATGCGGAAGTGGACACCACCAAACTCGGTCTCACGGTCACCTCGCGGCCGCTGCCGAAGGCGAGCGTGCGCTTCGCCTGGCACTACGACGAGCGTGACAACCAGACGCCGCAGTTCACCTGGACCCGGGTGATCACGGATCTGTTCCCCACGAACGACGCCGAGACGAACACGCCCTACAGCTTCGAGCGTTCCCGCTTCTCCCTGAGCGGCGACTACGACCTGCTGGACAGCCTGACGGTGGCCGCGGGCGTGGAGCGCTACACCATCGACCGCACTTTCCAGGAGGTCGAATCCCAGGACGAGGATACGGGCTGGGGCAAGCTCGCCTGGCGGCCCAGCGGCTGGTTCGAGCTGAGCGCCAAGGGCGGCGTCGCCGAGCGCGAGGCCGACGGCTACGACACCGGTCTTGCGGCAAGCTTCGGACAGAACCCGCTGCTCAGGAAGTATCATCTGGCATACCGTTATCGCGAGTTCGGCGAGGTGACCGCCATCGCCACGGTGCCGGAGAAGCCGATCTCGTTCGCGGGTACCGCCTTCTACGCCGAGGACAGCTACACGAAGTCGCTGCTCGGGCTGCGCGAGAGCACGGACATGCGCATCGCGGGGGACATGAGCTGGTCGGCCACGGAGAAAGCGTCGCTGTATCTGCATGCGGGCTATCAGGAGATCGAGTCCGACCAGGTGGGCAGCGAGGCCTTCGGCATCCCCGACTGGCAGGCGCTGCACCAGGACGAGTTCACCACCTTCGGTTTCGGCATGAGGGCAGCGGAGCTGGCGGAGAACGTCGAGCTCACGTTCGACTACAGCCGCGCTCTCGGCACCACCATCATCAGCGTCGACGAGAGCTTCTTCCCGGACCTCGAGTCCACGCTGGACTCCGTGCGTCTGGAGCTGGCGTGGCGCTCGTCCGAGCGGATGGAGTGGAGCGCGGAGGTGCGCTACGAGAGCTTCTCCACCGAGGACTGGGCCATCGCCGGCCTGGAGCCGACCACCCTGCCGACGGTGCTGACCTTCGGCGCCGATCCGTACGACTACGACGTCCTCCTGTTCGGCCTCGGCTTCCGCTACCACATCGGTGAGCTCGAGATCGGGGGCGACTAGGAGCGCGCACGGAGGTGTGACATGGCCGGCAAATCCGCGCAGCCACTGACGGGCGATCTCTCGACCTTGCTGGCGGATCTGCCGTTCGACGAGAACGCGGAAGCGCCATCGCTTGCCCAGCAGGCGGTGGCGCTCGCGCGTCTGCTCCAGCGCCGGGCGACGGAGCTGCAGACCCCCGCCGAGCGCAAGCAGCAGCACGAACTCGCCCGCATGATGGCATCGCCTCACGACAAGGCGACGCTGATGCAGATGACCGACCAGTCCATGCGCTCGCAGCGCGCGCGCCGCGCGGTGGACCAGCTGACCCACATCCTCGACGTGCAGGGCGTGCCCCGGTTCTTCACGCCCTTCGACCGCGCGATGCTGCGCGGCTTCCAGTCCTTCGGGGGCTGGCTGCCGGGTGTCGCCGTGCCGCTGGTGCAGGACAAGATGCGCCAGGAGACGGCCAACGTGATCCTGCCCGCCGAGGAAGACGTGCTGCCGGAGCATCTGCAGGCCCGGCAGAAGACCGGTCTGCGCATGAACGTGAATTTCCTCGGCGAGGCGCTGCTCGGCGAGGAGGCGGCGAAGGCGCGGCTGGCCGGCTACCTGGAAGCATTGGCACGGCCCGAGATCGAATGCATCTCGGTGAAGGCCTCCACCATCTACTCGCAGGTTTCCTCGCTCGCCTTCGAGAATACCGTGGAGGTGCTGAGCGATCGGCTGGAGACGCTCTACCGCGAGGCCGCGGCGCGGCGCTTCACCCGCAGCGACGGCACCGAGGTGCCCAAGTTCGTCTACCTGGACATGGAAGAGTACCGGGACATGAGCGTCACCTCGGAGGCGTTCATGCGCGCGCTGGAGCGCCCGGGCCTCGAGCAGACGGGCGCCGGCATCGCGCTGCAGGCCTACGTTCCGGATTCCTACCTGGTGCAGAAGCGCATCAACAGCTGGGCGCGGCGGCGGGTGGCGGCAGGCGGCGCGCCGGTGACCATCCGGCTGGTGAAAGGCGCGAACCTGGAGATGGAGCGGGTGGAGGCTTCCATCCGCGGCTGGCCCCAGGCGCCCTACAAGACCAAGGCCGAGGTGGATGCCAACTTCAAGCGCATGCTGCACGAGGGCATGGTCCCGGAGAGCCTGGTGGCCGTGCACCTCGGCATCGCCTCGCACAACCTGTTCGACGTGGCCTACGCACTGATCCTCGCCGCCCGGGAGGGCGCGCTCAGCCGGGTACAGTTCGAGATGCTGGAGGGAATGGCCAACCACCAGCGCCGGGCCCTGAACGAGCTCACCGGGAACCTGCTCCTGTATGCGCCGGCCACGAAGCGCGAGGACTTCATCCACGCCATCGGCTACCTGGTGCGCCGGCTCGACGAGAACACCGGACCGGACAATTTCCTGGCCCATTCCTTCCGCATCGAGGTGGGCAGCGAGGAGTGGCAGGAGCTGGAACAGCAGTTCCTCGCCTCGTTCCTGCTGATCGACACCCTGTCCGACGGGCCGCGCCGCACCCAGGACCGCCGCGTCGAGGAGCGGGGGCCGGTCACGGCGGCGCCGGAGCTCGCCACGTTCACCAACGAGCCCGATACCGACTTCTCCCTGTCCCAGAATGTGGAGTGGGCGAAGACGCTGATCGAGGAGTGGTCGCAGGTGCGCGGGGAGGCCGCCATGGACCTCCCGCTGATGATCGCCGGCGAGGAGCGGCGCGGCGACCGCGCGGCGAAGGAATGCCGGGATCCGTCCCGTCCCGGCGAAGTGGTGGCGCATTATCCGGACGCCACCGAGGCCGACCTGGAGGATGCGCTCGCCTGCGCCGAGGCGGATCCGGCCGGCTGGCGGTCGCGCTCGCCGGAGGAGCGCTGCGCGATCCTCGGCGAGGTGGCCGAGAATCTGCGGCTGGCCCGCTCGCGTCTGCTCGGTGCCGCCATGGCGGACGGCGGCAAGACCATCCCCGAGTCGGACCCGGAGGTGAGCGAGGCCATCGACTTCGTGGAGTTCTACCGTCGCAGCGCGCTGTACTTCCATCGCCTGCCGGGGGTGGAGGCAAGGCCGAAGGGCGTGGTGGCCGTGGTGCCGCCCTGGAACTTCCCCATCGCCATTCCCTGCGGCGGGGTGGCTTCCGCGCTCGCCGCCGGCAACTGTGTCATCCTGAAGCCGGCCTCGGCCACCGTGCTGGTGGCCTGGGAACTGGCGCAGGCCTTCTGGGCCGCCGGCGTGCCGAAAGAAGCGCTGCAGTTCATGCCCTGCCGCGGCTCGGGCGTGGGCGCGCAGCTCGTCGCCGATGCGCGGGTGGATGCCGTCATCCTCACCGGCGGCACCGACACGGCGCTCACGATGCTGGACGCGCGCCCGGACATGAACCTCATGGCCGAGACCGGCGGCAAGGACGCGACGATCGTTACCGCCCTGGCCGACCGTGATCAGGCGGTCGCGAACATCCTGCACTCCGCGTTCAGCCACAGCGGCCAGAAGTGCTCGGCGACGAGCCTGCTGGTCCTGGAGGAGGAGGTCTACGCCGACGAGGAATTCCGGCGCATGCTGAGCGACGCAGTCGAGAGCCTGCCGGTGGGACCCGCGTGGGATCGCCGCACGCGGGTCGGTCCCCTGGTGACGCCGCCGGGTGAGGACCTGCACCGCGCACTGACCACGCTGGAACCCGGCGAGGAATGGGCGGTGGAGCCCGGAGTGGACCCGGACAACCCGCAACTCTGGTCGCCGGGAGTGAAGTACGGCGTGACGCCGGGCAGCTACACCCACATGACCGAGTTCTTCGGGCCCGTGCTGGCGGTGATGATGGCCTGCGATCTCGACGAGGCCATCGAGTTCGTGAACCAGACCGGCTACGGCCTGACGTCGGGCATCGAGAGTCTCGACGACCGGGAGCAGGCCGAGTGGAAGGACACGATTGCCGCAGGCAACCTGTACGTGAACCGGGTGACCACCGGTGCGGTGGTACTGCGCCAGCCCTTCGGCGGCTTCGGCAAGTCTGCCTTCGGTCCCGGCATCAAGGCCGGCGGTCCGAACTACGTGGCCCAGCTCATGGACTTCAGCGACCGCGACCTGGAAGAGACGGCCGTAACGGAGGGTCCGGTCTCTGAGTTCCAGCAGGCGCTCGCCGACGTGCGCGGCAGTTCGTCCTTCCCGGACCACCAGATCGACCGGCTCATCCGCGCCTGTTCGAGCTATCAGCGCAACTACCGCGAGGAATTCGGCCGCGAGCACGACCACTTCCGGCTGCTGGGCCAGGACAACATCCGCCGTTACCTGCCGGTGCCGGTGGTGCGCGTCCGCGTGCATCCCGACGACGACGTATTCGAGATCTATGCCCGCGCCGTCGCGGCGCACGTGGTAGGCGCGAGGGCCGTCGTGAGCGTGTCGCCGGGCGCGGACAGCACGGTGGTGGAGCGACTGGAGACGCTGACGGAATCCTGGGCCGGCGGCATCGAGTTCGTCCGCGAGTCCGACGAGGACCTGGTGCGGATGATGCGGGCCGGCAACGTCGGGCGGCTACGCTACGCGCGTCCGGATCGCGTGCCGGAGGCGCTGCTGCGGGCGTCCGCCGAGACCGGCGTCTACATCGTGCGCACGCCGGTGCTGGCCGAGGGCCGCATCGAGTTGATCTGGTACCTTCGCGAGCAGAGCATCAGCGACGACTATCACCGCTACGGCAACCTCGGCGAACACGGCGCGGAGGGTCGGGCCGAACCGCTCTGAGGCGGGTCGACACCGCCATTCATTCGCTGCACAATTCGTTGTCGGAGCGCACAGGGGGGGGAGCCCGATGCCTGCGAAACGCTATCCCTTGCCGAAACGCTTCAGCGCGGCGCTGTCCGAACAAGCCTACGCCAGGCTGCGGGCGCTGAACGAGCGATACCACTACGGCAACAACTACCTGCTCACCGTCCTGCTCGAGAATCTGGATGCC
>DASRVH010000054.1:0-40112 GCA_035655155.1 Woeseiaceae bacterium
AAGGGCGGGCTGTTCGTCGGCGCGACCTTCCTGCTGGCCGCCACCTTCGGCACCGCGGTCGGCACGGGCTACGGCACCGCCGTCGCCTTCTGCACGCTGATGTTCCCCGCCGGCGTGGCTCTGGGCGCCGACCCGGTGTGGCTGTTCGCCGCCATCCTGTCGGGTGCCGCCTTCGGCGATAACCTGGCGCCGGTATCGGACACCACCGTGGTCTCCGCCACCACCCAGGAGACGGACATCCCGGGCGTGGTGCGCTCGCGGGTCAAGTACGCCGTGATCGCGGCGGTGCCGGCGCTGGCGCTGTTCACGCTGCTCGGCGGCGACGGCAATCCCGTGAATGCCGCGCGGGCGAACGCGCTGTTCGCGGAAACCGCCTCGCCGGAAGGCCTCGTGCTGCTCGCGCCGTTCGCGCTGGTGATCTTCCTGGCGCTGCGCGGCTACCACATCCTGGTGGCGCTCACCTGGGGCATCCTCGGCGCCGTCGTGCTGGAGCTGGCGCTGGGCCTGGCGGCCCCGTCGGACATCCTGTTCATCGACCCGGAGCGGGATCTCGTCGGCGGCGCGCTCGTGGACGGGGTGGCCGGTTACGTCGGCCTGGCCATCCTGATCCTGCTGATCGTGGCCGGCGGCCACATCATGCGCCTGGGCGGCGCGCTGGAGGCTCTGATCGACCGGCTGCGCCGCTTCGCCCGGGACTCCGTCGCCCGGGCCGAGACGGCGATGTGGGGCATTGTTTTCTCGCTGAACGCGTTCATCACCATCAACACGGCCGCCGAGATTGCCGCCGGCCCGGTGATCTCAAGGCTGGGCAAGCGCTTCCGCCTGCATCCCTATCGGCGCGCCAACATGCTGGACGCCGTGACGTCGGCCATCGGCTACATCTTCCCCTGGGGCGGCGGCGTGCTGATCGGCTACCAGACGCTGCGCACGCTGGAGCGCCAGTATGACTTCGTGGAGGCGGTGGCGCCCACCGACGTGTGGGCCTACGTCCTGCACGGCTGGTTCCTCGCGGCAGTGATGCTGATGGCGGCCGTCACCGGGTTCGGGCGCACCTACGAGGCCGCCGACGGCTCCGAGACCCGGCAACCGCCGCCGTGAATGCCGGCGAAGGGGAAAACGGCAAGCGTATCGCGCCGCTGACCCTCGCGGCTCTCGGCGTCGTCTACGGCGATATCGGCACCAGTCCGCTGTACGCCGTGCGCGAGTGCTTCTACAGCGACTACGGGGTGGCGGCGACCGCGGCCAACGTCCTCGGCGTGCTCTCGCTGGTCTTCTGGTCGCTGATCCTCGTCATCTCCGTGAAGTACCTCGTGTTCGTGCTGCGTGCCGATCACTACGGCGAGGGCGGCATCCTGGCACTGATGGAGCTGGTGCGCCGGCCGCTAAAGGGCAGGATACGCAACGCGGTGATGGCGCTCGGGCTCTTCGGCGCCGCCCTGCTCTATGGCGACGGCATGATCACGCCGGCCATCTCGGTGCTGAGCGCCATCGAAGGCCTGGAGGTGGCCACGCCGGTGTTCGAGCCCTATGTGGTGCCGGTCACCATCGCCATCCTCTGCGGCCTGTTCGCCGTGCAGCGGCTGGGCACGGGCGGGGTCGGCATCATCTTCGGCCCGGTGATGCTGATCTGGTTCGCCTGTATCGGCCTCGCCGGCCTGCCCGGCATCGTCGCCAACCCCGCGGTCCTGGGTGCCGTGAACCCGGGCCATGCGGTCGCCTTTTTCGGCGACAACGGGCTGCATGCATTCGTCATCCTCGGCATCGTCTTCCTCGTGGTCACCGGCGGCGAGGCGCTGTACGCGGACCTCGGCCACTTCGGCCGCGCGCCGATACGGTTCGGCTGGTACCTGGTGGTGCTGCCCGGGCTGCTGCTGAACTACTTCGGCCAGGGCGCGCTCATCCTGCGCGAGGGCGATGCGCTGGTGAACCCCTTCTACGAACTCGTGCCGGGCTGGGCCCTGTATCCGATGGTCGGCCTGGCCACTTTCGCCACCATCATCGCCTCGCAGGCCATCATCTCGGGCGCGTTCTCACTCACGTTCCAGGGCCAGAACCTCGGCTACCTGCCGACGGTGAAGATCGTGCATACCTCGTCACGGCAGCGGGGCCAGATCTACGTGCCGTCCGTGAACTGGCTGCTGCTCGTGGCCGCCGTCGCGCTGGTGGCGGGCTTCCAGCGCTCGGGCAATCTGGCCGCCGCCTACGGCATCGCCATCAGCGCGACCATGCTCGTCACCACCATCCTGCTGTACTTCGCGGAACGACGGATCTTCCGCTGGGCGCTGCCGGTCTCGCTCGCCGCCACGGTCCTGTTCATCCTGCCCGACACTGCCTACTTCGCGGCCAATGCGGGCAAGTTCATGGACGGCGGCTGGCTGCCCGTGGGCGTCGCGGCCGGCGTCTACCTGGTGATGACCACCTGGCGCCGGGGCCGGGCCACCGAACAGCGCCACATGCGCAACGAAGCCACGCCGGTCCGGGAATTCCTGGCGGCCCTGGGCGGCGGCTACTACCGCCGGGTGCCGGGGCAGGCGGTCTATCTCGCCGCCAACGAGCGCGGCACGCCCCACGGGCTGATCCACAACCTCCACCACAACCGGGCGCTGCACGACCTGGTGGTGATCTACACGGCCAAGACGCTGCGCCGGCCCCGCATCGAGCGCCGCGAGCGGCTGAAGGTGACGAAGCTCCGCGACGATATCCACCGTATCGTCGCCTACTACGGTTACATGGAAGAGCCGAGGCCCCGGGAAGACCTGGAGCAGGCGAACGACGAGCACGGCATCGGCCTGGACCCCGAGCGGGCCACCTATTTCCTGGAACAGGAAACGGAGTACCCCGCGGCGAGGACGGGCATGCCGTGGTGGCGCTCCTGGCTGTACGTGCTCATCCGCCGCAACACGCGCCGCACGACGCTGTATTTCGATCTGCCGCCGGACCAGGTGTTCGAGGTGGGCGTCCGCATGCGTATTTGATCTCGCTCCGGCGAGGTATAAGGTAGAGGGCTGATGATATCGAGCCCGAATCGCGAGGCGGTCCGACATGAGTGATTTCTGGGTCACTTACGGGGAGGCGGCGAAGACTGCGGCGGGCTTCTTCTGGAAGTCCGGCTGGGCCTTCGTGCTCGGCTACACCATCAGCGCCGCCATCCAGGCCTTCGTGCCGAAGAGGCGCCTGACGGCCCACATGGGCGCGGCGGATGCCGGCAGCGTCAGCCTGGCCACCCTCTTCGGCGCCATCTCGAGTTCCTGCTCGTTCGCCGCCCTCTCGGCCGCCCGCGCGCTGGTGCAGAAGGGAGCGCATTTCGTCGCGGCCGTGGCCTTCATGTTCGCCTCCACCAATCTCGTCATCGAGCTCGGCATCCTGATCCTGATCTTCCTGGGCTGGCAGTTCCTGGCTGCCGAGGTGGTGGGCGGCGTCGTGCTGATCGCGATCAGCTCGATGCTGATCCGGCTCACCTACCCGCGCCGCTGGCTGGACGCCGCCCGGGAGAAGGTGCAGGAGGAAACCGACACGGAAGAAGAGGAATTCGACTGGAAACAGCGCATCACCAGCTTCGAGGGCTGGTGCCGGGTGGGCAACAACTTCGCCGCCGAGTGGGGCATGGTGTGGCAGGAGATCCTGGTCGGCTTCACGCTGGCGGGCTTCATCGCCGTCTACGTGCCGGACAGTTTCTGGCAGGCGCTGTTCCTCGCCGAGGCGGCCGCGGCCAACCCTGACAACTTCTGGATCGTGCTGCAGAACGCGGCCGTGGCGCCGTTCGTGGCGGCGGCGACGTTCATCGGCTCCATGGGCAACATACCGCTCGCCACCGTGCTGAACTCGGGCGGCGTGCTGTTCGCCGGCATCATGGGCTTCATTTACTCCGACCTCATGGTGCCGCCGCTGGTGAAGGTGAACGCCAAGTATTACGGCTGGCGCGTGGCCCTCTACATTGCAACCGTGATGTATGTGAGCATCATCGCCACGGCGATCATCCTGCATTATGGTTTCCTCTGGCTCGACCTGATGCCGGAGAGCAGCCGTGAGGCCGGTCACGTGGCACAGTTCAAGCTGGACTACACTTTCTACATGAACCTGATCGCCGTCGCCCTCACCGCCGTCATGCTGTGGCTGCGGCGCCGCCACCGCCGGATGGCCGGCGGTGACGGACACGAGCACGAGCACGGTGGCCGCGGCGTCGGCGTGCAGAACGTCGTCACCGGTCTTTTCATACTGCTGCTGCTGGGCGGCGGCGTCGCCCTGTTCGTCAGCGGAGTCATCGTCAGCGGAGTCATCGCATGAACGACAAATGCCATCACCACGACAGTGACGAATCCGCCGCTCCTTCGGGCGAGCAGGAACACGGCCACCACTGCTGCGGCCACGACCATGATCGCAGCAGCGCGCCGGACGACGGCCGCTACGACAAGGTCCCCGCCGGCTACGAGGGCACGGTGTACACCTGCCCCATGGATCCGCAGGTCCGCCAGACCGAGCCGGGCTCCTGCCCGATCTGCGGCATGGCGCTCGAACCCGAGGGCGTGGTGACGGGCGAGGAGGACCACAGCGAACTCCGGGACATGACCCGCCGATTCTGGGTCAGCGCCGCCTTCACCCTGCCGCTGTTCGTCTATGCCATGGGCGAGATGCTGCCCGGTCAGCCGTTCCACGACCTGGTGCCGGCCCGCCTCTCCCAGTGGCTGCAGCTCGCGCTCGCCACGCCGGTGGTGCTCTGGGGCGGCTGGCCCTTCCTGGTGCGCGGCGTGCAATCGGTCCGCACCATGAACCTGAACATGTTCACGCTGATCGGGCTCGGCGTCAGCGTGGCCTACGGTTTCAGCCTGGTCGCCACCATCGCGCCCCAACTGTTCCCCGCCTCGTTCCGCGATGCGAGCGGCCGCGTGGGCGTTTACTACGAGGCCGCCGCGGTCATCACCACGCTGGTGCTGCTCGGCCAGGTTCTCGAGCTGCGCGCCCGCCGGGCCACCTCCGGGGCCATCCGGTCGCTGCTGGAACTGGCGCCGGCGGACGCACGGCGCATCCGCCAGGACGGCACGGAGGAGGACGTCCCGCTGGACGAGCTGGCGGTCGACGACCGGCTGCGCGTCCGCCCGGGCGAGAAGGTGCCGGTGGACGGCGTCATCGAAGAGGGACGGAGCACCATCGACGAGTCCATGATCACCGGCGAGCCGCTGCCGGTGGAGAAGACCGCCGAAGACTCCGTCACCGGCGGCACCGTGAATCAGACCGGCGGCTTCATCATGCGGGTCACGCGCGTAGGCGAAGACACCCTGCTCTCCCGCATCGTCCACATGGTGGCCGAGGCCCAGCGCAGCCGCGCGCCCATCCAGCGGCTGGCCGACGTAGTGGCCGGCTGGTTCGTGCCGACCGTCGTCGGCGTGGCCGTCGTCGCCTTCATCGCCTGGTCGATCTGGGGCCCCGAGCCCGCCATGGCCTATGCGCTGGTGAACGCGGTGGCCGTGCTGATCATCGCCTGCCCCTGCGCGCTGGGGCTGGCCACGCCGATGGCCATCATGGTGGGTACCGGCAAGGGGGCGCAGAGCGGCATCCTGGTGAAGAACGCCGAGGCCCTGGAGACGCTGGAGAAGATCGACACGCTGGTGGTGGACAAGACCGGCACCCTGACCGAGGGCCGCCCGCGACTCACCGCCGTGGAGGCCGGCGGAGATCTGGGCGAGGAGGAACTGCTCCGCCTGGCCGCGTCTCTGGAACGGGCCAGCGAGCATCCGCTGGCGGCCGCGATCGTCGAGGGCGCCCGAGACAGGGACGTCGACCTGGCCGACGTCAGCGATTTCGATTCGGCGACCGGCAAGGGCGTATCCGGCGCGGTCGACGGGCGGCGCGTCGCCGTTGGCAACCGGGCCATGATGGACGAGGTAGGGGCAGGAGACGACGGGCTCGCCGAGCGCGCCGACGAACTCCGCAGCGAAGGCCGCACGGTGATGTTCGTCGCCGTCGACGGCGCGGCCGCCGGCCTCGTCGCGGTGTCCGATCCCATCAAGGAGACCACGCCGGAGGCGCTCCGGTCCCTGCACGAGGCGGGCATCAGCGTGGTGATGCTCACCGGCGACAGCCGGGCCACGGCCGAGGCGGTGGGCCGGGAACTCGGCATCGACGAGATCCACGCCGAGGTGCTGCCCGAGGACAAGAACCGCATCGTGACGGAACTGCAGGAGCGCGGCGCGATGGTGGCGATGGCCGGCGACGGCATCAACGACGCGCCGGCGCTGGCGAAGGCCCATGTCGGCATCGCCATGGGCACCGGCACCGACGTCGCCATGGAAAGCGCCGGCGTGACGCTGGTCAAGGGCGACCTGCGCGGGATTGCGAAGGCCCTGACGCTCTCGCACGCCACCATGCGCAACATCCGCCAGAACCTGTTCTTCGCGTTCGTCTACAACAGCCTGGGCGTGCCGGTCGCCGCCGGCGTGCTCTATCCCTGGTTCGGCCTGCTGCTGAGCCCGATGATCGCCGCGGCCGCCATGAGCCTGAGCTCGGTCTCGGTCATCGGCAACTCCCTCCGCCTCCGCCGCCTGAACCTGTAGGAGTGCCTTCAGGCCCGATTCTCTTCCGAGCTTGTCGGGCCTGAAGGCCCTCCTACCTGGGTGGCGGCGGCGACAGGCGGAGCACGCCCTCCGGCGCGAGCGCGGAGGCCAGCATCACGCTGTTGATGTCCTCGTGCTCCCGCCACAGGTCGTTCCGGCGGTTGCCGGGTTCGCTCCAGAACGACTCGATGGCGGAACCGAGCGGCTCGAACGCTGCCAGATCGGCGAGCTGCGTCTCGAGGCGGCGGCGCTCGGCGAAGGCGTCGGGGGAAGCCGCCGCGGCCTCCCGCACCACCGGCAGGGCGTGCAGCCCGATGGCCAGCCCGAGCTCACGGAAGGCCAGCCGCTCCCCCGCCGGCCTGCCGGTCTCGGCCTCGCGGCCGAGGAAGTCGAGGCCCGCCGCCGCGGCGTCGAGCACGGCGGCCAGCAGGCCGTCGTCCGCCATCCGCCCGTCGCCGACGAGCCGCGCCAGCACCGCCGTGTCCATGAGCAGCCCGCCGGTCCCCAGGGGATCGGGCGTGGCGAGCGCAGCGCGATGAATCATGCGGTCAAGTCGTGCCGCGAGCCGCTGCATGGCCTCGGCGACGGCCCGGTCCCCTTCGGCCATCGCTCCGGCAGCGAGTTCCAGGCAACGGACGTGGCCTTCCAGCGGATCGTGATGGCCGCTGGAGGATACCTGGGGCCGATCGAGTTCGATGCTCATCTTCCACACGAGGCGGGCGTCGTCGCCCTGCCCTTTCGCGAAGCCCTCGCAGGCGGCCTGCATCAGCTCGCGCGCCCAGGCACCATAGCGAGGTTCCCCCCTGTGGATGGCAGCAGTCTGCAGGGCGTGCGCCCAGCGGGTCAGGTAATGGAAATACTGGCCGTCGCGCTGCCATTCCAGCTGGCCCGCGTCGGCCTCGCCCCGCGCTCGCTCCGGCAGCGGCTTGCCGATGCGCAGTCCGCCCGCCGTGGGATGGGCGCGGCCTTCCTGTTCGTCCAGTCCGCTGATCCAGCCCCGGCGCGGATCGTCCGGCCGGTGACGGCCGAGCACTTCATGCACGTCGGCGATGAGCCGCACAGCCAGCTCGGCGTATCCCGGCTCCTCCAGGCGCCGGGCGAGCCCGAAGAGATTGCAGACGGCGAACGCGTCGGTCCACAGGTAGCGCACCGGGCCCTGCGCACCGGTGACGCCGGTGCGCGCCAGGAAAGCCTCCATGAATCGTCGGGCGTCGGTCTGCCGCGCATCGTCCGGGCTCTGGTCAACGTCTTCCATATCGTCCGCGTCACCGTCCGAGTCGTTAGTCCGCATCGCCGTCCGGCCACCTCCTGTGTATCAACGGCGTGAGCGGCGGGCGATGAAAAATCGCAATGCCGGCGTCGGCGGGATGCAGGAGGATCGAGAGTCAGGGTCGCAGAGGAACGAGCCATGAAAGGGAAGGCCGACGACCGGCAGCCCCCGCCGGGGACGGAGGACGAGAGCGGCACCGGCTTCAGCCGCAGGGGTTTCCTGAAGTCCTGGGGCCTCGGCACGGTCGCCATCGCAGCGGGACCGGGCATCGCCGGCGGGGCGCCCGACGAGGGCGGCGCGGCGCTCGCCGCGGAAGAAAAGGTGCCGGTGGACCTTTCCGTCAACGGCCGCCCCCATCGCGTGCTGGCCGAGCCCCGCTGGAGCCTGCTGTACGTGTTGCGTGAGGAACTCGGGCTGACCGCCGCCAAGATCGGCTGCGAGCGCGGCGAGTGCGGCGCCTGCACGGTGCTGATGGACGACCTCCCGCGCTATGCCTGCATGACGCTGGCGGTGGAGGCCACTGGCCACGAGATTGAAACCGCCGAGGGCCTGATGGACGGCGAGACTCCCGGATCCGTGCAGCGGAGCTTCGTCGAGAAGGACGCCCTGCAGTGCGGGTACTGCACCCCCGGCCAGGTCGTGGCCGCCGAAGGGCTGCTGCGCGGCAACCCGGCGCCCTCCGCCGATGAAATCCGCCACGGCATGAGCGGAAATCTCTGCCGCTGCGGCGCCTATGCCCACATTTTCACGGCGGTGGCCGATGCGGCCGCCAGGCGCAAAGGCTAGACCATGTACGACGACACGTACGACGACCAGGAGCTCGAAGGCCAGCACCGCTTTCCCCAGGCGCCGGATGCCGGCGGACAGGGGACGCCCGAACCCTGGGGCGAGTCCACCCGTGTCATCGGCGCGCGCCGCCCGCGGGTCGACGGCTATCACCGGGCCACCGGCACCGCGATATACCCCTCCGACGTCACCCTGCCCGGGATGCTCCACGCCGCCATCCTCGGCTGCCCCCATCCGCATGCCCGGGTGACGGCCGTGGACATCAGCGAGGCGGAAGCCATGCCCGGCGTCTACGCAATCATCAGCCGCAACAGCACGGACGCGAACCCGGCCTGGTCCTACGCCAAAGGCCACGACGGCCGACTGTTCGAGGATCACTGCCGCTTCGAGGGCGAGGCGGTGGCGGCCGTGGCGGCGGAAACGCCCTACCGCGCCTTCGACGCCCTGCGCGCCATCCGGGTGGAATACGAGGAGCTGCCCTTCGTCACCGACTACGAGGCCGCCCTGGAGGACGATGCCCCGCCGGTGCACCCGGACGGCAACCGGATTGCCACGGACGAGTACAGCCGCGGCGACATCGAGGCCGGCTTTGAGGCCGCCGAGACCGTGGTGGAGCAGACCTACCGCACCGCCAGCGAGCTGCATACGCCCCTCGAGCCCCACGGCTGCGTGGCCCGCTGGGAAGGCGACAGCCTCACGCTATGGGAATCCACCCAGGGGGTCTACGCCGTGCAGTCCCGGGTGGCCGAGGTGCTGGAGATGCCGCTTGCGGCCGTGCGGGTCATCGGCCACTACATGGGCGGCGGCTTCGGCTCCAAGCTGCGCACCGACAAGTACTCCATCGCCGCCGCCCTGCTCGCGCGGCGCACGGGTCGGCCGGTGAAGCTGTTCCTGACCCGGGAGCAGACCCTGCTCACCCAGGGCAACCGCCCGCCCACCACCATGACCGTGCGCATCGGCGCGAAGCAGGACGGCACCCTGACCGCTATCGAGTTCACCGGCACCGGCGCGAGCGGCGCCTACGCCGCCGGCGGCACTTCGCTGCTCGCCGGGCTGGCGCGCAACCTCTACCGCTGCGCCAACGTGCGCACCGAACTCACCGACGTCTACATCAACGCCCAGCCGGCCCGGCCGTTCCGGGCGCCGGGCTACGTGCAGGGCGCATGGGCGCTCGAACAGGCCATGGACGCCCTCGCCCGCGAGCTCGACATGGATCCCGTGCGGCTCCGCCTGGCGAACGTGCCCGAGACGAGCCAGGCACAGGGCGACAAGCCCTACACCACCGACGGCCTGCGCCGCTGTATCGAGCAGGGCGCCGAGAGCTTCGGCTGGCGGGAGGCGGCGGGCCGCAAGCCGGAGCAGGGCCATCTGCGCCGTGGCGTCGGCATGGCGGCGGCCAACTGGTTCGCCGGCGACGGCGGCCCGCCCTCCACGGCGGTCCTGCGCCTGCATGCCGACGGCACCCTGAATCTCAACATGGGCGCCTCCGACATCGGCACCGGCACCAAGACCGTCGCCGCCATGGTGGTGGCGGAGGAATTCGGCGTCGATCCCGATGCCGTGTGCATCGAGCACGCCGACACGGCGACCACCCAGTACGCCACGCCCTCCGGCGGCAGCAAGACCGTGCCGACGGAGGCTCCGACCGTGCGGCGCGCCTGCCTGGAGGTCAAGGACCGGCTCATGGACATGGCGGCGCGTCAGCTGGGCGTCGATCGCGACCGCGTGGTCTTCGCGCCCGGCGAGATCCGCAGCGCCGACGGGGACGATTCGGTGGCGCTGTCCGAACTCGACGAACTGGCCGGCGCGCGGGTGGTGATCGGCGTCGGCCAGCGGGAGGCAAATTCCCAGGACGTGAGCATCACGCCCTTCGCCGCGCAGTTCTGCGAGGTGGAGGTGAATCTGCTCACCGGCGAGACGCGCCTGTTGCGGATCCTCGGCACCAACGAGAGCGGACGCATCATCAACCGCCTCACCTGGGACGGCCAGCTGGTCGGCGGCATCACCATGGGCGTGGGTTTCGGGCGCACCGAGTTCCGCGTGCTGGACGGCCCCACCGGCAAGCTGTGCAACGCGAACTGGCACGACTACAAGCTGCCGACCGCGCTCGACGTGCCCGCCGAGGTGATCTCGGACCCCGTGGTGCTGAACGACGAACAGGCCAATATCGTCGGCGCGAAGGGACTCGGCGAGCCGGTGACGGTGCCGACCGGCCCGGCCATCGCCAACGCCATCTTCGACGCCACCGGGCTGCGCATGACCCGCTCGCCGGTGACGCCCGCCGACATCGTCGCCGCCCTCGACGAACAGGAGAACCGCTGATGCTGCCCCCGTTCGCCTACGTCCGCCCGCGCAGCCTCGACGAGGCCGTGGATCAGCTCGCCGACAATGGCGCCCGCCTGCACGCCGGGGGCACCGATCTGCTCGGCTGCCTGCGCGACGGCGTGTTCGGCGCCGACACGCTGGTGAGCCTGAGCGACATCGAAGGCCTGCGCGGAGTGCGGACCGAAGACGACGGCACGCTGGTCATCGGCGCGCTCACCACCGTGGGCGCGCTGGCGGCCGACGCCGACATCCGCCGCCGCTACCCGGTTCTTGCCGAGGCAGCCGCTGAGGTGGCCAGCCCCCAGCTGCGCCACCAGGGCACCCTCGGCGGCAACCTGTGCCAGAAACCGCGCTGCTGGTACTACCGCGGCGACTTCCCCTGCCTGCGCAAGGGCGGCGACCACTGTTTCGCCGTCAAGGGCGATAACCGCTACCACGCCATCCTGGGCGGCGAGGGCTGCCATATCGTGCACCCCTCGGATACGGCACCGGCCCTCGTCGCCCTCGATGCCGGTCTCGACGTTGCCGGCCCCCGGGGCCGCCGCCGGCTCGCCGTGGCGGAACTGCACGTGGCGCCGGCCGACGATCCCATGCGTGAGACCTGGCTCGAGCGGGGCGAGGTCGTCACGGCGGTGCGCATCCCGCCCCACGCCGACGGCCTGTACTCGCGCTACCGCAAGATCCGCACGCGGCGCTCCTGGGACTTCGCCATCGCCGGCTGCGCGCTGACGCTCACGATGGACGGCGACACCGTCGACGACTGCCGCATCGTCCTTGCCGCGGCGGCCCCGGTGCCCTGGCGCTCACAGGCCGCCGAGGAGGAGCTGCGCGGCGGGCCGCTCGACGACGAGTCCATCGGCGCGGCGGCGCGGGCCGCCATGGCCGAGGCCGAACCGCTGCGCGACAACGCCTACAAGCTGCCGCTGTTCGAGGGCATGCTGACCGAAGAGCTCGACAGAGCCCGGGAGACACTGACATGACCGAAGGCCTGGATCCGATCCCCGGCAACTGGTACCACATGACCGAGAAGGAGCAGAAGTTCCGTGTAGTCGGCGTGGACGAGGACGCGCGCACCGTCGAAGTGCAGTATTTCGACGGCGCCGTGGACGAGTTCGATCTGTCGCGCTGGTACGCGCTCGGCATCGAGACAATCGAGCCGCCGGCCGACTGGACCGGCCCGGCAGACAATATCCGCCGCGACAACCTCGACGACTCGGCGACCGACATGCAGCGCGAAGACTGGGAAGGCGCCTACGACGAGGCCGCCGAGAAGGAGCGCGCCGGACCGCGGCGGCGGACGAAGCGCTGAGACCGGCGCGGTCGCGAACGACGACCGCAGCCCGCGGCGCCGCCCGCTTCGGCGGCCGCCGATTCCGTGCGAGAATGGTTGTCATTGGCAATTGGCAACTGGCTATTGGCTATGGTCAATGGGAAAGGGAGCGGCATCCATGGACAAACCCATCATTCTGCGCGAAGAGGAAGCCCGGGAACTGCGCGAGAGCTTCGACTACAACGACCGCAACGGTGACGGGCGCATCGAGTTCGACGAGTTCGTGAACATGCTGGAGGACCTCGAGGCGGGCGTCAGCGAGGAAGAGGCGCGGATCGGCTTCCGGGAACTCGACACCCACCAGGACGGCTCCATCGCTTTCGACGAATTCGTCGACTGGTGGCGCCAGCGCTAGCCCGGCATCAACGGGCGCGTGGAATAGGCGCTTGAAACCAGAGGAATCAACAGCGGAGGATCAGGGATGAATTTCAACCACCTGGCAATCGGTCTCGCACTCCTCGTCGCCGGCTTCGCCGCGGGAGTGACCACCTCCGTCGCCATCGCCGAGCGGGACGATCCGCTCGTCTACGTCGTCGACTTCATGCAGGTCGACCCCGCGGACAAGGCCGCCTACGAGCGTCTCGAGCGCGAGACCTGGAAGGCCGTGCACGCCGAGCGCATCGAGCGCGGGCTGATGCGCGGGTGGGGGCTGTACCAGGTGCGCTATCCGCTTGGCACCGCCAAGGAGTACGACTACGCGACGGTCAACGTCTACGACTCGTTCGAGGACGCCGAGCGCGACCCCGCCCTGCTCTTCCCCGACGTGCATCCGGAACGCTCCGTCGAGGACGTGATCGCCGAGACCCGCGCGGCGCGCGAACTCGTGCGGGGCGAGATCTGGTACCGGCTGGACGGTCTCGGCGACGCCGACTTGGCGCCCCGGTAACCCTAACCCGCCAGCAAGACGCGCAAGCCCGGCCGCCGGCCGGTTCAGGGCGCCTCGAGGACTTCGATCAGCGGCGCCAGCTGGCGCTCGTAGCGCTTCCAGCGTCCGGCGGAAGCGGTATAGATCGGCTGGCGGACCTGGTGGCCCGACAGGACGTGCACCGGACGCGCATTCTCGTGGAATGCCAGGCAACGCGCATCCCAGTCGAGCCCGAGATAGCGGATCAGCCGCCGGCTCTCGCCTTCCTGGTCGGCGAGCAGCGACTCGTACTCGACGGTATGCATAGCGTCGCCGAACAGCCGGTACCAGTGCTGCATCAGCCGTTCGTAGTCACGGTAGTAGAGCCCGAGCTCCCGCAGGTCGAACGAATACTCGTTCCCGGTCGCGAAGAAATGCACGAAGTTCGAGACGCAGGTATCCAGCGCATTCCTCCGGCAATGGACGATGCGCGCGCGCGGGAACAGCAAGCGAATCAGTCCGATGCGCACGAAGTTGCCGGGCAGCTTGTCCGTCACCCGCGCGGCCTCGGCGGAGTGTCGCTCCAGCTCGGCCAGGTAGCGCGAGGCATGCTCCCGTGCGAGCCCGGCATCCATCGTCAGAACGCACTCCGGATACGGATCGCCGCCGTCACCCGACGGCGCCAGGGCCGCCTGGATCTCGACCAGCCCCTTCAGCTCGCCGGCGCCGTGCACGTCCGGATGACTGGCGACGATCTGCTCCACCAGCGTGGTCCCCGAGCGCGGCATGCCGACGATGAACACGGGCCGCTCCGAACGGGAGCCCGGCACGGGAGGGTAGCGGAAGAGGGTCTCGGAATAGCTCGCGATCAGGCGGTCGACGTACTCGCTGTATTCCCGTGAGTCATAGGTCACCGCCTTGCGCCGGAGCCGGTTGCCCGCCGCGAAATGCTCGAATGCGCTGTCGAACTCCCCCGCCGCCTGGTGCACGTTGCCGAGCGCGAAGTGGCAGTGGACGGCGTCGGCCTCCGCAATCCGCGCCTCGTTCAGCAGGGCGCGGACGGGCCCTGCGAGAGCCGCCCCGGGTTCGAGCCGGCTGAGGTTGCGATAGGCCTCCGCATAGTCGGGCCTGAGTTCGATCGCCCGACGGAAACCGGCGACGGCATCCGCTTGCCGCCCCAGCTGATCGTACGCATTGCCGAGATTGTGATGCGCCTCGGCATAGGCCGGATCCAGCTCTATCGCCTGCTCGTAGGCCCTGGCCGCCTCGCCCGGACGGCCCAGCTCGTCCAGCGCGATCCCCAGGTTGTAGTGCACCACCGGCAGCTCCGGGCGCAGCGATGCCGCGCGCTCGTACGCTGCCAGCGCGTCTTCGCCTCGGCGCAATGCCCGCAAGGCGTTACCGAGATTCAGATGGGCCTCGGCATAGCCGGGCTGCAGCTCGATCGCCCGTCGGTGGCGGGCTGCGGCCTCCTCCGGGCGGCCCGCCTCGTAAAACGCATTGCCGAGATTGCTGTGCGCTTCCGCGTAGTCCGGCATCAGCTCGACGGCCCGCCGCAGTTGCCCGATGGCCTCTTCCGTCGCCCCCTGCTCCTTCAGAGCGACACCGAGATTGTTCCGTGCCATCGGGAAATCCGGCGCGAGCTCGACGGCGCGCCGGTAATGCGCGAGCGCCTCGTCGGGACGGCCCCGGTCCCGCCAGGCGTTGCCCAGATTGTTCTGCGCGCCGGCGTGTGCCGGATCGAGTCTGATCGCCTCCCGATACTGTTCGATGGCCGCCTCCGTGCGGCCCAGCGCACGATAGGCCTCGCCGCAGGTATTGCGGAACTCGGGCTGAGCCGGGCTGGCGGCTACGGCGCGTTCGAGCAGCGCCAGGGCGGCGCCCGGATCGCCTGTCTGCAGGTTGATGACGCCGAGCAGATACAGCGCATCGGGATGCTCCGGCTGCGCCTGCAGTGCCGACCGGTACCGCTCGCCCGCCTCACCGAAGCGCCCGGCACGGTGGTGCTCGAGCCCCTGCTGGAGCAGATCCATGGCACTGGAGTCGGACATCAGGGAAAAAGGTACCGGGATTCCCAGCCACCGTCGCCGCGCCGGTATTCCAGCCGGTCGTGCAGGCGGAAGGCGTACTGGCGCCAGAACTCGACCCGCTCCGGTCGCAGCCGGAACCCCGACCAGTGCGGCGGCCGCGGCACCTCGCCCACGTTGAATTTCGCGGTGTAGCGGGCCACCTCCGCCTCCAGCTCGAAGCGGCCCGAGAGCGGCCGCGACTGCCGCGAGGCCCAGGCGCCGAGCTGACTGGCGCGCGGGCGGGTGGCGAAGTAGGCGTCGGCCTCCTCCGCGCCCACCGGCTCCACCGGCCCCTCGATGCGCACCTGCTTCTCCAGGCTCTTCCAGTGGAAACACATCGAGACCGCCGGATTCTCCGCAATCTCGCCGCCCTTGCGGCTCTCCAGATTGGTGAAGAAGACGAAACCCCGTTCGTCGTAGCCCTTCAGCAGCATGATGCGCACCGCCGGCACGCCGTTGCGGTCGGCCGTGGCCAGGGCGAACGCTTCCGGGAATGACGGCTCGGCGTCTTCGGCCTGCGCGAACCAGTCCCGGAAATGCTGGTACGGGTCGCCGTAGCGCTTCACGAGCGGCGCTTCACGATCGTTGTTCGTCGGCGACCTCGCCGCCGTCGCCACTCGCCCGGCCCTCGCCGCCCTCGCCGCCCTTGCGGCCCTTGCGGCCCTCGCCGGCCTCGCGGGACTGCCCGGCCTCGCCGGCCTCGCCCGATTCGCGCTTCTCCTCCGCCTTGCGGCCGTCGCCGCTCCCGGCGTAGCCAATCCGCTGCAGCGTCACCTTCTCATCGTCCTGATGGGCGAGACGCTGGCGCAGTATCTCCTCGTCGACCAGGTGACCGGCGCCGTCGCGCAGGTGGTCGAACACTTCCTTGTAGCTGTCCGTCAGCTGATTGACGAGCTCGGCCGTCTTGACGAAATGGTCCGCCACCTCCTCGCGGTAGGCCTCTTCCCTGCGGCGCGCGGAAGTGGCACCGCCGGCGCCGCCGCCGTAACGAAACCAGACGAACAGAGCGCCGGCACCCAGCACCAGGCCGATGGCGGCGCCGATCAGCAACGATACGAGTGAAAACTCCTCCATGAATCCCTCCTGCAAAGCCTCCGCCGACCATACCACGACGCCGCACCGTCCCCCATCGTGGCATGCATCGATGCGATATCGGACGCATTTGCACGAATTTCGTTATTTCCGTGTTATTGCAATCCCTGCCGGATACGCCTACCATGGAACCCGTGAAAACCCCGCGCGCACAGCCCTCGCCCGATCCGGCCGCCGTCCTCGGCAAGGCCACGCTGCGCGCCGCGGCCCGCATGGGGCTGTCCCGGGACGAACTCTCTGCCGTCATCGGCCGGGACCGTTCCAGCATCTCGCGCTCCGGCATCGCTCCGGACAGCAAAGCCGGCGAACTCGCCCTGCTGCTGCTGCGCTGCTACCGCTCGCTGGCGGTGCTGGTGGACGACGACGCGGCGCAGATCCGCGAGTGGCTCGGCACGCGCAACACGCACACGGGCGGGGTGCCGCGCGAGCAGTTGCGCGACGTCGCCGGACTGGTCACGGTCACCGGCTACCTGGATGCCATCCGCGGCAAGCTATGACGAGCCGTTCTGGCGCCGGGTCGTCGCCCGTGCGCCCGAGACGGCGCTCATGGGCACGCTGCTGCGCCTCGTGGAGAACCAGGAGCAGAAAGTCACCGTCCCGCTGGTGGACGACTTCGACGAGCACGAGGTGCTCGAGGGCCTGCTGGAGCATTCCAAGCCGTCGCCCGCCGCCGGCACCGGGCGCTTCGACTATCTGCTGCGCGCGCCCTGGCGTTATCCGCCACTGCCCTGGGGTTCGCGCTTCGGGCGACGCTACGAGCCGGGCATCTTCTACGGCTCGCTCAGCGAGACGGCCCTGCTCGCAGAGGTCGCCTACTACCGGCTGGTGTTCCTGGAGGGCATGGAGACCCCGTTCGCCGACCGGGTGATCAGCCAGCACACCCGCTTCGAGGCCCGCTACCAGACCGAGCACGGCCGCCGTCTCGAGGCCCCGCCGTTCGCTCGCCACGAAGCGGTGCTGCGCCACCCGGCGGAATACGGTCCCTGCCAGGCGCTGGGCACCGTGCTGCGCGGCGCGGGCACGGCGGCGTTCACCTATCTGTCGGCCCGCGCGCCGGGGCGCGAGTGCAACATCGCACTCCTCCGGCCGGATGCCCTGCGCTCGCGCCGCCACCGCAACCCGGTCGGCGGGCTGTGCGAGACCCGGCCGGAGGGGGTGCAGTTCCGCTTCGGCCGACAGCGCACCTGGTTCCCGCGGGAGCAGTTTCTGGTGGACGGCCGCCTGCCGCAGCCCGCCTGATCGCCGGCTCAGCCGGCGGCGATGCGCTCCAGCCGGCCCTGCAGCAGCATCGTCCAGAGGGACGCGGCGAAGCAATAGACGCCCATCACGCCGAGTTGCAGCTCCAGGCCGACGCCGCGGTCCATCAGGATACCCACCAGCCCCGGCGACAGGGCCGTCGCGAAGACCGCGAGCG
Source organism: Woeseiaceae bacterium (assembly GCA_035655155.1). GTDB lineage: Bacteria > Pseudomonadota > Gammaproteobacteria > Steroidobacterales > Woeseiaceae > Lentisalinibacter. The sequence continues at coordinate 17,679 of DASRVH010000054.1, forward strand.
CCGTGGTGACCGCCCGGATGGCGCCCAGGTGGCGGGCGCCGTAGAGCTCCGGCCAGACGGCGCCATGGGTGGTGGACGCGAACCCCAGGCTCGCGCCCAGCAGGACCATCGCGCCGGGCAGGACCAGCCGGCTCTCGGCGACCACCAGCAGCAGTATGCCGGCACCCATGGGCAGCAGGTAGACGGTCAGGAGGCGGCGTGCGCCGAACCGGTCGGCGAGCCGTCCCGCCGCCAGCGCGCCGACCACGTGAGCGGCCGCCAGCACGGGGAAATTGGCGGCAAACCAGGCGAGCTCCCAGCCTTTCAGCGCCACCAGCGGCACCTGGTTGATGAACAGCGCCGTAATGATGAACGGCGTCGCGAGCAGCACCGGCATGAGCGCATAGAACACCGGGTGGCGCAGCACCTCGCCGCGGGTCCAGTGCCGGCGCGTGCCGTCCTCCTCCGGCTGGGCCGCGGCCGCCGGCCCGCGGGTGGGATGGCGCTCGTGACGCAGCAGCACGCCGAAGACCGGCAGGGCCACCACCACCAGCAGGGCCGCGCCGGCGACCCATGCGCCGCGCCAGCCGAACAGGCCGATGGCGGCAACGGCCAGCAGCGGCAGCAGCCCTTCGCTGGCCGGCAGACCGAGGGCGGCGATGGACACCGCCCTGCCCCGCTTGCGGTTGAACCAGCGGCCCATGGCGGTCATCGCCACGTGAGTGAGCATGCCCTGGCCGAAGAAGCGCAGGCCGAAGAACGCGAGCGCCAGAGTCCAGGCGGAAGAGACGGCGGACATGCCGAGGCAGGTGGCCGCCAGGCCGGCGATCACGCCCGCGCCGAGCAGGCGTACGGAGACCGTATCCGCCAGCTTGCCCGCCCAGGTGAGGAGCGCGGCGCTGGCCAGGGTGCCGATCGTGTACAGCGTGCCGAACTCGCCCTCGGTCAGCACGAGGTCGGTCTTCAGATGGCCCGCGAACAGCGCCACGTAATAGGTCTGGCCGAAGCCGGAGAAGAAGGTCAGCAGGAAGCCGCCGGACAGCCAGGGCAGGTCGGGACGGAGGTCTTCGGCGAAGAGGCGCACGGCCAGAGTATGCCGCATACTCAATGGCGCCGCCCGGTCCGTCGGCCGCCCGCCGGTTGCTATACTGCCCCGCCCACGCGACCGGAACGCCGAGCGCCGACATGAGCGAACAGGACGCCGACATCACCTCGAGCTGGGACGCCTACTGGCGGGGCGCGCGGGACGCGGCCGCCTATACCGGCGGCGGCAGCAGCCACCCGGCCGTGACCGGCTTCTGGGAGGCATTCTTCCGCGAGGCCGCGGCGCTTTATAGAGAACCCGTCGTCGTGGACGTGGCCAGCGGCAACGGCGCCGTCACCGACGCCGCCCGGGCGCAATTCGGCGAGGCCGGGCGCTACCTCTGCGTGGACGTCTCCGCCGCCGCCGTGCGTGCCATCGGCGAGCGCTACCCCGAGGTCCGCGGCGTCGTGGCCGACGCCCGCGCCATGCCGCTCGCTGGCGGCAGCGCGACCATTGCCGTGAGCCAGTTCGGCATCGAATACGCGGGGCCGGAGGCATTCCCGGAACTGCTCAGGCTGGTGGCCGACGGCGGCCGGGCCGCGCTGCTGGTGCACCGGGAAGGCGGCGGCATCCATCGCCAGTGCGCGGCCAGCCGGGATGCGATGGAGGCGATCGTCCAGGCACGCTTCCTGCCGTTGGCCCACGACCTGTTCGAGGCGGGCTTCGCGGCGATGCGCGGCGGCGACCGGGAACGGTTGCGGCAGGCCGGCCGGGCCTTCGCGCCGGCTTTGCGCACCCTGGAGGAACTCATGCGCCGCCACGGCCAGCACGTGGCCGACGGCACGGTGATCCGCCTGTACCGGGACGTCCGCGCGATGCACGAGCGCATGGCCCGCTACGAGCCCGCCGACGTGCTGGGCTGGCTGCAGCGGATGGACGCCGAGGTGCAGGCCTATGCCGGCCGGATGGCCTCCATGTGCGAGGCGGCGGTCGGCGAGGAGGCCTTCCGCGGACTGTGCGCGCGGGCCCGCGAGTCGGGCTTCACGCTGCTGCGCGAGGACGAGCTGAGCGCGCCGGAAACCGGCGTGGCGCTGGCCTGGGCGCTGGTCGCGGCGAGAGCCGACTGATTCCTAGAAACGCAGATCCTTCAGATACTGCTCGTAGTTCTTCCAGCGTCCGCTGGAACGGGTCTGCAGACCCTCGCGCACCTGCCAGACACTGGCCGTCTTCACCCGGGTGTCGGCGTCCTGGAAGGCGAGCACCCGGTCGTCCCAGTCCAGTCCCACGAACTCCAGCAGGCGGCGCACCACCGGCTCCGGATCGCTCACCAGCTCGTCGTAGTCCACCGTGAGCATGTCGTCGCCGAAGACGGACTGCCAATGAGCCATGATGCGCTCGTGCTGGCGGTAGTAATGGGCGATGTCGGCGAGGTCGGTCGAGTAGCCCAGGTTGCCGCCCAGCTGCTGGAAGTAGATGGACAGGCAGTTGTCCGGCGCATGACGTCGCGTATGGATGATGCGCGCCCGCGGGAACATGGCCCGGATGACGCCCAGGTGCAGGAAATTCTCCGGCCGCTTGTCGGTCACCCGCGCAGCCTCCGGGAATAGCTCGCGCTGCTTCTCCCGGTATTCCGCCGCGACCGCGGACAGCTCCTCCGGGGTGATCGTCCGCAGCCGGTCCGGATAGGGCGCGAGCCACCGGCCGATCAGCCAGGGCACCAGGTCCAGCTCGCCGCCGGCGCTCACCGCCGGATGGGCGCCGAGGATCTGCTCGGTGAGCGTGGAGCCCGAACGGAACAGACCGACGATGAACACGGGCTCGGCCTCGACGTCGGTCTGCGCACCTTCCAGCCACTCCCGGTCGAACAGACTCAGGAGGTGCTCCACCGCCTCTTCCGCGGCGCGCGGATCGTAGGGCGGCATGCGGCGCTTGCCGAGTTCGTTGGCCTCATGGTAAGCGGCGAACGCCTCGTCGTAGCTGCCGGCGTCGTCCAGCGTCTTGCCCAGCGCGAACAGCAGGGCTTCACGGCCGATCGCATCGGCACCGCCGGCTGCCAGCGCTTCGCGCAAGCGGCCCACGAGCGGGTCGTCGGCGCCCGCCACGCGCTGGGCGTGGGCGATGCGGGCCAGTGACTCGCCGTGGCCGGGCTCGATGCCGAGGATGCGTTCGTACAGCCTCAGCGCCTCCTCCCGCTCGCCGGATTCCTCGTACAGCCCGGCCAGGTTGAAGAGCGCCGGGACGTAGGCCGGATCGGCCGCCAGAGCCCGCTCGTACATCTCCCGCGCTTCGTCCGGACGCCGCATGTCCGAGTACAGCACGCCCATGTTGGACCAGACCTCCTGCACCCGGTCGATGCCGAGTTCCGCGGCCCGCCGGTAGGCGGCCAGCGCGTCCTCGTAGCGCTTCTGCTTCTTGTACAGCAGCGCCAGGTTGAAGTGCACGGGCGCGAGTTCCGGCTGCTTGTCCAGCAGCTGCTCGTACAGCCGGATGGCGGCATCGGTCTGCCCCGTCGCATCCAGGACGCCGGCGAGCCGGGCCCGGTAATAGGGGTTGTCGGGCTCCGCTCGCACCAGCTCGTTCATGGTGGAGACGGCCTGCTCCGCCCGGCCCGAGGCCACGTACAGGTCGGTCAGGGCTTCCAGCACGAGGGGCCGCTGCTCGCCGCGCTCGGCCAGCCGCCGATACGCCTGCTCGGCCTCGGCCACCTGGCCGGCCGCGTGCAGCCGGCGCGCCTCGTCGAATGCGTTGCGGAATTCTGCTGAAACGTCCATCAGTTCTCCGGTACCACGTCGAAGGCCACCGTCATGCGGGGCGCGTCGGATTCGAACGGCACGGTGCCGTGCCACATGTAGGACGGGAACAGCACCAGCCGGCCCACCTGCGGCTGGATCCGGCGCCGCGCCTGCCCGTGCTCGCCGATGTCGATGTCCGGCTCGCCGAACTTGATGCCGCCGCCGTGGGCATCGGACTCGGACACCTCCTCCGGCACCTGCACGTAATAGGCGGAGCTGATCCAGCCGAGCGGATGCGTGTGCATGGTATGGAAGCCGCCGCGCGCCAGCCGCACGGACCAGGAAGCCGCGAAGTCGAAGCCTTCGCTGCGGCGGGAGAACAGCGGGTGCTCCGGGTTGTCCGGGAACCGGGATATGTAGTCGGCGATGCACTGCCGGAGCGAGGCGACGAGTTCGCGGATCTCCGGCTCGCTGCGGCTGAAGAGATCTCCCATGGTCTGGCTGCCGCCCCTCAGCGTCTGCTCCGCCGGATGGCGCTTGCCGATGTGCAGCCCGTCCAGCACCTGGGCCAGCCGCTCGTTGAACTCGTGGATATTCGCGTAACCCGGCGGCACCGGCAGCTCGTAGACGCCCACCAGGTTCTCGTAGTCGTTCAGATAGGCATCCCGTTTGTCGCCAAGCATGCGCCAGCAAAGGCCCAGATAGGCCAGCGCCCGCTGATTGAACGGCATCAGGGCCGCGCCCGGCTTCGCCTGTTCCAGCGCTTCCTCCGGCCGGCGGCAGGCCAGCAGCGCGCGGGCGTAGCTGATGCGGTGATTCGGGACCGAGCCGGTGGTGACCACGGCCTCGCCGTGCATGGCCAGCGCCTCGTCCCAGCGGTCCTGGCCTTCCAGGCTGTAGGCGAGCAGGCTCTTCAGCTCCGGCGACTCCGGCGTCTCCGCCAGCCCTTCGCGCAGCACGCGCTCGGCGCCGGCGAAGTCCTCCTGCTGGGCCAGCGCCATGGCATAGGCCTGGCGCAGCGGTTCCGCAGCCGGGTAATCGGCCAGCGCCCGGCGGTACGAACCGAGGTAATCGTCCAGCTGTTCCTGCTGCCACAGCAGCGTGTTCAGATTCCGATGGCTCTCGGTATCCAGCGGATTGCGCTCCAGCGCCCGCCGGTACGCCGCGATGGCGCCCTCGACGTCGTGGACGTCGATCAGGGCATTACCCGTGTTGAGATGCAGCTCCGGCCGATCCAGGCCCAGCTCCGCCGCCCGCCGGTACTCCTCCAGCGCCTCCTGCGGCCGGATCATCATGCGCAGGCAAAGGCCCTTGTTGTGGTGCGCCTGGGCGTAACCCGCCCGGGCGGCAAGCGCCTTGTCGTAGCAGGGAATCGCGGTCTCGTAGTCTTCCCGACGCTGATGCACGTTGCCGAGACCGAGCCAGCCCGGCGCATCGTTCGGATCCAGCTCCACGCAGCGCCGGAAACTCGCCTCCGCCTCGTCCAGCCTGCCGAGCCGCAGATAGCAGCGGCCCAGGTTCCGATGCGCGTCCACGTAGCGGGGTTCGAGCCGGATGGCCTCCTGGTAGGCGCCGATGGCCTCGTCGCGCCTCTCTGCCCGCGACAGCGCGTTGCCCAGATTGTTCAGGACTTCCGGTTGTTTCGGGAACAGCCGCAACGACTCCTGCATGAAGGCGATGGCCCGCGGATAGTCACCCAGCTGGGAGAGCATCAGGCCGCAGAGCTGCAGCCCCATCGGGTGTTCCGGATTCCCCTGCAGGAACTCGCGGTACAGCGGATACGCCTCCTGCAGCTTCCCGGACTGGTGGGCGGTTACCGCCTCGCGCAGCTTCTGCGGCAGGCGGGAGAACTCCTCCTGCTGCCGTATGGCGTTCTCGGTGGACATTCGATACCCGTAATCGCGGCAAGAACCCACGATTATAGGGGTTCCGCCCCTCCCCATGTAGGAGGGCCTTCAGGCCCGGCAGGCCCAGAACGGCCGTCAGCCCCGGCTCGCCCGGACCCCACACACTCGGCCCCGCCCATTCAGACGGGATGCCTTCAGCCACTGAAGCCCGGGCTACCAAACGCCAGCGCCTTCGTTTCCGCCGCCAGCCCTGCCCGCACGGCGAGCCCGTTGACTGTAGAATGGCGGCCCGAGTCGAATCAGAGCTGGCTGGTGTATGTCGTCAACTGCCGCAGAGCAGCTACAGGTCGCTGTAGCCCATCATCAGGCGGGACGTCTGCGCGAGGCGGAGACGATATACCGCTCCATCCTCTCGGAGCGGCCCGACGATCCGAACGCCCTGTACTTGCTTGGCGTAGTGGCACTTCAGGTCGGCCGCAACGAGGAGGCGCACGATCTCCTCAACAAGGCGATTGCGGTCAGCCCCGGCAATGCGGACGCTCACAATATGTGCGGCGAGACCTGCCGGGCGCTCGGACGCCCGGATGAGGCGATCAGCCACTACCGGGAAGCCCTGCGGCTAAACCCGAAATTCGCCGGCGCCATCAACAATCTCGGCAACGTGTATATGGAACTCGGCCGGTACGAGGCGGCGGCCGCCGAGTATGAGCGTGCGATAACCCTCGCTCCGGAGTTCGCGATGTCCCACGACAATCTCGGGCTCGCCATGAAGGCGCTCGGCCGGCCGGAAGAGGCACTGCCGCATTTCGAGCGTGCCCTCTCGATCGCTCCCGACTATCCCGGGGCGCACAACAATCTGGGCAATACCCTGCGAGACCTGGATCGGACGGATGAGGCGATCGGTCATTATCGGCGCGCCATCGCGCTCGACCCCCGGTTCGCCGAGGCGCACAACAATCTCGGCACGGCGTTAAAGGCCAGCGGTCGTCTTGATGCCGCCGCCGCGGAGTACGAGAAAGCTCTGGCGCTCCGCCCGGGGTTCGCGATGGCGCATAACAATCTGGGTCTGGTCCATGACGAGACGGCCCGACCGCATGATGCGATGGCCTGCTACCAGCGGGCCATCGCCATCGAGCCTGATTATGCCGATGCCAGGAACAACCTGGGCAATGTCCTGTTCCAGCTCGGCCGCTCGGACGAGGCGGCGACCGAGTACCGGAAGGTGATCGCGATCCGGCCGTCCTACGCCGAGGCCTACCGCCATCTCACCAACGTGAGCCCGGACCCGGAGATGGCCGCGGCAATCCGGGAGCAACTCGAACGCCCCGACCTGTCGTCCGAAGACACGATGCACTTCCACTATGCGCTGGCCAGAATAGCCGAGCATGACCGGGAGTTCGCGGAGGCATTCCGGCACTATCGAACCGCAAACCGGATCAGACGGAGGGCGATCCGGTACGATGCCGACGAGCATGCCCGCCTGATCGATCGACTGATCGAGACGTTTTCGCCGGAACTCCGTGAAACGGCACGTGACTGGGGCTCGGATTCCGAATTGCCGGTGTTCATTGTCGGCATGCCCCGCTCCGGCACCACGCTGGTGGAGCAGATTGTGGCCAGCCATCCCCGGGTGCATGGCGCCGGGGAACTGCCGGTCCTCGCCAATTTCGAAATGGAGCTGGCGGGATACCCGGAGTCGATACGCCAGCACGGCCCTGCCGTGGCTGCCGACTGGTCCCACCGTTACCTGGCAGTCCTGCGAGGCCGCCCGGATTCGGCCGCCCGCATCACGGACAAGGCGCCCAGCAACTTCCTGCGGATCGGCCTCATCAGGATCCTGTTTCCCCGGGCGAGGATCGTGCATTGCCGCCGCAATCCCCTCGACACCTGCCTGTCCAACTACTTTCACTATTTCGTGGTTGGCAACGAGTTCTCCTACGATCTCGAGGAACTCGGCCATTACTACCGGTGCTACGAGCAGCTGATGACCCACTGGCGCGAGACATTCAACGCCGGTTTTCTCGAAGTGGATTACCAGGACCTGGTCCGCGACCAGGAGGCCGTCAGCCGCAGGCTGATCGATTTCGTGGGCCTCGAGTGGGATCCCGCCTGCCTGAATTTCCACGAGAACCGCCGGGCAGTGAAGACGGCCAGCAGCATGCAGGTGCGGGAGCCGATCTACAGCCGCTCGGTCGATCGCTGGCGGCACTACGAAGAGCAACTATTGCCACTCGTGCGGCTGCTCGACAAGGACCAGCCCTAGCAATCCAGCCGCTCATCTGATGTCGGCGGCCATCCACTTCTCGGCGAACAGCCGGGCATTTCGATCCCGGCAAAAAAAATGGCGGACCCCCGTTTCCGGGGGCCCGCCATTCTTGACGGCTACGACCTTGGGTGGGATCAGAAGTTCTGAGTCACGCCCAGGAAGAAGTAGCGGCCGAGGTGATCCCAGGTGCCCGGGACCGTGTTGCCGTTACTGTAGGTCGCGATGTTGTTGATGAAGCCGTTCACAGGCGGTGCGTTATCGAAGATATTGGAAATACCTGCGTTCAGCACCGTCTCGCCACCGAACCAGCTCACAGCGTAGTTGGCCGAGAGGTCGAAGTAGTTCTCGGGATCGACCTTGAAGTCCGTGCCTTCGAACTGATCCACCTCACCGACATACCGCCAGCCACCGGTCACCTGCACGTCCCAGGGCGTCATCCACGTCGCGTTCAGGACGTGCTTCCACTCCGGACGCGGACGCTCGCAGTCACCGCCGATCGTGCCGGCACACTCCTGCACCGGCGCACCGGCGACGGGCTGCTGGTCGTATTTGTCCAGCAGCGTACCGCGCAGGGAGAAGTCCAGGCTGCCCCAGTCGCCGATATCCAGGCCGTACGTACCGGTGATATCCCAGCCGGCAACCTCGAAGAAACCGATGTTGATATTCTGCGAAATGACATTCGCCGATCCAACCCAGAGGTTACCGTTCGGCCCACGATTGATCAGTGAGCAGGCAGCCGGACTACCCGTCGTTCCGCACTGGCGAATCGTGAATTCCTCACCGATACCGGCAGCAATGGCGTCCTCCACCTCGATGCTCCAGTAGTCGACACTCAATGTCAGGCCGTCGAGGAGACCGCCGAACATATCGCCGGTCGGCGTGAAGACCGCGCCGAACGTGAAGGAATCCGATTCCTCCGGCTCCAGGTCGAGGTTGCCGCCGAAGATGGCGTTGTACTGACCCGCCGGGCTGAGCGGCACGTTGCCGTACTGAGCAGCCGTCACGCCGGTGTTCGCACACTCGGCCTGGGACAGCTCGGGAGTCGGTCCGCCGCAGGGATCCGTACCGGACCAGAGGCCGAAGCTCGAAGGTTCGAACAGCTCGCGGATGTTCGGCGCACGCACCGCCTGGGAGATTCCGCCGCGGACCATGAGGCTCTCGATAGGCCGCCACTCGCCACCGATGTTCCAGGTGTCCGTGGTCTCGTCCGGGATATCGTAGTCCGAAGAGCGGAAACGCAGGTCGAGAGCGATTTCCTCGGCGAAGGGCTTGCCCTGCACGAGCGGAATACGCGCTTCCGTAAACCACTCCTTGACCAGCACGGCACCCGAGACAGCCGCGGTGGCACCACCCTGGCCGGCGCCGTCGCCGCTCGTGAAGCCGTTGTCCGGGTTGTAGTCGATCAGCTCGTCACGATACTCGACACCGAAGATCACCCTGACGCCGTTCTCGGCGCTCGGCAGCTGGATACCGTAATCGGTCAGGTCGCCCTGCACGTATGCCACGAACTGATCCTGCTCCAGGTCACCCGTCGCGAACAGCGGCAGAGTCAGGTAGTTGACTGCCGCATCGGTAACGCCTCCGGTCTCGAAGACGTTGTAGGGCACGCAGCTCGGATCAGCGCCGGACAGTACCGTGCGGCAGACCGGCTGACCGGTCGAAGGATCCGTGACGACGTCCAGCGCCCGCTGAATGCGGGTGATGGAGAGATCGTTCAGGTAGACGTTGGAATAGCGCAGCCGAGACGAATTGAAGAACGCGTCGTAGCTCCACTGGTCGTTGATGTCGCCGCGTACACCGCCGAGCATGCGCAGGCTGGTGTGCTTGAGGTCGCTGACGCGCGCACCGCCTTCCACGTTACGGCGGCCGATGTAGTAGTCCGCAATGTCGGCCGTGCTCGTGCAGCCGAGCGTATTGAACTGCTGAGCCGACAGCAACGGGTTCTCGCAGGGGATCTGGCTGGTAACGAAGAACGCACCGGAAGGGGCGATCTGGGCCAGGCTGCGATCGTCCATGAACATGACTTCCGTGTACACCTCGAGCTTCTCATCGAACTCGTAGTGGCCGAACAGGCCGCCGGTGTAGCGTTCGTCGGGACGCTGGAAGTGGTTCAGGGGACCGTAGTTGTAGTACGTGTAATCCCACGGCACGAACTCGTCGCCGGCCACGGTGAAATACGTACCGTCGAACGGCGTGAACAGGCCGGTCGGAATGGTCGCCGATCCGGCACAGGTTTCGCCATTGGAGGAGCTCAGCGCGCAGGCACTGTAGTCCCGCTTGGAGTGGGTCAGCGAATCGACTTCGCGCCAGCCGAGGTAACCGGTGACGTTACCCTTGCCATCCGGTGAGTTCACGCCCATGAGGATGTTCAGGTTGCGCTGATAACCATCGCGCACGTCGTCTTCCGGGATCTCGAAACCGGATGCCTGCAGCTGCTGGCGGACCGCCTCGTTGTCGTTGTTGTGCGAGTACCCGGAGAACTGGTAGTCGATCTGAACGCCTTCGAAGTCGTCCTTCATGATGAAGTTGACGACGCCCGCGACGGCATCCGAGCCATAAACCGAAGCCGCGCCGCCGGTCAGGAGCTCGACGCGCTCGATCATGGAGGCGGGGATCTGGTTCACGTCGGGGGCAAGAGCGAACGGATCGCCGAAGCCCATACGATGGCCGTTGACGAGCACCAGGGTGCGGTCGGAACCCAGACCGCGAAGGTCGAGGGTAGCCGTACCGGTCGCGCCGTTGGCCTCACCGGAAGTCAGCTCCGGCGTGATCTGCGGCATGTCGTTCAGCAGGTCCTCGACGCGGGTAATACCGCGAGAGGTGATATCCTGCGGCCGCACGGTGGTGACCGGGCTCGCCGTGATCAGGTTCGCATCGGTCGCGATACGCGAACCGGTGACGACGATCTCTTCGAGAACGCCTTCGGCTTCGTCCTGTGCCTGGGCAGCGATCGGCACGACGGAAGCCGCCGCGGTGACCGCGGCCGCCCCGTACAGCGCCCGCTGTACAGCACAAGTCAGAGGTTTTTTAGTCAACATTGAACTCTCCCCAGACCGTTTAACTAATAGAGACTGGTCGTGTCTCACGTTGTCTTTTCGATACAACCACGACCATGGCAGGCGAGTATGACACAGCAATGAACCATTTCAATAGCCTGTTACAGAAAAGGTGTAACTTTTAAGCAACAGATTTTCCGGGGGATCTTTGCTGTTGTTCGACTGCAACAGCGGCGGGCCGAACGCAGGGTGGGGCGGGCACTAGCGGGCGAAAGTCGCCCAATCGTCGACGAGATCGCCGAGTTCGGCCTCCAGGGGCCCCAGCCAGGGTTCGTAGTGCCGCCAATAGTCCAGACCGGAGCGGAAGATGGGCCGGCGGACCTGCTCGGAGCTCGCCGTGCTCACCGCGCGGCGGTTCTCGTGGAATGCGAGGCAGCCTTCCTCGAACGGCAGGCCGCAATACTCCAGCAGGCGGCGGACTTCGGCCTCGGTGTCCTCGACGAGATGCTCGTAGATCACCCGGTGCACGCGCCCCGGCAGGACGGCGTCGTAATGGGCCATCAGCTCCGCGTAGAGGCGGTAATAACGGCCGATGGTCGCGAGGTCGTAGCTGAACTGCTGCGCCCGGGCGAAGTGCTCCTTGAACAGCGACAGCCCGCAGGCCATCGGGTGGCGGCGCACGTCGATGATGCGGGCGTTCGGCAGGATCAGGTGGATCAGGCCGATGTGGGCGAAGTTATTGGGCATCTTGTCCACGAAGAAGGGCGTGCCCTCCTTCCGATGAACCCGGGTCTCTTCCAGATAGCCCTCGCCCAGCGCCAGTGATTCCTCGATCGTAAGCCGTCCCAGGGACTCCGGATACCCGCCCGGCTCGGCGCCGGGTACGCCGCCGTCCAGACGCCGCGCTATGGCGGCGATGTTGGGCAGCTCCATGGTCCCTTCCACCTCGCTGTGGCTCGCGAGGATCTGCTCGACCAGCGTTGAGCCGGAGCGCGGCAGGCCGACGATGAAGACCGGATCCGCCGCGCCTGCCCCAAAGCCCGCACGGTCCGCGAAGAACGACCCGGACAGCAGGACCTTGCTGCGGCGAACGTGCTCTTCCATCTCGCCGATGTCGTAGGCGCTGCGCGCGCGCCGCAGCCGGTTGCCCTCGGCGTAATGCCGGAAGGACTCGTCATAGCGTTCCCGGTCCTCGAGACCCTTGCCCATCGCGAAGTGCAGGTGCCAGCGGTCCCGGTCGGCCAGCGCGGATTGCTCCAGCTGCCGCCGGATCTGCTCCATTTCCGCGTCGCTCAGCCGATGGGTCTTCAGATTGGCCAGGCTCCAGTACGCCTCGCCATAACCCGGAGCCAGTTCGATGGCCTTGCGGTAGGCCTGGATGCAATCCTCGCGACGACCGACGGATTTCAGCATGTGCCCCAGGCTGGTCCACACCGTGGGCTGGGCATCGTCCTCGGCCAGCAGCTCCTCGCAGATACGGATGGCCTCGTCGTATTCCAGAAGCCGCACCAGGATGGAAGCCTTCAGCTTGCGGGCATCGGTATTCCCCGGCTCCGCGGCCAGCAGATGCCCGGTCTCCGCGAGAGCCTCATGCAGCCGGTTCTGCCGCATGAGGATTACGGCATGGTTGTGCCGGGCCCGCCGATAGCCAGGAGCGAGTCCGATGCAGCGCGCCAGCAGCTCCTCCGCCTCGACGATGCGCTCCTGTCGCTCGGCCGCGTCCGCCAGCAGGCAGAGCGCCACCACGTCGTTGGGATACGGCCCGAGCTGGGCACGCAGCAAAGACTCGGCATCCGCAGGTCGATTCTCTGCCAGCGCGCGGCCGGCCTCGGCGATACGCGGTTTCTGGTTGGCGTGTGCGACGTAGCCCGCGAACGCCCGGTCGGCCTCGCTGGTTCGTTCGAGCGCGGTCAGCAGGTCGGCCAGCGCCAGCCAGGCATCCGCGAAATCCGGTTTGGCGTCGACGGCACGCCGGAGTGTGGCCAGTGCGGCCCCGTCGTCGCCCGTCTCCCGCAGCGCCAGGCCAAGCTGCAGCCGGGGCACCGCAGCGCTCGGATGGGCCTGGCACAGCGGGCCGAGAATCTCGATGGAGGCCGCCGGGTCGTTCATCAGTCGCCGGGCGATGGCTTGGAACAGCAGGGCCGCCGGCTGGCCGGGAATCTTCTCCAGCAGGGCCCGCGCCTCGGCATCCGCACGGGCAGGATCGCTGCCGAGCAGTTCGTCGATGCGTGCCAACGCGGCGTCCAGGGCCCGCTCGGCGTCGGCGTTGGTATTCGGATTCTGCAAATCGATCAGCCAGGCTGGTAACAGGGTGACGGGAGCGGCCGGATTGTGGTCGGGCCACTGCCGTTTTTCAATGCTATCTTACCGGCCATGGGAAAACTGCATTGCATCGGGTTCGCCTCGGCGGCGGCCTCCCGGCTGACAGCGGCGCCGAGTGCCTTACCGGGTGCGTTACCGGGCGCATTACCGAGTGCATTAATAATTGCGGCAGGTGTTGCCGCATTGCTCGCACCGGCCGGTCCCGCCGCGGCACAGGCGGCACAGGCGGCACAGGCGGCACAGACGGCCCAGGCAGCTGAGGCGGCTCAGCCGGCCCAGGCTCTGCCCGCCGAGTTGTTCGCCTGCCGTGACATCTCCGCCGCGGACGAGAGACTTGCCTGTTACGACCGGGCGGTTCGCCGGCATGCCGGCGAACGCCCGCCGCAGGCCTCCGGGCCCCGCCCACCGGCGGCGGAGACGCCGCCCGCCTCTGCGCGGGCGCCGACCCCGGACGCCGGCCGGCGCGGCGCAGATCCCGGCGGCGGCGCCGAGACCGCACCACTGCCCTCGCCCGCGGAACTGTTCGGCCGCGACCCCGCCGACATCCAACGCCGTATGGACCAGGCGGCCGGACGCGAAGAGCTGCAGCAGATCACCGGCGAGGTCGTCGAGCTGATCGAGATCGCTCCGGACCGCATCGCCGTAAAGCTCGATAACGGCCAGATCTGGCGCCAGACCGACCCCGCCCGGTTCTTCCTGCGAGAGGGCCACGCGGTGGAGATCCGCCGCGCGACCCTCGGCTCCTACATGATGAGCCGGACCGGCTCCAGCCGCAGCATCCGGGTGGAGCGGGCGGACTGAATCCGCCCGACCGCTGCTCGCCCGGCGGCCGAGGCCGCCGCGTCAGTACTTGAAGCGCAGGTCCAGCTGCAGGCGGTCGTAGTCGAGCTCGGCGGCACCGGGGTCGCCCCGATCCACGGCATTCTCGTTGAGCGTGTTTCTGTAGTAAGTCAGCCGGAATATCCAGTTCATCGCGACAGCATAGTCGGCCGACAGCACGTGTCCCCGGCCGTCGGTGCCGCCGCCGGCGAAATCGGAGTCCGTGAGAAGCCCCAGGACGGAATCGGCCTCGCGGTCCTGGTAGTTGTAGCGCACGCGCCAGCTGCCGGGTGCGCTCGCCTTGCCCAGCGCGCCGCCGACGGCCCAGCCCGTGTCGTAGTCGCCGGCATCCAGATTACGGACGTAGTCGGCGAAGAGCGCCACCGGCAAATCCGCGAACCGGGTGGCGTATTCGGCGGCGAATTCGACCAGCCGGAAGTCGTACAGATAGCTGCCGTCCGGGTTGACGCTGTTGCCGAATGAATCGGTCGGGTCGAAGAGCGTCTCGCGGCCGGCGAGGTCCATGCGGTAGTGGCCGGCGGTCAGCGTCAACGTGTCGTCGCCGCCCAGGCTGGCCGCGTAGCCGCCCTGCAGGCCGATGGCCAGCTCGTCGCCGTCCCGGCTGTCGCTCTCCAGCCAGGTGGCCAGCGCGGTGGCGAAGAAATCGCCGCTGGCGTAGTCGAGCGCGAAACCTTCCGGCCGCCAGTCGTCGTCCCAGACGAGACCGTTGCCGCCGGCGCGGCGCAGCGGGTTCTTGAACTTGCCGCCGACCAGCCGAGTACCCGGCAGGCCGGTCCACTCGAACCAGGCCTGGTCCAGGCCGATGTCCTTGCGCGAGCCGCCGTCGCCGAGGGTCTGGTTGCCGGAGACGGGGTTGTCGCCGCCCGTCGCCAGCCCGAAGCCCGCGCGCACGGTGTCGTTCACACGGGCCGTTATGGCGGGACGCGCCCGGATGCGCTGCCGCTCACGGCTGTCCCTGCCCTCCTGGTCGATGGTCTCCCAGCGGTAACGGAAATCCCCGCTGAACGCCACCCGGTCGGTCCAGTGATCCGCGCGAGGCGCGGGAATGGGCGTCGGCTCGGGGGCGGGCGCCGGGGCCGCGGTCTCCGCGATGCCGGTGCCGGCCTCTTCGATGCCGGCGCGTTCCTCCAGTTCCGCCAGCCGCTCGCCGAGGGCGGCGATCTGCGCGCGCAATTCGCGGATCTCTTCCTGGCTGACGGCAGCCGCGCCCGAAAAGGCGGGCGCAAACGCTACCCCGAGCACCACGCACGCTCGCAACAAAACTCGCATATCGGATCTCCCTGGTTGGTTCCCCTGAGCCCCGGCGGTCCGCCCTCGGCGCGCCGCCATCGCCACAGATCGTCACGAAAAGGTTTCCGCATTATTACAGTTTCGTGACTGCCGGTGGCCCGCGACAGCCGCGTACCGCGGTTCGCGGCGGAACGGTTCTGCTACGATCCGGCCGTCGCGGCGCGCTCCGTCGCCGCGGGAGGCATACGGCATGCGCATCAGCACTTTACCGATCTCCGTACTCAGCGCGTTCACCTTGGTCCTGCTCCTCGCGGCGCCGGCCGCCCGCGGGGGCGAGGCCTTGGATCTGTACGTCGAGATGACCACCGGCAGTTTCAGCTCCGCCGCCCAGGCCGCCGCCGACGATCGCTACGGCACGGCCGTCTGGCACATCGCGGAGGTGTGGAAAGGCCGGGACGACGGCCGCTGGCTGTACGCCGAGAACTGGTTCGGCGAGGCGGAGCGGCCCTACCGGCAGCGCATCACGCGCCTGACGGTGGCGGACGACGGCAGTCTCCTCGCCCGCGGCTACCGCCTGCCGGAGACGGAACCCTATGTCGGCGCCTGGGAAGACCCGTCGCGGCTCGCAGGCCTGTCGCCGGACGACCTGGAACCCGTGGCGGGCTGCGACGTCAGCCTCGTACGCGCCGGCGAGCGCCGCTTCGAGGGCAACACCCGCGGCCGCGAATGCGAGAACAGCTACAAGGGCGCCGCCTACGTCGTCTCGCGCTCGGTGCTCACCGACGAGGTCATGATCAACTGGGACCGGGGCATCGCCGCCGACGGCCGGGTGGTCTGGGGACCGGAGGCCGGCGGCTACCGTTTCCGCCGCGTGGGCGAGGACGGCGGCACGGAGGCCTGCAACGAGCCGGTGCGCATGGTGGTCTTCGGCGAGATCCACGACCGCGAGGCCTTCGCCGCCTATCCGCGGGCGATCTTCGCCTCCGGCCTGTACGAGCAGGTGCAGGGCTACTACGAGGCCATCACGCCGGCGCTGGCCGTCTTCGAGGGCGACCCGCCGCCGGGTCGCGGCGTCGTCATCTCCCGCTTCCCCTGCCTGGAGGCGGCCCGGGAGTTCTGGTACTCGGACGCGTACCAGAAAGAAATCCTGCCGCTGCGCGAGGGCGCCGCGGATTTCGAGGTGCTGGTGCTGCCGGGCCTGCCGGTGCCGGACTACATCGCGCCGGACTCTATCAGGCCGGACTACATGGAATAGGGTCCGCCGGCAGCGCCCCCGGCCGGCGCTACCGCCGGCCGGCGCAGCCCTGCGCCGACGTCAGCGCAGCTCGCCCAGCAGCTGGTTCAGTTCGATGACGAAGCCGTCCGGGTCGGTGAGCACGCTCACCAGCACCGGGATGGTGCCCTTGCCGTCGTAGGAGGGGTAGCTGATCTCCCGGGGTTCGCTCAGCACGCGCACGCCGATGACGTCGCGCGCCGCCTCGAACTTCGTCGCCAGGTCGCGGGTGTTGAACAGCAGCACCATGCTGCCCGGCGTGAACGGCTCCAGGCCCTGGTTGGCCGGCGGCTTGGCGGGCTTCACGTACTGCAGCAGCCCGATGATGCCGATGTGGTCGTCGTTGGCCCGCAGGAAGACCAGGCGGCGGGCGATGTCGGCCTCCTCGTCCGTGGCCGCGTCCCGGGGCGTGCGGATGGCCCGGTCGTAGATCACCTCCATGCCGAGCGCATCGCGGTAGAAGGCGAGCGACGCGTCGATGTCGCGGACCACCAGCGTGGTGCGGCGCAGGTCGATGTCGACCCGATCGGACTCGGGCACCGGCGCGGCGCGGGGCGCGGCGGCAACGAGCAGGACGACGAGACCGAGGACGGCAGCCGAGACGGGACGCGGAATCATGACGCACTCCTAATCTTGCAGGCGGCGCTCAGTGTAACGCGCCGGCCCGAATGACGAGCGCTGTGATGCCGCCACGCCCTGCGCTACCCTAGCCGCTCGCAAGCGAGAGGACAGGGCATGGCTGTGAGGCTGGGCGAGAGGCTGGGGACATTGCTGCGCGGCGCCATCGGGGCGAAGCCGGGCGAACTCTCCGCATGTCTCGCGGCGCTGGCCTACATCTTCCTCCTGTTCGCCGCCTACGCCATCCTGAGGCCGGTGCGTGACGCCATGGGGATCGAGGGCGGCGACGAGGACCTGCCTCTCCTCTTCGTCGGCACGTTCCTGGTCATGCTGGCGGCGGTCCCCGCCTACGGCTGGCTCTGTTCCCGCTACCCGCGGGGCGTGTTCCTGCCCTGGGTGTATCTGTTCTTCGTGCTGAATCTGCTCGGTTTCTACGCCGTCTTCGCGGCCGACCCGGGCAACGTAATCGCCGCCTGGGCTTTTTTCATCTGGCTCAGCGTGTTCAACCTGTTTGTCGTCTCCGTGTTCTGGAGTTTCATGGCGGATGTCTTCTCCCGGGACCAGGCAAAGCGCCTGTTCGGCTTCCTGGCAGCGGGGGCGAGCGCGGGCTTCATCGTCGGTCCGGCGTTCACGGCCGGCTACGCGGAGTTGCTGGGAACGAGCAATCTCATCCTGATCTCCGCCTTCCTGCTCGCGCTGCCGATACTGCTGATCCGCTACCTGCTCGTGTGGTCGGCGCGCTCGGAGGCGAGCAAGGACTACGTGGCCGGTGAAGCGCCGCCCGCCGGCGGGCAAGCGATGGGCGGCAATCCATTCGCGGGCTTCACGATCTTCTTTCGCTCGCCGTATCTCCTGACCCTGGGGCTTTTCTTCGTGCTGTATACGTCGATCAGCACGTTCATCTATCTGCAGCAGGCGGACTTGGTCAGCAACGCATTCGCGAGCTCCGAGGACCGCACCCGTGTGTTCGCGCTCATCGACCTCGCCGTGAACGTGCTGTCCATCGGCACCCAGCTCTTTCTTACCGGGCGCATCGTCCGGACGGTCGGGATGGTCGTGGCGCTCGCCGCGCTGCCGGTGGCCATGGTCGGGGGATTCCTGCTGCTGGCCGCGGCGCCGACACTGGGGGTGCTGATCGCCGTGCAGATTTTCCGCCGCGCGGGCAACTACGCCATAACGCGTCCGGCCCGCGAGATGCTCTACACGGTCCTCGACCAGGAGAGCAAATACAAGGCGAAGAACGTCATAGACACGGTCGTCTATCGCGGCGGCGACGCGCTGAACGGCGGCTTCTTCGCCCTGCTGAAGTACTTCGGCATGGCGATGACCGGCACCGCTCTGGTCGGCGCCGTCGTAGCCGCCCTATGGGCCGCCTGCGCCATAACCCTGGGCCGCTGGTACCAGAAGGTGCCAGAAGGTGCCGGACCGAACTATTGAAACTTCTGATAGTTAATCAACAAATTTGCGTTTCGAGTGTCCGGCACCCGAATCCGAACTTTTCCAACTTTTGATCGTTTTTTGCAGTTCGAGTGACCGGCACCTGATCGACCGGCACCTGATCAGCTGGCCTGGACTTGCTCCAGGAGCTGGGAGTCGGAGAGCCGGTCGTTTTCGCGGCTGCGCTGTTTGGCGCGGTACATGGCGTGGTCGGCGGCGCGCAGCAGCTCGTTCAGATGGCGGCCGTGCTCCGGGTAGAGCGCCATTCCCACGCTGGCGGGACAGCCGACCGCGACGTCCCGGATGCGGTAGCGCTCGGCCAGCGCCAGGGTGAGCCGCCGCGCGAGCTGCTCCGCCTCCGGCTTCGAGATGCCGGGCGCCAGTGCCACGAACTCGTCGCCGCCCCAGCGGCCGATCACGTCCTGCGGCCGCAGGTTCGCCCGCAGCCGGTCGGAGAAGCTCTGCAGCAGCGAGTCGCCCAGCCGGTGGCCGTGCTCGTCGTTGATGGCCTTGAAGCCGTTGATGTCGAGGAAGATCACGGCGCCGTGACTCGGCCCCGCCTCGCGCGCGAGCAGCGGCCGGGCGTGCTGCTCGAACCCGCGCCGGTTGTAGAGCCCGGTGAGCGCGTCCGACAGCGCGTAGGTCTCCATCTGGCGCTCGCGCTCCTTGCGCTCGGTGATATCGATGAACGTCACCGCCACGTCGTCGTCCACCGGCTCGGCGATCACCCGCATCCAGCGCCGGCGCGTGCCCTCGCCCACCTCCATCTCGTCGTCGCAGCGCGCCCCTTCGGTGGCCGAGCGCACCACCAGCGCCTGCAGCTGTCCGTCGCCGGGCAGCTGGAACGTGTCGATCTCCTGACCCACGATGCGCCGCGACGGCAGCCCCAGGTAACGCTCGGCGGCCCGGTTGGCGAACACGCAGCGGAACACGTCCCGGTCCTCCGTCTGGCGCAGCCGCAGGATGCCGTTGGACGAGTTATCCACCAGCGTGCGCAGCAGCCGCTCGCTCTTCGCCAGCCGGTCCTGCGCCTTGTGCCGCTCGGTCACGTCCCGGCACACCACGATCTGTCCGCGCTGATGACGCTTCGCCGTGCGGATGGCCGAGCGGCGCACCTCGTAATGGCGGCCGCAGTCCGTGGACAGGTGCTGCATGATGCCGCTCTCGACGCACTCCCGGATGGCATCCACCACCGGCGTCTCGCCGCGCAGCCGGCGCGCCACCAGCTCCGCCTCGCGGGCCCCCAGCAGCTTCTCGGCCGCGCGGTTCGCGCCCACCACCCGGTCCTCGTTGTCGAGCAGCAGCACCGGGTCCTTCAGCTGTTCGAACACCCCCCGGTAGGCGACGACGCTCAGTTTCGTCACCTTCATGCCCAGCGTCATCCAGGCGTAGACGGGGATGAACGCGGACAGCGTCAGCGTGGTCACCGGCGCATCCTGCGGCCCGAACCCCAGCACGGACAGCCCGCTGATCGTCAGCGGCACCATGCCCGAGATCATCATGACCACGGCCGGCAACCGCTGCGACGGCGGCACCGACGGCAGGTGGAAGCCGAACACCGTGAACGCCACCAGCACCATGCCGTAGCTGTAGGGGCCGTGCACGTAGGCGAACCAGGGACCCCAGTCCAGCGACAGCAGGGTGCGCCCGGCGTTCATGGGCGGCGGGTAGTCCCACATGAGCCCGTGCCAGGGGTTGGTCGCGGTCATCAGCAGCGTGAGCGTGGGCACCACGCAAAGACCGGCCAGCAGATTGGGGCGCACCCCTTGCGCGGTGTAGCCCATCAGGAAAGCGACGATGGCCACCGGCGCGAAGCACGCGCCGACGAACACCAGCACCCGGGCGACGTTGTGCACGGCGAGCGTGGGGAAGGCGGTCTCGAGCCCGGCCCCAAGAATCCAGACGGAGAGCAATCCCAGGAACACGACCAGCGAGACGGAACGGGCGTCTGCCTCCCGGCGGCGATACAGCGCCGCCGCCATGGCCGCATAGCCCACGCCGGCAGAGAGCTGGATCAGCAGGAAGAAGATCGTCTTATCCAATCGCCCCGTCCGTCTGCCGCCCCCACCGGCGGCGATTGGAGCACTGTAGCGGCGGCCGGCTCCGGTTTCTGTTAACCGGTACTCAGTTGCCCCCGGCGCCCGACGGGATTATGTCTCAATCAGGGTCTCAATCACGATCTCAATCGGGCGCCTCCAGCCCCATCGCCGTCTCCGCGATCAGGTGGTCGACGACGGTCTGCAGGGCCCCCTGGTGATCGGCGCCTTCCGACAGTGCTTCCCGATAGGTCTCGAGCTGGCGATGGGCGCTGGTGCCGCGCTCGATGATGTGGCGCACCGAACGCACCTCCGCCACGCAGTCCAGCGCCTCGGCATCTTCGGCGACCAGCTCCAGGAGCTCCTCCAGCAGGGACTCGAAGGCGATGACGCGGCCCTTGGCCAGGTCGATCATGCCCTCGTCGAAACCGTAGCGCATCGCCCGCCAGCGGTTCTCGTGGATGAGCATGTTCGGGTAGATGCGCCAGCGCTGGTTGTCCACCCGCAGGCGAAACAGCATGCGCAGGATGCAGACCACCAGTGCGGCCAGCGCCATGGTGTCGTCGATGAGCGTGCAGACATCCATTACCCGCGTCTCGAGCGTGGGGTAGCGCGCGCTCGGGCGCTGGTCCCACCACAACTTGGTGGCGTCTTCCATGATGCCGGCCGAGACCAGCACGTCCACGTGGCGCTGGTATTCGCCGAAGCTCGAGAAATGCTCCGGCAGCCCGGTGCGCGGCAGCGCGTCGAACACGGTGAGGCGGTAGGACTTCAGGCCGGTGTCCTTGCCCTCCCAGAACGGCGACGAGCAGGACAGCGCCAGCAGATGCGGCAGGAAGTAGCTCATCTGGGACATGAGATCGATGCGCATCGCGTCGTCCTCGATGCCCACGTGCACGTGCATGCCGCAGATCAGCAGCCGCCGGGCGGCCGCCTGCATCTCGGTGGCCAGCGCCTGGTAGCGGGTCTTCGGCGTGTGCTTCTGGTCGGTCCAGCGGCTGAACGGGTGGGTGGAGGCCGCGATCGGCGCAAGCCCGTGCTCGTCGGCCACCTCCGTGATCACCCGGCGCAGCCGGGACAGGTCCCGGCGGGCCTCGCGGATATTGCGACACACCCGCGTGCCCACCTCGATCTGTGAGCGCATGAACTCCGGGCTCACCTGCCCCTTGCAGCGCTTCTCGCACTCATCGAGCATGGCCGTGGGCGGATCGTCCGCCAGTCCCCGGGTCTCCCGGTCCACCAGCAGATACTCTTCCTCGATGCCGATGGTAAAGGCAGGCTCTTTCATGGGCCGGGTATCGGATTATCCCCCGAGCGGGCCGGGGCGTCGTGCTCCGGCACCACTGGCAGGCGGCGGTAGAGATTCGGGTTGTCCAGGAGGGGCGCGAGCAGGTGCGCGAGCCGGTCGGCCCAGAGCTCGAGGCCCTCCTCGCTCATGAGGTGATCCTGCCGGATCTCGAAGGCGGCGTGGGGCAGCCCCGTCCGCTCCGCGTGGTAGTCCACGGTGAAGTCGGCGGGCGCCCGGCCCGAGTAGGGTTCGTTGTCGCCGATGACCAGCCCGGGGATGCGGTGCAGCCCCTCCAGGATGGGCCGCGGCAGGCGCGGGTCGGTGTCCCAGAGAATGCCCACGTCCCAGTCGCGGCCCTGCCCGTCCAGCACCGGCGTGAAACTGTGGATGGAGATGAACGCCGGCACCCGGTCGCCGTCGGTCAGGCGGCGGATCTCCTCCTCGATGGCCCGGTGGTAGGGCCAGTAGAGTGCGTCCGCGCGGCAGGCCTTCTGCTGCTCGGTGAGGCCCTCGTTGCCCGGGATGATGTGGCCGTCGCCCCGGCTG
>DASRVH010000055.1:0-2013 GCA_035655155.1 Woeseiaceae bacterium
CGCCGCCTTCGAGCGGGCGCGCGCGAAGCTGTCGCGGACGAAGCCGCAGGCGATGTCGATGGAGGAGGCGTTGAACGCACTGGTCCACTTCTACCTGGACCACGACGGTCCGAAACCGCGGAGGAAGAAGGCGGAGGACACGGCGAAGCCGGCACCCGCGAAGCCGGCACCCGCGAATCCGTCGAAGCCGAAGACCTCGACCCGCCACATTCCCCGCACCACGCGCGACCAGGTCTTCGACCGCGACGGCCACCGCTGCACCTACGTCGCGGCCGACGGTACGCGCTGCAGTGCCACCCATGACCTCCAGGTCGACCACGTCCGGCCCTTCGCCCTGGGCGGGGACAACGAAGCCGACAACCTGCGCGTGCTCTGCGGCGCGCACAATCGGCGGCGGGCGGAGCACACCTTCGGCGAGACCTTGGCCGGACGGGGAAAGGGGCATGCTCACCGTTGTGAGCGACGGCCGGAGACCGTATCCCATGGAAGTTGACCGAAGCCCCCTGGATCGACGAGCTGCCATGAAACGCGACGCGGAGCACCGCGACATGGAGCCAGGTTGGTCACGAACCGAATTCCGGGTTCCGCAGATGGATTGCCCATCCGAGGAGCGGATGATTCGCATGGCGCTGGCCGGCGTCGATGGTGTGGGTCGGGTGGAGTTCGACCTGCCGGCGCGGCGACTCGTCATCGTGCACGCTCCGAGTCCGGACGAGGTCCTCGCGCGGCTCGAGCCACTCCGGCTCGGTGCGTGGATCGTCGGGAGCGAGCCGGCCGACCCGATCACCGAGACCGACATCGCCGGTGAAGAAGCCGCCGAACGCGGAGCCCTGATCGCGCTGCTCGCGATCAACGGGGTGATGTTCGTGGCCGAGATGGCCGCCGGCTGGTGGGCGCAGTCGACGGGGCTGATGGCCGATGCCCTCGACATGCTGGCCGACGCCTTCGTCTACGGTCTGAGCCTCTACGCGGTCGGCCGCGCGGCGCGGTTGCAGGTCCGCGCAGCGCACGTGTCGGGCTGGCTGCAGATGGCGCTCGCCCTGGGTGCCTTCAGCGAGGTCATCCGTCGCTTCGTCACCGGCAGCGAGCCCGAGCCCGCCTGGATGATGGCCGTATCGACCGTCGCGCTCGCCGCGAACGTGGCGTGTCTGCTGTTGATCGCCCGCCACCGCGGCGGTGGCGCCCACATGAAGGCCAGCTGGATCTTCTCGACCAACGACGTCCTGGCGAATCTCGGCGTGATCATGGCCGGGGGACTGGTGGCGTGGACCGGGACGCGCTTCCCGGATCTGGTGATCGGCACGGTGATCGCGGCGGTGGTGCTGACGGGGGCGGTGCGGATCCTGCGGTTGCGGTGAGGGGTGGCGGCCGCCGTCGACGGGACCCGAGAACAAGGGGGGGCGGTCCCGCCGAAAGCGGTCCTTCGAAAGGGTTCGAGGCCGAACCGGCGTTTTCGATCGTCATGAGGATCGAAAGCGGCGCTTTGGTTTCGCAACGCCCTCCTGCGCACGGGGGACGGCGAGCCCGGAAGAAAGGGCTGGACTCAAGGCGAGTCTAAGTGTACATTTGCGCATATGTCGAACTATGCAACCATCATCACCGACCCCGTCGCGGACTTCACCACGCTCGCCCGCGCCCTGGCCGACCGTAGCCGCGTCCGTGCGCTGCTGGCCCTGAGCCGGGGAGAACTGTGCGTCTGCCAGTTGGTCGAACTCCTCGACCTGGCGCCGTCGACCGTCTCCCGGCACATGGCCGTCCTCGGCCGCAGCCATCTGGTCCGCAGCCGCAAGGACGGGCGCTGGGTCTACTACCGCCGCGCCGGCGCCGACGCGCCGCCCGCCGCGAAGGCCGCGCTGGAGTGGGTCGACCGCACCCTGGCCGACACGCCGGACGCCGTCGTCGACGCCGAGAAGCTGGATCGGATCCTCGCGTGTCCGGTCGAGGAGCTCTGCCGCCGATCGACCCCGCCGTCGAGCGCCTAGACGCCTCGATGCCTGGACCCCGAGCCCCCGT
>DASRVH010000056.1:0-36151 GCA_035655155.1 Woeseiaceae bacterium
GGTCGGTGGACACGGCGATGCCGATGTCCTGATAGTCGTGATAGATGATGTCCTTGTCTTCCACGGAGGCGTTGACCACCGGGAACTTCCTGAGCGCCTCGACCGCCGCACGCACGAAGAACGACATGAAGCCGAGCTTCACCTCGTGCTGATCGGCGAAGCTCTCCTTGTAGCGCGAGCGCAGCTCCATGATGGCCGTCATGTCGGCCTCGTTGAACGTGGTCAGCATGGCCGCCGCCTGCTGGGCCTCCACCATGCGCTCGGCGATGCGCGCCCGCAGTCGGGTCATGGGCACCCGCTCCTCGGTGCGCCCCCCAGACGCCGGGTAGGCCTCGCTCTCGGCAGGCGTGTCCTCAGGCGCCGTATCGTGATCCAGCGACTCCAGGTGCCGCTGCACGTCGGCCTTGGTGATGCGTCCGCCGCGGCCGCTGGCCTCGATGTCGTCCGGATCGAGGTCGTGTTCCTCGATCATGCGCCGCACGGCGGGGCTGAGCTTGCGGGCGCCGCGGCCTTCTTCCGCGCCTTCCTCTTCTTCCGGCTCCTCGTCGGCCTTCTTGCTGCCGCCGTCTTCGTCCTTCTTCTTCGACGCCTCGGCGGCGGCCGTTTCTTTCCTGCCCTCGTCTTCCTTGCCGGCGGCCTCGCCGCCCTTGTCGGCTTTCTCGCCTTTATCGTCTTTATCGCCTTCTTTGGCTTCGCCGCCCTTGTCCGGTTCGCCGCCGCCTTCGCCTTCCTCGAGCAGCGCCAGCACCTCGCCGCTGGTCACGGTGGTGCCGTCGCCGATCTTGATCTCCTTCAGCGTGCCGTCGGCGGGAGCGGGCACTTCCAGCACGACCTTGTCGGTCTCCAGGTCCACCAGGTTCTCGTCCCGGGAGACGCGGTCGCCCTCCTGTTTGTGCCAGGAGACGAGCGTGGCGTCCGAGACGGATTCGGGTAACTGGGGAACTTTGACTTCGATGCTCATTGTTCGTGGATTCCGATGGGTTTGCGTGTTGACGTTGGCGGGCTCAGTCCCCGCCGCCATTCTCCAGGCCGAGGGCGGCCGCGACCAGCGCCTCCTGCTGCTTCACGTGCAGCTTGAAGATGCCCGAAGCCGGCGCGGCGGCGTGGGAACGTCCCGCGTAGAACAGCGTGTGGCGGGAACGCAGCGGCTCCTGCAGCCGATGACGGATCTGGTACCAGGCGCCCTGATTCTGCGGCTCCTCCTGGCACCAGACGATCTCTTCGGCCCGGGAGTAGTGCTGCAGGATCTCGGCGTACTGATCGATGGGGAACGGATAGAGCTGTTCGATGCGCACGATGGCGACGTCGTCGATCTCGTGTTCCCGGCGCGCCTGCAGCAGGTCGAAATACACCTTGCCGCTGCAGAACACCACCCGGTGCACCTTGTCCCGCTCGATCGCGTCCACCTCCGGAATGAGCGTCTGGAAGCGGCCCTCGCTCAGGTCCGTGAGCGGCGAGATGGAGAGCTTGTGGCGCAGCAGGCTCTTCGGCGTCATCACGATCAGCGGCTTGCGGAACGAGCGCAGCATCTGGCGGCGCAGCATGTGGAACATCTGCGCCGGCGTGGACGGCACGCAGACCTGCAGGTTGTGCTCGGCGCAGAGCTGCAGGAAGCGCTCCAGGCGCGCCGAGGAATGCTCGGGGCCCTGGCCCTCGTAGCCATGGGGCAGGAACAGGGTCAGGCCGCACAGCCGGCCCCACTTCGCC
This sequence comes from Woeseiaceae bacterium, assembly GCA_035655155.1. Lineage (GTDB taxonomy): Bacteria > Pseudomonadota > Gammaproteobacteria > Steroidobacterales > Woeseiaceae > Lentisalinibacter. Next base: position 1,708 of record DASRVH010000056.1, read on the forward strand.
TCGCCCGAGCTGATGAACTGGTCGATGACCACCTGGGCGCCGTTGCAGAAGTCCCCGAACTGGGCCTCCCAGATGACCAGCGCATTCGGGTCCGTCGTGGAGAAACCGTATTCGAAGCCCATCACCGCCTCTTCGGAGAGCAGTGAATCGATGACGGTGAATGCGCCGGGCCGCTCCACGACGTGCTTCAGCGGCACGTGCTCGCGCGCGTCCGGCTGGTTGTGCAGCACCGCATGGCGATGGAAGAAAGTGCCCCGGCCGCTGTCCTGGCCGGTGACCCGCACGTCGTAGCCGTCCTCGATCAGCGAGGCGTAGGCCATGGTCTCGGCGAAGCCCCAGTCCATCTCCAGGTCGCCCTGCCCCATCTTGCGGCGGTCGTCGATGATGCGCTGCACGCGGCTGTGCAGTTCGAAACCCTCCGGCAGCGTCACGATGTGCTCGGCCAGTGTCTCCACGCGCTCGGTGCCGATGGCGGTGACGATCTGCTGGTCCCAGTCGGCATCCCGGTAGCCGGACCAGTCCACGGTGAACTCGTTGCCGATCATGCCGAGCGCGGCCTGGGGTACGGGCTGGCCCTCGTCCAGCCGGCTGCGGTAGGCATCCGTCATCTGCTTCAGCGCATCGTCGTCGACGATGCCCGTCTCCTTCAGCTGGCGGGCATAGATCTCGCGGGTGGTCGGGTGCTCGCGGATGCGCCCGTACATCACCGGCTGCGTGGCCGCCGGCTCGTCGGCCTCGTTGTGGCCGTGGCGGCGGTAGCACACCAGATCGATGACCACGTCCTTCTTGAAATGCTGGCGATAGGCCAGGGCCAGCCGGCTGACGAACACCACGGCCTCCGGATCGTCCGCATTCACGTGGAAGACCGGCGCCTCGATCATCTTGGCGACGTCGCTGCAGTAGGGCGTGGAGCGGGCGTCCGACGGGTCGCTGGTGGTGAAACCGATCTGGTTGTTCACCACGATGTGCACGGTGCCGCCCGTGCGGAAGCCCCGCGCCTGGGACATCTGGAAGGTCTCCGTGACGACGCCCTGGCCGGCAAAGGCGGCGTCGCCGTGGATCAGCACGGGCAGGATCTCGTTGCGGTCCAGATCGCCCCGGCGCTGCTGGCGCGCGCGCACCGAGCCCTCCACCACGGGATTGACGATCTCCAGATGCGACGGGTTGAAGGCGAGCGCGATGTGGACGTTGCCGCCGGCCGTGCGGATGTCCGAGGAGAAGCCCATGTGGTACTTCACGTCGCCGGATCCGGAAAGGTTCTCCAGATCCACCTTGCCCTCGAATTCCGAGAACAGCTCCTCCGGGCTCTTGCCCAGGAGGTTGACCAGCACGTTGATGCGGCCCCGGTGGGCCATGCCGATGACCACCTCCTTGATGCCGCCCTCCCCGCCGCGCTGGATCAGGTCGTCGAGCAGCGGGATCAGGCTCTCGCCGCCCTCCAGCGAGAAGCGCTTCTGGCCCACGTAGCGGGTGTGCAGATAGCGCTCGATGCCTTCGGCGCGGGTCAGCTGCTCCATCAGCCAGCGGCGCTGCTCCACGTCCAGGTGGTCCTCGGCCATGCCGCGCTCGAAGCGCTCGCGCAGCCACAGCCGCTCCCGCGCGCGGGAGATGTGCGCGAACTCGGCGCCGATCTTGCCGCAGTAGATCTTGCGCAGCAGCGCGAGGATATCGCGCAGCTTCATGCGCTCGTGGCCGGTGCCCGCCAGGCCGCCGGTGTAGAACTCGTCGTCCAGGTCGGCGTCGCTCAACCCCAGGAAGTCGAACTTGAGGACCGCCGGCACGTGGCGCTCCTGCAGCCCCAGCGGATCGAGATCGGCGATCTGGTGCCCGCGCAGGCTGTAGACCTGGATGAGGCGCGAGACGGCGGCCTGCTTCTCGCTTGCCGTTACTGCCCGGGTGCGCCCGCGCGAGATGGCCGTCCCGGTTCGCCCGTTGCCGCCGCCGGCCAGCGAGCGCTCGCGGAAGGCATCGCGGATCGGGCCGTGGGGCACCTCGCCGCCGGAATCCGGGGTGATCTCGCCGAAATAACGCCGCCAGCGTTCGGGAACGCTGTCCGGGTCATCGAGGTATTGCTCGTAGAGGGCCTCTACGGCATTGGCATTGCTGCCAAAGAGCGGCGAGGACGCGTACTGCTCTTTCAGCGACTGTGACATAGCAAAAGGAACCCCGCAGGGGCCGCATGGCAGCCCACAGCGAACAGCATACAGCGGTCAACGGTGACTATCGCGCTAGTTTAGCGGATGGGCTTCCCGCAGGGAAAGCACCGGGTCACACACGATGGCGAAAATGCCTAGATGATGCCCAGCGCCAGCAGGCCGAGATACTCGTAACAGATCAGGCAGGCATAGCCGCAGAAAAACCCGGTGATCAGCAGCCCCACCCGGATGCGGCGGAACAGCAGCACGCGGCTGGTGTAGACGAGCAGCATCAGGCCGAGGCCTGTCAGGGTCAGCTTGATGCCGACGAACCACTGGATATCGGCGTGGATGAGGACGCGCATGAACGGGTTCGCCTCCACCGCGCCGTGCTCGAGCAGCCGCAGCGTCAGGAATGCGTCCGTCGCGCTCATGGCCATCACGCCGATGCCGAGGAACAGGAGCCACGGATGGTGCCAGTCGCTGAACGGGTGCCGGTGGTCGGCGCACCGCCTCGCCCGGCGCCGCCGCGATCGGAAGAAGCCGTGGAGTACCGTGCGCCAGCCGAATCGTCGCCTGTCCGGCCCCCGGCGCTCCAGCGGTGCGGGGCCGGCGGTGGCGGGAATGGTGACGGGAGGACTGATTCGGCGCATGGTTCAGGTTCTCCTTTCGAGCTGGAACTTGCACCGTAATGATGCAATAAGCGGGCCGTTTCCCGATTATCGGCCTCCGACAGTAGCTTAGCCTCGAGGGGGTCGCCGTAGCGTCCCACGTTTGTAAGAATGTCCGACGTCGCGACATAGCGATCCGAGGGAGACGTCACAGCAATACACTCTTTCCAGAAAAGGCCTTAATAAGTTCATGCAAATGGTTGTAAAAGATGGAAAACTCGCGGTTCCTCCTGCTGCTGGTCGGCTGGCTGACGCTGACGGCGGGTTGTAGCGGCATGCCGGACGGAACCCTACCTGCGGCCGACCGGGCCGAAGGCGCCGGCGGCGTGTCCGTCGCCTGGGAGGAGCGGGGCCGGCGCGCCGGCGCTCCCACGCTGGTGCTGATTCATGGCTGGAACTGCGACCGCCGCTACTGGGAGCCCGCGATGGCGGTGCTCGAGGACGACTATCATCTGGTGGCGGTGGACCTGGGCGGGCACGGTGAGTCGGGCGCCGAGCGCCAGACCTGGACCATCGGCGCCTTCGGTGAGGACGTGGCCGCGGTGGTGCGGCGGCTCGATCTGGAGCGCGTGGTGCTGGTCGGGCATTCCATGGGCGGGCCGGTGGCGGTGGAAGCCGCGGGGCGCCTGCCCGGCCGGGTCGTCGGCGTCGTCGGGGTGGACACCTTCCAGGCGGTCGAGGAGACACCGCCGGACGACCTGGACGCCCAGCTGGAACCGTTCCGGCGCAACCTCGGCAAGGCGCTGCGCCGACTCGACCCCGTCTTCTTCGCGCCTTCCACCGAGCCCGAGCTCGAGGACTGGATACGGCGGGACATGGCAGCGGCCCCGGTCAGCGTTTCGGTGCCGGCGCTGGAAAGCCTGGTGCGCTACGACGAGTCGGCCGCGCTGAGCGCGCTGGAGGTGCCGGTCGGCACGATCAACGCCGATATCCGCCCCACCGATGGGGCGGCGCTGCGCCGCGCGCAGCCGGGATTCGAGCTGGTGATCGTCGAGGGCGCCGGTCACTTCCTGATGATGGAGCAGCCGGAGCGCTTCGCCCGGGAGCTTCGCCGCCTCATCGACAGCTGGACGGCCGTGATGGAATCCGCCGCTACCTGAGCGTCACTCCTCCGCGGCGCGCAGCATCCAGGCAATCAGGTCGCGGCGGTCCTCCGGCCGGCGCATGCCGCCGTAGCTCATCCGGTTGCCGGGCAGGAACAGCCAGGGGTTCGTGATCCAGGCATCCATGGCGCGGGGCGTCCAGACGAAATCCGCCTGACGCAGCGCCTCCGAATACGGGAAGTCCTCCACGGCCCCCGCCCGGCTGGCGAAGATGCCGCGCAGATTCGGCCCGGCCAGGTTGCTCCCGCCCTCCTCGATCGTGTGGCAGGCCCGGCACTGCAGGTACAGGCTGCGGCCCCGCTCGAGGTCCGCCCCGGCGTAGGCCGGCTGGGCGAGATACTCGGCGGTGGACAGCACGGTCTGCTCGCCGAGCTCGGCGGCGGTCACTGCCGGTTGCCGATCCGCCTCGTCCGGGCCCGCGCCACAGCCGGCCAGCAGCAGCAGAAGCGCGGACGCGAGGCACCGGTGCGGGCTCGCCGCCCGCCTCATGCGCGCCGGCCCTCGGCCGCCCGGCCGCCGCGGAACCACTCCATCATGGCGGCGGCGTCGGTGAGCTCGCAATAGCGCTTGCCCACGTCGGCAAGGTTCGACTGATGGGGCCCCTCGTCCACGTCGCCGGAGCAATCGGTCGGCACGAACACCCGATAGCCGTGCGAGAAGGCATCCACGACGGAAGCCCGTACGCAGCCGCTGGTGGTGCAGCCCGTGACGATCACCGAATCGACCCGTTCCTTGTGCAGGAACGTGGTCAGCGGCGTCAGGAAGAAGATGGAGGGCGCGTTCTTGGCGAAGTTGAAGTCGTAGTCGGGATCGTCCACCCGCGGATCCAGCGCGGTGCAGGGATGGCCGAAGTAGAACTGGTCGTGCACGGCCTGCACCTTCCAGTGGGGCACGTCCCGGGGGCTGTCGTAGGCGGTGAAACACTTCGCGACGGGCACGCCGCATTCCCGGGCCACTCGCAGCAGCTCGGCGGTGCGGTCCACGGCGCGATCGATCATCGGCAGGCCGCCCAGGGGATAGGCGTCATCGGTGAAGGCGAGCTGGAAATCCACCACCACCACCGCAGGGCGTTCTCCGTACTCGATGACGCCGCTGCCGTAGCCCACTTCACCGTACTTGTCGCTCATCTCGCCTCCCTTGTCGTCTTCGCCCTGCCATCTTCGCCTGTCATATTCGCTCTGCCGTTCTCATGCTGGCGCCCACGCCTGGCGCGCAGGCACGCCGGATTCTAACCCGGCGCCGGCGGCCGTTCAGCCGCTGCGCACGAGCCGGTACAGCGTCTCCTCCATGCGCGTCACGCCACGCTCCGCGAAGCGCGGGTTGTCGGCCAGCATGTCCGTGCCCGAAGCGAGGACCTCCACCGCGAAGCGGTCGTTCGCCAGTTGCCTGACCTCCGCCTGCGGCACGGAGAACGGCGGTCCCTCCATCTCCTCCTGCGGGTAATCCACGCCGATCAGCAGCACCGGCGCGCCCGCCGGCAGCAGCATGGCCTGGCGCTCGATGTAGCGGCGCCGGAGCGCAGCCGGCAGTGCGACCAGTGCCGCACGGTCGTAACAGGCATCGAGCCGGCCCGTGACGGCCGTATCCAGATCGAAGTAGTCGCCGCACAGTACGGTGATGAGGCCATGCGACCAGATCTCGAAGGCTCCCGCGTGACGGCGGGCGGCCCTGATGCCGGCTCCGTCGAAGAAGGCCTCGACGGCCAGCGGGCTCAGCTCGTTGGCCACCACCCGGTAGCCCTGCTCGGCCAGCCAGAGCAGATCCAGGGACTTGCCGGCGAGCGGCACGAATACCCGCGCGCCCGCGGGCAGGCCGAAGCGGGGCCAGTACTCCGCCAGGTGCGGATTGACGGTGTCGTTGTGGAAACCCGTCTTGCCGGCCCGCCAGCGCTCGTGCCAGGCGGCCTTGTCGTGCTCGAGATCCTGCTCGAGCTCCGTCGCCGCCCCGCTCATGCCATGACGACGATCTGGCCCACCCTTGGCGGCATGTCGCCGGCGAGCGTCCGCTGATAGACCCGCTCCAGCGCCTCCTCGCCGCTGTCCTCGCGGATCTCCAGCCAATCCCGGGAGGCCTCCAGAAAGGCCTGCCAGGCGTTGGACACCCGCTGCTCGATACCGCCGGGACCCCAGTCCTTCATCCGCTTCTCCACCCAGGAGGGCGCGAAGAACAGGGTGGGCTTGGGGCCCGGCAGCTCGCCGCCGCCCGCCGCCTGATCCCAGTGGGAGGCGCCGACGGAGCAGCTGTAGGCGAGCGACTCTCCGTAGTGCTCATGGATGGCGCGGCGCAGATCGGTATTGCCGGCAAAGTCGACCAGCAGGGTGCGATGCTCGCCCGGCAGCTCGTGGATGGCGTCGTAGGGATGAACGGTGTCGTAGCAGCCGAGTGCGTTCACGAAATCGAGGTTGGACGGCGACGTCAGGCCGCGGATTTCGATGCCCGGCTTGCGGTTGCGGTGCAGGAGGAACGCGAAGCCGAACGCCGTCTTGCTGGAGGCGCTGGTGAGCACCGCCTCTCTCGCCCCGAAAAAATCCGCCTCGGCGAGGAAGTCGTCCAGCAGGAACGAGGTCATGAACAGCGGCCGGTAGAGCATCTGCTGCGCCTCGAGGGCCTCCCGATAGGCCGGGTCCGCGCTGGTGCGGGTGTAGCGGTTGTACACCTCCGGCAGCTCGAGGCGGTGCGGCGAGACGTCCGAGAACCCGGACTTCCCCACGCGTCCGGGCCTGACCTTCACGTGGCTCGCCATCGGATAGTAGCCATAGAAGCGCTCGCCCGGCTCGATGCCCTCGCAGCGCGACGCCACCACGTCGGCGAATCCCCAGACCGGGACGATGCCCCAGCCCTCCTCGCCGGTCGGGAAGAAATCCCAGTAATGCATCGCATCCCCGAACACGGCGTAAGTGATGTTATTCGCCGTGAAGGCAAAACGGTCCACCGAGAGGAACACCTCGCCGTCGCCCACCGACGGGAAATCCCGCTGCACCATCCGGGTTTCGTCGAGACGGTCTTTTCTGACTTCGAATACCTTCATTAGCGGACTCCGGCGGGGGATACACATGGCAGGGGAAACGCGCCCCGGACAGGATTCGAACCTGTGACCCTCAGATTAGGAATCTGATGCTCTATCCTGCTGAGCTACCGGGGCCCTGCCGAGGCCGCATTCTAGCAGAACCGTCCGCCGGAACAGCGGGGCGCCAGCCGGCCCCACCCGGGCCTCTCCAGCCGGTATCATGACCCGGACGAGCGGCACGAGACCCCATGGAGACACCATGACCCTGCGCATCAGAGATGCCGAAACGGCGGACGCGGCCATCATCGCGGAATTCAATCGTCTGCTGGCAGCCGAGTCGGAAGACATCACGCTGGACCCGGAAACCGTGGCCGCCGGCGTCGCGGCTCTGCTCGCCGATCCCTCCCTCGGCCGCTACTGGCTGGCCGAGCGCGACGGCGAGGTGGTCGGCCAGATCATGACCACGCGGGAATGGAGCGACTGGCGCAACGGCATGCTGTGGTGGATCCAGAGCGTCTACGTCCGCCCCGAGGCGAGAGGCCGCGGCATATTCTCCGCCCTGTATCGCCACGTCGAGAGGCTGGCCCGAGAGACGCCCGGCATCGGCGGGCTGCGGCTCTACGTGGACGACCGCAACGAACGCGCCCGGCGCGTCTACGAGGCCATGGGCATGGAGGACGGCGGCTACCGGGTCATGGAAGCCATTTTCGACAACCACTGAGGAGCACCCAGCCATGCTGAAGCCTGGAACACGCGCACCGGAGTTCACGCTGCCGGACGCAGACGGCAATCCCGTCTCGCTGTCGGATCTGCTCGCCGACGGACCGCTGATCCTCTATTTCTATCCGGCGGACTTCACGCCGGGCTGCACGAAAGAGGCCTGCGACATCCGCGACATCCACGGCGAGCTCGCAGCGGCGGGACTCCAGGTGACGGGCGTGAGCCCACAGGACGCCGAAAGCCACCGGCGCTTCCGCGACAAGCACGGCCTGCCTTTCAAGCTGCTCTGCGATACCGACAAGGAAGTGATACGGCGCTACGACGCGGACGGCCCGCTGGGCATCGGCGTGCGGCGCGTGACCTACCTGATCGCCCCCGACGGCGAGATCGGCGATGCCGTGCAGGCCGACCTCATGATCGGCAAGCACCGCAGCTTCATCGAGAACGCGATTCGCCTCAACGCGGACGGCTAGGAGGGCCGGGCCGGCACCGGCTCATTCGCCGTAGACGGTCACCGCGAGCTGCCGCCGGTGGCCGGCGTGACGATGCTCCCAGAGGTAAATCCCCTGCCAGGTGCCGAGCAGCAGGCGCCCGCCGCCCACCGGCAGGGTCATCTCCGACTGGGTCAGGACCGTGCGCACGTGGGCGGGCATGTCGTCCGGCCCTTCGGCCCGGTGGCGGAACAAAGGATCCCCGTCGGGCGCGATCCGCTGCATGAAGCGTTCCAGATCCTCCCGCACGGCGGGGTCGGCATTCTCGCAGAGCATGATGGAGGCGCTGGTGTGGCGCAGGAACAGATGGGCCAGTCCGGTCTCGATGCCGCTCTCCGCCACCGCCGTCTCCACCTCACTGGTGACGTCCAGTGTCTCGCGCCCCGACGTCCGGAACTCGATCGTCTTCTGCCGGAACATGGTTGTGATCTCCGCTCGCACTCGGTTTAGAATCCCCTACCTTACGGTGGAAACGGAGCGGCTGAAAGGGACGCTCCCTGGGAGTCGCGCATGACACCGGCCCGATATCGCAAGCTCCGCAGAGTGCTCGACCGGCGTCAGCCCGACCTCACGCTGCTCACCGAGAACGTCCACAAGTCTCACAACATCTCCGCCATCCTGCGCACCGCGGATGCCGTCGGCATCTACGAGGCCCATGCCATCTCCGAGGGCGGCGAGGTGCCACGCCATCACATGGCATCGGCCGGCTCCCGCAAGTGGGTGGAGATCCGGGCGCACCGTGATCTCGGTTCGGCGCTGCGGCACCTGCGCAGCGCCGGCCACCAGATCCTCGCCGCCCACTTCTCCGACACCTCGGTGGACTTTCGCGACGTCGACTACACCGGGCCCACGGCCATCCTGCTCGGGTCCGAGCTCTGGGGCGTCAGCCGCGAGGCGGCGGAATCGGCGGATCGGCACATCATCATCCCGATGGAAGGCATGGTGGCCTCGCTGAATGTCTCCGTGGCCACGGCCCTCATCCTCTATGAGGCTCAGCGGCAACGCCAGGCGGCGGGTCTGTACGAGGAGAGCCGGCTGGACCCCCTACTGCATCGGCGGAAGCTGTTCGAGTGGTGCTATCCGGAAGTGGCCGACCAGCTGCGTCGGGAGGGGCGTCCCTATCCCGAGCTCGACGACGAGGGTTATCTGCCGGCAGGCTCCGGCTCCGCCTGAGGCGGCGGCTCGCCGTATTTGAAGCGCAGCGTCTTGGTCTTGCCGAACCAGGGTATCGAGACGACGTAGAGATTGTCGTACTCGTGCTCCGCAATCGACGGCACGTTCTTGCTGCCGCCGAGTTCGGCGATGAGCTGGGGGATGGTGTCGCTGTGGGCCACGACCAGGATGATCCTGCCCTTGTGCTCCCGCAGGATTTTCTCTAGCACGCCGACGATGTCGCCGGCGTTGTAGAGGACCGGCGTGAGGTCCAGCCTGTCGGCCAGCGGGCGTGCCGTCTGTTGCGTGCGTCGGTACTGGGTGGCGTAGATATGATCCACGCCGGCCACCACGTCGGCATCGCCGAGCACCCGCGCGAGCAGTCGGGCGCGCTCCTCGCCCTGCGCGCTCAGACCGGGATCGCTGGCGGGCTCGGCCGCCTTCTCGGCATGGCGGACGAACAGGATGGTGGTGGTGGCCTGCGATTCCAGGAACCAGGCGAGTCCGACGGCGACGAGCACGAAGCCCGTCATGGAGATCAGGCGCTGGCGGAGACGACGGCGTTTCGAACTGCTGGCTGCCACGCGCGCAAGCTTACGCGGTTTTGCCCCGGCAGGCTACGGCGCCTCAGCGTCGCTCGCGGCGTCGTTCCTCGAGGTCAACCACCCGGTACTCGCCTTCGATGACGCCGCTCCCGGCAGCACCGCCCGGGTCCCGTTTGCCAAGTTTGCGGCGCAGCCACCACAGCCGCAGTCCGACGACGCCGGCCAGCACGAACAGCGAGACGAGGAACACGGCGAGCACCACCAGGCCGAGCAGCATGGCGGCACCGAGCGCGAGGAAGCCGAGCACGACCATGACGCCGTTGACGAGCGGATTCGCCGTGGGGAACGTGAACGTACGCGACGTGGTGCCGTAACGGGCCTGGTGACCCTGGTGGCCCTGATGGCCCTGGTACCGGCGGCTCACTCCGCGCCCTCCTCCGCCTCGTCGATGCGGCTGTAGAAACCCTCGAACCACGGTTGCCAGGTCTCGCCGTCGTCGGTCGACTGCTCGAAGTACTGGCGCACGCGGCCGTCGGCCAGCGGCGTCCACAGGCCGCGGAACGCCACCGTCTGCCCGCGGCCGACGTAGTGCAGCGTGCCGGAGAGGGCCATGGCGCCGTCCTCGTCGAGGCCGCCGCGGATGGTGATCTGGGTGCCGCCGCTGCCGTTCCAGACCTGCACCCACTCGCCGGCCGCCGGGTCGTAATAATTCACGCTGATGCCGCTGCCGCCGCGCACGCTGGTCCACTCCTCCAGCAGCGCGCAGCCGTCGGCCCGCTTCGTGATCCGGTTGGTGCCCGCGAGTTCGCCCTTGGCCGTGCGCACTTCCCAGCTCCCCACCCAGAAATCGAACTGGGAGAATCCGGGGCGCTCGGTGCAGGGGCGGGGGCGCTCCTGGGTCTGGGCGTGGACCTCACCCGGCAACGACAAGGCAACGAGAACCGTCGTAACCAGGGCAAACGCGACGAGCTTATTGATCACTTTCATATCGGGATGCGACTGGCGGATGGATGAATAGTTCACTGGGAGGCAAGAACAGGCGATGGCGGAGAGGGAGGGATTCGAACCCTCGAAGGGCTACAAACCCTTGCCGGTTTTCAAGACCGGTGCATTCAACCGCTCTGCCACCTCTCCGGTGCGTGGCATTGTGGCGCCGCTCAGACGCCGTTTCAACTGCGCGCAACCCTTTGGTTATACTGCCCGCATCTTGCCGCGCCGGGGACATCGCTCGAATCATGAAGGCTGAACGCCGCGCCCGACTCCGATGGCCAGCCTTCCTCGGTCTCGCATTCTGCGCGCTCGCGACGGCGGGGACGGGCGCCCTGGCCCAGACGGGCGAGGCCTTTTCTCCGCCCGCCGCTCTCGAGCGTCTGCAGTATCTCTCGGGACGGCTCGAGGCCGGCGAGCGCGACAAGGAACTGCTCCGGGAGGCGCAGCGGGAAGCCGAAGCACTGGGCGAGCGCGGCCGCGCCTGTGTCCGCAAGACCTCGCCCGAAGTCGAACGCCTCACCGAACAGAACAAGATCCTGGAGGACGTCGACCCCACCATAGACACCACGCTCTGGGACCAGAGGGTACGCATCCGCAACGAGCTCACCAACGCGCAGGCGCGCCTTTCCACCTGTCGCGAGATCGTCAATCAGGCCTCGAATCTCAGCGATCTGGTAGCCGACATCCAGGCCGAGATCTCGGCGGCGTTCCTGTGGGAGCGCCGCAGCACCATCGTCGGGCTGATCCGGGCCATACCGCAGACCGTGCCGGACTGGCCGTCGCGTCTGCGCAAGACCGCCGAGCTGGACCTGCAACCCGGCGTGACCGAGGCCGGCCTGCTCTGGCTGCTGCTGGCCGCCGCGGTCGTCTCGGCCGCCGCGGGGCTTTTCATCCGGCACCGGTTCATGCGCTGGTTTCACGCGGTTACGGAGATCGACGACACGCCGCGGCTGAAATACCTGTTCCCGAAACCGTTGGCGAACTACGCACCGCTGCTGCTGGAGGGTGCCGCTCTCACCACCGTACTGTTCCTGACCATCCGCGGAGCGGATTTCGACCTGGCCGCCATGCGGCTCGCCGCCGCCCTGTTTCTGTTCGGCGCCGGCGCGGTGATCATCGACTGGGCAACCGGCCCGCTGTCACCGTCGGCCAAGGTCCCCGGCCTGATACCCGATCACGTGCAGCCGCTCAGACTGCGCATGCGGCTGCTGCTGGTCGGCCTGGTGGTGAGTTACGTCGTTCTCGGCCCCGGCTGGCTGGGACCCCGCGCCACCGTCGGCGACAACCTGCTGCACGTCCTTCTGCTGCTGGCCGTCGCGATCTCACTGCTGTCGCTGCTCGTTTATATCCGGCGCATTCCGGGACTGCAGGGGCGTTTCCGCTTCCTGCGCTTCGCCGGCGTCACGGCCGTGCTGGCTGCCGTGGGCGCCGTCGCACTCGGTTACCACAATCTGTCGAGCTTCATGATCCACGGGCTGGTGCGAACGGCGCTGGCCCTGTTCGCGTTGTGGATTCTGCTCTGGCTCGTGTTCCGCGCATTCGAGGGCCTCGTCGAGGGCGAGGCACCGCTGGCCCAGCGCGTGCGCGATCTGCTCGGCGCGGCCGAGCGGGAATCACGCACCAGCTTCGGTTTCATCCAGCTGGTGATCGATCTGTTCCTCTGGATCACGTTCGTCGTCTACGTCATCTACGTCTGGGACAGCTCGGGCAACACGCTCGACCGGCTGGAGTACCGAATCTTCGAGGGCTGGGAGATCGGCCAGCTGGAGCTGGTGCCATCGGAGATCGTCAAGGGCCTCCTGATCCTCACCGCGCTCATCGTAGTGACCGGGTGGATCAAGCGCTGGATCGACCGGCGCTGGCTGCGCCACATGGCGCTCGACCGCGGCGCGCGGGACGCACTGGTGACCCTGTTCGGTTACGTCGGCGTGGTCATCGCGATACTGATCGGCCTGAATGTCGCCGGCATCGACCTGACCGGTCTCGCCTGGTTCGTCACGGCGCTCGGCCTCGGTATCGGTTTCGGCCTGCAGGCCATCGCCAGCAATTTCGTCTCCGGGCTGATCCTGCTGTTCGAGCGGCCGATCAAGGCAGGCGACTTCGTCACCGTGGGCGGCACCGAGGGTTTCGTGCGCCGGGTGCGCATCCGCGCCACCGACATCGAGACGCTCGACAACCAGAACGTGCTGGTGCCCAACTCGGAGCTGGTCTCCGGCCGGGTCACCAACTGGGTGTTCCGCAATCCCCAGGGGCGGCTGCGCATCGAGGTGGGCGTTGCCTACGGCTCCGATATCGAGAAGGTGCGCGACATCCTCGAGACCATCGCCCGGGACCACCCCGAGGTCATCACCGACGGGCGGGCACCGGCGCCGCGCGCACTGTTCATGGCCTTCGGCGAGAGCTCGCTGAACTTCGAGCTGCGCGTTCGCATCAAGCGCATCGAGCGCCGCTTCACGGTGATCAGCGACATCAACTTTGCCGTCGACAAGGCGTTCCGCGAGGCCGGGATCACCATCCCCTTCCCGCAACGCGACCTGCATCTCATTTCGCTGCCGGAACAGGCGAAGATGGACGCCGCCGCGGCAGCGCGGCGCGAACACGAAGCGGAGCCGGAGCCACCGAAACCGGCAGCGGCGCCGCCGGTGCACCCGGAGGAAATGACTCGCAGCCACACGCACGAGATTCGCCTGACGAACCGGCTGGAGACGGTCTGGAGCACCGTTACCGACGAGAAATGGCTCGTTCGCTGGTACGCCCGGGATGCGGAGGTGGAACCTCACATCGGCGGCAGTTACCGGGTGGAGTTCGAGGACGATTCCGTGCTCGAGGGCCGCATCGACATCTTCATGCCGCCGCGCCGCATGCGCGTGGTGATGGTCCCGCCCGAGGGCGACGAGCACCTGCCCACCGGCCCGATCACCGAGGAATACATCATCCGCGAGGCCGACGAGGCCGTGGTGCTGACGATCAAGGTAGCCGGCATCCCGGCGACGGAAGACTGGGAGGAGTACTACCGCAGCTCCGAGGAGCGCTGGGAGCAGGCCCTGGCCGAGCTGCAGAAGGTCCTGAAGAATCGGGCCACCGCCCGCTGATCCGTCAGGCAATAATCTCCCGGCCGTCCATGTAGGGCCGCAGTGCTGCCGGCACGTCCACGGTGCCGTCTTCCTGCTGGTAGTTCTCCAGCACGGCGATCAGTGCCCTGCCCGCCGCCACGCCTGAGCCGTTCAGGGTGTGCAGCGGCTCCGGCTTGCCCGTCTCCGGGTTGCGCCAGCGGGCCTGCATGCGGCGCGCCTGGAAGTCGGTGCAGTTGGAGCACGACGAGATCTCGCGGTAGCGGCGCTGGCCCGGCAGCCACACTTCGATGTCGTAGGTCTTCGCGGCGGAGAAACCGGTGTCGCCGGCAGACAGGGCCACCACCCGGTAGGGCAGCTCCAGGCGCTGCAGGATCTTCTCGGCGTTGCCCACCAGTTCCTCCAGCGCGTCCCAGGATTGCTCCGGCGGCACGATGTGCACCAGCTCCACCTTTTCGAACTGGTGCTGGCGGATCATCCCCCGCGTGTCCTTGCCGTGGGAGCCGGCCTCCGAACGGAAACAAGGTGTGTGCGCGGCCATCTTCAGCGGCAGTTCGTCGGCGTCCAGTATCCGTTCGCGCACCAGGTTGGTCACCGGCACCTCGGCCGTGGGGATCAGATAGAAATCCCGCTCGTCCTCGATGTGGAACAGGTCCTCGCCGAACTTCGGCAGCTGCCCGGTGCCGAGCAGCGCCTCCCCGCGCACCAGGTAAGGCACGTAGACCTCGCGGTAGCCGTGCTCGCCGGTGTGCACGTCCAGCATGAACTGGATCAGCGCCCGGTGCAGCCGCGCGATGCCGCCGGACATCACGGCGAAACGGGCGCCGGAGATCCGGCTGGCCGCCTCGAAGTCGAGTTGTCCGTCCGCCTCGCCGATGGCGACGTGATCCCGCGGCTCGAAAGAGAACTCCCGCGGTTCGCCCCAGCGGCGGATCTCCACGTTGTCGTCCTCGCTGTCGCCGTCTGGCACGGAGTCGTCCAGCAGGTTCGGCAGGCCGAGCTGCAGCGCCTCCAACTCCCCCTGCACGCGGGCGAGCTCGTTCTCCGCCGCGTCCAGCCGGACGCCGAGATCCTGCACGGCGTCCAGCAGCGGCTGGATGTCCTCGCCCTTCGCCTTCGCCTGACCGATGGACTTGGCGCTGCGGTTGCGCTCCTGGCGCAGCTCGTCCGTCTCCACCTGCAAACGCTTGCGTTGCTCGTCGGCCTGCAGGAACGCCTCGGCGTCGAAGCGGAATCCGCGACGGGCCAGATTGGCCGCGATGGCTTTCGCCTCGTTTCTGAGTCTTTTCGGGTCGATCATGGCTGCGGCTCGCTCAGGCTGTCCGGTCGTTGCTTGTCTTTCGAGGCGGCGCTCAGTCCTGACCGGATTCCCGGTCCCGGCGGCGAAGCTCGTCCAGCTTCTCGCCGATGCGCTGCTCGAGGCCGCGGGGCACGGGATGATAATACTTTCGCCGCGGCATTTCCTCGGGGAAGTAGTCCACGCCCGGCGCGTAGCCGTCCGGCTCGTCATGGGGATAGCGGTAGGCCTTGCCGTAGTCCAGCTCCTTCATCAACCGCGTGGGCGCGTTGCGCAGATGCAGGGGCACCTCCAGCGAGCCGTAGCGCTCCACGTCGGCCGCCGCCGCTTTCATAGCGGTGTAGACCGCGTTGCTCTTGGCCGCGCAAGCCATGAATACCACCGCCTGCGCGATGGCGAGTTCTCCTTCGGGGCTGCCGAGGCGCTCCTGGGCCTCCCAGGCGTCCAGCGCCGTGCGCAGCGCCCGGGGGTCGGCGCAGCCGATGTCCTCCGTCGCCATGCGCACCACCCGCCGCGCGACGTAGAGGGGGTCGCAGCCGCCGTCCAGCATGCGCATCAGCCAGTACAGGGCGGCGTCCGGGTCCGAGCCGCGCACGGCCTTGTGCAGGGCCGAGATCTGGTCGTAGAAGGCCTCGCCGCCCTTGTCGAAGCGCCGGCGTCCGCCCGCGATGACCTCGGCGACCACGCCGTCCGTGACGCTGCCCTCCTCGCCCGCCAGATCGGCGCAGAGCTCGAGCAGGTTCAGGGCCCGGCGCGCGTCGCCGTCCGCCGCTTCGGCCAGCGTCTGCAATTGCTCCGGCGTGAGCCGCACCCGCCCGGCCAGGCCCCGCTCCTCGTCCGCCAGGGCGCGCTCCAGGATGCGCACCAGCGCCGCCCGGTCGAGCGGGCGCAGCACGTACACCCGGGCCCGGGACAAAAGCGCGTTATTGAGTTCGAAGGACGGATTCTCGGTGGTGGCGCCGATGAAGGTCAGCGTGCCGTCCTCCACGAACGGCAGGAAGGCGTCCTGCTGTGCCTTGTTGAAGCGGTGCACCTCGTCCAGGAAGAGCACCGTCGCCTCGTCGAAGTCCTCCCGCGCCTTGCGGGCCTCCTCGACGGCGGCGCGGATGTCCTTGACTCCCGCCATCACCGCCGACAGGGCGATGAAGCGGGCCTCCCCCTGGCGGGCGACCATGCGCGCCAGCGTGGTCTTGCCGCTGCCGGGCGGACCCCAGAGCACCATGGAATGGATGCGGCCCTCGGCCACGGCCCGGGGCAGCGGGCTGTCGGGGCCGAGCAGATGCTCCTGCCCCGCGAACTCGGCCAGTGCCGCCGGCCGCATCCGATCGGCCAGCGGGCGGCCGTCGCCGCGACGGCTGCGTTCGCCCCCGCGCTCAGGCATGGCGGCCTCCCGGCAGCAGGGACTCCAGCCGTCGGCACCAGGCGCCCGCCCCGGCGGCGGCCACCGCCAGGCCGACGGCGATGCCCGCCGCATTGGCGGCCATATCGGCCAGGTCCGCGTGCCGGTACCCGGTCCGGCCCTGCGCGAACTCGATGGCCGCGCCCAGCAGGAGCAGTCCCGCCGCCACCAGCGGCCACTGGCGGCGCTCGTGAACGCCGCAGAACCACAGGGTGAGGGTCAGGTAGGCGCCGGCGTGCAGCCACTTGTCGAAGTGGTCCGGCGCCTCCGCGAGCTCGGGCCAGGGGATGAGCGAATTCACGGTCAGCGCGACGACGAGCGCGTAGCCCGCCGCCTGCCACCAGCGGCGGTAGCGAAGCGCGGCCAACCCGCTCATCCGCTGCCTGTCGCCGCCGGTGACGCTGCGGAGATCTCCCCGACGCCGATGACGTCCACCCCGGGCGGCGGCTCGAAAGTGAACAGCGCGGAATCGAGCGATTCGTTCGTGACCAGTTCGGTGAACTCGATGCGGGTAACCTGGCCCAGTGCGTCGGTCAGTTCCATCATCTCCAGCTCGCCGCCCGCAAAAGACAGACTCACGGCGCGGAAGTCCGACTCCGGCGCCAACGGCTCCAGCCGCAGCCAGTCGCGGCCGCCGCGGCTGTAGGAGCCGAGATAACGGAACGCTTCGAGAGCGTCGGCGTCGCCGCCCAGCAGCATGGCCGGCGACTGGCTCAGCGAATCGGTCTGCTCGCGCACCGTGACCTGCTCGAAATCCGCGTCGTAGAGCCAGATGTTCTCCCCGTCGGCGACGATCAGCTGCTCGTAGGGCTCGGTGTACTCCCAGCGGAAGCGGCCCGGCTTCAGGATCGCGAACTTTCCGGCCGAGCGCTCCACCGCCTCGCCCCGGGTATCGAACAGCACCTGCCGGAATTCTCCGCGGATGGTGTCGATGCCGGCGAAGAACTCCCGCAACTCCGTCGGCACCCGCGTCTCGTCGCGCAGGTCTTCGCGCTCGGCGGCGCTCCGATCGGCCTGATCGGCCGGTGGCGCCGCCGGGTCCGCGTTGCCCGACTGCGCCTGCAGGGGGGCCACGGCCGGGAGGGTCGCCAGCAGGGCGGCTGCGACGGCTGCGGTCACTCCTGTCCGGATTCTCATCGTTCGCTCGATCCCTCGTTCAATCCTCGGGCGGCGGCGGCGCGAGCACCTCGCGCGAGCCGTTCGCCTGCAACGGTCCCACCAGGCCGGCCTCTTCCATGGCTTCCACCATGCGCGCGGCCCGGTTGTAGCCGATCTTCAGGCGCCGCTGGACCCCGGAGATCGAGGCCTTGCGGGTCTCGGTCACGATGCGCACCGCCTCGTCGTAGAGGGGGTCCTGCTCGCTGTCCACGCCCGTGTCGCCGGCGCCGCCGATATCCGGCATGCCGGGTATTGGACTCGTGGGACCGCTGAGAATTTCATCGATGTAGTGCGGCTGGCCGGCCTTGCGCAGATACTTCACGACCTTGTGGACCTCGTGGTCGGCCACGAAGGCGCCGTGCACGCGCTCCGGCAGGGAGGTGCCGGGCGGCAGGAACAGCATGTCGCCGTGGCCGAGCAGGTTCTCGGCGCCCTGCTGATCGAGGATGGTGCGCGAATCCACCTTGGCCGAGACCTGGAAGGCGATGCGGGCCGGCACGTTGGCCTTGATCAGGCCGGTGATGACGTCGACGCTCGGCCGCTGGGTGGCGAGGATCATGTGGATGCCCGAGGCGCGGGCCTTCTGGGCCAGCCGCGCGATGAGCTCCTCCACCTTCTTGCCGACGATCATCATCATGTCGGCCAACTCGTCGATCACCACGACGATGAACGGCAGCGGCTCGAGATCCGGCGCCTCCACCGGTTTGTCCTCGTCCACCAGCTCCGGCGGCTCCCAGGTGGGATCCTTCAGCGGCTCGCCCGCATCCGCGGCCTCGCGCACCTTGCGGTTGTAGCCGCCTATGCCGCGCACGCCCAACGCGGCCATCAGCTTGTAGCGCCGCTCCATCTCGGCGACGCACCAGCGCAGCGCATTCGCCGCCTCGTTCATGTCGGTGACGACCGGTGTCAGCAGATGCGGGATGTCCTCGTAGACGGAGAGCTCCAGCATCTTCGGGTCGATCATTATCAGCCGCACGTGCTCCGGCTGGGCCTTGTACAGGAGACTCAGCACCATGGCGTTGATGCCGACGGACTTACCGGACCCGGTGGTGCCGGCGATCATCAGATGAGGCATGCGGGAGAGATCCGCCACCACGGAGTTGCCGCCGATGTCCTTGCCGAGCGCCAGCGTCAGCGGCGAGGCCATCTCGTCGTAGACCTTCGAGCGCAGGATCTCGCCGAGGGTCACCAGTTCCCGGCTCTCGTTCGGAATCTCCAGCCCGATGTAGGCCTTGCCGGGGATGACCTCGACCACCCGCACGCTGACCACCGAGAGCGAGCGCGCCAGGTCCTTGGCCAGGTTGGAGATCTGGGCGGACTTTACGCCCGGCGCCGGATCGAGTTCGAAGCGGGTGATGACCGGGCCCGGGTGCACGGAGACCACCTCGACGTCGATGCCGAAGTCCTTCAGCTTCAGCTCCACCAGCCGCGACATCGCCTCCAGCGCGTCCTCGGAATAGCCCGAGCTTTGCTTCGGCGGGTCGTCCAGCAGGCTCAGCGGCGGCAGCTCGCTCGCGCCCGGCGGCTCGAACAGCGGCACCTGGCGCTCCTTCTCGGCCCGGTTGCTGGTCTCGAGCGCGGGTATCACGGGCTCGATGCGCGGTTTGGGCCGGCTGGCGGTGCGCTTCTTCTCCGCCCGCACCACTTCCTGGCGCTCCTGCTGCGCGCGCCGACCCCGTGCCCGGTCGCGCAGGCGGTCGAACAGGCCGACCAGCCGCTCCCAGCCCGCGAGCGCGAAATGGCCCACGTGGTCCATCACCGCCAGCCAGGAGAAACCGAGGAAAACCGCCACGCTGCCGACCCAGACGGCCAGCAGCAGCAGCGTGGCGCCGAGCGTGCCCATGAGCGACTGCAGGCCGTTGCCGACCAGCTGCCCGACCACGCCGCCAGCGGTCTCCCGGAGCTCCGCGGCGGCGAAGTGCAGCGTGCCGAGGCCGCAGCTCGTCGCCAGCGTCAGCAGGAAGCCGACGAAGCGCAGCCCGAACTCCGCACGGTCCAGCGGCTCGGGATTCCGGCGCTCGCGGAAGATCAGCCAGCCGGCAAAGAGCATCATCACCGGAAACAGGTAGGCCGGGGCCCCGAACAGCATGTAGCTCAGGTCCGAGAACCAGGCCCCCACCGTGCCGATGCGGTTGTGGATGCGCTCGGCGCCGCCCGCCTGGGAGAAGGCGGGATCGGCCGGGTGATAGGTGGCCAGCGCCACGAACAGGATGATGGCGAGCGCGCCGAAGACCCACAGCGCCGCCTCCCTCAGGGTGCGCACGAGGGGTGCCTGCACGGACGCGCGAGGACCGGTGCGTGACTGTTTCAGACGCGTTGCTTTCGCCATAGGGGGAATTATGTCTCGGAAGCAGCCGCCTACGATAGGTCGCGGACCTGCGCCTTGGCAACTTCACGGTAACTTCAGCACCACTTCGACGCCGCCGGCGGCCGCGCACGGGGATTTTGCCGACCTCGCCCGCAATCCCATAAACTCGGTCTCTCTAATCGACCGGGGCCGCCAGGTATCTGCCAAGGATCTACCAGGAACCTGCCAGGGCTCCGCCCGGTTGCCGACACACCGAGAGCACGAGACGCGGAGCGATTATGACTGAGACGAGACACTGCCGGGTACTGATCCTCGGCTCGGGACCCGCCGGCTATTCGGCGGCGGTCTACGCGGCCAGGGCCGGACTCGACCCGGTGCTCGTCACCGGCATGGAACAGGGCGGCCAGCTCATGACCACCACGGACGTGGACAACTGGCCCGGGGATGTGGAAGGTCTGCAGGGGCCCGGCCTGATGGAGCGCATGCTCCGCCACGCCGAACGCTTCGACACCGAAATCATCAACGATCATATCCATACCGCGGAAATCACCCGGCCCCCGTTCACGTTGCACGGCGACTACGGCACCTACACCTGCGACGCGCTCATCATCGCGACCGGCTCCTCCGCGAAATACCTCGGCCTGCCGTCGGAAGAGGCCTACAAGGGCCGGGGTGTCTCCGCCTGCGCCACCTGCGACGGCTTCTTCTACCGCGGCAAGCCGGTGGTGGTCGTCGGCGGCGGCAACACGGCGGTGGAGGAAGCACTCTATCTCTCCAACCTGGCCTCGAAGGTCACGCTCGTGCACCGCCGCGACAGCCTGCGGGCCGAGAAAATCCTGCAGGAGAAGCTGTTCGCAAAGGCGGACGAAGGCAAGGCGGAGATCGTCTGGGATCACGTGCTCGACGAAGTGCTGGGCGACGAAGGCGGCGTCACCGGCGTGCGCATCAGGGACGCATCCCACGAACACGCGACCCGCGAGATCGACTGCGACGGCGTGTTCATCGCCATCGGCCACAACCCGAACACGGAGCTGTTCCGCGAGCAGCTCGAGACCCGCAACGGCTACATCGTGGTGAAGTCCGGCATCGACGGTAACGCGACCGCGACGAGCGTGCCGGGCGTCTTCGCCGCCGGCGACGTGGCCGACCATGTGTACCGCCAGGCCATTACATCGGCCGGCACCGGCTGCATGGCGGCGCTGGATGCGGACAAGTACCTCGAGTCCCAGGAGACGAACCGGTCCCGGGAGGCCGCGGCTTAAGCCGTGGCCGGCCCGCTGCCACGCGAAAGCGACACCGGCATACGCATTCATGCCGGCATCGGCGAGATCGCGCCAGCGGCGTGGAACGCGCTGGTCGACCCGCGCTATCCGTTCCTGCGCCACGAGTTCCTGGCAGCGGCCGAGCGCCATCGCTGCGCTTCCCCCGAGACCGGCTGGACCCCCTGCCACGTGGCGCTGTACGAGGCGGGCCAACTCGTCGGCGCGGTGCCGCTGTACGAGAAGACCCATTCCTGGGGCGAGTTCATCTTCGACTGGGCCTGGGCGGACGCCTACCGTCGGGCCGGGCTCCCCTACTACCCGAAGCTGGTCGCCGCAGTCCCGTTCACGCCGGCCACCGGTGACCGGCTGCTGACCCGCGGCGACGGGGCGCAATCCCGACGCGCCGCGCTGGCGGCCGCCGTGATCGCGCATGCCCGGGAGAGAGACCTGTCGTCGGCCCACGTCCTGTTCCCGACCCGGGACGAGCTGCCTGCGCTGGAGCAGGCGGGATTCCACGCCCGCAAGGACTGCCAGTTCCAGTGGCGCAACCGTGGCTACGCCGACTTCGACGATTTCCTGGCCGATTTCAGCTCGGCCAAGCGCAAGAAGGCGCGGCGCGAGCGCCGCCGTGTCGCCGAAGCCGGCATCGGTTTTCGCAACCTGGCCGCCGACGAACTGAGCGAAGACGAATGGGCCGAGGTCTTCCGGCTGCTGAGCTACACCTTCATGCGCCGGGGCAACCTGCCGTATCTGAGCCTGGAGTTCTTCCTGGAACTGCGCCGCACGCTGCCGACCGCCCTGCGGGCGATCGTCGCCGAATGCGACGGCGCCATCGTCGCGGCCGCCGTCTTCTATCGCGGCAGCAATACGCTGTACGGCCGTTACTGGGGCAGCGACGACGACTATCACAGCCTGCACTTCGAGACCTGCTACTACCAGGGGATCGAATACTGCATCGCCGAGGGCATCGCGCTGTTCGAGCCGGGCACCCAGGGCGAGCACAAGATCCGCCGGGGCTTTCTGCCGGCGGCGACCTGGTCCGCCCACTGGCTTGCGCATCCCCAGTTCGACGCCGCCGTCGGGCGCTATCTGGACGAGGAGCGGGCTCACGTGGACGACTACATCGAGGCGGCGGCGGAACACTCTCCGTTCCGCCGCGACGTCGAGGCCGACTGAGCCTCCCGGCGCCGCCGCGATGTACCGCATTCACTGGCTGTCGCGGCACGACCCGCCGGACGCGTTCCCCGACGCGAGACTCGCGCTGCACGATCCGGACGGTCTGCTGGCCGCCGGCGGGGACCTCTCGGTGGAGCGGCTGCTGGCGGCCTACGAGCGGGGCATCTTCCCCTGGTACGAGGAAGGCCAGCCCGTGCTGTGGTGGTCCCCGGACCCCCGCGCCGTGCTCCGCCCGGGCGGCATACACGTTTCGCGCAGCCTGCGTCGCAGCCTGCGCAGGGCCGGCTATACCGTCACCTGGAACCAGGCCTTTCGCCGCGTGATGGCCGCCTGCGCCGAGCCGCGCCCGGGCCAGTACGGCACCTGGATCACCGCGGCGATGGAGCAGGCGTTCGCCGAGCTGCACGCCCGGGGTTGGGCCCACTCGCTGGAAGTGTGGCAGGGCGACGAGCTGGCCGGCGGCCTCTACGGCCTGGCGATCGGCCGCGTCTTCTTCGGCGAGTCGATGTTCAGCCGGCGGACGGACGCGTCCAAGACCGCCATGGTCGCACTCGGTGCCGAGCTCGCCCGTCGGCACTTCGCCCTGATCGATTGCCAGGTGGTTTCACCCCACCTGCTCAGCATGGGGGCGAAGACCCTGCCCCGGGCCGAGTTCCTCGACCTCCTGCGGCACCATTGCGCCGAACGCCGGAAACTCCGGGATGCGCCCGCAGAGCCGCTTCCGGCGCGGGTGCTGGCCGCTACGGACCGCGTTGCAAACGGGGTCTAGTTTCTGCACAATGCCGGCCTCCCAGAACCGAGGTGTGCTGAACACGTGGCGAAAGAAGAAGCCATCCAGATGGAAGGAGTCGTCGTGGAGACGCTCCCCAACACCACATTCCGTGTGGAACTCGAGAACGGTCACATCGTGACCGCCCACATCTCGGGCAAGATGCGCAAGCACTACATCCGCATCCTCACCGGTGACAAGGTCACGGTGGAACTGACCCCCTACGATCTCTCCAAGGGCCGCATCGTCTACCGCGGACGGTAACCCGATAATGTAGGAGGGCCTTCAGGCCCGATCCATTTCGCCGAATCGGGCCTGAAGGCCCTCCTACCCGTGGCTCCTAACTGGAATCCTCCGGCAGGTGAGCCAGCTCCCGGCGCACCGGCTCCGGCTTCAGCTCCAGGTCGCCGTCCTCGCTCACCCGGATGCGCACATGCCCTCCTTCGGCCAGCTGGCCGAACAGCAGTTCCTCTGCCAGCGGACGCTTGATCTTCTCCTGGATCAGCCGCGCCATCGGCCGTGCGCCCATGGTCGGGTCGTAGCCCCGCTCGGCGATCCAGGAACGTGCCTCGTCGTCGAGTTCCAGCGTGACGTTGTTGGCGGTGAGCTTCGCCTCGAGCTCCACCACCAGCTTGTCGACCACCCGGGCGATGGAAGTCGCGTCCAGCGAGGAGAACTGGATGATGGCGTCCAGCCGGTTGCGGAACTCGGGCGTGAACGTCTTGTTGATGATCGCCAGCGCGTCGCTCGAGTGATCCTGCTGCATGAAACCGATGGAGCTGCGGCTCACCTCGGCGGCACCCGCATTGGTGGTCATCACCAGGATCACGTTGCGGAAGTCCGCCTTGCGGCCGTTGTTATCGGTGAGCGTGCCGTGATCCATGACCTGCAGCAGCAGGTTGAAGACTTCCGGATGGGCCTTCTCGATCTCGTCGAGCAGCACCACGGAGTGCGGGTTTTTGCTGACGGCCTCGGTCAGCAGGCCGCCCTGGTCGTAGCCGACGTATCCCGGCGGCGCACCGATCAGCCGCGACACCGTGTGCCGCTCCATGTACTCGGACATGTCGAAGCGCACGAGTTCGATGCCGAGCGAGAGCGCGAGCTGACGCGTGACCTCGGTCTTGCCCACGCCGGTGGGGCCGGCGAAGAGGAAGCTGCCGACCGGCTTCTCCTCCTCGGTGAGGCCGGACCGCGCCATCTTGATGGACGAAGCCAGCGCCTCGATGGCCGTGTCCTGGCCGAAGATGACCAGCTTCAGGTCCCGCTCCAGGTTCTTCAGGACGTCCTTGTCGGAGGCGGACACGCTCTTCGGCGGGATGCGCGCCATGCGGGCGACGACGTTCTGGACCATCTCGGCCGTCACCGTGTCGCCACGCTCCGCTGCAGGCTTCAGCCGCAGATTCGCGCCGGCCTCGTCGATGACGTCGATGGCCTTGTCCGGCAGGTGGCGGTCGTTGATGTGGCGCGAAGAAAGCTCTGCCGCCGCCTCGAGCGCGTCGGTCGCGTAGCGCACGCCGTGGTGTTCCTCGAAGCGGCTGCGCAGCCCCTTCAGGATCTCCACCGTCTCTTCCACGGTCGGCTCCGGCACCTCGATCTTCTGGAAACGCCGCGCGAGGGCATGATCCTTTTCGAAGATGCCCCGGTACTCCTGATAGGTCGTGGAGCCGATGCAGCGCAGCTGGCCGTTGGCGAGCACGGGCTTGATCAGGTTCGATGCGTCCATCACGCCGCCGGAAGCCGCACCCGCGCCGATCACGGTGTGGATCTCGTCGATGAACAGCACGGCACCCGGGTCTTCGCGCACCTCGGCCAGTACGGCCTTCAACCGCTTCTCGAAATCGCCCCGGTACTTTGTGCCCGCGATCAGCGCGCCCATGTCCAGGGCGTAGATGGTGCAGTCCTGCAGCACCTCCGGGACCTTCTCCTCGACGACCATCCGCGCCAGGCCCTCGGCCAGCGCGGTCTTGCCCACGCCGGCCTCGCCCACGTAGAGCGGGTTGTTCTTGCGCCGCCGACAGAGGATCTCCACCGTGCGCTCCACCTCGATGCTGCGGCCGATCAGCGGGTCGATGCGCCCCTCCTCGGCCAGCCGGTTCAGGTTGGTGGCGTATTTATCGAGCGCCGACGAGCCGCCCTCGGGTTCGACGCCGGGCTCCTCCTGGCTGGCCTCGGCATTCTCGCCGCCCTCGTCACCGATCTTCGTGATGCCGTGGGAGATGTAGTTCACCACGTCCAGGCGCGTGACGTCCTGCAGATTGAGGAAATAGACCGCCTGGGATTGTTTCTCGCTGAAAATCGCCACCAGCACGTTCAGGCCGGTGACCTCCTTGCGGCCGCTCGACTGGACGTGGAACACGGCTCGCTGCAACACGCGCTGGAACCCGAGTGTGGGCTGGACGTCGTTCTCGTCTTCCAGCGCCACCCGCGGCGTGGACTCGTCGATGAATTCGGTGAGCTGGGCGCGCAGTTTCGCCACGTCGGCGTCGCAGGCCCTCAATACGTCGTGCACCTGGGGCACGTCCAGCAGCGCGAGCAGCAGGTGCTCCACCGTCATGAATTCGTGGCGGTTCTCGCGCGCCGACTGGAAGGCCTCGTTGAGGCAGAATTCGAGTTCACTGTTCAGCATAGTTGATTCCGACCGTCCGTCGTCGAAGTAGTTCGGAGGCTCACGCCTCCTCCATGGTACACAGCAGCGGGTGCTGGTGCTGTTGCGCGTAGCCGTTCACCTGAGCCACTTTGGTTTCCGCGATCTCGTAGGTGTACACCCCGCAGACCCCCTTCCCGCGCGTGTGCACCTCGAGCATGATGCGGGTCGCCTTCGTCCGGTCCATGCCGAACACTCGCTCCAGCACCTCCACGACGAACTCCATGGGCGTGAAGTCGTCGTTGATCAGGACCACCCGGTACAGCGGCGGGCGCTTGAGTTTGGGCCGGGATTCCTCGACGGCCAGTCCGGTATTGTCCTGCTGATCCTGGTTCGGTGTCTCTTCGCTCATGATCGGGTGGGGAGCTTCCTGCTGTTCGACGATGACGTCCACGGGTCGGCGGTGCCCGACCCCGGATTATATATGCGGCCGCCGATGCCGTTGACAACCCGCGGCGCCGCGCGTTCCCCGGACGGGGGGCGGGAGCGCCGGAAGCCGCGCCAGTGCTCCGTTTGCGCCGATTTTTTAGGTAGTTACCACCTTGTTCGGTGATATGCTGACCCTTATCATGCCTCCGGTGCGTTAGACGGAGCGGAACGCTCTCCGGGCGGGGGGCCAGACAAGGCGCAGGGGTGGCGCGCAAACCCATGAATGCGGAAATGAAACTGGCGGAGCTCAAGAGCATGAGCCCTTCGGATGCGGTGTCGGCTGCCGGCCGCCACCTGCCCCGATGGGTGGCGCTCGCGCTGGTACTCGCCATCGGCTGGCAGCTCGCCTCCATGATCTGGATGCTCGTCCCCGCCGGCGAGCAGGACGTCGTCGCGCCGCCGCCGGCCACGACCGCGGCCCCTTCGGCATCCAGCACCCGGGGCAGCAGCATCGACGTCGCCGGCATCGTCAACGCGCACCTGTTCGGCGAAGCCTCCGCCGATGCGCCGGCGCCCGTCCAGTCCGAGATCGACGACGCGCCCGAGACTCGCCTCAGCCTGACCCTGAAGGGCACCGTCGCCGCCGACGATCCGGCCTACTCTCTGGCCATCATCGCCGACAGCCGCGGCGAGGAGAAAGTGTATTCCATTCGCGACAGCATCCCCGGCGGCGCCTCGCTGCATGCCGTCTACGCCGACCGGGTGATCCTGAACCGGGCGGGCACGCTGGAGGCACTGAAACTGCCCCGCGAGGCCGAGGGTCAGACCGGCAACCGCAGCCGGCAGACGAGCTCCGCGCGTGTGGCGACGACATCGCGCCGGCCGAGCGTCCAGCAGATGATCACGGACAACGCGGTCCAGCTCATGGACGTCATCCGCCCGCAGCCGTATTTCGCCGACGGCCAGCAGCGCGGCTATCGGGTATATCCGGGCCGGGACCGCAAGAGCTTCGCCGCCCTGGGCCTGCGGCCCGGCGACCTGGTGACCGCCATCAACGGCACGCCCATGAACGACCCCCGCACCGGCATGGAAGTATTCCGGACGCTCGGCGATGCCACCCAGATCACGGTGACCGTGGAACGCAACGGTCAGTCCGAACAGCTCACGCTCAGCACCAGCCAGCTGGAACTGGGCGATGACGGAAGCAGATAAAGACGGCAGTGAACATGCATAACGAGAACAGCCAGACCCGCAATTCCCTCATGGCGCTGTTGCGCGCATCCCTCGCGGCGGCGGCGCTGGCGGTGTGCGGCCTGGCGGTCGCGCAGAACGCGACCATCACGCCCAATTACAAGGACGCCGACATACGCCAGATCATCGAGGCGGTGAGCGACGTTACGGGCCGCAACTTCATCGTCGACCCGCGGGTGAAGGCGCAGGTCACCATGCTGTCGTCCACGCCGATGTCGGCCGATGCGTTCTACGAGACGTTCCTCTCCATCCTGGACGTCTACGGCTTCGTGGCGGTGCAGAGCGGCAATGTCGTGAAGATCCTGCCGGACGCGAACGCGCGCCAGATACCGGGTGCGGAGACCTACTCGGGTGACGCCGCCAACGACGATATCGTCACCCAGGTCATCGCGGTGCAGAACATCGCCGCCGCCCAGCTGGTGCCGATACTGCGGCCGCTGATTCCCCAGTACGGCCACCTGGCGGCGCACCCGCCGTCCAACATGCTGATCATCTCCGACCGGGCGGCGAACGTCCGGCGGCTGCTGCGCATCATCGGCCGCATCGACCAGGCCGGCGACGAGGACATCGAGGTGGTGCCGCTGGAGCATGCCACCGCAGGCGACGTGGTGCGCGTGCTGACCTCTCTGGCGCAGGCCCAGCGCACGGACGGGGCCGGCCAGATCGGACTGGTGGCCGACGACCGCACCAACAGCGTGCTGATCAGCGGCGAGAAGAACCAGCGCCTGAAGATGCGCACCCTCATCGCCCACCTGGACACGCCGCTGGAAGACGGCGGCAACACCCGCGTGCGCTATCTGCGCTACGCGAACGCCGAGGAACTGTCCTCCAAACTGCAGAGCCAGTTCACGGGCGCCGGCGCGGGCGGCCAGGGCGGCCAGGCCGGGGCCCAGGGCGGCGGTATCGCCGGCGCCACCGGCGGCCCGGTGCAGATCTGGGCCGACGAGCTCACCAACGCCATGATCGTCACGGCGCCGCCGAAGGCGATGCGTGCCATCATGGCCGTGGTGGACAAGCTGGACATCCGCCGGGCGCAGGTTCTGGTGGAGGCCATCATCGTCGAGATCACCGCGGACAAGTCCGCCGAACTGGGCGTGGAATGGGCGGTCGACGGCAGTCAGGACAACAACGCCATCGGCATCCAGAACTTCCCCTCCTCGGGCGTCAATCTGCTCGGGCTGGCGGGAGCCGCCAGCGGCGGCGGCGAGGGTGCGGCGAACGCCTTGTCCGGCCTCGGCTCGGGCATCACGCTCGGCGTGGGGCGCATCTCCGAGAACGGCACGAGTTTCGTCGCCCTGCTGCGCGCCCTGCAGGGCGATGCCGACACCAACATCATCTCGACGCCGACCATCGTGACCATGGACAACGAGGAGGCCTCCATCGAGGTGGGTCAGGAGGTGCCGTTCCTTACCGGCCAGTTCACCAATACCGGCGCGAACACCGGCGCGGTCAACCCGTTCCAGACCATCAACCGGGAGAGCGTCGGCACGAAGCTGGAAATCACGCCCCAGATCAGCGAGGGCGAATCCATCGTGCTGAAGATCAACCAGGAGATCTCCAGCATCGCCCAGGGCGCCACCGGCGCGGTGGACCTGGTGACCCAGGAGCGCAAGATCTCCACCTCGGTGATCGTGGAGAACGGCGGCATCCTGGTGCTGGGCGGCCTCATCGACGACACCATCCGCGAGAGCGACCAGCGGGTGCCGGTGCTCGGCAGCATCCCGGTGCTGGGGAACCTCTTCCGCTCCCGTTCGACCAATACGGTGAAGGCCAATCTGATGGTGTTCATCCGGACTTCCATCCTCCGGAACCCGGAACAGACCCACATGGCCACCGAGGAGAAGTACAACTACATGCGTGAGATGCAGCAGGAAGAGGGCCGCATCCGGCTCATGCCCGGCAAGGGACGGCCGACGCTGCCGCCGCTCGAAACCTACGAGCCGAGTGAGCCGGCCGAGCGTCCCGGCAACATCATGTCCGGGGAGGACGCCGACGAATGAGTGAGATGGAGAGCACGGAACTGCGCCTCGCCGAGGAGGTGCCTGCGACGGAGCCGCCGAAGATCGGCGACCTGCCGGAGAAGCGCCTGCCGTTCTCTTTCGCCAAGCGCCACGGGGTGCTGATCCGCGACTACGCCGATGGCAAGGCCGACGTGATCTGCCGGGTGGGCGTCTCGCCGGTTAGCCTGGCGGAGGTGCGCCGCTACGCCGGCGTGCCGCTGAAGCTCACCCGCGTCACGGCCGAGGCCTTCGACGCCATGCTGCGACAGGCCTACGAGGGCGGCAGCAACAACGCCATGCAGATGATGGAGGGGCTGAGCGACGACACGAACCTCTTCCAGGTGGCCCAGGAACTGCCGGAGCCCTCCGACCTGCTGGAGAGCGACGACGACGCGCCCATCATCCGGCTGATCAACGCCGTGCTGACCGAAGCAGTCAAGGAGAACGCCTCCGACATCCACGTGGAACCCTACGAGAACCGGCTCGTCATCCGCTTCCGCGTGGACGGCGTGCTGCGCGAAGTACTGGAGACGCGGCGTGCGGTGGCCCCGTTGATCACTTCGCGCATCAAGGTCATGTCGAGGCTCGACATCGCCGAGAAGCGCCTGCCCCAGGACGGCCGCATCTCGCTGCGCATCGCCGGGCGCGCGGTCGACGTGCGCGTCTCCACGATCCCGTCCGGGCACGGCGAACGGGTGGTGCTGCGGCTGCTGGACAAGCAGGCGGGACGCCTGGATCTCAACTCGCTGGGCATGGATCAGGCCTCCCAGCGCACCATGGACGAACTCATCCACAAGCCCCACGGCATCCTGCTCGTCACCGGCCCCACCGGCTCGGGCAAGACCACCACGCTGTATGCGGCGCTGGAGCGCATCAACGACAACAGCCGCAACATCATGACGGTGGAGGACCCGATCGAGTACTACATCGACGGCATCGGCCAGACCCAGGTGAATACCAAGGTGGAGATGACCTTCGCCCGGGGTCTGCGCGCCATCCTGCGCCAGGATCCGGACGTGGTGATGGTCGGCGAGATCCGTGACCTGGAGACGGCCGAGATCGCCGTGCAGGCATCGCTGACCGGCCACCTCGTGCTCTCGACCCTGCACACCAACACGGCCGTGGGCGCGGTGACCCGCCTCCGCGACATGGGCGTGGAGCCATTCCTGCTGTCGTCCAGCCTCATCGGAGTGCTGGCCCAGCGCCTGGTGCGCGTGCTCGACGACGACACCAAGGTGCCCTACACGGCCCGGGAGTACGAGTGCCGCGTCCTGAAGGCCGACCCCGACAACCCGCCCACCATCTACCGGGCCGGAGACGTCGACGACGGCGGCTTCCGCGGGCGTACCGGCATCTACGAACTGGTGCCCGTGGACGATCACATGCGCACGATGATCCACGACGGTGCCGGCGAGCACGAGCTGGAAAAATACGCTCGAAACCTCAGTCCGAGCATCCGCGACGACGGCCGCACCAAAGTCCTCTCCGGCGTTACCACCCTGGAGGAGGTACTCCGGGTGACGCGGGCTGACTGAACCCGCCCGGGGCCGGCCACGTGGGAGCTTTTGAATACGTCGCGCTCGACAGCGCCGGCAAGGAGAAGAAAGGCGTTCTGGAGGGCGACACCGCCCGGCAGGTGCGCCAGCTCCTGCGCGAGCGCGCGCTCGTGCCCCTCGAGGTCTCGGAAGTGGCCGAGAAGGAGTCCGCGCGCCAGTTCTCAGTGGGGCTTCGACGCGGCTTCTCTGCCACGGAACTCGCGCTGGTCACCCGCCAGCTAGCCACCCTCGTCAACTCCGGCATGCCGCTGGAGGAGACGCTGCAGGCCGTGGCCCAGCAGACCGAGAAACCGCGCACCCAGAGCATCCTCCTGGGGGTGCGCGCCCGGGTCATGGAAGGTCACACACTCGCCGACGGGCTCGAGGAGTTCCCGCAGGCGTTCCCCGAGATCTACCGCGCCACGGTCTCGGCGGGGGAGCAGTCCGGCCATCTGGACGCCGTCCTCGAACGGCTGGCGGACTATACGGAGACCCGCCAGGCCCTGCGCCAGCGGATCACCAACGCACTGGTCTACCCCATCGTGCTCGTGCTGATGTCGCTCGGCATCATCGCCTTCATGCTCTCCTACGTCGTGCCCCAGGTGGTCGGCGTGTTCGAAACCACCGGCGCCGAGCTGCCGATACTCACGCGGCTGCTGATCGGCATCAGCGACTTCCTGCGGGACTGGTGGTGGCTGCTCATCGCCGGAATCGCCGCCATCGCCTTCGGCGTGTGGCGATTGCTGAAGATCGAGGGGCCGCGCCGGCGCTATCACCGTCTGCTGCTGCGCCTGCCGCTGATCGGCCGCATCACCCGGGGCGTCAACACGGCGCGGTTCACCCGCACGCTGAGCATCCTCGCCGGCAGCGGCGTGCCCGTGCTGGAAGCATTGAAGATCTCCGCCGAGGTGATCATGAACGTGCCCATGCGCGAGGCGGTGCAGGAGGCCTCGCTCAGGGTGCGCGAGGGCGGCGCCATCTCCCGCTCGCTCGCGGCAAGCCGCCTGTTCCCGCCCATGACCATCCATCTCATCTCCAGCGGCGAGTCCAGCGGGCAGCTGGAACAGATGCTCGGCCGCGCCGCCGACAACCAGGAGCGGGAGATGGACGGACTCATCACGACCATGATGGGGATCATGGAGCCGCTGCTGATCGTCTTCATGGGCGGCGTGGTGCTCACCATCGTGCTGGCCATCCTGCTGCCGATCTTCCAGATAAACAACCTCATCCAGTAACTGAATTCCCGCATAAATACAGAAACTTACGAGTTTTGTAAAAACTGTGGCCCACCCTGTTGCGCTGGCACCCTCATTCGGGATATACATGCGCCGAACGTGACATAAACTCTCTGACGCGAGCCGGGCGGGGGCGCTCCCATGGACGAGACGTTGATGCAGTTGGAACGGGAAGATCCACTCGACGTGGACGACGAAATCGAGGACGAGGATATGGAGGATGCGGATCTGTCCGCAGAGGACGACGCTGACGACGATAACGTCGGAGAGTTATCCGTCGAGATCAACGTCGAGCAACTGGTGGCCGAGATCGAAGGTTCGGAGTCCGGCGGCACCGGCAGCTTCGCGGCGCGTCGCCGGCTGGAGGAACTGATGGAGCAGAAGCGCTTCGAGCGTGCCCTGCGCGACATGGACGACTGGGACTTCGACGACTGACTCCGACGCTTCAGTGGAAGTCCCGCGAGCGCACGGCCAGGCTCCCCAGCAGACCGTTGTGCTCCGTCAGCCTCCTGGCGATGACATGGATCACCTCTCCCTCTATCTGTACCTCGCCTTCCACCCCCATCAGCCGCGCCGATAGCAGCGCACGCCGCTGCGCCTCCGCGGTCGCCTTCCATACCACCAGATTGATCTGACCGGTCTCGTCCTCGAGGGTGACGAACGTGACCCCGCTCGCGCTGCCCGGCCGCTGCCGGGTCACCACCAGCCCGGCCACCCGTACCCGTGTTCCGTGCCCGGCTGCCGGCAATTCCTCCGCCGCGATGTAACGCCGACGGCGGAAACGCTGCCTGAGCAGCGCCATGGGATGGCGCCCGAGGGTCAGGCCGAGGCTCTCGTAGTCGGCGCGCACGTCCTGTCCCTCCGCCGGCCGGGCCAGAAGCGGCAACGCCTCGTAGCGGGTCATCGACCGGAACAGCCCCTCCGGGGCCTCCACGCCGGCCACGTCCCAGCGGGCCCGGAAGCGGTGACCCGCGAGCGCGGCCAGCGCACCCGCCGCGGCCAGGGCGGACAGGGCGGCGCGGTCCAGGCCCGCCCGCTCGGCGAGATCCTGCACCGAGCCGAACCGCCCGCCGCTCTCCCGCGCCGCCACCAGCGACTCCGCCGCGGCCGCGGCGAGTCCCTTCACCCGGTCGAATCCCAGCCGCACGGCGGCCGTGCCGTCGTCGCGCCGCTCCAGCGATGACTCCTCCCGGCTCGCGTTAACGTCCACCGGGCGCACCTCCACGCCGTGGCGCACGGCGTCCTGCACCAGCTGGGAGGGCGCGTAGAAACCCATGGGCTGGCTGTTCAGCAGCGCGCACAGGAAGGCCGCCGGCTCGTGGCATTTCAGCCAGGCCGAGACGTAGACCAGCAGCGCGAAACTCGCCGAGTGGGACTCCGGGAAGCCGTACTCGCCGAATCCCTGTATCTGGTTGAAGATCTGTTCGGCGAATTGCTCGCCGTAGCCCCGCTCGCGCATGCCGGCCTTCAGCTTGTCCTCGAAGGGGCCGAGCCCGCCGCGGCGCTTCCAGGCGGCCATCGCCCGGCGCAGCCGGTCCGCCTCGCCGGGCGTGAAACCGGCCGCCACCACCGCCAGCTCCATCACCTGCTCCTGGAAGATGGGCACGCCGAGGGTGCGCTCCAGCACGCCGCGGACCTCCTCGCTGGGGTAGCTCACCGACTCCTCGCCGCTGCGCCGGCGCAGATACGGATGCACCATGTCGCCCTGGATGGGCCCGGGGCGGATGATGGCCACTTCGATGACCAGGTCGTAATAGCAACGGGGCCGCAGTCGCGGCAGCATCGCCATCTGCGCGCGGGACTCGATCTGGAACACGCCCATGGTGTCGGCGGCCGAGATCATGTCGTAGACCGCCGGGTCCTCCGCCGGCACCCCGGCCAGGTCCAGCTCCCGGCCGTCGAAATCGCACACGAGGTCGAAACAGCGACGTATCGCCGTCAGCATGCCGAGGCCCAGCACGTCCACCTTCAGCAGTCCCAGCTCCTCCAGGTCGTCCTTCTCCCACTGGATGACAGTGCGCCCCTCCATGGCGGCGTTCTCCACCGGCACGAGCTCTTCCAGCGGGCCGTCCGAGATGACGAAACCGCCCACGTGCTGGGACAGGTGGCGGGGAAAGCCGATGAGTTCGCGCACCAGCGCGAGCAGCCGGCGCATG
>DASRVH010000057.1:0-21064 GCA_035655155.1 Woeseiaceae bacterium
GGTACCGGCTAGGGAGGCCTCAGGGGAATGCAGGGCGAACGATGTCGTGCCTGATCTGAGCCTACCTTTCCCCTTCAACAATGCTTTCTTCTTGGATGGCGAATGACGCCGGTGGCAGTGGTCACCAGTAATTGTCGATCAGGAACTGATTGACGCTGTCGATGTTTTCTTCGTAGCAGGATCGTGCGCCGCATTCACCGCCTGCTTCCCAGTAGGTGGCGGGACGTTGGGTTGCCCGATCGAGTTCTTTCAGTTCCCGTTGTGATTCAGCCAAAGTTTTCTGCCCGGATCGCTGTCCTCTGATCACCGCAATATTGACGGCGTCGGCTTCGCTGGCAACGATCAGAAATTTTTCTGCCTCCACAAATCGGGTACATTTCTTTACGCGGCAATCCCTCACGTCCACCGCGTGAATTTCACAGATCTGATCGTAGGCGGGAATCGCCTCCCATTTCCCAGGTACTTCTGCCTGACCAGCCGCAGCTAGCGCGCGGATGGTGTACTCCCTCTCCATGCCATAGATACCCTGGCAATGGCGGGCAGCATTGCCCTTTTCGTCAGGCGTATACAGCAGCGGACGATAATTGAAAGATCCGCTTCGGTTGTCGTAATTGCCCTTGCCAACGACGGCGCCGGGCGTGTGGCCCATCTCCCTGCCAAGCCTGTCCGTCATGGTGACGCGCAAGGTCAGATCCCGATTATTGCCCCGAAACGTCTCGATGGAACCGTATTTACCCACCATGTTCAGACCAACCAGTTCTTCCGGCATGGTGGCCGCTCGCTGCTGTTGAGATTGAATCCTCATCGCGATGACATCGGCAGATAAGGGCACTCGAGCTGCGGGTAAATCCTGGGTTCCGCGCTTCAGCCCGCTGGCGGGGGAGCCGGTCAGGCCGCGCCCTTCGTAGGCAGGCTTCATGGATTGGCCTGTGGCCGGACGGCCGAACATCAGCTGAGTGACATACATCTCTGGTGAATCCACATCAGAACTGTTGCTGTCGCCATTGGAAAAATGTTCGTCGATTGAATAAACAGCATGGTGAGGTAGTTGTCATGTTCTCGATCAGGAAACAGCCTGTCTATGACTGCAATCAGATGCTCGTTAACCAGCGCGGTTTCCTGAGGGTGATAGCGATAGCCTTCCACCTGTTTGCCGAATCGATCGGTCACCTGCTGCTTGATCAGCTGCACCAGCGACCCATCCGATCGGGCTTTTCTAAACGCGATGACCCGGAATTGAATATCGTGATCTTTCACCCAGCGCTCGTTGGGATTCTGCAGTTGGTGAGTGGTGACCACAGCGTAGTAGTAATCTGTGCCATTGGTGTAGATGAGTTTGCCAGGTGGAAGATTGCGCTCACTGAGATGATCGGCACTGGCAGCAGCGGAGTGTATGCAGGCCGACGTGACGAGCACTTTGAAAAGGAGGGCGACAGTGGCAATGAATCGTTGACTGTCCATGCAGTGATCTCCCTGCTGGCCACGGCTTTGGCAATCATCCTACGGGAAAAGCGTATCCGTCGCATTAACGGGAGGTTTTCCTTCCGCGCGGTCCTTATGATGATACTCGTGCCGAGTCTGCGCTGTCATTCGGGACCGGCAGCAAGGCTTCGATCTCGTCGACCGACGTCGCCTGCGGCGAGTCGGTGAACACAGTCCGGAGGTACGCGTAAGGTTCGATGTCGTTCGCCTTCGCCGTCCCGATCAGGCTGTAGAGACTGGCACTGGCATTGGCGCCGGCGACAGTGTCGCAGAAGAGGAAGTTTCTTCTGCCAACGACGAACGGCCGGATCACGTTCTCTGTCAGGTTGTTTTCGATTCCGAGGCGTCCGTCTTCGACGTAGACGATAAGCTTCGGCCACTGCTTGTGGGCGTAGTTCATCGCCTTGCCGAGCGCCGAGCGTGGCGGCACGATCGGAAGGTTTTCATCGAGCCAGCTCCGGATGTCGGCAAGCAGCGGTGTTGGCCTTTCCTGCCGGACCCGCTGTCGTTATTCCGGTGCCAAGGCTTTGGTCTCCCGCTCGATCCGGTAAAGATGCTGGATCTTCGCCATCGCCACACCGGCGAGCGAGACCTTGCGCTTTTCGGGCCCGAGCAGGCCCTGGGCCTTGATCGCTTCGTCGAACTTGCGCCGCACATGCGGCCAGCAGCCGACCGCGCTCAGGCCGTACTCGGCACAGCCCCTGCAGTAGGCTTCATAGCCATCGTGTTGAATTGCCCCAAACATTGAGCCGAATGCACCGAATATTTGCATCGTCGATTGACCCGCATCGCTGGCCATATAGACGTTTTCCCTCAGTCGCTTGGAGCAGACGATCCGGGTCAATACGCGATGCAAATCCCGGGGCAGTTTTCTGTGCAAATCAACACACAATGGTCAAGTCTTGCAGTCATACGCAGATTGCGTATAGTTCTGACGATGAAGACGGTCTTCTGTGAAACGCCGCTGTTCACGCCAGTGATTGGTGACTACCTGACGGATGATAGCTATCGACGTCTTCAGTATGCGCTGATGCAAAATCCTGAACAGGGCGATCTGATTCCGGGCACGGGCGGCTTTCGGAAGATCCGCTGGGAAGACACCCGCCGCGGCAAAGGTAAGCGCGGCGGATTGAGAATCATCTACTACTGTTTCGCAAGCGCTCACCAGATCTGATTCTTCACGATTTACGGAAAGAACGAGGCAACCGATCTTACGACCGGTGAGAAAAGAGCACTGAAAATGGCCATCCAGGCCGAGCTCGACGCCAGGAGGCAGCGATCATGACCACGAAGCGCAAGTTGTTCGATGAACTGATGGAGGGCGTCGATGCCATGCGGCGCGAACGCGAGGGCAAGATCACGCTCCGCTCGCACGAGGTCGAAGATCTGCCCCCGCTGGAAGTAGACGCTGAACTGATCCGGGAAACCCGGGAACGTCTGAACGTCTCCCGCGCCGTGTTCGCCCGGCGTCTGCGTGTTTCTACTCGCACCCTGGAAAACTGGGAACAAGGACGGGCCCGGCCCAATGCCCAGGCTGCTGCCCTGATCTTAATGGTAAGAAAGTTTCCCGATACGCTCGACAAGCTCAGTGAACTGGGGAACCAGGCTGCATAGCAAGCAGAGATTCTGGTCCCGGGTGCAACCCGAATTTCACGGCAAAAAGACTGGAAAACAGGGCGCGACATCGGTGCGTCTTGCCGATAGCCTGAATCCGTAAGCCGCTCATCCTAAATCGTAAACCCGATCCCTTTCGTCCAATCCATCATCGGCGCAACCTGTATTTCTCGGCTATGTGGGCAGTTATTCATGTGTGTTGATTTGCACCGAAACTTGATCCGGGGTTTGCCATGCAAGGAATTCCTCGATTGCGGTCAATATTCCGTGCATCTCTACACCGATGCCGGCTTCTCTCGTTTCGAAGTCATTCCTTTGGCCGGGCCGACGAGCGCAGCCGTGGTTTACAAGTGAAGACGAATATCCGCAAATTGGATCGACTCCGGAAATCACACCTCAGCCTGCTGCTACAGTCGCTTTGCTTACCATCAAGGCTTTCCAGCGACAGACCAGGAAGCGAGGGTTCGCCTTGTCGCCGGTCTGCCCCCGGAGTATTGTGTACAGCGGGATGTCGCTCACAGGTCGTCTCACACCATCCAGGCAGTATTTGCCAGTTCCCGAACAGGGGTGACTGCATGTTCATTCGTCACAGGGTGCTCGAACTTTCCGTGGTGGTCGCGCTGGGCGCGTCGACGGCTGCAGGGGCACAGGATCTCAACTTCACCTACCTCGAGGGCGGCTACATCGCCGGCTTCGTCAACGACGTGGAAGATTCCGGGGCGTTTACAGACGACGGCACGCTCGAGCTCGAGACCGATTCCGGCGGCGGCGGCTTCGTCGCCGGCGCATGGCAGTTCCGGGAGAACCTGCACCTGTTCGGTGAGTACTCGTCGACCAGTCAGGAACTGGAGGTCAGCGACGGCATCGACACCGCCGATGGTGAATTCGACGTGGTGCGCTGGCGGATCGGCGTCGGCTATGCCTACCCGTTCTCGCCAACAGCCAGCTTCTACGGCCGCCTCAGTTTTGACAACGCCGAGTTCAAGGATGTGCAGGTCGCCGGTTTCGATCTCGACGCCGACGTCGACGACGACGGTATTGGCGGCGAGGTCGGCGTGATCTGGGCGGCGACCCCAGCGCTCCATCTGCAGGGCCACGTGCGCTACACGTCGGTCGGCGAGGTCGTTACCGAGGGCTCCGATACCTTCGACTCCGACACTCTGATCGCCCTGAACGGCCGCTGGTACTTCCGGCCGAACATCGCACTGATCACTGGCTACGAGTTCGGCAAGATCACCACCTGGAATCTGGGCGTGCGGTTCACGTTCTGAGTTTATCGAGTCCGCTGCCTCTCCCATTTGAGCGAGCATGGCCGCGAAGCCCCGGCGACTTCCCCCCGGCCCGGACCAACGCGGCGGCCTCCGGACCGCCTCTGCATACCATCGCGATCAATCCCGGCACCGTTTTGCGAAGAGTGCAAAGGACTCTTGTGCAACCGTCATATCTTCGAGATTCGCCTAGAAACCGATGTGGGCAATCAGGCATGTGGCTCATGGCAGGAATGTCATAGGGATGCTTAGCCAGCGGATTCTGGCCCTGAAGTCGTGCTCGGCGCTCTGTAAGCTCCCTCGAATGTTCGATTCCGCGCAACGACCTGCAGCTCTGCGAACCGACTCAACGCTTTCGCCTTGCCCAGAAGCGCACACCGTCAAGACCCTTGAAATCGGCATCCTGGGTCCAGACGATGCCCTGAATCCTCTGTGCGGTGGCGTAGATTATGCTGTCAGCAAGCGGAAGCTCGTGACGCAGACCCACTGCGGCTGCCCGAAGGGCAAGGGCAGCATCCAGCTCGATGACCTCTCCCTGCTGCATGACTGCGACATATTTCAAAGCCAACGCCTCGTGGCGTTGCTGGGCGATCCGCTTGAAGACTTCCAGCAACGTGATCGATGGCACCACCAGGGCGGCCGTATCTTCTATGGCCCCGGCGAAGTGTTCAGCGTTTGGCCCGTCGGCAAAGTACTCCAGCCATGCCGAGGAGTCGACGATATTCATCGCGTCCTAGACACGGTCCGCATCTCTCGGTACATCGGTATCCAGGCCCTGGAGAGATCCCCGAAGGCTCCTGGCACTGCGTAACGGAATCAACTCGATGCGGTCTTCGAACTGCACGACCTGCAGTCGTGTGCCGGGCTTGAGGTTGAGCGATTCGCGCACTTTCAACGGAATCACTATCTGGTATTTCGGAGAGACCTTGGTGGTTTCCATGGACCGATCCCCTGCCATCGATCGACTAATCGTTTTACGATATTATCATCGATCGAACGGTACCGACAGGCCGCATAGAAAGGCGATCCGTCGTCCAGGTCCTGCAATCGCGATTTTTCGGGTATTCGGCCGGATACACCGGTGCGTCATTCGTGTAACTTAGCGATAGAATGAATACGTAAGCTGCTGATACTAGGGAGCTATTCCGACTCCTTCCGCCCAATCCATCATCGGCGCCGAATGAATTTCTTGACGACGGCGGCGATCATTCATGTGGCTCATGGCAGAAGTGTCATGGGGATGCGTTCCCGACCTGGCGCCGATCCCGATATTTCAGTGCCGGTCGCCGCTCTTCTCCTCCGTGAGTCCCGGAAACCGACTGCCCGCATAATTCACGTGACACGCCTGGCAGGCACGGGTCATTTCCTGAAACCACGGGCGTTAGAGTGCTCGTGAAAGACACTGTACAACGCAGGCAGCAGCAGTAACGTCAGCAGCGTCGAGGTGATCAGCCCACCGATGACGACGGTCGCCAGCGGTCGCTGAACCTCCGCTCCGGTACCGACGTTGAAGGCCATCGGCACGAAGCCGAGACTGGCTACCAGCGCGGTCATCAGGATGGGCCGCAGCCGCTGGGTCGCGCCCCTGATGATCGCCTCTCTCACCGCATAGTGTTCGCGTAGCTGTCGTATGAACGACATCATGACGACGCCGTTAAGGACGGCGATACCGGACAGGGCGATGAAGCCGATCCCCGCGGAGATCGATAGCGGCATGTCACGCAGCACGAGGGCTGCCACGCCGCCAGTGAGCGCGAGGGGAACACCCGTGAATACCAGTGCCGCGTCCCTGGCCGAACCGAACGCCGTGAACAGGATGGCGAAGATCAGGAGCAAAGTCAGTGGCACGACGACGGCAAGACGCCGGCCTGCCGACGTGAGCTGTTCGAAGGTGCCGCCATAGTCCACCCAGTAGCCGGCCGGAATGTCCACCCGGGTGCGCACCGCTTCGCGAACCTCTGCCACGAACGAGCCCAGGTCACGGCCGCGCACGTTGGTGGTCACGAATACGCGGCGCTTGCCGTTTTCCCTGCTGATCTGGTTCGGACCAGTGACGAGCGCAACGTCGGCCACCTCTCCCAGGGGGATCATCTCCGGAGCGTGTCCGGTGGCCACCCGCATGACCCGGCCCTCCGCCGAGGCGGTCGCCTCCATCGGCAGCCGGACCGGCAGTCGCCGAATCTCCTCCGGATTCGAGCGCAGCGTCTCGGGCAGGCGCACCACGATGTCGAAACGCCGGTCGCCCTCGAAGATCTGGCCGGCCGGCTGCCCGCCGATGGCGATCCGAAGCGTGTGCTGGATATCGGCAATGGAGAGTCCATAGAGAGCGAGTCGCTCCCGGTCCGGCGTCACTGTCAGAATCGGCAGCCCGGTGACCTGCTCCGAGCGCGTATCCGCCGCACCCGGTATCGCCGCGACCACCGACTCGATCTCCTCTCCCAGGCTGACCAGCGTGTCGAGATCGTCGCCGTAGACCTTCACCGCGAGCTCCGCGCGGACTCCGGCGATGAGCTCGTTGAAGCGCATTTCGATGGGCTGGGTGAACTCGTAGTTGTTGCCGGGCACGCGTGTCGCGACGGCTTCCAATTCGTGTATGAGCTCCTCCTTCGGCTTGTCAGGATCCGGCCACCGGTCGCGCGGCTTCATGATCAGGAAGGTATCGGTCATGGCGGGTGGCATCGGATCGTTCGCGACCTCGCCCGTACCCAGTTTCGAGAATACGAGCTCCACTTCCGGCTGCTCGCGGAAAGCCGCCTCCAGCGCTTCCTGCATCTCCACCGCCTGGGTGAGGCTCGTGCCCGGTATGCGCAGCGCGTGCACCGAGATGTCGCCCTCGTCGAGGCGGGGTATGAACTCCGTACCCATGCGGGTCGCGACGATGCCGGCCAGCAGCACCGCGCCAACGGACAGTATGACGACCAGTGCCCGCTGGCGCAGTGCAAAGTGGAGCGCCGGGCGGTACAGCCAGTGGGCTGCGCGCATGATGCGGGTCCCCTCGGTGGAGTGGCCGGGCCGCACGAACAGCGCCACCGCCGCCGGCACCGCCGTGATGGACAGGACGAGCGCCGCGAAGAGGGCCATCATCACGGTCAGCGCCATCGGCCGGAACATCTTCCCCTCGACCCCGCTGAGCGTCAGTATCGGCACGTAGACGATGAGGATGATCGTGACCGCCACGATGGCCGGTCGCAGAACCTCCCGCGTCGCCTCGTGCACCACCTCCAGCCGGCGGCGGAAATCGAGCGGCGCCGCGGCACCCTGCTGCGCCTCGCCGAGCCGGCGCAGGCAGTTCTCCACGATGATCACGGCCCCGTCGACAATGAGCCCGAAATCGAGCGCACCCAGGCTCATCAGGTTGGCCGAGATTCCGCTCTCGACCATGCCGGTGATGGTGAGCAGCATGGAGACGGGGATCACCGCCGCGGTCAGCAGTGCGGCGCGCCAGTTGCCGAGCATCAGGAACAGGATGACGATGACCAGCAGCGCGCCTTCGGCCAGATTCTTCGCCACCGTCTCTATGGTCTGGTCCACGAGCTTCGTGCGGTCGTAGACCTCGTTGATCTCCACGCCTTCGGGCAGCGACGGCCTGATCTCCTCGACGCGCTCGCCGGCCGCCGCGGCGACGGCACGGCTGTTCTCGCCCTTGAGCATGAAGACCGTGCCGAGTACCACCTCGCGGCCATCCTGCGTCGCCGCACCCGAGCGCAGCGGTCCGCCGAGTTGCACATCGGCCACATCCTCGAGCTGTATCGGCACGACGTTGCGCTTGGCGACGACGATCTGCCTGAGATCCTCGACGTCCGCCGCCTGGCCGGGCGAACGCACCAGGTACTGACCGCCGCTGCGCTCGATATAGCCCGCGCCCGCATTGGCGTTGTTGCGGAGCAGCGCATCGACGATGTCCGTGAACGACACCTCGTACGCACGGTGCGCGGCCGGATCCGGCAGCACGTGGAACTGCTTGACGTAGCCGCCCGTTGTGTTCACCTCCACCACGCCCGGCGTCAGGCGCAGCTGCGGCCGCACGATCCAGTCCTGTACGGTGCGCAGGAACATCGGGTCGTGCTCCGCCCCGTCCGCGGAGGAGACGGTGTACATGTAGATCTCGCCGAGACCGGTCGCTATCGGCCCCATGGACGGCGTCAGGCCCGTCGGCAGAGCCGACTGCGCCTCCACCAGGCGTTCGCTGATCAGCTGCCGGGCGAAATAGATATCCGTGCCCTCCTCGAACACCGCGGTCACCTGGGACAGGCCGTAGCGCGAGATCGAGCGGGTGTAGTCGAGCCGCGGGATGCCCGCAATGGCGGTTTCCACCGG
Source organism: Woeseiaceae bacterium (assembly GCA_035655155.1). GTDB lineage: Bacteria > Pseudomonadota > Gammaproteobacteria > Steroidobacterales > Woeseiaceae > Lentisalinibacter. The sequence continues at coordinate 8,682 of DASRVH010000057.1, forward strand.
GAACGTGATGCGCTGCTCGGTCTCCAGCGGTGAATACCCCGGCGCCACGGTATTGATCTGCACCTGGACGTTGGTAATGTCCGGCACGGCATCGATGGCCAGCCGCTGGTAGTTGTAGATGCCGAGACCGCAACCGGCGATCACCAGCATGATCATGAGCCACCGGTGACTCAGGCTGAATGAGAGAATACGCTCGAGCATCGTGGCGCCCTCAGTGGTGGTGGCCGGCGCCGGCCTTCTCGATGTCGGCCTTGACCAGGTAGCTGTTCTCGACCACGTACTCCTCGCCCGGAGCGAGCCCCCTCAGCACTTCGACGAACTCGCCGCCGGTGCGACCGAGTTCGACCGGCCTCGCCTCGTAGACGTCGCCGTCCCGCACATAGACGACATCGCTGCCCTCGAAGCGCTGCAGTGCGCTGCGGCGCACGGCGAGCGGCACCTCCGTCTCGGCAACGACGACGCGGGCACGGACGAACTGCCCCAATCTCAGCCGCCCCTCCTGATTGGCGAGAGGCACCCTCGCCTGCACGCTCTGGCTGGCGTGGGCCGCCAGCGGTGAGAGCCACTCGACAGAACCCTCGAACTCGAGCCCGTCCAGCGTCAGGACGCGGGCCTGCTGTCCCGGAGCGATCACCGGGATGTCACGCCCGAAGACGTCCAGCTGCACCCATACCCGGTCGAGATCGACGATCACGAAAAGCGGCCCGTCGCCGCTGACCTCGCCTGCACGGACGTTCCGCTCGACGATCGCCCCGTCTATGGGTGACGCAACCGCGATCGTCGAGAGGCTCTCGTTGGTCTCGATGTAGCCGAGCGGCTCACCGCTCTCGACGACGTCACCCACCCCGTGCAACACCCGCGTCACGACACCCGGGAATCGGGCACGAACTTCGGAGACGCGGGCCGGATCGGCCTGCACGGTACCGGTCAGCTCGACGGTCTCGACGATGCGGTGGGGACCGGCCGCTTCCGTGATGATTCCCGATCCGTCGGCTACGGTGGCCGGAATGCGGGTGCGGCCCTCCTCGGCCTCCGTCCCTTCGTCGTGTCCGTCGCCATGACCGTCGTGCGCCTCTTCCCGGCCATGGACTTCTTCATGAGCGCCGGTACCAACGAGCGCGTAGGTGAGCGTCGCAGACACGAGAGCGACGGCGACCAGCAGGGGTATATTCAATCGGCTCATGACAGGTTCCTCCCGGGATTGCGGCTCCCGAGCAGCACTTCTATTTCGGTCATGGCAAGGTGGAAGACGTAGGCCGCCTCCAGCGCCTGGCTTCGCAGCCGCAGCAACTGCTCCTGCGCCGAGGTCAGTTCCAGTAGGCTGTTTCGCCCGGCCTCGAATCCGCGGCGGTAGAAGTCCACCGAGTCGCGTGATTCGGGGATGATCCTTTCCTGCAGGCCCTGGTAGCGAAGTCGGGCGGCACGAGCACTCTGGAAGCGCTCCTGCAGAGCCGCGCGGATTTCCAGCGCGCGGCCCTCCCGACTGAGGGGAAGTTGCTCGAGCGCGATCTCGCTCTCACGGATAAGCGGCGTGGCCCGACCGGCCGAGCCCAGCGGCAGGCTGAACGAGAGCACGAACGCCGTCGCGTCGAGCTCGCCGACGTGGCGGACTCCGGCGGTCAGCCGGACGTCCGGACTCTTCTGCGCCTGGTCGAGTGCACGCTCTTTCTCGAGCACCCGCCGCCGCGCGGCGATTCGCATCAGCTCGGGATTCGCTTCGAGCCGGGCCGCCAGGGACTTGAACGCAGGCAGCGTGGGCAGATCTCCGAGGGAGCCTGCGACTCGATCGAAATCCGGTGTGGCGCTACCCCAGAGCGCGGCGAGTCGGGCGCGGGCTCCGATGAGTTCCAGCCCGCGTTCCTCCCGCGCCAGTTCCGCCTGCATGAGTGCCACCCGCGCAGACGATCGCTCGGCTTGCGTGCCCATGCCCGCCTCGAGCATCCGGTCCACGGTTTCGAGTGTCACGGTGGCGATCTCGATGGCCTCGGTGGCCAGTCCGATCTCTTGCTGGACGAGCAGCTGTCTGGCATAACGCCGCGCTACCTCGGCTGCCAGGGCAACTTCCAGCGCCGCCACCTCCGTACGTGCGGTCGCCACCCGAGCGTTGCCGGCCGCCTCCCGCAAACCGCGCTTGTCGCCGCGTTCCAGCGTCTTCGACAGACTCAGCGTTGTGGCAGCCGCATCGAGGCCGGAGGCCCTGCCGGTGCCGGCGAAGTTCTCGATCTCTCCGCCGAGTTCCAGTGGCGTGGAGAGAGCGCGGGCGTCACGTATCGCCATGGCCTGCTCGACCTCGAGCCGCGCCGCGGCGATGCCGGGACTCCGGGTGAGCGCCCTGTCGTTGGCCTCCTCCAGGGTGAGGAGTACGGCGGGCCCCGGCGACTGAGCCGAGGCGATGGAAAGCATGGCCGGGCCGGGCAGTCCGAAGAACAGCGCCAGACCGGCCATGGCAAGCGATTGACTGCATCGCATGTCATGGTCCTGGTTCGGATTGGAGTAAGGCCTGCAACCGGGCGGCACGGCCCGGACAGGCAACCGGCTATGACGGCGATCAGCCTCTCGGCGGACGCAGCGGCGGGGCGTACTGCAGCGAGTGGGGAGAGTCTTCGATCCGGGGCGGAGAGAATTCCGGTACGCCGGACAGGCCGACCAAGTCGAGGGCGGGTGAAGCCGCTACCTGCGCCCCGCACGGGCACAGGTCCTCGGCCGACGCGGTCGCCTCGCCCGCAACGGCGGTGGCCACATCATCCGCGCTTCCGTCCGCGTGCACATACCGCTGGTAATCGCAGCCGCCGGCGCCGGGAGCACCCGGTGGCGCGATATCGGCACTGCTCTCGATCCCGGCGAGGATGATGCAGAGCAGGCCCGTGATGGCGACCAGCCTTCTCATGCACGGGATCATCTACAAGCCACTCGGCCAGGTCAAGCCAACAGCTCACAGGCCATCACGACGATGCCGGGTACAGGTTTTCTGGACGTCACACCTCTCATGGGGCGGCGGCTGGTGTATTTCCGATAAAGGAGGCATTCGATACGGGCGTCTGGCGCGCAGGCCTCGTGAGGATCCCCCGCCGCTACCTCCTGCCGCAGGGCTTGCTGGTCGCAGCCTGCCTCGTTCTCGCACGCCTCCGCTACCTTATCCTCTAGCAAAAGCGTGCCGCCAGGCAGCGGTCCGAGACCGCACCGCCTCTTCTCCCCGCAGCCAGGCGAGCACCGTGTCGGCATCGGGCGCGTCGCAGCACTCCGCCGGGCAGGTGCAGGCGGGCCCCTTGTCGACGAACAGGCGCTCGATTCGCCGGTCATCGACGACCGCGGCGTACGAACAGGTGGTGGCGAAGGGCTGCCCTCTCCTGTCGCGGGCCAGCATGCCCATGCCGCGGGTAAAAGCCCCGTCGCTGTCCGGCAGCATCAGCACGTTCCAGATGTCGAGGCTGTAGGCCCACTGGAAGACGAGCGGCGCCTCGTTCACCGAAACGCAATAGAGTTCATCAATGCCGGCCTTCAGGAACTCACCGTAGCGCGCATCGTAGTCCAGCAGCTGGTACCCCGTACAACCGGGGTGGATGGCGCCGGGCGCGGCGAAAACTACGACGCGGCGGCCGCCGAACAATTCTGCGGTATCGGTAGGCTCCCAGCGGAAGGGGTTTTCCTGGCCGAGATCCTCGGCGGGCAGCCGCAGATCGAAAGTGACCTGAGGGACGGTTGTCGCAATCATGGCTGCTGCACCACTGATGTTTTGACTTTGCATGGTGAAAGCGTATCATGAAGATGCGAATGATTCGCATTTCGGTTTCTACAGACGAGGCGGACCTCGATGACTTTCATCGCCACCTGGCCGACCAGGAAGACGAGGTCCAATAACCGCTCGCAGAGATCCGCGAGGCCCGAGACCGCGGAGAGGACACCGCCTCCGCCGTGGAAGAACCGACGGCACACTGAGGCAGGGCAGAGGCACCCCGCGGCCTGCCGCAGTCCACGCCGAAAGCTAGCGAAGTAGCGCCCGGTTCGGCGATTTCGGTATTTCCTTATGGCGAGGCTATATGCCAGGAATGAGAATGCGAATCATTCTGAGTACGTTTATTAACAAACCCTATTCTGAAAATCACGAAAACTGCTGCAAGGAGTCGCGTGAATGTCTGCAGATACCATCGGCCCGAATATCCGCTCGCTGCTGACCCGCTCGTCCTTGACGGTTCTCGGGCTCGCGCTGTTCCCTGCACTGCTCCAGGCCCAGGCGCCCGAAGACACCGTCGAAGAGATCATCGTCACCGGGAAAAAGTACGTGGTGGAGGACGCCTCGTCGGGCACGAAGACCCGCACGCCGCTTGCCGAGACCCCGCTGACCGTCTCGGTCATCAACGACGATCTGCTGGATATGTGGAACGCAGGAAAGCTCACCGAGGCCATGCGCTACGTGCCGGGCATCCAGGCCGAGCCTTTCGGCATCGAGCCACGCTTCACGAACATCCGCATCCGCGGCTTCGACGCCGCGACGACGGGTATCTTCCGGGACGGCCTCGCGCTGCGTAATCCCGGATTCTCGGTGAGCTACAACCTTGAGCCCTGGGGTGCGGAGCGGATCGAGATACCGCGAGGCCCCTCCTCGGTGCTCTACGGCCAGGGGAGTCCCGGCGGCCTGGTTAACTACATCTCGAAGCGGCCCGGCACCCGGCCTATCCGGGAAGTAGAAATCGAGGTGGGCAATTACGACCGACTCCAGACCCAGTTCGACCTGGGCGGCACCGTGGGGCGCGGTGAGACCAACCAGTACCGGCTTACCGGCCTGCTCCGGGATGCAGAAACCCAGATCGACTTCGTCGAGGAGGACCGCATCTACATAGCGCCGGCCTTCACCTGGCAGCCGACGGCGGCGACCCGGCTAACGGTGCTCACCAGCTTCCAGCAGGACAACACGAAGAACTCCCAGGCCCTGCCCGGCCCGGGCACCCTGACACCGAACCCGAACGGCACCGTCCCGATCAACCGCTTCACCGGTGAGCCGGACGTGGACGAGGTGGACCGCACCGAATTCTCCATCGGCTACGAACTGGAACACGACTTCGATGCCGATCTGACCTTCCGCCAGAACTTCCGCTACAACAACGTGGACCTGGACGATACGGTGGTCTTCAGCAACGGTATCGAGCCGGACCTGCGCACCATCAACCGCGGTGCCTTCGGCAACTTCGGGCGTCTGGACGGCTATGCGCTGGACAACCAGTTGCTCTGGACGCTGGGCAACCAGACCATGACTCACACGCTGCTCGCGGGCATCGACTATCAGTACACGGACGCCCGCTCCATCCAGAGCTTCGGCGGCGCACCGAGCATCGACATCTTCGATCCCGTCTACGGGGCAGCCGTTACGCTGCCGCCCCCGTTCAAGGACGACGAGATCGAACTCGAGCAGCTCGGCGTCTACCTGCAGGACCAGATCAGCATAGGCGATCACTGGCGGATCAACCTGGCGGGACGCTGGGACGAGGCCAGCAGCACGACGACCAGCCGCCTGTTCGGCACGGAGACGGAGACGGACGACGGCGAGTTCACCTTTCGCGCCGGCGTCGGCTATCACTTCGAGGCAGGCTTCCTGCCCTACGTGAGCTATTCGGAGTCGTTCCTGCCGGCCTCCGGCACCGATGCGAACGGCGACCCCTTCGAGGCGGAGACGGGACGGCAGTACGAGGCGGGCATCAAATACGAGCCCGCGGACGGTGATCTGCTGGTCGCCGTCGCCGTCTTCGACCTGGAGCGCGACAACATCGTCGAATTCGACCCGGCGACCTTCCTGCCTGTCCAGACAGGGCGTGCCAGTTCGCGTGGCCTCGAGGCGGAGATCGTCGCCAATCTGGATTTCGGCCTGGATATCTTCGCCAACTACACCTACCTGGAGACGGAGATCGAGGCGAGCCCGAACCCCGCTATCATCGGCAACGAGTTCACGCAGATACCGGACCAGATCGTCTCCCTGTGGGGCGATTACCAGTTCGAGCAGGGAGCGCTGCGCGGCCTCGGAGTCGGACTGGGCCTGCGCTACCAGGGCAGCAATTTCGGCGACGCGGCCAATACCGTAGAGGTGCCCAGCTTCACGGTCTACGACGCGGCAATCCACTACCAGTGGAATCAATGGCGTCTCGGCCTGAACCTGCAGAATTTCACCGACGAGGAATACGCTGCCACCTGCTTCCAGCGTGCCGGGGCGAACTTCTGCACCTTCGGCGAGTCGCGCACCGTGCGCGGCACCATCAACTACCAGTGGTAAGGAGCGCCGGCCATCAAGCAGAAACAGCTGAAAGCCTGGTACTACGTCCACAAGTGGAGCAGCCTGCTGCCCATGGTGTTCCTGCTGATGCTCTGCGTCACGGGCCTGCCGCTGATCTTTGCGCATGAGATCGATCACTGGCTGCATGACGTGGAGGCCCCGGAGCTGTCCGGCGATGTGGGCCCGGCGTCGGTGGATGCCATCCTCGCGGATGCTCGATCACGCCGACCGGGGGATGCGGTCCAGTTCCTAGTGGCCGAGCCGGAGGAACCGGATCTCTGGTACGTACGGATGGGCACCTCGCCCCTCTCGTCCGACATGTCCGCCTTCTATACCTACGATGCACGGACCGGGGAATTCCTGTACGACTACCCCCTGGGCCGGGGCTTCATGGACGTGATGCTGCGGCTGCACGTGGACATGTATGCCGGGCTTCCGGGCACGCTGTTCCTCGGTGCCATGGGCGTACTCCTGCTGGTGTCCATCGTCTCCGGGGCAGTGCTCTATGCACCCTTCATGCGCAAGCTGCCGTTCGGCCGTGTGCGCCGTTCCCGGAGTGTCCGGGTCAAATGGCTGGACGTCCACAATCTCCTCGGCATCGTCACTCTCGTGTGGCTGTTCGTGGTTTCGCTGACCGGCGTGATCAACACGCTCTCCATTCCTATTTTCGGCCAGTGGCAATCCACCGAACTCGCCGAGATGACCGCTCCCTATTTACACGAGGAACCGGTTTCCGGTTACGGTTCGGTGGATGCCGTGCTCGACACCATAGACGAGACGGCGCCGGAGAAGGCATTGAGTTTCCTGGCATTTCCGGGCAACGATTTCGCCAGCCCCGGCCATTACGTCGCTTTCATGCAGGGCACGACGGCACTGAGTTCCAAGCTGCTGACTCCCATACTGATCGACGCCGGGTCCGCCGCCTTCGTGGAGACCCGCGACCTTCCGTGGTATGTACAGACACTGCTGCTCTCGCAGCCGCTGCATTTCGGTGACTACGGCGGCATGCCCATGAAGCTGCTCTGGGCGCTGCTGGATATCCTGGCCATCGTCGTGCTGGGCAGCGGTGTCTACCTGTGGCTGAAGGCGCGTAATGTCGGCTTCGAGTCCTGGCTCGGCCGCGTGGAAGAATCCCGGCAGACCGCCCTCGCCTCACGGAGCGTCACGGAATGAACGCGCGTCGGCACCGGTCCGCGGTCCAGGTCTGGCGGATGCCCGTGATCCTGGGCGCTTCCACGGCCGTCGGCCTCGCTGCGGCTTTGCTCGCGGACGGCGCCGGAGACGTCATCTCCTGGCTGGCACTTGGCGTGCCGGCGATCGTTGCCATTGCGTACGCGCTGAAGAACGACGCCTAGATACTGTTTGCCGCCTTCGCCTCGACGAACACGATGCCCTTCTCCTGCCAGATGCGGATGCCGACGCCGCGTTCCACGAACTCGGCCGGCCGCTCGCCCGCATCCATATCGGGGATCCTGTCGAGCTTGTCCGCCGGCAGGGTGGCCTCATACCAGGTGCTGAGCGTGCCGTCGCCGGCGACGACGCGGAGCTGCGCTGCATCGATGCCCTGGATGGAACAGTAGCGGCCGCCGAGCAGACGGTCGCCGCTATTCGCAGTGATTCGCGGCGAGGCGAGCAGCTGGAAATCCAGTTCCTCGAAGTAGCTCAGCACGCTGGGCAAGTCACTGGCTTGCACCTCGAGTGGTTTGAGCTTCAGGTGGTTGTCGGCCACTTCTTCCGCGATGGACTGCAGCAGCAGCCGGTCCTGGTGGGACTGGTACAGCAGGTTGGCGAATACGCCGCCGACGACGAGCAACGCGATAGCCGCGGCAATCGCGGGCATCTGCCGCCAGAAAGGCTTCCTCACCGCCGTGGGCTCTTCCACGGCAATCCGCGCGGTGAGTTCGTCGAGCTGCGCCTCACTGAGCTCGATGTCCTCGAACCGCTCCCTGATCGCCTGTTTGATTGGTTTCTGCATGTCGCTACCCTGCCGACCGCGCTCCGCCGAAGCCGGCCTTCAATCGCTTCCGCATCCTGTGGATGATGGAGAGTACCGAGTTACGCGGCTTGTCGAGATGCCTGGCCACCTCGTCGGTGCTGTAGCCTTCAACGGCCCAGAGATACAGGATCTCTCGCTCGATCGCCGTCATCTCGGACCATACGGCTTCGAGTTCGCTGCGGCCCAGCATCGTGGTCTCGAGGCTCGCGAGATCGAAACCGTGCCCCGGGTTGCCGTCGTCGAACGGCTCGAAGCTCGCGCGGGCGCTACTCCGGAGCTGGTCGATAAACAGATTGCGGATCACCCGCATGGCATAACCGATTTGCGACGCCGATTCTTTCGGGGGACGCTTCACGCATCGTTCCATCGCCGACTGCAGCAAATCGTAGGCGTCGCTTTCCTGGTCGCAGAGCGCGCGGCAGTAGCGGTAGAGACGATTGAGATCCGCGTGGTCGAACATCTATTGGTCGATCGCGAAGCCCGTGATCCAACCCCGCCGTATCCACGCGACGATTTGCTGTGCCAGTGCCTCGGTGTCAGCGCCAGTCAGTCCACCAATCGGGATAGTGCTCGCCGATTGCAGCATCTCGAACTCTTTACGATCGAGCCGAGTCACGCCGACATCGAAGCGGCCCGTACGGTGCACGCAGCAATAAGTGCGTTCCGCCTTGCCGTCCTCGACGGTTTCGAGGTTATTGTGCGAACGCCAGATTTGATCCACCGGGTAATCGAGCTGCACGACTGCGAGCGCTTTGCTGCGCAGAAATCTCGCGCTTGCCTGCACGTCGCCGGGCAGGTTTGCGAACGTGTCCCAGTCGAAAGCGGTATCGTCCGCGACGAAGCGGACGCGATGCACATGCCATTCAAGCGTCGCAAGTGCGTCGAGGTAGGACAACTCGCGTAGCTCGGGCCTCTCGCTTCGCGCTCTGCGAAGCAGTTCCGGCATGAAGTCTCCATAGGCATTGAGGTCTGAAGACGGCGACGCGTACACCGGCAGCTCCCGTTCCAGCAGCTGCCGCCAGTAACGCGGACCGAGTACTTCGCGCAGCACGGGATAGGCCTGGTCCAGCGCCTGAAGATGCGCACCTTTTACATTCGCACGATACGCGTTGAGGCGCTCGCTCGCCGATGCATTCCCTTGCGCCCGTACGGACGCGAGCAACGCCGTCTCGAACTCGTTACGCCCGGTCGCAGCGGATACGAACGCCGCCTGTATCGCCGCGAGTTTCATGCGGCATGGCGGGCGAGGCCACGCCGGCGTGCCGCCTCGATGCGCTGAGCTTCGTGCCATAGTGTTTCCCAGGCCGGCAGTTGGGTATCCCACTCGAGCAACACCGGTACGTCCGGGGCCCGGCCGATGACCTGCGCGAACAGCTCAAGGACCGGCCCGGCGACGCGGCATCCGTGCGTGTCGATCAGCAGGCCGCCGCGTGCGTCGTGTCCCGCAACGTGGATCTCCCCGACCGAGGCCCACGGTATCGCATTCAGCAGTTCCATGGGGTCACGCCCGTGATTGACACTGTTGACGTAGACATTGTTGATATCCAGCAACAAGCCGCAACCGGTTTCCGCGACGAGCGCCGACAGGAACTCCGCCTCGGACAAGTCGGCTTCGCGATACTCGATATAGGTGGAGACATTCTCGAGCAGCATTCGTTCGCCGAGCTCATGCTGCGCACGATTCACCCGCCCGGCGAGGTGCTCGAGCGCCTCCTCCGTCCACGGCAGCGGCAGCAGATCGTGGCTGTGCAAACCGCCGCTGGCCGCGAATGCGATGTGCTCGGAGACATGCACTGCGCCGATGCGACGGGCGAGGTCCCTGACGCGCCGGACGTAACCGATGTCCAGCAGTTCCACGCTGCCGAGGGACATCCCCACTCCGTGCAGCGCGACCGGGTAGTGCTCCGCGATGGACTCGGCCTGAAATCTCGGCGCACCCCCGGCCGCGAGGTGATTGTCGGTCAGGAGCTCGAACCACCGCACGGCGGGCCGCCCGGCCAGGATGGCCGGGACATGCGGACCACGCAGGCCGACGCCGGTGCCTTCCAGTACGCGCGCCGAGGAGGTGCGCTGAGACATGCGGGGACGCTCAGTCCTTCTTGGCCGGCTTCTTGGCGTAGACCTTGCCGCCGACGATCTTCTCGCAGGTGCCCTCGGGCACGTACACCCACTCGACCGGGCTGCCGTCGGTCTCGGCCTGCCCGGCACAGGCGTGCGAGCCGTCCGTCGCACCGCAGTCATTCTGGCCCTTCTTGGCAATGCCCGCGCATTTCTCCCAGACTTCGGGTTGGTCGGGCACGGCGCCGAGGGCCGCTCCGCTCGCCGCGGTGAATGCCAGGGCAACGAGGCTCGAAGCCAGGGTGGTGGCTGCCGGTTTCCGTATATCCATCGATCAATCTCCTATCCAGATGAGCGCGGGACGCGATTTCGTCTCGCTACATGAAGGAAGACGATGGGGAACGGGATTTGATTGCGGCACGCCATCAAACGGCGGGAATTCAGGTAATCCCCGTCTCTATGACCACCTTGCCATGCGCACGCCGCGGCTCCTTCAGGTATCGGCATGCCTCGACATAGTCCTCCATCGGATAGACGCGGTCGATATTGGGCGCGATATGCCCCTCGGCCAGAGCATTATTGACCCAGTCGATCCCTTTGGCGCACATCTCGTCGTCCTCGACATAATTGAACAACGAATAAGCCTGGAAGAGCGCGTTGGACTGGAAGAGTGCCGCATACGGAATCTCGGGGAAGTCCTTATCGAGCATGCCGTAGAAAAAGATCCGCGCATTCTTCGCCAGCGCGCGAACGTAGTGCGTCATCAATCCGCCGCCGATCGCGTCGAAGGCCGCATCGATGCCCCGACCGTCGGTCAGCCTCTTGAGTTCCTCATCGAAACCCTCATTCGACGAATCGGTCACGACGACATGGTCGGCACCTGCCTCGAGGAGATACGGCCGATTGTATTCGTAGCGGGTCGTGCCGATCATCGTCGCCCCGAATAATCGGCCGATCCGGAGGGCGGCAGTTCCTGCGGTGCTCGTCGCTGCGGTAACCAGAATCACGCGTCCGGGCTGCGCCTTTGCCAGTTCCACGACCGGGTAATAGGCGGTCAGGTACTGCATCCAGATGGACGCGCTTTCCACGGCACTGAGTACCGCCGGCGCCTTTGTAAGGTAGCGGGCTTTGACGACGAGAGACTCGCCGCTCGCTCCACGATTGTCGTAGAAATGCGGCAGGGTGGCATATCGCTCACCGACTTCGATGTCATCGACACCCGGCCCTACGGCGTCAACGATGCCGGCGGCCTCCATACCTATCCCGGCCGGGAAGCTCGAGAAGCTATAGGAGTAACGATTCTCCATGAGGTCCATATCTCCCCAGTTCAGGGCGAACGCTTCGACCCGGAGTCGGACCTCTCCCGGACCGGGTTCCTGGTCAGGGAATTCCTCCAGGCTCAGGCCCTCGAATCCGTCATAGTCGTTAATCACCCAGGCTCTGTGCATGATCCTCTCCCTCAGTCAATTTCCAATCTCACTACTCGACGGTGCAGCATTCGCCCGCCGCCCCCCTAGAAACCGACACCATCCGGTTCTCGTCCGCTCTTGCCCCGGCAGAACGACACGATCAGAAACGTCGCAAGCGCTATGCCGACAGAATCGAGTGCCGGTGAACGGGTCGGTGAGAAACCGCCCATGTAGGACCACGTGCCCGCCGCAATTCCCGCCATCCATCCCGACATTGCCGGCCAGCGAAAGCCCGGTAGTCGCGCATACGCGGCGGGCGAATAATCCCGGCCGAACAGCAGGGCTTCCGCCGCGAAAATCCCGACAATCGGCGGAATCGCAATACCGAGAATGACGAGGTAGTGAGTCAGCCACTCCTGCACGTTGGCGAGCGCGAGACCGGTGCCGACGACACCGATGCCGACCACTGCCACGGCGAATCGCAGCGTCGCGAAGAGGGTGACGAAGGACAGCGCGGCGGAGTACATGCACAACACATTGGACGACCAGGCGGCGAGGCCCAACAGAAGGAACGCCGGGATACCGATGCCGAGAGATGTCATCACCAGGAAGAGGTCGCTCTCGCTGGCGGCCACGCTCGGCACCGCGGTACAGAGCAGCA
>DASRVH010000058.1:0-9528 GCA_035655155.1 Woeseiaceae bacterium
AAGAACGCCAGGAACGGGGACGGCGACGTCCTGCTGGTGCACGCGAAGTCCGCGGAGGAGCAGTTCGTCGCGGACGGCTACGGCGTAGAGCGCTTCGACGTAATGTACAACGACTTCATCATCGTCGGGCCGCCGGACGACCCGGCAGGCATTGCCGGCAGCGAGGACGCCGAGGTGGCGTTGGCCAGAATCGCGGGGGCCGAGCTTCCCTTTGCCTCCCGGGGCGACAACTCTGGCACCCACAAAAAGGAGATGGCGCTCTGGAAAGAGGCCGGCGTGGATCCTACCGCGGCCAGCGGCACCTGGTACCGGGAGACCGGATCGGGCATGGGAGCGACCCTGAACGCGGCCGTGGGCATGAGCGCCTACACGATGACCGACAGGGGCACCTGGATCAGCTTCAAGAACAAGGGGGACCACGAGATCCTGGTAGAGGGCGACCCGAATCTCTTCAACCAGTACGGGGTGATCCTGGTCAACCCCGAAAAACACCCCAAGGTGAATGTGGAGGCCGGCCAGGCCTTCATCGACTGGATCCTCAGCGACGAAGGCCAGGCGGCCATCGCCGATTACCGGCTCGACGGCCAGCAGCTGTTCTTCCCGAACGCAGAAGACTAACCGCCGGCAGTCTCAGGCACCGTTGAAATGCACGGTGCCGAGACCGCTGACGTCGTAACCCCCCAGCTCCCGCGCCTTCGCCTGGAAGGCATCCGAGCGAAAGAAACCGAAGAGCCGCTGCAGCGGCGGATCGAACCAGGCCCCGCGATCGACCAGCAGATCGTAGCGTTCGCGCACGAGCGGTACGAATCCCAGACGCAGCTGCCTGGCCATCGCCCGCAGGCCGAAGCCGGCATCCGCCTTGCCTTCCAGGACTGCGATGCCGAGTTCCGACTCTGTTCTCGCGGCCTCGGTCCATACCACCTGATCGGCGTCGAGCCCCGCCTCGCTCATCATGCTCTGTAGCAGCACCTGGCTGCCGGCGCCGTCCTGCCTCGGTACGAGGCGGCGTCCGACGAGGGCGCTGACGGCGTCGAGTTCGCTCTCCGCGCCCGCGGCGACGATGAGGCCGCGTTCCCGCCAGGCGAACTCCAGGAGGGCCACCGGCTCCGACCCGAACCGCTCCCGGACGACCGGAACGTTCCAGCTGTCCGTCTCCCGCGTGTAGAGGTGCAGGCCCGCGGCCATCCCCTCACCCGCCGCGAACCGCTCGAGCCCGTCCAGACTCCCCTCCATCAGACTCGCGAGATCGGCGCCTGAAGCTCCCAGCGCCCACGACAGCAGTGGGTCCTGACTACCGAGCACCACCTGCGCCGGCCGGCGCCGCTCGGTGGCTTCACCCCCGGAGCTGTGCCGGGCCAGCCACGCCTCGATTCCGCGACGGGGGAACAGGAGCTTGCCAGTCGCCCGCGAGCACGGTACCTCCCCGGCCGCCGCCAGATCGTAGACCTTGCGTTCCTTGATGTGCAGGAGCTCGGCCAGCTCCCGCGTTGTCAGGAATTCGTTGGAAAGATCAGGCAAGCGCTCAACCCCGTGCAGCGGCGTTCGGGATACGCCATCGGGGAATATTTGCAGGCCGGTGCCATCGAAGTCAATCGAAGGCAAGGCCATCGAGGGCCGGTCGGGCGTCCGCGGAGGCGCGTGGGCGATCGCTGCCGCCCCTGCCTGCGCAACCCCTGGTCGCAGCAGTGACGAGTCGCTAGCCGAAGCATCGATACGAGAAGTGCCGTAACGCCCGAAATAGCACGATCGCGACGACGGACCCTATCGCCGTCGCAACGAGATCCAGTGGATCAAAAACGAGATTCCCGGTCCGCTGCGCGAACTCCCACACGACGGTCAGCACTGTCGCCGCAGCGAAAAAGCTCCAGAATAATCGGCGCTCCCTTTTCGAATCTGCAGGAGTGTAGCGACGTCGCTCCGGGAACCGGAGCATTTCGATACCTTACGCACTACCTCGCGACAGCCCGACCTTCTCGATGCCTTCTGCGGTCCTCCACCGTCTGGATACCGAGAATCCGGTCTTCTCGTAGAGCGCCACGGCCGGCAGATTCCCCGCCGCCGTCTCCACGGTCGCCGTTCGCCACTCGACCCTTTCCAGCAAGGCCTGCAATAACCGGGTACCCCAGCCCTGCCGGAAGTAACAGGGGTCTACCGCCAGATTCTCGATGTCGAGATGCGACCCTTCGATTGCATATTCCACCACCGCAACGAGGTCGAGGCCCTGGCGGGCGCCGAGATAGGCCCCGGGAGACGATCGAATCTGCTGCGCGGTGCGCCGCAACGGCGGAAAGTCCGTCGCGCCGATGAGTCGCGCTTCCACTGCGTACGAACGCTGGAAGAGCGCGTGAATCTGCGCCGCAACGTCTGCGGACCGGTGGTCCAGCAATTCGAACATGCAGCACTCTCAAACGGCCCTGGTTGAGACCGCTGATCAGAATACCATTGCGACAATTGCGACCACTGCGATGCCGGTGGTGCCGCCGGGCGTGATCGGATAGGGTCGACGCATGCAGAAGCTAGCCATCCTCGGCACTGGCGATACCCCCTTGCCTGAAGAGGCCACGCCCGAGCCCATCATGGGCGCCGCCCGGCGTTTCCGCCCCGAACTCCGCGCCGTGCCCGGAGCCGTCTTCCCGCACAATCCCGGCGCCCGGGAGATTTCCGCACACGCCTATCTGCAGGCAGGGCTCGAGGCCGAGAAAGAAGGCTATGCGGGCCTGTACATCAACACGGTGGGCGACTACGGGATGGCCGAATTACGGGAAGCCGCGAACATCCCCGTCACCGGCGCCGGCGAGGGTGCGATCCGCACCGCGCAGGCCGGTGCCCGACGCTTCGCCATCGTGACGATCTGGCCGCCGTCCCTGCGCTTCATCTACGACGCGGTGCTCGCGGCGACGGACGCCCGGGACGACTGCGTCGCGATACGCCATCTGTCCGAGGACGCCGACCTCGCGACGCTCGGTCAACCGGACAACTTCGTGCAGGAGATGCAGGCCTGCGGCATGACGTCGATGGCGAAGATCCGGGCCGCCTGCATGCGGGCGCTCGAAGAGGACGGCGCCGACGTCGTCGTACTCGGCTGCACCTGCATGCACCCCGTCGCAGGACTGCTCGAGGCGGACGGCCTGCCGGTCGTCGAACCGATGACGGCCGGCTACCGTCACCTCGAGTCACTGGTCAGCGCTCGAAACAGCGAGACCCTGCCCGGCCCGGCGGTCGGGCGTGCTTCTAGCCCTGGAGCTTCCCGTTGATGTGATCCATCACCGGCGTGTGCTCATGCTGAGGGCTGAAGAGGATGATCTCCGCATTCTCGCCCACCCGCACCGAATGGCCGGCCGGCCAGTAGAACACGTCGCCGCCCCGCACCTGCTCTTCGCTGCCGTCCGTGTAAGTCACTGTGACCTGGCCCTCGATGAGGTATCCCCAGTGCGGTGACTGGCAGGCATCGTCCTTCAGGCCCTGCAGCAGCTCGGCAAGGTCGGTGCCCGCGGCCATGGAGAAATACTCCGCGCCGATTTCGCCGCAGTCGGAGGCGTTGCCGAAGTTTTGCTGCTGGCGCGCGGTGGCACCGGGCGCATCCACTCTCACCGGGATGTCCTGTTTCGCTATCCGCATGATATTCCCCCTTTTTTCAGGCTTTACACCTTGATGGTTACGAGCGTAACAGTGCGCCTGCCGCCTCGTCTACGGGGGCTGCGGCCGCTACAGCGAACTACACAGATGCCCGCCGTCCACCACGATGTCGCTGCCCGTGATGAAACTGCCGGCATCCGAGGCCAGCAGCAGCAGCGCGCCGGACAACTCCTCGACCTGGCCGATTCGCTTCATCGGTATCATGCTGTTCAGCCGTTCTTCGTAGCCGGCTTGCATGGCGTGTTCGTTGATCTCGGTCCTGAAGAAGCCGGGCGAGATGGAATTGACCCGGATGCCGTAACGCGCCCACTCGAGCGCCAGGCTCTTCGTCATGTGCTTCACGCCCGCCTTGGCCGCGTTATAGGGAACCAGCATCTTGGTGACGCGGCTGCCGAGGATGGAGGCGATGTTGATGATGCTGCCGGGCTTCTGCGCCTTGATGAGCCGCTGCGCCGCCGCCTGCGCCACCATGAAGACGCCTTTCAGATCGGTATCGATGACCGCGTCCCAGTCTTCTTCCGAGAGTTCCACGGCGAAGCTGTCCCGGCTGATGCCGGCATTGTTCACCACGATGTCGATGAGGCCGATCTCCTGCTCCGCCAGTTCGAAGCACTCGCGGATGGAATCGGAGTTCGTGACGTCCAGATCGATGCAGGCCGCCGTGCCGCCGGCGTTGTCGATCTCCGTCGCGGTGGCCTTCAGCTTCTCGTGGCGCCTTGCGGCGAGCACGACTTCCGCCCCGGCCGCGGCCAGGGTCTTCGCGAATTGCTTGCCGAGGCCGCTGCCGGCGCCGGTCACGAGGGCACGATGTCCCTTCAGGTCGAATAGATCGCTCATGTCACTCCCGATCTGGTTGCGTGGGTTTCGATTCGCGCTGCCGGCGGAACAGGTTGTAGGTGCCGAGCGCCGTGGCGCAGAGTGTATCCGATCCGGCGTCGAGCACCGTGGTCTCCGTGAAGCAGAGCCGGGCGCCCCGGCCGATGAGCCGCGCCTCGACGATGGCCCGGTCGGACCGGTGCGCGGTGACGAAGCTCGTGTTCTGGTTCACGGTGATGGCCACGTATTTCTCCCGTTTGCCGTACAGGCAGGCCATCGCGCCGCCGATATCGAGCAGTGAGAGGATGACGCCGCCGTGCAGCAGCCCGACCGTGTTCGTGTGCCGGCGCTCTATTTCCAGGGAGAGTCGCGCGTAGCCTTCGGACCACTCGAGCTGGCGCAGGCCGAGGATGTCGAGGAAGGTGCCCTCGGCGCCGGCGATGTCCAGCACCGCGCCGAGCGCGTCGTCCGAGGAGACCGCGGCCATTACTTGCGGAAGCCGGACAGCCGCTCTGCGGTATCGGGTATCTCGAAGACGGTGCCGGCCTCGAAGGCCAGGCCGCCAGTGAGCGTACGGTCTTCGGTGTCGCGATAGAGCACCTTGTAGGCCGCCAGGACGTGGGCGCTGTTCTCCAGTATCCGCTCCAGCACCGAGTCCACGAGGTCGTCCAGTTCCGCCGCCGGTGCGCAATCGTTGGCGAGCCCGATCTCCGCCGCCTCGGCGCCGGTGACGCTGCGTGCCGTGAGCGACATCTCCTTCGCGCGGGTCATGCCCACGCGCCGCGGCAGCCGCTGGCTCATGCCCCAGGAGGGCCTCACGCCCCATTTCGCATGGGTATCGCCGAGCTTCGCCTCCGCGGCCGTATAGATGAGATCGCAGCCCAGCGCGAGCTCCAGCGCGCCGGTGAAACAATGGCCGTTCACCTTGGCGATGACCGGCTTCGGCGCGATCTCCATGTAGCGGATGGCCCGCCGCGCCGGGATGTCCAGGATGTCGCCGACGCTGCCGTTGATGATCGGCCGGTCGCCCAGCGATTTCAGGTCGACCCCCGCACTGAAGGCACGCCCGGCGCCGGTGACGACCACCGCGCGCACGTCGTCGTCGTCGCCGGCGGCCTCCATCGCATTCCCCAGTGCCTCCAGCATGGCCGGCGTCAGCGCATTCAGCGCGTCGGGCCGGTTCAGGGTAATGGTGGTGACACCGTCCTTCGTCTCGGTCAGCAGTTCTTTTTCTTCTGCCATTTCGCGATGCCTCGGTCGTGACTCACATATTGCGGCGGTACTCGCCGCCCACATCGTACAGCGCCCTCGAGATCTGACCCAGGGAACTGGTCTTCACGGTCTGCACGAGTTCCTCGAAGATATTACCGCGGGTCCGCGCCACCTTCCTGAGCTTCTCCAGCGACTCGCTGCGGTCGCCGACATGGTTGCGCTGGAAAGCCCGCACCGCGTCGATCTGCGCCTGCTTCTCTTCGTCGTTGGAGCGCATGAGTTCCAGTGTGCTCACCTCGTCCTCCTGGCCCTCGGGCGGGAGGAAGGTATTGACGCCGATGATGGGCAGGCTGCCGTCGTGCTTGCGGCTCTCGTAGTACAGGCTCTCGTCCTGGATCTTGCCGCGCTGGTACATGGTGTCCATGGCGCCCAGCACGCCGCCGCGCTCGGAGATGCGCTCGAACTCCCGGTAGACGGCCTCCTCCACCAGGTCGGTGAGCTCGTCGATGATGAACGAGCCCTGCCAGGGGTTCTCGCAGTAATTCAGGCCCAGCTCCCGGTTGATGATGAGCTGGATGGCCACTGCCCGGCGCACCGACTGCTCCGTCGGCGTGGTGATGGCCTCGTCGAACGCATTCGTGTGCAGGCTGTTGCAGTTGTCGAACAGGGCGTAGAGCGCCTGCAGCGTGGTGCGGATGTCGTTGAAGCTGATCTCCTGGGCGTGCAGGCTGCGCCCGGACGTCTGGATATGGTACTTCAGCATCTGGCTGCGGCGGCTCGCGCCGTAGCGCTCGCGCATGGCGCGCGCCCAGATACGGCGCGCCACGCGCCCGATCACCGCGTACTCCGGGTCCATGCCATTGGAGAAGAAGAACGACAGGTTCGGCGCGAAGTCGTCGATGTCCATGCCGCGGGCCAGGTAGTACTCGACGATGGTGAAGCCGTTAGAGAGCGTGAAGGCGAGCTGGCTGATGGGGTTCGCGCCGGCCTCGGCGATATGATAGCCGCTGATGGAGACGCTGTAGTAATTCCTGACGTTGTGGTCGATGAAGTACTGCTGCACGTCGCCCATCATCTTCATGGCGAACTCGGTGGAGAAGATGCAGGTGTTCTGGGCCTGATCCTCCTTCAGTATGTCCGCCTGCACGGTGCCGCGCACGGTGGCCAGCGTCTCGGCCTTGATGCGTGCGTAGGTCTCGGCATCCACCACCTGGTCGCCGGGGATGCCGAGCAGCCCCAGTCCCAGGCCGTCGCTGCCCTCGGGCAGCCCGCCGCGATACTCGGGCCGCTCCTTGCCCTCGAACCAGGCGTCGATGGTCTTCCGCGCGGCCTCCCACCGACCGGTCTCGCGCAGGTGCTTCTCCACCTGCTGGTCGATGGCCGTGTTCATGAAGAAAGCCAGGATCATGGGCGCCGGGCCGTTGATGGTCATGGAGACGGAGGTGGACGGGTCGCACAGGTCGAAGCCCGAATAGAGCTTCTTCATGTCGTCGACCGTGGCGATGGAGACGCCGGAGTTGCCCACCTTGCCGTAGATGTCCGGGCGTTCGTGGGGGTCCTCGCCGTACAGGGTCACCGAATCGAAGGCCGTGGACAGCCGCGCCGCGTCGTGGCCGCGGGAGAGGTAATGGAAGCGCCGGTTGGTGCGCTCCGGCGTGCCCTCGCCGGCGAACATGCGGATGGGGTCCTCGCCGGTGCGCCGATAGGGATACACGCCGCCGGTGTAGGGATAGGAGCCCGGCAGGTTCTCTTTCATGAGGAAGGCCAGCAGCTCGCCCCAGTCCCGGTACTTCGGCGGCGCGATCTTCGGGATCGGCTGGTGACTGAGGCTGTCGCGATAATTCTCGCCGGTGACCTCCCTGCCGCGCACCGTGTAGCTGTATCGCTCGGCCCGCACGCCTTCGTAGCGCTCGGGCCACTCCTGCAGCAGTTCGACGGCCTCCGCGTCCAGCTCCTGCACCGCCTCCTGATAGCGCTGGCGCAGCACCAGCAGGGACCGGTCTTCATCGGCGGTGAGGGCCTCGCGGGGATAGGTCGCGAGCGCTTCGGGCAGCTCCGCATCCTCCAGCGCCCGCAGCGCCTCGTACATCTGCTGCGCCCGGCTGGCGGCCTCCGCCTGGGCGGCGATGCGCTCGTTGATGTCGCGGCCCTGCTCGCTGATCTCGGCGAGATAGCGCACCCGGGAGCCCGGGATCATGGCCGTGGCCTTCGGTTCCTTTTCCGGCACATCCATGTCCGGCGTCCAGCGCGCGGCGTCGAGCTCCAGCTTCTCCACCAGCTTTCCGCACAGATTGACGAACATCCAGGAGACGCCCGGGTCGTTGAACTGGCTGGCGATGGTGGGATAGACCGGCACCTCGTCGTCGGCGGCCTGGAATTTCAGGTGATTGCGCTTCCACTGCTTGCGGATGTCCCTGAGCGCATCCTCGGCGCCGCGCTTGTCGAACTTGTTCAGCACGACCAGGTCGGCGAAGTCCAGCATGTCGATCTTCTCGAGCTGGCTTGCCGCGCCGTAGTCGGAGGTCATCACGTACACCGAGTAGTCCACCAGGTCGACGATCTCGCTGTCGCTCTGGCCGATGCCGGCGGTCTCCACGATCACGAGGTCGTTGCCCATGGACTTCAGGAAGGCGATGGCGTCGCCCAGCATCTCGCTGGTGGCCAGGTGCTGGCGGCGGGTGGCCATGGAGCGCATGTAGATTCGCTCGGAGCGCAGGCTGTTCATGCGGATGCGGTCGCCCAGCAGCGCGCCGCCCGTCCGCCGGCGGGTGGGGTCGACGGCCAGCACCGCGATGCGCATGTCGGGGAAGGACTGCAGGAAACGGTTCAGCAACTCGTCCGTGACACTGGACTTGCCGGCGCCGCCGGTGCCGGTGATGCCCACGACCGGCACCCGGCGGGAACGCATCTGCCAGGTCTTGCGCAGCGTGGCGAGTTCGTCGTCGCTGAACGCGCCCTCCTCGATGGCCGAGATCATGGCCGCGACGGCCGTGATGTCGTCGGGGTCCGGCTCACCGGGCTGCACCGTCGGACGGCGCGCCGCCACCGTGCGGCGGATCAGGTCCCCGATCATCTCGTCGAGGCCCATCTTCATGCCGTCGTTCGGGTGATAGATGCGCTCGACGCCGTAGTCCATCAGCCCGCGGATCTCGTCCAGGGTGATGGTGCCGCCGCCGCCGCCGAAGATGCGGATGTGTTCCGCGCCGGCCTCGCGCAGCATGTCGACCATGTAGCGGAAGTACTCGACGTGGCCGCCCTGGTAGGAGCTGATGGCGATGCCGTCGGCGTCTTCCTGCAGCGCCGCGCGCACCACGTCGGCCACGCTGCGGTTGTGCCCGAGATGGATTACCTCGGCGCCTTTGGACTGGATCAGTCTCCGCATGATATTGATAGCCGCGTCGTGACCGTCGAACAGCGATGCGGCGGTGACGAAGCGGAGCGGCGCGGTCTCGGCATCGCGTGAGACGCGGGGCAGATCGCTGGCTGCGGTACTCATGAACGAGTCCTCGTGGTTCGGCCTCCGGAAGCGGCGCTTCCGGCCGGAGACCGGCTGGAAATTTAATGTGGATTAAAATACCGTCGCGGACGGTGCAATACAAGCGCGCGCCGGGGGCACGTGCAGACTTAATTTAATGTTTTTTGGAGTAATTTCCTGACCGGGAGGGGAGCATGCCGACCTTGAATCTGGCCGACATCAGCCGTGTGCACGCACGGGAGAATCCGCAGGGCGAAGCCCTGATCTTCAATGGCGAGGTCACCACCTACGCCGAACTCGACGAACGGGTGAACCGGGTGGCGAACGGGCTCGCCGCGGAAGACCTGCCGATCCAGACCCGGGTGGGCTATCTCTCCAAGAACGCGCCG
>DASRVH010000059.1:0-2355 GCA_035655155.1 Woeseiaceae bacterium
TCAGGGCATCGGACGCCGGGCCCACGCTGGAACTGGCACCCGAGCCGTCCCGCGATGCCGCCGGACCCGGCGAACCCATCCTCCCGCCGGCCGGCGCGGCCCCGGACACCGACTTTCCGGCCGACGAGCCGGTTGCACAGAGCCCGGACGAAACTCCCGCGGAGCCCCCGTCCGACGCTCCGGCCGCGGTGTGCGTGAGCGTGGGTCCCTTCGAGGCCGCAGAGACCGGGGAGGACGTGCTGGCCCGCGTGCGGGATCTCGGCGGCGAGGCGAACCTCCGCGCCGTCACCAAGGACGTCTTCCTGGGCCATTGGGTACAGATCCGCAACATCCCCAGCCGGGAGGAGGCCAACCGCCAGGTGGCCGTGCTGCAGGACGCGGGCTTCGAGGACGCCTACCCCATGCCCGAGGACGACGGCGAGCGCACCATCTCGCTGGGGCTGTTCAGCGACGCTGACAGGGCAGAGCGGCTGCAACAGCAGGCGGCCGGGCTGCAACTGGATGCCGAGGTGGTGCCGCAGACCCGGGAAGCGACCGTTTACTGGGTGGACGTACGACTCGACGCGGACCAGGAGGCGGACGCCTTCGCCGACGCTTTGGGCGTGGACCGGCTCGTCACCGGCGCCGACGCCGACTGCCCGCCCTAGACCGGCCTGGGCCGGCGCCGCGCCAAAAGGCCGGCAAGCCCCGGGCAAGCATTACTCCAGCAGAAACTCCAGCAGGTGCAGCGAGGCGGCGATCGCGTGCACGACCATGCCCACCACCAGGGCGTCCGCGGCCACGATGTGCCAGTCCCGCCAGGCCATCGCGGCCCGCGAGCCTTCCAGCACGAACCAGCCTAGCCCCGTGAGCGCGGTGGCTACCAGCAGCACCAGCACCAGGCCCTCGATCAGCGAGAACAGCCCGGCGCCGCCCGGCTGGGGCAGCCGGCCCTTCGGGATGCCGGCGAGGTCGCGCTTCACCTCGGAGAAATTGCCGGCCAGCCAGGGAAAATACTCCCGCCAGCGCCCGTTCAGCGTGTTGGTGGCGAAATAGGCGAGGCTCAGCGGCACCAGCGCGAGACCCAGCACGACGTGGGCCCAGTCCAGGAAGCCGGCGGACTCCGGGATGCCCTTGCGCATCGTGATCCAGGGGCTGGTGAGCACCAGCCACAGCGAAGCGAGCAGCACCACCAGGTGCTGGCTGTCGGCGATTCTGTCGAGTACCCGGCGCAACGGCGGCGAGGGTGATCAGGCGGCCTCGGCCTTGCCGAGGGCGGCGGCCTGCTCGGCGAAGCGGTCCACCACGGCCCAGTCCGTGTACTGTTCCTTCGTCTGCGGATCCGTGGGGCCCTTCGTGATCCACATGATCAAGCGGATGATGTTGCGGTCCATGGCGCCGTAGCGCTGGTAGTCGAGATCACCGGCGAACACGCCAAGCAGGTCCGGCTGCCACGGGCTCTTCTGCACGAACTGCTTGGTGTACGGGTTCGTCTCCGGCGTGTTCTTCTCCGGCTTGCGGGCCACCAGATTCACGGAGAAAAAGGCGCTCGGCCGCTCGTCCAGCAGGGGTTTGTATTTGCGGATGAAATCCCACACCGGCGGCTTGTACTTGCCGTTACGGATGCAGGCGCCGAGGATGATGCGCTCGTACTGGTTGGGGTCCACGTCCGGGTTCTCCTGCAGGGAGACCGCGTCGACGTCCTCGCCGAGCTCCATCATGCGGTCGCGGATGCGCTCGGCGATGCGGCGGGTGTGCCCGTAGAGACTGAAATACAGCAGCAGCGTCTTGGCCACGTCAGAACCTCGGTGCGTTTAGCGGAGCCACAAACTCGAATGAGGATAGCCGAGCGGGGCCGTGGTTCAATACGGGTTTCCGTAAGTCAGCCTCAGTAAATGCCGCGTCGGATCAGCGGCTCCACTCCTTCTGCCATTCCCTGACCTGGTCCTCCGCCCAGTCCCTGGACTCGCCATAGCGTTTCTGAAGCGTGCCGACGAGCTCATCCTTCTTACCGGAAATGCGCTCGATATCGTCGTCGGTGAGCTTTGCCCACTTCTGCCTGACCTTGCCCTTCAGTTCCCGCCACTGGCCTTTCAATTCCTGCTCACTCATCAATAGCCTCCTGAATCAGTCTTCTCTTCTACGCGGTCCGCCGCTTCCTCCAACTCGTCGCCGGCTTCTTCGGCGGCGCCTTCAGTGCTGTCCGCCGCTTCCTCAATTGCGTCACCGGTCTCTTCGACGGCTTCACCCGCCTCCTCGACCGGACCTTCGTCCTCGCAGGCCGATATGCCGATGGCAAACATGCCGGCGAGGAGCGCAATCAGCGAAGTGCGCGTCAGTGCTCGTACTTGTCTCATGGTTACTCCTTGTGCTCAT
>DASRVH010000060.1:0-76238 GCA_035655155.1 Woeseiaceae bacterium
ACGACGCCGTCCGGCTGGGTCTGCTCGATGAGAGAGCCGAGTTCCTTCCGTACGTCCTTGCGACGGTAGTCACAGGGATGGATCAGCAGTTCGTAATGGGCGGTCCGGCAGGCGCGCAGCGTGCCCTCCTGCAGCCGGATGACGTAGCCCGCACTGGGGGCCTCGTAGGCGGCGGGATCGTCGTAGACCAGCACGATCAGTCGGGAGCGCTGGCTGGCGAGGCTGCGGGCCGAGAGGTTGGGGCGGTAATTGAGCTGCTCGATCGCTAGATGGACCTTGTCGCGGGTCGATTGTCGGACGTTTGGTTCGCTGTTGACGACCCGCGATACCGTCTTGATGGATACGCCGGCCAGTTCGGCGACATCGTCTATGGTGGCTCTCGGCATCAGGTTTTTCGCGGCTCCCGGGGGTCGCTCGGCAGGGCAGGTTGCCGGTCAGCGGCTGACCGCCCTGCCGGCCGCAGCCGCGGCATCGGGGATCAGGTCGGCGAACTGTGTGCGCATGACGAGCTTCGGCGTCCGCTCGACGGTGAACAGACCCCAGTGCTTCTCCGGCTCCAGCGGATCCGGCGAGCCTTTCCACGGTTCGTCGAAAGCCTCGAAGACGAAGGCGAGGATCTCCTCCTGGGTGGTCCACTCGATCAGCTGCTCGTAGTAGCTGGCCTGGAGTTCCTCGGAGGCGTTGTGCGGGTCGATCCCCCGACCGTTGGCCGCCGTCGGCCAGCCCGCCTCGGTGATCACCACCGGCTTGCCCGGGTAATGATCGGCCACGGAGTAGTAGTTCTGCTTCGTGTATTCCAGCGCGTCGTCGATGGACCGGTACTCCCAGGCGGGGTAGGTATGCACGGCGATGAAGTCCAGGACCTCCGCCAGCGGCTCGAGCTTGTACGTCCACGGCACGTAGTTTTCGCAGAACGTCACCGGCTGCTCGATGCGGCTGCCGACGGCCGAGGCGTACTCGACGAGGCGGTCCACCGGCACCATATGGTCGGTCCATTCGACGCTGGCCTCGTTGCCGACAGACACCGCGAGGACACTGTCGCGATGTTCCCTGGACAGCGCGACGAGGCGCTCCAGCTCCCGCTCGTTGCCGCGGCGATTCGCGGCTAGCGTCTCGTCGTCGAATTCCGCACCCCACGGGCAATGGGGATTGCTCATCTCCGCGGCCATGTCGAGCCCGAGCATGACGTGGAAATCGAGGCCCTCGTCACGGATGACCTGCAGCACGGTCTCCGCGTGGGGGCTGCAGTCGTAGAGGCGCAGGAATCTCCAGTTGCGCCGCAGTATCAGCAGGTCCTCGCGGATCTCCTGGTAGGACGGATACACCTGCGCCGCCGGGCTCTGCCCTTCCCGGTAGCCGGAATAGCAGATCGCGTTGCCGTGGGCCAACCGGTGTCCGGCAGGATCGGCCATGAGGGTCTTCAGTCTGTCAAACATACTTCGGGTTCCCGTCCTTGTCCCACAGGCCCCAGTAGGCGCCGACGTCGCCTTCCGAATCCACTTTCCAGGCTTCGTCGAAACCGGAGAACCAGACGACCTCGATGCCGTCTTCCTCCGCCCAGCGGCAGGTATCGATGAAGTATTTGACCGCGTTATCCCGCGAGGGCAATGCGCCGCCGGTCGCCGTGCCGATATTCGGCCAGCCGGTCTCGCTCACGATGACCCGCTTGCCGCCGCCGGCACGCTGCGCACGCCGGTACATCTCCTTCATGTACAGGAGCGCATGCTCCGCCGGGCAGCCCTCCCAGAACGGATAGCAGTTCGCGAGTATCACGTCGCAGGCGGCCGCGAGGCGGGGGTGGTCCTCGAATTCGAAGTAGGCGTCGACGTAGCCCACGTCGACCTCCGGCACCGCCGCCTTCACCTGCTCGAGATAGGCGATGAGCTCGTCCTCGGTCAGCTCGCCCCGCAGCAGCACCTCGTTGCCGATCCCGAGGATGTCGGCGTGGCCCGCGCTCGCGATGCCGATCGCATTGGCCAGTTCGACCTCGTTTTTCTCCAGATCTCCGTCGAGCCAGGCGCCCACCATCGTGCGCAGGCCGAACTCCCGGGCGATCGCCGGGATGCGTTCGTTGCCGTCCGTGCAGGAGAACGTCCGGATCCACCTCGTATACGGCGCGATGATCGCCAGCCGCTCGCGGATCTGGTCTTCGCCGACTTTCGTGCCGGGGCCCTGCCCCTCGCCGTAGGGACTGAATGACAGGCCGTGGATCTTCTGCTCGAGGATGCCGCGCACGAGTCCCCGCAGTTCGGCCTCCGACCAGTTCGCCACGTTGATTCCGGCCAGAGACAGTTTTCTCTGATACAGGTTCGACATCGGGTGACCTCTTGCAGCTACAGGGCGAGCAGGGTGTTCGGGTTCACGGTGACCGTGAGCTGGCGGATGCGGCCGTCACGGCGGAACAGCGAAGCGCTGTCCTCGGCCGACAGGCCGTTGGTCTCGCACGATTGCTCGGTGCCGTCCCGGTAGGTAACGGTCAGGGACGACGCCGGCTCGTCCGCGAGGCGATAGACCACCGGCACCTGGCACCAGGTGAATGCCAGGCCGGCGTCGGGTATCGGCACGCTCGACCACGTACCGTCGACGCCCAGACAGCGAAGCGGAGGCGGCGAATCGGCGAATTCCCGCCGGCGCAGCAGGCGCGGCTCGAATCGGGCGCAGCCATCGGCGACACGTACGCCGAGTTCGCCGAAGCGCGCCAATATCCCCTCCTTGACCTGTCCGGTCATGCCCGGCTGGCGTGCACCGCCGTAGCGCGGCGTGTGCGAGTAGGGGTCGGCGGGGAATGCGCCGTAGGCCGCCGGGGTCTTATTGAAGCCGAGGCCTGCCCGCACCCGGTAGTATTCGTTGCCCAGGCGCAGCAAAGCCGCCTCGTCCGCTTCGCCGTCCAGGGCGGAGAAAAAATTCTCCTGCACGGCCAGGAGCAGCTTCGAGACCATGTGCCAGTAGATGCAGCCGAGGCCTTCGAAGCCGAACATCGTGCCGGAGCGCCCGGTGAAGAACTGATGGCCGAAGGTCCTCTCGAACAGCTCCCGCAGGGGCTCGCGAGCCTCCTCCACTTCGCTGCCTCGTGTGCGGGCCAGGTCGTCCAGCTCCGCGAGCAGATCGCCCTCGTTCGCGAACTCCGCGCTGAAGCGGTAGCAGCCGTCGGCATCCTTCAGGACGATGCGCCGGTTGCCCTCGGCCAGCAGCCTGCCGAGCAGCGGGATGCGCTCGATCTCCTGCTCCGGTATGCGGTTCTTCTCGAGGAAGCCGGGCAGCCGGCGATCCGGATACAGCATGAAGCTGTCCTGGTCCGCCCGGTAGACGTCGCTGGCGAACAGCGATTCCAGTATGTCACAGGCCTCGTCCGGCCCGATCGCTCCCGAGCTCAGAGCGGCGACCTGTCCTTCGAGCATCGGATAGAGGGTCTCGATACGGACCCCGTCGGTATCCTGCTCGAGCAGGTTGTAGGCATGATACAGCCCGTCCTCCCGGCGATTGTTGCCGATGCTCTGATCGGCCACGGCCAACACGTCGGCCAGTAATTGCTCCACCTGACTCATCGGCCGCGTCTCGCTGCCGGACATGCCGTCCTTCCCGTAGACGGCCTGACGATAGCGGCTGGCGGCCTGCCCGAGTTCCGTCAGCGCCTCCAGGCGCCGTCCGGCGCCGCTGTCCCCTTCGTGTATTGCGGCGCGCAGCCGGCCGAGCGCGGCCGCGGTCTCGTCCAACCAGGTGGAGACTTCCCGGGACAGCTCGCAGGCGCCGTCCTCGTCGCCGAGGAATTCCTGCAGGAAACGGACATAGCGGCGCAGGTAATACAGCGTCACCATGGAAAGCCCCTGGCCGACCAGGGCGTTATTGGCGTCGTTCCATTCCGGCCGTTGGGTGTTCATCCAGATGCCGCCGTCCACGACCAGGTTGCCCAGCTTGGCCAGCAGCGGCACGAGGAGTTTCTCGAGCAGCGTGACCAGGCGGACCTCGCCGTCCCCGTCCAGCACGAGCCGCGCGTCGGCCCCGATCTCGGCCTCGAGCCGCTCGATCTCCGCGGCGAGGCGCTCGTCATAGTCGATCGTGTTCTTGGGGTCTTGCAGCAGCGCCTCGAACGGACGGATGCGGTACGGCACGTTGGCGTAGGCGAAAACCGGCTCGTGCAGCAGCCGCGCAAGGCGCGCCGGATGGAAGCGGCTGGAGATCTCCAGCAGTTTCAGCAGGTAGACGATCTGATGGTCGCCCCAGTAGCCGATGTAGCTCCAGGGGTCGTCGGGATCTTCCACCTCCCAGTCGATGCCGCCCTTCGTGATGCGGTAGGGGTTGTACCCGTCCATGGTGGAAGCGTTCACGAACTTCGCGATCATGTTCTCCACGAATTCCGGATAGCTGACTGCCAGCGCTTCCCAGTTCTGGAAGATGTCCCGCCAGTTCCCCTCGTACCACAGCACGGGATATCCGTGCCGGTCCCTGAGGCGGATGGAGAAGTGGTTCCACGGCCGGCTGGGATCGCCGTGGCGCCGGCCGAAGGTGATGGGGAGGTACTCGTGGCACAACCGCTCGAGCTGGCGGTCGTCGCGTTCGCGCACGGCGTCCAGCAGCTCGCGGAACGGCAGCTTGTCCGGCAGCCCGTCCAGCAGAGCGGCGTTGCGCTCGTGCACGCGCGAGTTGAAACTGCGTACCGTCTCGCGGAAGTCGCGGCCGACTACGTCGTACTGGTGCGGGAAGTAGCCGCCGCGCAGCACGTTGAACAGGACGTTGGCGTAGTGATACTCCGTGACGGTCTCTTCCGCGGTTGCCTGAAAGGCATCGCAGCTCGACATGATGCGAGCCAGCTCGTCCGAGCCTCGCCGCACCGAGGCGTCGATCGAGGCGGCGAGTCCCGGCCCGTGCTCCAGCTGGCGGGAGAGCTCGACCACTTCCGCCTGGCTCTTCTCGACGTCGGCGACGATCTGCCAGGTGCGCGCCGCTCCGGCAGGCAGCTCCAGGGACTGGTTGACCAGGAACGCCCCGCGTATCCCGCGCCTGTGGTCCTCGGGACGTACCGCGCCTCCGTGGCGGAAGGTCTCCACCTGTTCGGAGGAGACGAGGATGGTCGCGTCGTCGAGGCCGAGGCAGAAGGCGACATTGGCCTTGAGCGACTCGCAGGGTTCCGCACGGTCGGTGATGCCGGAGTAGAGCGTGAACAGCCCGAGCCCGGTCTCCGGCTCGAGTTCCGTCCACTTGTAGGCGTCGACGAGGTTGCTGGAGTTGGTCTGCGCGAAGCGGGGAGTGCCGGCGGGGAGGATATTCTGCAGGCCGTCCAGCAGCTCGACGGCGCGCTCGTGACGGCCCCGGTTCGTCAGTTCGCAGCGGCGGACGAAGCCGTGGGTGTCGCTCGTCTCCCAGGTGTAGCGGAAGGCGAGCTCCAGGTCGTGGTTGATCTCCTCGAAGCACAGCCGGTTGCCGAGCACGTTCTTGTAGAGGTTGCGGCTGACGGCGAACTTCTCGTCCTGCTCCCGGTTGAAGGGCTCCCACTGGTGCAGCCGCCCGTCTGCCTCCACGCGCAGGAAGGTGCGCGGGCCGGTGTGCAGCGTGCTCTCGTGGATCTTGTCCACGGTGACGTAGGGGAACAGCGCCGTATCCGGGGATACCCGCCCGGCGGTGACGCCGCCCGTGGAGGAGGCGAACAGCCAGTGGTCCACGTTCGAGACGACGGTGATGAAGAACGGCGGCATCCGGTCGACGTTGCGGATGGCGTAATGGCGCTCATTGTCGAAGTCGACGAATTCGCCCTCGGCTTCGAGGCAATCGGTCGGCTCCATCTGCCAGGCAGTGCTCAACGGTCTCTCTCCCTTCATTCCACGAGCAGCAGCGATCCGAACAGCCCGGCGTCGATCCAGCCGCGGTCCTTCGGTCCGGTGGGCACCGACTCGGAGCCGATGAAATTTTCCCGGAGCTCGCTCCCGTCGTTGTCGCAATAGGCCAGCATCAGGCCCATCTGTTTGCCCGCCTCCAGCTCCACGGCGCGGTTTTCGTCGGCGCCGTCCGCGTAGTCGTCGCCGTAGATGCGGATGGCGACCTCCCAGACGATGCCGTCGGCCGTCTGTCTCCAGCGGCTCTCGACGTGGCGGGAATAGTCGCGCGGTTTGCGGTCCGTGCCGATGTCGATGGCCCGGTTATCCAGCGAGAGGTGATAGGCGAAGGCATTGTGGTTGTATTGATGCTCCCCGCCGGAGAAGTCCTCGTCGATGAATATCTCCAGGCAATCGTCGTCCCAGTACTGCTCGAGCGGGTCGCGGTGCGCATCGAACAGCACGTCGTCGGTTATCTCGGCCAGGATGTAGAGGCGCTCCGCCGTCCAAACCACCTTGTATCGCCCGCGGAAGTCCTCGGGCGTGTACTCGTCGCCCAGCCACCGGTATTTCAGCTCCTGCCACTGCGCGCGATCCCAGATGGCCTCGTCGCCGACGCCGTCCACGGCGGGAGCCATCGCGGCGCGGGGCGCGCGGTACTCGGTCCGGTCCGCATAATGGGATACCTCGGCAGCTGCCGTGGTGGCCGCTAGGCATGCGGCGGCCACCATCGTGCCGCGCATGATTTGCGTTTTGATCATTTTGATCTCCGCGCGCTTGCGAGCGATCCGGCGCCGTTGTTCTGTCGTTCTTTCCGGCGCTGCTCGTTCTGCCCGGCCCTGTCGGCCCGGCACTCCCCCGGAGACCCGGGCGCCGCCCGGGATCACCCCGCTGGCGGCCAGTATAGTTGATTGTGACAGCGCTGTCAGTACCGCCGGCGCGACAAGGCCGCCACGACCGGGCGCCGCGGACAAGGGTCGGTCGAAGTCAGCCGGGGAGGCTAGAAACGGCTGTTGAGAATCCGGGTCTTGATCCTCTCGAATTCCTCGTCGGTGACGTAACCGGCGTCACGGAGTTCGCCGAGTTCTCTCAGCTGTTCGAGGGTGCGGGATATCCTGTCGTCGCCGGCCGGCGGCAGAGAAGCCGCCCGGGGGGAATCTGCGCTCCGGTTGGCAGCCGGCGCGGCGCGGGAGCCGGACCGCTCCGCCCGGCCTGCCGCAGAATCGGCTGTGTGCGCCGGGGCGTCGGGCTCGATGGTCTCGGATCCTCCGGCCTCGGACCCAGCGGCCTCGGACCCACCGGCCTCGGACTCAGCGGCCTCGCGCTGCTGGCGTCGGCGCTCTTCCTCGGCCCGGCGCTGCGCTTCCAGCTGAATGCGCTCGTTCGCCAGGCGCGCTCTCTCGGCCGCCGTGTCGGTGGACTGGGCGTATGCCGGCAGCGCAGCCAGCATGGTCGCCAGGGCCAGTGTGGACGTCAGCAGGACTCTCATGCCCGAATCCTACTCCGACAGGCCCGTGCCTGACCACCGGGCGCCATCCCGCGTCGGCCGGCCACGGCCCGTCAGGACGATTCCGGCAGCGGGATGAACTCGTCGTCGCCCTCGATCCGGTCGAATCGGCCCTCGCGCCAGTCGCTCTTGGCCTCCTCGATACGCGCTTTCGAACTCGAGACGAAGTTCCACCAGATGGTCCGCTCGCCGACCGGCTCGCCGCCGATCAGCATCAGCCGGGTATTGGCCGCCGCCGCGAGCTCCACCGGCGCGCCCGTCCGGAACACGGCCATCAGGCCGGTCCCGTATTCCTCGCCGTCGACGGTCACGCTGCCGGAGACCACGTAGACGGCGCGGTCGGTGAACTCCAGCGGCAGAGCGAGCCGCTCTCCCGCGGGTAGCCGGGCCTCGGCGTACAGCGTCTTCGAATAAGTGCGAACCGGCGATACGGCGCCGAAGGCTTCGCCCAGAATCAGTCGCAGGGTGGCGCCGCCCACGGCGACTTCCGGCAGCTGCTCCGCCGGGGTATGGGCGAAGGCGGGGGCGATCTCCTCCATGCCGTCCGGCAGGGCGATCCAGGACTGGATGCCGTGCATCGAGGCCTCGGCGTCCCTGTCGGAGCCGGCGCGCTCCGAATGGACGATGCCCCGGCCGGCCGTCATGAGGTTCACGGCGCCGGGCCGGATCGGCTGGGCGTAACCGAGGCTGTCCCGGTGCATGATTTCGCCGTCGAACAGATACGTGATGGTGGCGATGCCGATGTGCGGATGGGGCCGCACGTCGATGCCCTCGCCGGGGGGGAAGAGCGCCGGTCCCATCTCGTCGAAGAAGATGAACGGCCCCACCATGCGCCGCTCGGCGGACGGCAGCACCCTCCGGACGCTGAAGCCGCCCAGATCGCGCGACCGCGGCATGATGCGGAGCTCCACCTTGCCGGCGGCCTCGCTGCAGACGGGTTCGAAACAGGGCTGGGTGCTCATGGCTCGTCTCCTGCGGACTACACCGCCAGTTTATCCGGCTGCGCTTATTGCGATACCCCCGTATTAGCATGGCCCGTGCACCATGGTACGTTCAGCCGAAAGCGAGACGGAGGGCACGCCGTGACAGAATCCAAACTGCCGGAAGCGCTGCAGGCCATCAAGGACCGGGGCTATGTCGTCTGGAAGACGGACCCGCCGGCGGCGCTCGCCGCCAAGTTCACGAACGGCCCCATCGAGGTGGCCGAGATTCGCCACGTGCGCGTCTGGGGCCTGCAGGTCGATGATGAACGAGAGCTGCCCGGTCACGAACGAACGTCCATCCCGGACGAGGAACTGTGGCAGGTGGAGCTGATCGCCGACGACGGCTCCAAATACGAGGTGAGCGCGACGACGGTGGAACCGGCGCCATGAATGCGCGGACGGTCGACTCGCCTGTGCAGCGCGTCGACCGTCCACGGAAGACTCAGTAGACGTTTGTCACTGCCTGATTGTAGTTCACGGTATCGACGCCGATACCGCCGCTCGCCGAGAAGGTCAGGCCCATGAAGTCGAGCGGGTAATAGCTGAACCAGGCGCCGCTGCCGACGTCGCCGACGCCGACGGGGATGGAGACGCTGGCGCCGCGGGCGTAGCCGCCGATGCCGCCGGCCGGCGCATTCCACAGGCCGAGGGTGCCGGTGAATCCGACCGATACCGAGGCGCCGGTGGAGACCACGGTCGACATGTAAAAGCGATAGTCGCCGTCCCAGTCCATGGCCAGTCCGGCCTCCTGGGCCGCGCCCGCGATCGCCTTGACCTCCGGGGCGCCGCCGAAGGTCAGGGTCTCGAAGCCGGACGCTCGGGACTGGTCGCGCAGGCGGGCGAAGCCCGGCGTCTGCATGATGACGCTGACGGCCCTGGGCCCGTCCTGCGCGAGGATCGCCCGCCGCAGGTCCCGGTTGCCCGCGAGTTCCAGCAGGAATTGGCCGGCGACGATCTGCAGGTCCTGGTGCGCATCCCGACGCTCCCTGGCGAGCCGCAGGACGTCGTCCTTGCTGGCGCCCGCCCCGCACACCTGGTCGTAGGGCGGTCCCACCTGCTGCAGCGCCTTCGGAGGCGCGGCCTGCAGGCTCAGGCCCGAGTCGCAGTAGAACTCCGTCTTGCAGCTCTGACCCGGGTTGAACGCGCCGAGAAAGGCGACCTTGTTCGAGCCCTCGGGGCAGGCGTAGCATTTGCCCTTGCTCTCGAAGGTGTCGGCCGGGCAGCCATAGGCGGATCGGACGAAGGTGGCGTCCCTGCGCTCCTTCTTGCCGAGCTTCACACCCCGCTCCTTGCAGGCGTTCGGCTTGTGGACCGGAGTCATGGTGCGCTTGTAGCCGTTGGGGCAGCGCCAGCACTCGCCCCCGTTGTGAGGCGTGAAATAAAGTTGCTTGCCCTTGCAGCCCCAGTTCTCGGCGTCCTTGACGAAGACGGCGTCGACCTTCTTCTCCTCGCCGCAGGGCTCCGCGCCGTCTTCACCGCACATGAGGTCGGGCGGCCCGAAGGAGTCGTTCATTGTGCTGTTGCGGCTGCGGGCCCAGGAGCGGGTGTTCACCGTCTGCGCGCTGCCGGCGGGCGTCTGACCCGCCGGTGCGGGCTGATAGTCCGGCTGCGAAGGAGCCGGCGCGGCCGGCGGGGCGGCCGGCTGGTAGACGGGCTGCCCGGCAGGCGGCGCGGCGGGTGGCGCGGGAGGCGGTTGATAGGGTTGCGCCTGCGGTTGATACGGCTGCTGTTGCTGGGCAGGCGGGGGCTGGTAGGCGGGTGGCTGCTGGGCCGGCGGCTGATAAGCCTGCCGGGCCGGGGCGGGCTGGTAGGCAGGGGGCGCCGGCTGGTACGCCTGGGGCGCGGGCTGATAGGCGCCGGGGGCGGGACTCTGCGGCGCCGCGATGCCCGCCGCGGTCATCTCCTGGGCATACCACCGCGGGTTGTCGAGCTGCACGGGGATCAGCTTGTACTGGACCGGCATCAGCGCTCCCTGTACCGACACCGCGAGGCTTCGGTCCGGCTGCACGGTCGCCGTCAGCTGTCCCATCAAAGGCAGGTCGCTGCCCGTGTACTTGCCCGGCGCGGCCGGCGCGATATCGCGCAGCACCACCATGCCCGGCTCCACCTTCAGCACGAACATGTGCAGCCAGGGGTCGACGGCGTAGGCGCGTCCGCCCTCGATGCGGATCTTCTTGCGGATGGTATTCACCAGCCAGGTGCCGTCCAGCGGCATGGGCTGCGTGGCCGGTACCTGATCCGCCGTGGGCAGGAACGCCGGGATCTGCGGGATCTGGGGCGTCTGGGCCAGCACCGGCGCCGACAGGACGGCGAACAGCAGGGCGGCACAGAGGCCGGAATTACGCGCCATCCGGGGCGGACGGCGGAGCATCCGGTCTCCGCGAGGCGGCAGGAACGCCATCGTTGCCATGGTCTCTCTCCGTTTCAAGGATCTCATGCCCCTAAGCAGGGGATGGCCGAAAAAACGATAAAGAGAGCGGCCGTCAGTCCGGGTTTTTCTTTTCGCTCATGTACTTGCGCAGCCAGGCCCGGGCCAGACGCAGATCCCGGCGGCTGGTCGGCTCGGAGACCCCGACCACCCGGGCGGCCTGCTCGTGGGTCAGGCCGCCGAAGTAGTGGAGCTCCAGAATGCGCGCCATGCGTTCGTCGAAGCCGGCGAGCTTCGACAGGGCTTCGTCCAGGTCCAGCAGATCCTCGTCCGCGCTGCTGCCCACCGCCGACTCGTCCAGGGTGACCCGCAGGGCATCGCCGCCGCGCTTGGCGGCCTTGCGGGAATTCGCGTGGTTGACCAGCAGGCGGCGCATCATGCGCGCCGCCAGCGCGTAGAAGTGCGTCCGGTCCTGCCAGTCGGTGTCCACGCCGATCAGCTTCTCGTAGGCCTCGTGCACGAGGGCCGTCGGCTGCAGCGTGTGGCCCGGTGACTCGCTGCCGAACAGACGCTGGGCTATCCGCCGGAGCTCCCCGTAGACCAGCGGCGTGAGCGACTCCAGGGCCGCCGCGTCCCCGTCGGCCCAGTCACGCAGGAGCCGTGTGATCTCTCCGGCATCGGGCGGCGAAGGCTGGGTCACGGCGCGGCCTCCGCGGTTTCAGGGCGAGAGGATGACGCCGAGGGCGTCGGGTTCGCGGTCCGTGGGCCAGCGTGCCAGGACCTCCCACGACGCCGTGTCGATGACCGCGATCTCGTCGCCGCCGCTAACGGCGACCCAGGCCCGATCGCCATCCGGGTGGATTTCCACGCCGGTCGGCAGTGCCGCCCTGCCGAGCAGCGTGTCCTTGTACTCCGCATCGGGCTCGGCAATGGGGATGCTGCGCACGAGCTCGCGGCCCGCCACATCGAATACGGATACCGTCGCCGCCCGTGCGTTGGTCACCAGCGCATGGCTGCCGTCCGGCGTGAAGGCGATGCGGATGGGCACGCCCGACGAGTCGAGGGTGGCCAGGACCTCGAGCGTGGCGGCATCCACGACGCTGACCGTATCCGCGGCCCGGTTGGTGACCCAGACCTCGGCCCCGTCCCGGGTGACGCCCACGCCCTCGGCGCCGTCGCCGGTGACGATCGAGCCCGTCACCCCGGCGGCCGCGATGTCCACCTTTTCCAGCGTGCCGGCGGCGATATTGGTGACCCAGGCGTGCCTGCCGTCCGGCGAGACGGCCACCATGTGCGCGGTGCCCGGACCTACCGGGATGCGCGCGACCACCTCGCCCTCCCCGATATCCACTACCAGCAGGCTGTTCACCCCTTCGGCCGTGACGGCCAGCCGCCCGTCCGGCAGGAAAGCCATGCCGTGCGGCCGGCTGTTCTCGCCGAGGTCGATGACACGCACGACCTCGCGGGCCGGCCAGTCGATCACGGTCAGACTGTCGCCCGGCTTGTCCCGGCGGCCGTAGTTGCTCACCACCGCATGGCGCCCGTCCGGGGAGATCTCGATCTCGTGGGGGCCGACGCCGGTATCGAACCAGCTCAGCCGCTCGCCGGAGCCGGTATCCAGGGCCCAGACGGTATCGGCGCTCTTGTTGCCCACCAGGAGGACGTCGCCGGCGACGGCCATCGCCGGCAGCAGCGCTGCGGCCAGGAGCCAGGCCCGGCGCAGGATTCCGCCCGTGCCGGTCACGCCAGCGTCATCAGGTAGCGGCCGTAGGCGGCCACATCGTCCCAGTCGGTGTAGTCGATGACGGCGTGCCGGTCGGTGGGACCGCCGGTGAACTTCATGATCATCTGGATGGCCACGGTGTCGAGCGGGCCCCAGGAGGGATAGTCGACCTTACCGGCCAGCACCTTCAGGTCCCGGGGCTGCCAGGAGGAGCGTTCGAGGAACTTCTGCATGTACCGGTTACCCTCCACCGTCGCCTTCTCCGGGGTTCGGGCGGTGACCGACACGTTGAAGAAGCTGTGCGGTTTCGCCTCGAGTGTCTCCCGCTTCGTGTCGACGAACTCGAACACCTCGTCGTCGTAGGTGCCGTAGTAGACGGGCGCGCCCAGCGCTATGACGTCGGGCGCATCGAGGTCGACGCCCTCGTGGATCGCCTCGACGACGTCCATCATCTCGCTTTCGCCGCCGGCCTCGTCGATGGCGTCGCACATGCGTCGCGCGATCCGGGCCGTATGGCCGCTGCGACTCCGGTATAGGATCAGTACGGACGTCATGTCTTCCACTCCCTGCGGGTCAGCCGCTTATCCTGCATCAGTGGCACCTCGGCGGACAAGCAGGGCGTCACTGCCCCGCGGCATCGCCGCCGTCTTCGGCGGGCGCCTCGATACGGCTCTCCTCCACGAGCAGCACCAGCGC
The DNA here is from genome assembly GCA_035655155.1 of Woeseiaceae bacterium. GTDB lineage: Bacteria > Pseudomonadota > Gammaproteobacteria > Steroidobacterales > Woeseiaceae > Lentisalinibacter. The sequence goes on from DASRVH010000060.1 coordinate 13,085, forward strand.
CATGTCCTGGCTGCGCGCCCAGGCGAAGGCCAGCGCCGCGCCCAGCATCAGGGCGAGCATGATGCCGGTTGCGCGGTACAGATAAATACGCCGCATCGCCGTCTCCGTGTCCTTCCGCTACACCAGCTCGAAACGTTCCGAGCGTATTCTCGCCCGCGGGATGCCGCGCGCACGCAGCGCGTACTCCACCGCGTCCATCATCGGCGGCGGTCCGCAGACGAAATGCATGCGCTCGATGCCTTCCCGGGGCAGGCGGCGCGCGAGCAGCGCCTCGTCGATGACGCCGCGCTCGCCGGTCCAGCCCTCGGGCGGCTCCTCGATGACGGGGACGACGGTCAGCGCCAGCCGATCTGCCAGCTCCCCGAGGGCTTCGCGGTACGGCGTGTCCTCCCATCGCGGCGACCCGTAGAACAACAGCACCGGCCGCGGGTCGCCCCGGTCCGCCATCGTCCGCAGCATACCCAGGAACGGCGCGATGCCGACGCCGCCGGCGAAGAAGACGTAACCGGCCGCGGGCGAGCGGTCCGGCGAGAACGAGCCGTGGGGCCCGTCCAGCCAGGCCCGCCGGCCCGGCTCCACGTCGCCGATGCCGGAGGTGAAATCCCCCAGCTCCTCCACGGCAAATTCCAGCCGCGGGCCTGCCTCTGCGCTGGACGAGAACGAGAAGGGATGCTCCTCGACGCTGTACGGGGTCCGGCTCAGACAGACCCAGGCGAACTGCCCGGGCCGGAACTCGATGCCGTCGTGGCCCTCCGGCTCCAGCGCGAGGCTCCAGGTCCGGCCTCGCTCGGCCTCGACCGCGGCCACCCGCCAGGGCCGGCGGAACTGGAAGGCGGGCTTCGCGAGCCGCAGCCAGGCGAAAGAGGCGACCAGTGCCGCCGAAATTGCGATCAGCACCCATTCCTTCCAGGCCGTGGCCGCGTAGCGGGCCGACAGATGGATATGGCCGTGGGCGAGGCCCAGGCCGGCCAGTCCGAGGAGCGCGTGACTCACCCGCCATTGTTCGTAGCCGAGCCCGATGCGCTTGCGCGCGAGCGACAGCACAAGGAGGAGCACGAGCGTGTAGAGCGCCCAGTTGCCGAGCCGGGTGCCGGCGGTGCCGCCGAACGGGTCCAGCAGGGCCGCCATGGCGGGCCGGTCGGCCACCAGCAGCAGCGGGTGGGCCAGCAGGAGGCCGACCGCCATCATGCCCATCTCCCGGTGGTACTTCAGGATGATGTCGATGCCGTAGGGCGCCGTGACGTGGCGGTAACGGGCGATGAGCAGGAACTGCACGGCGGCCTGCGCCAGCGCGACAAAGGCGAGCGCCACGGACAGTTCGGCCAGGAAGGAGCGGCCCGGCGGGGTGGGCGAGATCATCATCACCACCAGCGGGGCGAGGATGACCGCCAGATAGGCGGCAACCCAGAACACTCCCTCGATGGTTCGCCCCATGTCCGGACTCCCTGTGCGGCGCCGGCGGTGTGGTGCATCGATCGGCGATCCGCCGCCGAACTACCTGTAAGACGCGACCGCCGGGAAACAATTAGCCGGTCGGAACGGTCTCATTCACTGTACAGGCCTTTTTCAGCCTGCTGCCATCACGGAAAGACACATGGACAGACGCACCCTGCTCAAACGGCTCCTCCTCGCCGCCGGCGCCCTGGCCGCCGGTCCGGCCCTGGCGGAGCGCGGAGCGGACGCGCAGGCCGGGGCCGCCGGCGACGCGAAGGAGTTCCCCCCGGTGAATATCACCCGCGAGCAATGGAAGGAGATGCTGCCTGCCGACCGCTTTCGGATCCTGTTCCGCGAGGGCACCGAGCCGGCCGGCTCCAGCCCCCTGAACGAAATCTACGAGCCCGGCACCTACATCTGCGCAGCCTGCTACCTGCCGCTGTTCGCGAGCGAGGACAAGTTCGACAGCGGCACGGGCTGGCCCAGCTTCACCCAGCCCATCGAGGGCCGGGTCGACACTAAACTGGACTTCAAGCTGATCCTGCCCCGCACCGAATACCACTGCATCCGCTGCGGCGGCCACCAGGGCCACGTGTTCGACGACGGCCCGCCGCCCACCGGCCAGCGCTGGTGCAACAACGGCCTGGCGCTGCGTTTCGTGCCGGAGGGCGAGGAGTTGCCCGCCCTGAGGACCTCGGCATGAGAAAGTCTGCTGCGACACTGGCAGGGCTGATCCTGTGCGCGCTGGCTGCCGGCCCGCTGGCCGCCGCCGAGGCGGTGGCCACCTTCGCCGGCGGCTGCTTCTGGTGCATGGAGCCGCCCTACGACGAACTGGAGGGCGTCGAGTCGACCGTCTCCGGCTTCATGGGTGGCGACGTGCAGGACCCCAGCTACGAGCAGGTGGTGCGCGGCGGCACCGGCCACGCGGAGGTGGTGCAGGTGACTTACGATCCCGACGTGGTCAGCTACGAGACGCTGCTCGAAGTGTACTGGCGCAACGTCGACCCGTTCGACGGTGGCGGACAGTTCTGCGACCGCGGGCCCTCCTACCGGGCGGAGATCTTCTGGCACACCGAGGCCCAGCGCGAGGCGGCCCTGGAGTCGCGGGCTGCGCTGGACGAGCGCTTCGAGAAGGACATCGTGGTGGACATCACCGAGGCCGGTGACTTCTGGCCGGCGGAGGACTACCACCAGAACTACTACGAGAAGAATCCGGTCCGCTACAAGTTCTACCGCTGGAATTGCGGCCGCGACGGCCGCCTGCAGGAAGTGTGGGGCGAGGAGGCCGGGGGGGCAGAGAGCTGACGGCTAGCGGACCGCCAGCGGCCGCGCGGCCCGTGCGAGAGGCTCTCTAGCGGATGAAGATGACGAGGGGATTCGCTCGGCGGCTGGCGGAGTCGCCAGGGCACTTGGTCCGGACGCTCGTGAAGAGATAGACGTCGCCCGTCGTCGCGGCATCGATAAGTTTCCGCGCGTCACCGCTGTAGCGTCCCCCTGCATTAAGCAGCGCGATTGCCCGGCCGGACTCCGGTATCCGCGTCAGTTCGAAGCCAGTGACCTGACACTTCGCATCGAACGGGAAATCGTCCAGCAAAGCGATGACACCTCCTTCCGCCTTGAAGTCGGCCACCGGCAGACGAGCGTCCGGATCATGGCGGCCCAGCCGGACGGAGGGGTCGGGGATGCGGCGGGTGACGAGTTCCCGGCTGCCGAGCAATTGTCCGCCGCGGTGGATGCGGAGTTCGGCAGTTCCGGGCCGCGCCACGGTCACGGTGTAGCGCCCCGCCCCCAGGGGCAGAAACGTGGCCGCCGGGTACTCCAGCCTGAGCTCCGCCGGATCCGTCCCCGGCACTTCCACGGTCAGTTCGTTGTCGACGCCGATGTACAGGACGTTGGCCTCGCCGGCCATGACCCGGATGCCACTGCCGGGGCGAGTCGGCAGGCTGCTGCCGGGGTGCTCCACGGCCGCTGGTTCCGCCCCGGGAAACGAGGGGGGTTCCGCAGCGGTGATCGGGTCGCTCTCCACGCCCGTCGGTTCGCGGAGTGCCTCCATGGCGGCTGTCTGCTCACGGCCCGCATCGTCCGCGAGCAATGTCTCGCCGGCGACGATCGGCTCGACCTGATAGGCTCCCGGCGCGAACACGCCGGGCGCATGCGGTCCCCTCACGGCGAAGCGCCGCCCACCGCCGAGGTCGACGTCGTAGAGGTGGGACTGGCGACCCTCGTTGCCTACCACCCGCAGGTGCAGCCGGGCGGCGTCTGCGCCGGCAGGCGTGCGAAAGACGAGCCGTAACCGGGTGCCGCCATCCGGCGCCACGTCCGGCCGCCAGTCGAGTGGACGCTCCGGGTAGAGCAACAGACGGACCGGCAGCTCCGCGCCCGTTGCGGTGAGCAGCCGCGTATGACGGAAGGTCGCCGGCGAGAGGCCCTGCTCGGCAACCGAGCGGTTCCTGACCGAGACGGAGATCAGCGTCCACTGCTGCTCATCGCCCGGTTCCCGGCTGCCGAGGGGCTCCGATGACACTTCGACGCCATCGATTCTCACATCGAGAGACGTACCGGCAAGCCAGTCCCCGATGCCTGCATCGATCTTGCGCAGGACGCTGTGCGGCAGCGCTGAGAGGCCTTCCGGCAGGCTTCCGACCTGCTCCCCTAGTTCGAACGTGAGGCTTTCGTCGCTGCCCGCGTAACCGACCAGGAGTTCCGTGAGCCGCAGCCCGGCGGGTACCGGAATCGCACTGTACACATGCAGCGGCCGCACGGGCAGCAGGGTGGAACGGAAGATGCGCTGCGCTGCGACGTCGAGCGCGCCCGGACCTGCCGAGCGCAGGTGCATGGTGGACGGCCAGTCGTGGACGACGCCCGACTCGTCCACCGCGCGTATGTTCAGCGCGGAGGCATCGAACGCCAGCTCATCAGCAACGGCGTTCTCGAGTCGCAGGTGGAAGATCAGGAGCTTCTCGTCCTCGCCGGCGACGGCGGTGCCGGCGCGGCCGTGCCCGGTCCAGCCGATGGCATAGGATGCACCCTGGAAGGCCACTTCGAGGACCGAGTCGTGGCCAATGGTCAACCGTGCCCCGCGCTCTTCCTCGGCCGTCTGCGCGACGCCATGACCGGCCCACGGCAGCGCCGTCATGGCGAGGATCAGCATCGACGTTACCGTCTTGCGTAAGTGACGTGTCACGGGTGGTGCGGTCCCTGGTCTGCTGCTGTCTTCTACTCGCTGGGGGAGAACCAGACAGTATCTTCGGGCAACTCGTCGAGGGTGCGGTATCGGGTGAGGGTGGCGATGGTCCGTTCCAGGGAGGCCGGTTTCGCCACTTCCTCGATCTGCACGGCAACCAGGTTCCAGCCGGCATTGAAGTCCATGTCGTGCACGACGCGGCGGGAGATTGCCTCTCCCGCGGCGGTCCGGTAGGTGGTCTCCGTGATGCATTCGCCGCTGATGCCCGCCGGAGCCGAGAAATACATCCACTGATAGAGCGTGCCGGTCGGCGTATCGCCCTGAAACATGTCCGGTGCCGCACGCGCCGTCTCTTCGCTGTCGGCCGGCGTAAGCGGCGCGAACATTTTCTTCGCCGCGATGTCGGCGACGATCAGCGAATTCGGAGTGGCTACGTAGGTCGCCTCCGGATTCGTGATCTCCACCGTGCCGGCGCTGCAGGAGAAAATCTGCCCGAAAGGCTGCGCGGGTACGAAACTCTCGGGCAGCGCGAGCTCGATGATGCCGTCCTCGCTGATGCTGCCGATCGCCACCGGCTCACGCTGCAGGATGATGATGTCCGCCGCTCCCTGATCCCAGTCATCCACCGAGCCCACGACCTCACCATAGGCTGACGGCGTGGCGGTCAGAAGAAGCGTCATCGAAATCAATGTCAATCGGACAATCATCTTGTACTCCTGCAGGTTGATTATCCATGCCGGATACTCAGGACCGCGGCTATCGCATTATGCTCGGCGTTCGGGCGGCGCCCTCGTTAATGCTGTATGCAAGGCGTATCTCCAGACTCCTGAAGACAGGGCCGGGTCAGTCGACGACCCGGTCTGCCCATGTCGTCGAGGTGGTTACCTATGCGCTATTTCGCCGGGTTGCTGATGGCAGACAGGATACGTAGCGTACCCTCCCGATCCAGCATCCGCGGCACCGGATAAGCCTCGCACTCCTTCAGCGCCAGTTCGCAGAGATAGTCGTAGTCCTCGGCCCGGATCTTCTCCGATTTCTCGGGCAGGCCGACTGCCTTCTTCAGGTCCCGAACGGCGGCGATGAAGGCGCGCGCATTCGCTTCCTCGCCGGCGCCGGCGTCTGCGACGCCCGCCAGCTCCGCCAGCTCGGCTAACTGCGGCCGCGTCTCCTCGAACGTGAATTCCAGCACGTGGGGCAGGACCAGCGAATTGGCCAGGCCGTGCGGGATACCGTATTTGCCGCCGAGTTGATGGGCGATGGCATGGACATTGCCCACGTTCACCTGGTTGATGGCGATGCCGGCATAGTAGGCGGCCAGCGACATCCCTTCCCGCGCCTCCCGGTTGCTGGCGTCCCGGTACGCCGTCTCCAGATGACGGAAGATCAGCCTCACCGCGGCCGCAGCATTCTGGCGGGCCGTGCCGCGGTCCCAGGTGCAGATATAGGCCTCGACGGCGTGGGTGAGCGCATCCAGCCCCGTGGCGGCGGTGATCGGGCCGGGCAGGCCCATGAGCAGATCCGGGTCCAGTGCCACGGCGGCCGGCAGCAGTTGCCGGGCGCTGATCACGGCTTTCTCGTGGGTCTGGTCGTCGGAAAGCACCGAACCAATGGTAGCCTCGGAACCCGTGCCCGAGGTGGTGGGGATGGCGTAGATCGGCGGCACCTCGTGCTTGATCTTTGCGAAGCCCACCCATGCATGCGGATCCTGGCCGCTGGACGCAGCCGCCGCGATGATTTTCGCGGCATCCATGGATGAACCGCCGCCGACGGCCAGGACTGCCTCCGCATTGTGCTTGCGCCACGCGTCGACGCCGGCCGCCACCTGTCCGAAGGTGGGATCGGGTTCCACACCGTCGAACACGGCATGCTCGACGCCGGCCTCGGCGAGCGCGGCCGTGGCCTGATCCACCAGTCCGAGTTCCCGCAGCGGCTTGTCGGTCACGACGAGAACCCGGCGGATACCCATCTGGCCGATGTAGCGGCAGAGTTGACCGGCGCTGCCGCTGCCGGTGAACGCCATGTAGCTCGCGCCCGGCAGAAAGGTCGCGACGGTCTTCATCAGCCTGAGGATCAGAGCGTGTCTGGCTTTGCGCGGCAGTAACGGCACGGTGGCGGCCCTCCTCTTGCGTCCTGTGTCAGATTATCGCACTGCCGGCATCCGCCGTGTCCCCGTGGATTCCGCAGCTCATATCAGCAGCCAGGCCGCCGCCACGCCGAGCACCGCGAGGAGGGTGCCCGTGACGGACCAGGCCATGAGCCGGTCCTCGGCCGCAGCCGCGAGCGACTCCCAGCCCGTGTTGGTCCGCCGGGCCGCTCGGGGCACGCGTTCCCTCGCCAGGGCCGCCGCTGCGCCAAGGCGCAGCAATGCGCTGTGCAGGCGGTGACCGCCTGCGAGCAGGAGACGTTCGAGCGCGATGCCCAGGTCGCCCGGCGGCAGGGCAGGCAGCGCGGCGAGCCGCCCGGTCCGCTGCAGGTAGTGTGCCGCGGCGGCCAGCAGCGCCGTGACCAGCAGCGGCTGCACGGCGCCCCACTGGGCATGCCGGGCCAGGGCGGCGAGGCGCAGGTCCGCGTCACCGACCAGCCAGGGCAGGCTCAGGGCAGCGGCGAACAGCAGCAGCCAGGGCGCCAGCACGCCGGCGGCCGGCCTGCCTGCCGCACCGGCCGGCCAGGCGAGCCTGAGGAAGCGCAGCATCAGGAGGGCGGTGAGGACGGAACTCAGCGCCAGTAGCCAGGACAGGTGGTCGTGCCACGGACCGATGATGTCCGCTGCGCCCAGTTTGATGCCGGTCTTGGCGAGCAGGCCGGCGGTGAGCGGGGCGGCGCTGAGGGAGAGGGCGGCCGTGGTGAGGACGATCCGGCCAAGGACCGCAACGCGCCCGCGCGCCGTCTTCATCACGGCGATCCCGAGGAACAGCGTCCCCTTGGCGAGGCAGTGGTGGACCATGAAGACCAGCAGCGCGGCCCGCAGCAGGGGCCACTGCGCCGGTGCGCCCAGGCCGAGGCCCACCGGCACCATCATGAGCCCCATCTGGCTCATGCTGGAGTAGGCGAGGACCGTCTTCGCCTCGCGCTGGGGCAGGCCCGCGAAGATGCCCCAGGCGGCGGTGAGGAGGCCGGCCGCAGCCAGGGCCGAACCCCAGGCGGGCAGCGTCGCCTCGCCGAGCGGCAGCAGCCTGACCCAGGCGAGCAGCCCCGCCTTTATCATCGCGCCGGAGAGGACGGCGCTCGCTGGCGTCGGCGCGACAGGGTGCGCCAGTGGCAGCCAGTAGTGCACGCCGACCAGTCCGGCCTTCACTCCGAAACCGGCGATCAGCAGGCCGACCGCCGCTCCCTGCCCGCCGGCCGCGAGCGTCTCGCGCAGCGTGGCGAAACCGGTATCGCCCAGGCCGGCCGCGAGCATGAGCCCGACGATAACGCAGACTTCGCCGAGCACCGCGAGCGCGATGTAGTAACGACCCGCGTGGCGGGCCCGGTCGCTGCCGTCGTGAACGATCAGCCCGTAGGCGCCGAAGGTCATGACCGTGAAGCCGAGATAGAAGGCGATGGCGTCCAGCGCCAGCAGCAACAGGAAGTTGCCTGCCATGGTCACCAGGAAGAAGGCGAAGAAGGAATCCCGCCGCGGATCGTCCCTCAGCATGGACGATGCAGCCAGTCCCGCCGCGAGCCAGAGGCCGGTCATCGCGGGCAGCAGTACCGCACCGACCGGGTCGATGCCCAGCATGCCGCCGAACAGCAGCCATTGGTATTCCGCGACACGGCTTTCGCCGAGCAGCGCGGCCACAAGCAGCGGCAAAGGTGCCCAGGGAGCCAGCCGCCGGGCCAGCGGCTGGGTGACCGCCGGTGCCAGCGCCAGGCTGTTGACGAGCGGCCAGCAGACGCCCGTGAGGACGGCGACCACGGTGATCAGGACCGCTCCGGTCATGAGGCCAGCAGGGCCGCGGCGGCGATGGCGACGAGCAGCATCAGAAGCCCCGTCGCAGGCCATTGGCGCAGCATGAGCTCCAGTCGGGCGATGCGTTCCGCCCAGGCTTCGCCCCGCCACAGCGCGATCACGGCAGTCTGCAGCCGGTCGCGTTCACGGGGCAGGCGGCCGAGGCAGAACTCCCGGAGCGCCGGCGCGGCGCCGCGGCCTGCGGCAACGATTCGTTCTCTCGTCCGTTGCCGCCTGTCCGCCCCGGCGGTCCGGCCCCGCGCGCGGACCAGCAGCAGGCCGAGCGTGATGCCGGCCGGAGCCGGCCAGAACGAATCGAACCCCACCCCGCCCGCGCGCCACAGGAACCAGAGGCCGGCCGCGGCGAGACCACCGAGGGCCAGGGCCGCGGCGCCGGCCTCGACCGAGACCGGGCCCGGTTCGCGCTCGCCGGTTCGCCGCAGCGCCAGGGCGAGCAGCATGGTGGACGAGCCGGCAACGAGTGCGGCCAGGAAGCCGATGACGGCCGGCCGGCCTGCCGTCGCCAGTACCGCCGCGTGGGCGGCGGCGAGGCCGTGGCTGGCAAGCACGAGTGTTATCGATGCACTCCGCGCCCAGCCGCCATGCTGCAGGCCGATCACCGGTACCGCGGCGCAGCAGACCGCCAGCGATACGACGGTCCATGTCGACACGGTGGTATCCGCAATCGCCGGCGTAGCGACGAGCAGCAGCGCCGCGGTCATGGCTGCCGCGTAACCGAGCGTACTGTGTGGCCCGGAGGCCCGGACGGCGGCGAACGCCGACCAGAGCGCGCCGACCAGTGCGAGCCCGACGATTGCCGCATTGACTTCGGTGCCGGTGGCGGTGTCGGCCGGGTGCAGCAATTGCCGCCCACCGATGAAGGCGGCGCCCGCGGGGATGCCTGCCAGCAGGATTGCGGTGGGCGCGCTGGCACCGGAAAGCGCCGCCGGCAGCCATGTGTGCGCCGGGGGCATGCCGCTGCGTAACAGCAGGGCGAGTGCGACCAGCAGTGCAAGGCCGTTGCTCATGCCGTGGGTCATCCCCTGGGTCATACCCTGCGTCATACCCTGGGCAGGGTCCCCGCCGGGGTGCGCCGTGCCATGCAGCAGCGCCTCGAATATCAACAGATCGCTCGCCACCAGCAGCGCCACCAGCAGCCGCCCGCGCCACTGGCGGTCTTCCTCGCTGGCGACGATGCCGTAGAGCCCGAAGCCCGTCGCCAGCATGGCGGCGAATACCAGCGGTCCGCCGCGGGCGACCGCCAGCGTTACCGCGGCAGATAGCCCGAGCAACAGCATGATCGGCGCGGGGCCGTCGGACCGGCCGCGCGCGAGCAGCGCGGCTGCGAGCCACAGCGCGCCGAACAGCAGCAGGGCGGCACGGGCGGCGTTGTCCAGCGCAAATGCCGTGCGGCCGCGCACGAGTAGATGCGTGGCCTCGAGATCCTGGGAGGTCGCCAGCAGCGCGACGGCGATGGTGAAGAAGGCAGCCAGCGCGACCACCCAGCACTCGGCCCGCCGGTCGCCGCGGCGGGTCACGGCGAACCACAGGGCGGCGAGCAGCGGCAGCAGCGGCAATGCGACGAGGATGTTCATTCGCCGTACTTCCTCGAAGCGATGAACTGCACCCAGTCGAGGGGCGTGCCCGGCATGGTGGCGAACAGGCCCCAGACCAGCGCGGCCGCGACCGTCGCCAGCGGCGGCAGCAGCAGCATCAGCGGCGACTCCAGGCCGCCCGGCCCGACGGAGCGGATGCGCTCGTCGCTCGGTTCGTCGAACCAGGCCGTGCGCACGATGGGCAGGAAATACGCCGCGTTCAGGATGCTGCTGCCAGCGAGCACGAGCAGCACCCAGTCCTGTCCCACCTCCAGGCCGCCCAGCCCGAGGTACCACTTGCTGACGAACCCGGCCATGGGCGGCATGCCGATCATGCCGAACGCGGCCAGCGTGAACGCGGCCGTGGTCCAGGGCATGCGCCGGCCGATGCCGGCCAGCTCGCTCACCTGGTGCAGCCCGGCCGATTCCGCGTAATTGCCGGCGCAGAAGAACAGGGTGATCTTCATGAAGCCCTGATGCACCAGATGAACCAGGCCGCCGATGGTGGCGATGGGGCCGGCGATGGCGACGCCGAGGGTGATGTAGGAGACCTGGCTCACCGTGGAGAAGGCCAGCCGGCGCTTCAGGTTGTCCTGGAACAGTGCGCGCACCGAGCCGTAGAGGATGGTGAAGGCGGCCAGTACCGCCAGCGGCAGGGTGACGCCGAGCTCCGCGGCGTACTCGACGCCGAAGACGTCGTAGACGATGCGCACGATGCCGAAGGCGCCGGCCTTGACCACGGCGACCGCGTGCAGCAGTGCGCTCACCGGCGCCGGCGCCACCATCGCCCGGGGCAACCAGGCATGCAGCGGCACCAGCGCGGCTTTCACGCCGACGCCGAGGATGAGCACGGCGAACACGACGCGCAGCACGGCCGGGTCGATGCCGAGGCCGGAGACGAAGCCGCGGTCCACGAACTCCAGTGTCCCGGTCAGGGCATAGAGCCACACCGTACCGGTCAGCAGCAGCACGCCGCCGAGCAGGGTGTAGGCCAGGTAGATGCGCCCGGCCCGCCGTGCCACCTCCGTCTCGCGGTGGACCACCAGCGGATAGGTCGTGAGCGTGAGCGCCTCGTAGAAGACCAGGAAGGTGAGCAGGTTGCCCGCCATGGCGAGGCCCACGGTGGCGGTGACGCACAGGCTGAAATAGCCGAAGAAGCGGCTGCGGTGCGGCGAACCCTCCAGGTAGCCGATGGCATAGACCGTGGTCGCCAGCCACAGCACCGCGGAGAGGTTCACGAACAGCAGCGACAGGGCGTCGGCATGCAGGACGAAGTCGAGCCCGGGTACCAGCGGGATGCGCACCTCGAACACGACGCCGTGGAAGACGCCCACCATCATCAGGACCAGCAGCAGGATCTTCACGACCGCGCCGCCCAGGTTCAGCGTAGTGCGCAGCGCCACCGCCCGCTCCGGCAGCGTGAAGATGATGAGGCCCGGGATCAGCGAGCTGGCCAGGATGGCGAGGGGCAGCCAGGCGTTCACCGTCACGGCAGCACTCCCTCCAGCAGCGACAGCGCCCAGGGGGCGATGAAGCCCAGCGAGACGGCGGCGAGGGCAAGCGCCAGCGCGGCCCATTCCATGGTGCGCGGGACGGCGTGTTCCTCACGGGCGTGGGAAGATTCCGTGAAGGCGTAACCGAGCACGCGGAAGACGTAGGCCGCGGTCAGCAGGCCGCCGCCGACGATGACCAGCGCCCAGTGCCACAGGCCCTGTTCCAGCGCCGCCTGCAGCAGCATCCACTTGCCCACGAAGCCGCCCGTGGGAGGCAGGCCGGCGAGGCTGATGCCGGCCAGCGCGAAGGCGGCCGTGGTCAGCGGCATGCGGTCCACTACCCGGTCCAGTCCGTCGATGTCGTCGTGGCCCTGCTCCGTCATGATGCTGCCGGCGGCGAGGAACATCGCGCCCTTCGCGCAGGCGTGGGAGACGGCCAGATAGATCGAGCCGCCCCAGGCGAGCGCCGGGTCCGAGGCCGCCAGCGGGAAGGCGAGGAACAGGTAGCCGAGTTGCGCCGCCGTGGAGTAGGCCACCAGCAGCTTCAGCCGGCGCTGCCTCAGCGCCTGGAACGAACCCCAGAAAACGGCGACGGCACCCAGTCCGCCGAGCAGCAGCGCCAGTCCCTCGTCGGCGGGCTGGAAAGTGAACCAGAGGCGGAGCAGCACATAGAACGACGCCTTGACCACCAGTGCCGAGAGCAGCGCACTCACCGGCGCTCTGGCGCTGCCGTGGGCCGGCGGCAGCCAGACGTGGAACGGGAACAGGCCCGTCTTCAGCAGCATGCCGGCCACCATCGCGCCGAGCGGGATGCCGAGCTGCAGGCCGCCGTCGGCACGGGCCGCCAGCAGCGTGAGATCGAGGGTGCCGTAGGCCCGGTACAGGAGCGCGATACCGACCAGGAAGGCCATGGAGCCGCACAGGCTCACCAACAGGTAGCGCATGGCGCCGAGCAGCGCCGGGCCGCTGCCGGCCAGGGCCACCAGAGCCACGGCCGACAGCCCCAGCAGCTCCAGGGTGACGTAGAGATTGAAGATATCGTTGGTCTGGAACAGCGCGTTAAGCGCCGCCCACAGAAACAGCCACAGCGGCCAGAAGCCGCGCGCCTTGTCCGGCGTGGCCGCCAGATAGGGCCGGGCGTAGACGCTCACCGCCGTGCCCACCACGGCCGCCATGGTCAGCATGATCGCCGACAGTCCGTCGGTGTGGAGATCCACGCCGATCGGTGCCCCCCAGCCGCCCATGGCATAGATGCGGGGGCCGGACGCCGCCACCTGCCACAGCAACGCCAGGGAGACGGCGGCAGTCGCGAGGCCGAATGCGAAACCTGTCGCCACCGCCCGCCGCGGCCACAGGAAAGCGAGCAGTGCACCGATCAGCGGCACGGCCACCACCCAGATCGTCCACGGCGTGTCGACGATGAAGGTCTGCATGCCGGTCTACCGCAGCGGCCTGTCGGTCGGCGTCCGCTCCCGGTCTTCCGGCAGCAGGGCGCGGCCCGTCGTCTTGGCGATCCGCAACACGATCGCGAGACCCAGAGCCGTGGCCGAGATACTGACCACGATCCCCGTGATCACCATCGCCTGGGGGACCGGGTCGACGCCGGCGTGCCCGATGGCGCCGGCGCCCACGAGCAGCAGGAACGCGCCGCTGCTCATCAGATTCAGTGCCAGGATCTTGCGGATGAGGTGGGCGCGCAGCACCACGGCCCAGGCGCCGATCAGGAATACCCCCAGCCCGCCGGCCGCGAACAGCAGGCCGTTATCCATCGCTGCCCCCCGGACGTCCGCCGATGAACAGTCCCGCCAGTATCAGCGCGATGCCCACGGCCGCCGCCGTCTCGATGAGCAGCAGCAGACCACTGCCGAGCGGCGCCGGATACTCGAGGAAACGGCCGCCCCCGGCCATCACGCCGAGCGCGACGGCAAGAAAGACCCCCAGTCCGGCGACGGCGCCCGCCCGCATGGGCTGTTCCGGCAGGCGCGGGCCGGGGCGCCGCTCCGAAAGCACGTAGAGCACGGCAGCCGTCGCCAGCACCGCGCCCGCCTGGAAGGCGCCGCCCGGGCCGTCCGCGCCCACCCACAGCAGGTAGCCGCAGATCATGGGGAACAGCGGCGCGATGACCCGGGTCAGGCCGATCAGCACCGGACTCGGGTTGGTGGGCCGCGTGCGATGCGCCCGCCCGAGAGACCAGACGCCGGCCAGCGCTGCCGTCAGCACGGCCATCTCGAGCAGTGTGTCGTAGCCGCGGAAGTCGAGCAGCACGGCGGTCACCGGATTCGCTGCCGCGGCTCCGGGCAGCGCCCCGTGGATGGCATCGCCGAGACCGGGAGCCACCGGCGCGGTCATGAGCGCGAGGCTCACGCCGGCCGCCACCGCCAGGAGCGCGAGCCCCAGTACCAAACGCAGCAGATGGCGGTGCCACCGGTCAGCCCGCATCGGATCCTCCCGTCGCCGTCTCTCCGGCCTCCTGGCCGGAATCCTCTTCCGGCTCGTCCTCGCCGTCGGGCGTGCCGGAGCCGGGCGGGAGCGCGCCCCAGGTGGCGAGCAGCAGGGCGCCCGTCAGGCCCGCTCCTATTGCCGCCTCGGCCAGCCCCACATCCGGCGCCCCGAGGCGGATCCAGACGAGGGCCAGCACCATGCCGAAGGCGATGAACAGCACGATGCCGCGGAACAGGTCCCGGCTCCACAGGGCGGCCCAGCCCACCCAGAGCAGCACCAGGACGAGCACGAGGTCCAGCACTAGCCCTGTGTTCACGGCGCCGTCCAGGGGCGGATGCCCCGGCGCAGACCGGAGCGCGCGATCAGGTGGGAGGCGGTGGCGCCGGCGAGCAGCACCAGCGCCCAGATCACCAGCAGCTTGCCGACGGTGGCCAGCGAGTCGGCGCGCAGCGCCAGCCCGAGCACGGTCAGGCCCAGGCCCACGTTGTCCGCCTTGGTCAGGGCGTGGAGCCGGCTGTAGAAATCGGGGAATCGCAGCATGCCCACGGTGCCGGCGAAAAAGAAGACCGCGCCCGCCGCGAGCAGCAGGATGCTGGCGATCTCGATGACCCACTCAGTCGGGGACATCCTCGGTCCTCCGGCTCCAGACGCGCTGGACGAAAGCGACGGCGGCCACGGCCGCCAGCAGGGCGAAGACCAGCGCCACGTCGCGCAGCGCGGGTTGCTCAGTGCCCTCGGCGAGCAGCAGCAGGGTTGCCACCGCAGTGGTGCCGAACAGCTGGGCCGCGAGCATGCGGTCCGCCGCGGTGGGCCCCCGCATCACCCGCCACAGACCGGCTGCCAGGTTCAGCAGCAGGAAGGCGGCAATGGCGAGTGGCACGTTCATGCCGACGGCTCCAGCGCCACGCCGAACACCGCGGCGATGCGCGGCTCCAGGTCGGCCACCATGCGGTGCAGGTCCTGGCGGGCGTCCAGCGCGTGGACCACCAGTCCGTTGCCCTCGAGATCGGCGCTGAGGGTGCCGGGCAGCATGCTGATCACGTTGGCGAGCGCGATGCGCGACGCGCCCTCGGGCAGCCGCAGGTCGTGCCGGACCGTGCCGGGGTAGAGCGGCATGTCGGGATGCAGCGCGCGCACGGCCACGTCCACGGCCCCGGCGAGGGACTGGCGGGCGAACCAGGGCAGGAAGCGGAGCAGCCCGACCAGGGACAGCAGCGGGCCCCGCCAGAGCCGCAGGCTCAGGAGCGTGGCCGCGGCCACCGCCGGCGCCCCCACCGTCCAGCTGGCGGCGCTGCCGCCGCCGAGCAGCACCCACAGCAGGCAGAAGAAAGCGGCGCGCCGAGTCCCGCGCAGCCAGCGGTTGCCGCCGGCGATGCGCACTGCGGGCTTCGGACGCTCGGGCATCGGTGTTCCCTCGTATCCCCCCGAAAATTCTAGCGTTCCGCCCGTGCGCCGGACAGCGCGGTTTACCGCAAGTTTCTAGGGCCTCCTAGCGAAAAAACCCGGCCCGCGGTCTCCCGCGGCCGGGCTGTCTGCCGGACCGTGCCGGCCGGGGTCATGCAGCGGCAGACGGGCCTCGCCCGACTCTCTCCGGCTGCATCGCACGCCCGGATATCAGTTCATGGTCTGGACTTCGGCGCGGATCACCGCGTTCGACTCCAGTCGCTTGGCCGGTTCGAGGGAGATCTTCTTCGCCTCGACCCGCATGCAGTCGCCCGTCTCGATCATGGCGGTGCTGTCGTCGTACTTCACCTTCAGGGGCACCAGATGACGGCTGTCGCCGATGCAGATGCGCACGATGCGCTCTGCCTTGTAGTCGAGGACCTGCTTGCTGTCGTCCTCGAAGAAGTAGTACTCGTCCGGAGCCGTGTACATCCAGGCCCGATATTCGAGGATGGACTCGTAATTCTCCGCCTCGGCCTGCGCCAGCGCAGGAGTGGCCGTGAACGTGGCTGCCATACCGAACAGGAATGCGATTGCGATCGCGTATCTCATGCTTCCTCCTTGTCGCGTCGGTTTCTCTCACCGGGAATGAAGCAAGAACCGTACCGGGACGCCGTGAAGCCCCTGCGCCGGGGCCTGTGGCGCGATGGAGGCGGCGGGGACGGCTGCCGGCAGGGCCTCCGGGGCGAAAATGCTGCAGGAATTCGCTGCAGAATCTGCAGCTGCCCGGCGCCGGGCCGGTGTCAGTGAGTTTCGTCCAGGAGGGAGCCTTCGGAGACGGGACGGCCAAGGCTGAACTGCAGCTGCCAGCGGCCGTCGTCCGCGAAGCCGAGCGACAACAGCACGGGACCGACGGGCGTGCGCCCGGCCAGGGAGCCGGCCAGACCGTACAAGACTTCCTCGTCGATGCCGTCCACGCGGCCCTCCGGCCGGCCGGCATGCAGCCGCAGGCCCGCGTACAGCGCCTGACCGAAAACCGGCGAGATCTCCGCGACGTGCCAGTAGTAGCTGGCGCCGGCGAACCAGTAGCCGCTGCCACGCAGCTCGCCCGGCCGCAGGCCGGGGAAGGTGCGGATGCCGCCGAGCCGGAACTGCCGGTTCGGCGGCAGCTGGCCGGACAGGCCGGCGCCGCCCCCGAGGGTGAGGCTGAGTGAATCGCCGCGCCAGTCGAAGGCCCGACTGTAGACGCCTTCCACCAGTTCGTAGTCCTGTTCGCCGCCGAGCCAGTCGCCGGAATGGAGGTAGCGCAGGTCGACGTAGGTGCCCCGGGTGGGCAATGCCACCGCATCGCGGGTGTCGTAGACGCCGCCGAGCACGATCGCCGACTCGCCGAGATCGTCGATCTCCGGCAGAAACGAGAGGCCCGTGTCGATGTCGACGTCCAGCTGACCGTGGCGCAGTCCCGCCCGGAGCTGCGCGCGGGTGCCCAGGTTCACGCCGAAGTCGAGCTGGCCCCAGGTCTCCGTCAGCTGGTAGGTGGCGATGCGATCCTCGCCCAGGAACACGTCCTGCAGGTCGCTCTCGATCCGGGCGATGGCCTGGAGGAAGAAACGCTGCCGGATGTCCAGCGGCTGATGGAAGTCCGTCTGCAGCAGACTCTGCTGTCCCACCTGCAGCGCGCTGTGCCACTCGCCGCCCCGCCGGTTCAGCCAGGTGCGTGTGTAGTCGGCCCGCACCAGGCCCTGCAGTTCGTCCGGCTCGTTGGCCGTCAGGCCCAGATCGAAGCGCAGGTAATCGGGACCCCAGGATTTCTCCACCGGGCTGATGGTGAGGACGCGGGCACCGGGCGGTCCGTTCACCTCGTAGCTCACCCGCTCGAAGTCGCGGAGCGCGAATACCCGGTCGGTGTCTTCGGCGATCTGATCCATCGTCACCGCGGCGCCGGGAGTGGCATGCTGCAGCTGTGCGCGGACGTAGTTCTCGTTCACGCGCTCGAGTCCGTCGATCCGCACTTCCGCCAGCTGCAGCGTCTGGTTGCCGCCGTCGCTGATCGATTGCCGCCACTGCGCGTACTGCGCCTCCGCGACGGCATAGCGCCGCAGGGATTCCCGCATGCGCTCGGCCGCAGCCCTGCCGGCGTCGATGGCCTCCGGGACGCGGTGAAAGTCGGCGGCCGTGATGTCGCCCATCGGCACTTCGATGCCCACGTCGCGCTCGGTCAGGCTGGCGATCTGCTCGTTCTGGTTGGCAATGATCGCCACGTCCACGGCGCGCCCCAGCAGCGAGATCGCCGAACCGAGTTCGTCGGCTTCCGGCTGCGGCGTCGACAGCCAGACTGCAATCACCACGTCGGCACAGAAGTCCCGGGCGATGTCCACCGGCAGATTGCGCATCATGCCGCCGTCGGCCAGCACCTGGCCGTCCCGGGCGACCGGAGCGAAGACTCCCGGCACCGCCATGCCCGCGCGCAGGGCGAGCGACAGGTCGCCGCTTCCCAGCACCACCATCTCGCCGGCGACCATGTCGGTGGCGATGGCGCGGAACGGGATGGAGAGATCGTCGAAGTCCGTGGTCAGTCTTCCGGAGGAGACCAGAGCCCGGATCATGTCCTCGATGTTCTGCGTGCGCAGCAGGCCGCCCGGCGTCGTCAGTCCGCGGCGGCTGACGCCGAGCTCCACCAGATTGGTGTAGCTGCGCGTCGCCAGCTTCTCCTGGATGGGGGTGCGCCGGCGCAGCCCCTTGCCGCCCACGGTCCGCGACCAGTCGGTGCCCCGCACGATGCTCTCGATGCGCTCCGGCGGCATGCCGGCGGCGAGCGGCGCCCCCACCAGCGCACCCATGCTCGTGCCGACGACGCAGTCCACCGGAATGCGCAACTCGTCGAGCACGCGCAGCACGCCGATGTGGGCCGCACCCTTCGCGCCGCCGCCGCCGAGCACCAGCCCGATGCGGGGACGCCCGGTCGGGAGTGCGTCGTCTCCCGCGGCCGACGGCTCCGCCGCGGACGTGACCGACGGCAGCGCCGCGACGCAAACCACCGCAATTGCCATGACGATCGGCGCGACAGTTGCTACGCTCGCCACGGCCGCTGCCGCGACCGTCGCCGGCAGGGTGCGCAATACGCGCAACAGGCTGTGATTCGGCTTCCGCATCGCTATCGGGACAGGGGCCACGCAGGGGCAATCCGGTATCGTAGCATCGGCCCGGGGCGGTCAGAGGGGACCGCGTGATATGCGGATACCGGCCGCCGGGCGGAGCCGGCAGAATGGGCGCCGATGCAGATCGGGAGTCCAGGATGAGAATAGCGGTACTCGGTTCCGGCGCCGGCGGCACGGCCGTCGCCTTCGATTGCGCCTCCCACGGCCACGAAGTGCGGCTGTTCGACTTTCCCCGCTTCGCGGAGAACATCGACGCCATCGCAGCCGCGGGCAGCATCACGGCGGACGGCGATATCGCCGGAAGCGCGCCAGTGGCTTACGCGGGTTACGACGTCGGCGAGGCGCTGGACGGCGCCGATCTCGTCTACGTGGTCGGCCCGGCCTATTCCACCGAGCCCTTCGGCGAGGCGGTGCGCGGCAGGCTTACGGCCGGCCAGACGGTGATCGTCTCACCGAGTTCCTGCGGCGGTGCGCTCGCCTTCCGCCGGTCGGCCCGCCTCGCCCGCGGGCGCGATGCCGTGCGCCTCGCCGAGACCTCGACGCTGCCCTACGCGGTACGGCTCGTCGCGCCCGGCAGCATCCGGGTATTCCTGAAACTGCGCGCGGGCAATCTGCTGGCGGCGCTGCCGGGTGCGGAGACAGCTGCCGTGCTCGAGAGCATCGCCGACGTCTATCCGGGCATGGAACCCGCGCGCAACGTGCTGCAGACGAGCCTGCAGAACGCCAACCCGGTCATCCATCCGGCCGTGACGCTGGCCAATGCGGCGCGCATCGAGGGCACCGCCGGCGACTTCCTGTTCTACGAGGAGGGCGTCACGGACTCGGTCGGCCGGCTGATCGCGGCCCTGGACGGCGAGCGCATCGCCATCGGCCGCGCGCTGGGGCTGGACATCCGGCCGGATCCGGAGATGGGCGTGCGCCAGGGCTACATGCGGGAGGCCAACTACGGCTCGGGCTATCGCGAGGCGCCGGGGTTCCGCGGCATCGGGGCGCAACCTGCGCTGGATCACCGCTACCTGAACGAGGACGTGGGCTACGGGCTCGTCTTCATGGCTCGCCTCGGTGACCAGGCGGGCGTCGAGACGCCGATGATGGATGCGGTCATCCGGCTGGCCTCCGTGCTGATGGCCCACGACTATACGGCCGAGGGTCGGCGCACGCCGGAGACGCTCGGCATAGGCGCACTCGGCCCCGACGAGCTGGAGAAGAAGCTGGGCTAGACGGGCATCCCGCGCCGGCGTCGGTTCTCGTCCCGACGCCGGCGCGGAGCATTCACTGCGTTTGCCAGTCCGGCAGCCGTCCCGGCGTCCAGGGTGCCCCCAGGTCTTCCAGCCGGCTCTCGATGGCCCTCAGCTCGTCCCGCACGGCACGCAGTTCGGCGAGGGCGGCCGAGAACTCCCGTGCGGCGATGTCGTAGGACGTCTCGTACTGCGCCGGCACCGGGAACTGCGTCCACACCTGGGAGGTGTAGATGGTGTTCACCCGGCTCGCCACCGGCATGGCCACCGGCTCGTTGCGCGAGGCCACGGTGGTGTCGCCGGTGAGAGCGATGGCCACGTCGGCCAGGCGGTTGGACAGCCGCACCAGTTCCTCGAAGTCGGCCGGCGACCGGGCGGGCGTCTCCAGCAGTGCCGCCTGCAGGTGGTCGATGCGCGCGCGGTATTGCTCCACCGCCTGCACCGCACCCTTGACCGCCCGCTGCAGCTCGGCGGCCTTCAGCTGGAAAGCCTGCAGGGCGCGCCGCTCGTCCGTGATCTCGGGGCTGTTGTCCAGCGGCCTGACGGTGAACGCCTCGGGCAGGCCGAGCGTGGTGAGCTCGCCGTCGACCAGCCGCGCCAGCTGCGCGGTGTACTGGCCGGGCAATGCCAGCGGACCTACCGGGTCGGATTCCCAGTACATGCGCTGCTCGGGTTCACCGAGGACGATCGGGTCCGGCGGCGGCATACGCAGGTCCCAGGCGCTGCGGTGGAATCCCTCAGCCGTCTCGCCGGTCACCTGCCGCACCAGCCGGCCCTCGGCGTCGCGCACCAGCAGGAGCAGCCGGGGCTCTTCCTCCCGGTCCTCGGCGCGCAGCACCTCCCAGTCCGGGTAGGGCGTGTCGCCGCCCTCGATCTCCACCTCGATCTCCTGGCGCCGGCGCTCCTTGCGCGCGGGCAGCAGTGGCTCTTCCAGGTAATAGCTGAACACCGCGCCGTAGGGCGGGTTCGGCGCGGCATAGAAGCCGCTGCCCATGGAGCCCTTCTCCCGGTCGTCCCAGATGTAGCCCTCGATGTAGAGCCAGGGGTCGCGGATGGGGAACAGCTCGGCATCGCCGAGTTCGCCGATCGGGGTCCTGAGCGGTGCGTAGTCGTCCAGGATCCAGATGCCGCGGCCGAAGGTGCCCACCACCAGGTCGTTCTCCCGGCGCTGGATCTCGAGATCCCGCACGGCGATCGTGGGAAAGCCGCCGCCGCTGAGCTCGTGCCAGCTCTCGCCGCCGTCCTGGGTGAAGTACAGGCCGAACTCGGTGCCGACGAACAGCAGGTCCGGGTTCCCGTGGTCCTCGGCGATGGTGTGGGCGGAGCCTCTGGCCGGCAGGTCGCCGGTGATCGGCCGCCAGCTGCGGCCCCGATCCGTGGTCTTCAGCACGTAGGGCCGGTAGTCGCCGCGCTTGTGGTTGTCGAACACGGCATAGGCCACGTCCGGGTCGTGCACCGAGGCCACCACGTCCTCGATCAGGGACATGTCCGGTACGCCCGGGAAGCGGGTCGTGCGCCTCCATGTCTCGCCGCCGTCGCTGGTGACGTTCATGACGCCGTCGTCGGTGCCGACGTAGATGACGCCCTCCAGCACCGGGCTCTCGCTGAGTCCGATGGCGGCGCCGTAGAGGGAGGTGGAGTCGTTCTTGGCGATGGTGTCCACGCTCCAGACCCGGCCCATCACCTCCAGCTGGTTGCGGTCGAGGTCCCGGGTGAGATCGGGGCTCACCTTCTCCCAGCTGTCGCCCCGGTCGTCCGAGCGGAACAGGTACTCGGCCGCGTAGTACAGCCGCTGCGGGTCGTGGGGGCTCACCAGCAGCGGCGTGTTCCAGTTCCACTTGTAGTTCTTCTCGCCGCTCCCCGGCAGGGGCGTGATGGCGATGCGCTCGCGGGTGCGGCGGTCGTAGCGCACCAGCCCGCCGTACTGGTACTGCGCGTAGATGATGTTCGGATCGTTGGGGTCGAACTGGGGCTTGTAGCCGTCGCCGCCCAGCACGAAGGTCCAGTCGGAGTTGGTGATGCCGTGAACCACCGTCGTGCGCGACGGCGCGCACAGCGAGTTGTTGTCCTGGGTGCCGCCGCAGACGTTGTAGTAGGGCTCGGCGTTGTCCGGGTGGATGCGGTAGAACTGGGTCACGGGCAGGTTGCGCACGTGGCGCCAGGTGGTGCCGCCGTCCCAGGTCTCGTAGATGCCGCCGTCGCCGCCGATGTAGAGGTGGTCGGTGTTCTCCGGGTCGATCCACAGGGCGTGGTCGTCGACGTGGCGGAACTCCATGCCGAGTTCGCGCCAGGTGGCGCCCCCGTCCTCCGACACGTGGGTGACGGTGTCCAGGGCGTAGACCTTGTCGGCGTCCAGCGGGTCGATCACCAGCTCGTTGTAGTACTGGGGGCTGGTGGTCATGTGCTCCGAGCGCTTCTCCCAGCTGTTGCCGAAGTCGGTGGAGCGGTAGACGCCTTTCTCCTCGTCGTTCGCCTCGATGATGGCGTAGAGCGTGTCCGGTGCGGACGGCGCCATGGAGATGCCGATCTTGCCCATGTTGTCCTCGGGCAGGCCGGCGGTGATCTCCGTCCAGGTCTCCCCGCCGTCGGTGGTCTTGTGGATGCCGCTGCCCGGCCCGCCGTTAATCAGCGTCCAGACGTGGCGGCGGCGCTGGTAGGTCGCGGCCACGATGGTGTCGGCGTCCGCCGGGTCGACGACGAACTCGTTCACGCCGGTGTGCTCGTCGATGTCGAGGATGCGGGTCCAGCTCTCCCCGCCGTCCGTGCTGCGGTACAGGCCCCGGTCGCCGCCGTCGCTCCAGAGCGGCCCGTGGGCGGCCACCAGCACGAAGTCGCTGTCCTCCGGGTGGATCCAGATATGGCCGATGTGGCCCGAGTCCGTGAGGCCCATGTGGGTCCAGGAGCCGCCGCCGTCGGTGGACCTGTAGACGCCGTCGCCGTAGCCCACGCTGCGCTGGGCCTTGTTCTCGCCGGTGCCGATCCACACCGTATCCGGGTCCTGCGGATCGCGGGCGATCACGCCGACGGCGTAGGCGCCGTAGTCGTCGAATACAGGCGTCCAGGTAGTGGTGTCGTCGGTGGTCTTCCAGAGGTTGCCCGAGGCCACGGCCACCAGGAACTCCTGCGGCCGCTCGGGGTGAAAGGAGAGATCGGCGATGCGCCCGGAGCTGATGGCCGGACCGATGGTGCGCAGCGGGATTGAGGCGAGCGGATGAGCCTCACCGTTTTCGCCGGCCTCCTGAGCGTGTGGTGCCGGGGCGAGGAGAGCGGCGGCGAAGCCGAGGGCGGCGGCGAGACGGGAGATGCGGGGCTGGATCAAGGCTCGACTCCTGTAGGCTGCGGCCGGCGCGGCCGGCGTGGGATCGGAAGACGTGAGTATAACTGCGGCTCCGGGCGGGCTCATCGCCGTGCCAGCGCAGCGAGTCTCGCGGTCCCGTAGACCAGGACGGCCGCCACCGCGCCCGGCAGCGCCTTGAACACGTCGTCGTTCCATGGCGACAGGTGCCAGAACGAGACGGTGGCGACGGCGGCGATCATCATGGCCAGCGCCGTAGCCGTACCCGGCGGCCGTCCGAACAGCTGCAGCACCAGCACCGGCGTGAGGCTCGCGCCCAGCGCGGACCAGGCGATCAGCACCAGTCCGAAGACGCCTTCCGGCGCGTACAGGGCGATGCCGAGGGCGAGGCCGGCGACGGAGAAGGTCGCCAGCTTCGAGGCGAGGTAGGAATTCTGCCAGCGGGGCCGCACATCCTGGGTCATGGCGCCGGAGCAGACGATGATCTGCGAGTCTGCGGTGGAGATGGTGGCGGCGAACAGCCCCGCGAGGGCGAGGCCGACGAAGAATTCCGGGAGCAGTCGCATGGTGATCAGCGGCAGCGCGAGCTCGGTGGGCTCTCGCAGCCCCTCGGCCAGAGGGAGCGTCGCGATGTCGGGGATGATGGCCCGGCAGTAGAGCCCCACGCCGATGGAGGCAACGAAGAAGGGGATGTACCACGCGAAGTAGTAGAAGCCGGCGCGCGGGATCGAATCGACGCTCTCGATCGCCATGATCCGCGTCATGAGGTGGGGCTGACCGGCCGCGGAGATGCCCGCGAACATGAAGCCCGTGATGAAGGGCAGCAGTCCGAAGGCGAGTTCGTCCGGCATCCAGCGCACGAGGCTCGGGTCCTGGGCGCGGAGATTGTCCATCAGTGCGTCCCAGCCGCCGATCTCCATGGCGCCGGCGCCGAGGATCATCGCCATGGAGATGATCATGGCGAAGGATTGGGCGGCATCCGTCCAGATGTCTGCCCGTATGCCGCCGGCGTAGGAATACAGGATCACGATGGCCGTCCCGATAACCGCGCCCACCCACATGTCCCAGCCGAACAGCGCATGCAGGGCGGTGCTGCCGGCCTTCAGCTGGCCGGCTGCGTAGACGCCGAGGAAGACGATGGTGATCAGCCCCGCGAGTACCACGACGGGCCGCATGACCGTCCCGTCACGGAGGCGGGTGCCCACCATGCCGGGCAGGCTGCGGGTGTCCTCGTCGGCGGAGGCGCGCCGCACCCGGGGGTGCACGAACAGCCACATGAGCATGTCGCCCAGCACCCAGCCGACCATCATCCACACGGCCTCGATGCCCAGCCGGTAGGTGTAGGCGATCATGCCGATGAACATGAAGCCGGAGTTGTTGGTGGCCACGGTGGACAGGGCCGACAGCCAGGGCGGAATCCTGCGGCTCGCCACCAGGTAGTCACGGGGATGCCTGCGCTTGTGGATCACGGACATGGCGCCGGTGGCCGTGATGGCTAGAAGGATGAGAACGAAGGAGATGATCGTGACGCTCATGCGATCATCTCAGGTGGTAGAGGACGGCAAGGCCGCCGGCATACAGGAGCAGTACGGCCCATGAGTCGAAGCCGAGCCGCAGGAAGCGTCGCCGCCGGCGCAGCACCAGTCCGGTCAGGTAGACCGCGGTCAGCACGATGGCGAGCGTGAGCGCGAAGCGGGCGGAGGAGTCCATGTGGTCGAGCAGGGGCCCGGGACGATAGAGCAGGTCGGCCGGCAGCAGGAGCCCCACCATGATCAGGTTGCTGCCGAAGATGTCCGACACCGCCATGCTGTGCCGGCCGAGGCGGACCGCGGTGAGTGTCGTGCTGAGTTCCGGCAGCGAGGTGGCGGTGGCAAGGAGCGTCACGCCGACGAAGCTTGCGCCGAGGCCGCTCAGCGCCGCGATCGACTGGGCGGAGAGCACCAGTATCACGCCGGCCACCAGAATTACGGCGGCGCTGGCGATTGCATAGCCGACCAGGCTGCCGACGGAGCGGCGCCTCAGGGCCTCGTTGGCGATGGCCCGGTCGCCGACGCCGTCGTCCTTCTGCACCCGCGGCTGCCATGGCTGATCCTGCTCGATGTTCCAGAGGAGCCGCACGATGACGACATAAGCGACCGCGAGCAGCGCCGGCGCGAGACCGGTCGTGCCGGGGATGGGGACGTCGCCGGTGACGGACACGGCGAGCAGAATACCCAGCAGGAGTATGAGCAGGGTGGCCTGGGCCATGTTGGAGGGGCTGCGCGACAGGTGCGTCAGCGCGTAGCGCGCGCCCATGAAGTCCGCGCCGATCAGCACGGCCGTCTGCAGGCTGACGCCGCCGAACATGCTGTTGAGCACCAGGCGCGCGTCCCCGCGCAGCGCCGCGGTCGAGTTGGTCACGAGCTCGGGCAGCTGGGTGGCGGTGGCCAGCACCACGAATCCCATGAACGCGCGGCCGATCCCGCGGCGTTCCGCGATGACGTCGACGCAGCGCGTCAGGAGCGCGCCGGCACCCCAGACGGCGACGCAGGCGAGTGCGAAGACGGCGAGGTTGCCGCCGAGCCCTAGTGCGGCCAACGGTGCCTGCCGGCGCGGGAGCGCGGACCCACCGCGTCAGTTCCCCGAACGTCCCAGTATGGAGCGCACCCCGCCGAGCGGCACCGACAGCCAGTCGGGCCGGTTGTCGAGTTCGTAGCGGATCTCGTAGAGCGCCTTCTCCAGCCCGGCCAGGCCGAGCAGCCCCTCGGCCGCAGCCTCCTCCTGCGGCCAGGCATCGCCGCCTTCCATGTCCTGACGGTAGGCGTCGAGGAATGCGCGGCTCGCCTCCTCGCGCCAGGTTTCCAGCATGGGCGCCAGCCGGTCGCGGTTGACGGCCGACTCGCGCAGGATGTCGGCGTCCAGGGTCATCGCGCGGGCGTAGTCGAAGGAACGCAGCATCCCGGCGACGTCCTTCAGCGGAGTGTGCTTCGCACGGCGCTCCTCGAGGCTGCGGCCCGGCTCGCCCTCGAGATCCGTGATCACGAAATCGTCCTCGTCGAGCAGCACCTGGGCCAGATGGTAGTCGCCGTGGTAGCGGGTGCGCACCGCCGTCGCCCGCCGCGGCCGGAGATCGTCGAGTATGACCTGCCAGCGTTCGCGCAGGGACAGGAACCATTCGACCGGCTCGCGGGATTGCTCCGGCAGTCGATCGTGCAACGCGGCAAGGCGTGCCGTCGTCTGCGCGGCCTCCTCCGCGATGCGTTTCGTCCAGCCGGCGAGCCACGCGGCGTCGATCGGCTCGGGCTCGAAGGCGGGGTCGCCGGTGCCGGCGCCCAGCGCCCGGTGCAGCGCCGCCGTGCGCCGGCCCAGTATGCCCATCATGCGGCAGTAGTTGTCGTGCTGGCCGTGACCGGATTCCGGCTCCTCCCGGTGCAGCACGCCTTCGGCGAAGCGCAGCAGGTAGTCCGTGGTGTAGCTCCAGCCGTCGCCCTGGTTGGCCGCCCGCGCCTGCACGAGGGCGAGCAGGGCCGGCTCCGAGCCGGCCCGGTGCAGTTCCACTGCCCCGGCGACCGGCGCGATGTGCTCGCAGGGTGAGACCTCGGTCAGGAAGCGCCCCATCTCCCATTCCGGGTTCACGCCGGCGCGGATGCGTCGGTAGCCCTTCAGGAACAGTTTGTCGCCCACCAGCAGGGTGGAATTGCTGCCTTCGGTGCGGGTGCGCGTCACTTCCAGCGCCGCCGGATCCCCTTCCAGCAGGTCGGGGAGGGCTCTGGTCGCATGGAACTCGAGCCGCGCGTCCCCCAGGCTCACGCTGCGGCCGCGGGCGAGCGCCGCCAGCAGGTCGCGGCTGAATGCGGGGTCGGCGAAGGCGTCGAACAGCCGGCCCGTCTTGGCCTTCTGCCGCACGCGGGCGAGGACGGCCGGGGCGACCGCCTGCACGCGCTCCTCGTCATCGTCCGGACAGATGCCCAGCGGCAGGAAATACCGACGGTCTTCGCCGTCGGCACGGCTCTCGGCGAGCGTGAGCAGCCACTCGTCGCTGTCGCCATGCCACAGTTCCTGCCAGGCGAGCGCCGCCTCGGCAGGCTCCTCGCCCTTGCCGGCGAACCAGCGCTGACGGGCGAGGAAGCGGGGCAGCACCTCTCCCCGGAAGCGCGTCAGCAGCCGATCGGCCACCGCCTGGCGGCCGTCCGCACGGGCCCGTTCCTCGTCGAAGCTCGCGAGCCAGGCGAAGAGCACGAGCCAGGCGGGTTCCTCCGCGGCCAGGTATTCCTGGTGCCAGGCGGGCACGTCCGCTTCGTCGGCCAGATCGAACCAGTAATAGCCGTGAGCGGGCAGCGTGAGGAGATAGGGCAGCCGGCCGATGGGCGGGAAGGCGGTGTGCCCGACCATCTCGACGGGTACCCGGCCCTCGTAGCGGGAGAGGTCGAGTTCCACCGGCTGCGGGTAGCGGCTCAGATTCGCCACGCACAGCACGCTCTCGCCGCCGTGCTCGCGGATGTAGGCCAGGATCTTGCGGTTGCCGGGCCCGAGGAACTCGAGCGTGCCGCGCCCGAAGGCCTGGCGGGAGCGCCGTATGTTGAGGATCTTGCGCGTCCAGTTCAGGAGGGAGGACGGGTCGCGGCTCTGCGCCTCCACGTTCACTGACTGGTAGCCGTACACGGGATCCATGACCGGCGGCAGGTACAGCGACTGCGGGTCTGCCTTCGAGAAGCCGCCGTTCCTGTCCGGGCTCCACTGCATCGGCGTGCGTACCGCATTGCGGTCGCCGAGATAGTAATTGTCGCCCATGCCCAGCTCGTCGCCGTAGTAGATGATGGGCGAGCCCGGCATCGACAGCAGCAGGCTGTTCATGAGCTTGATGCGGTCGAGGTCGTTGTCCATCAGCGGCGCGAGGCGGCGGCGTATGCCCACGTTGATGCGCATGCGCGGATCCGCGGCATAGGTGTGGTACATGTAGTCGCGTTCCCGGTCGGTGACCATCTCCAGCGTGAGTTCGTCGTGGTTACGGAGGAAGATCGCCCACTGGCAGCCATCCGGAATCTCCGGCGTCTGCTGCATGATCTCCACGATGGGATGGCGGTCCTCCTGGGCGATGGCCATGTACATGCGTGGCATCACCGGGAAGTGATACGCCATGTGGCACTCGTCGGCCTCGCCGAAGTAGTCGCGCACGTCCTCCGGCCACTGGTTGGCCTCGGCGAGCAGCATGCGGTTGTCGTAGTGTTCGTCAACGGCGGCGCGGATGCGCTTGATCACCTCGTGGGTCTCGGCCAGGTTCTCGTTGTTCGTGCCCTCGCGCACGCACAGATAGGGGATGGCGTCGAGGCGCATGCCGTCCACGCCCATGTCGAGCCAGTAGCGCATCACCCGTATGACGGCCTCCACCACCTTCGGGTTGTTGTGGTTGAGATCCGGCTGGTGGGAGAAGAAGCGGTGCCAGTAGTACTGCTGGGCCACCGGGTCCCAGGCCCAGTTCGACTCTTCGGTGTCGGTGAAGATGATGCGCGTCTCGGGAAACTTCTGGTCGGTGTCGCTCCAGACGTAGTAGTCGCGCTTGGCGGAGCCCTTCGGCGCCTTGCGCGCGGCCTGGAACCAGGCGTGCTGCTCGGAGGTGTGGTTCACCACCAGCTCGGTGATCACCTTCAGCCCCCGCTTGTGGGCCTCGCGGATGAAGGCGCGGAAGTCGCGCCGGTTGCCGTAGGCGGGATTGATGCCGCGGTAGTCCGCGATATCGTAGCCGTCGTCGCGCATGGGCGACGGATAGAAGGGCAGCAGCCAGATCGCATTCACGCCCAGGGACTCGATGTAGTCGAGTTTGCGCCGGAGACCGTTGAAATCCCCCACGCCGTCGTCGTTCGAGTCGAAGAACGACTTGACGTGCACCTGGTAGACGATCGCGTCCTTGTACCAGAGCGGGTCCTCCTGCCAGGCGGTCGGGTTGTCGGATTGCGTCATGGTCTCTCCCGTATCTCGCCGAACCGCGGTAGCGCCGGGCGGTGCCGATGCCGCCGCCGATCAGGAAAAATGATCCACGTCCCGCTCCGTGCCGATGCGCCGGCGCAGGCGGAAGACGTGGGCCGGGCTCGCGTGCGGATCGAGCTCGACGTAGTTGCGGGCGCCGTGCCAGAGGTAGCGCGCGCCCGACAGCAGATCGTGTACCTGGTAGGGGTGCGGGCCCGGCAGGTTCCAGTCGTGCACCGGCAGCTCCAGGAAGCCGGACTGGCGGTGATGCGGATCGAGATTCACCACCGTGATGATCACGTTGTCGAGTTCCGGGGTCGACTTCGAGTAGGCGATGAGCTGGGGATTGTCGATGGGGTGGAAGCACAGCCGCTCGTTGCGCTGCAGCGCCGGGTTCTCCCGGCGGATCCGGTTCACGCGCGTGATGTAGTCGCGCAGGCTCTCGGGGCGCTCCAGGTCCCACTCGCGGATCTGGTATTTCTCCGAGTCCAGGTATTCCTCGCTGCCGGGTTCCCGCGGGGTGGCCTCGAGCAGCTCGAAGGCGGGGCCGTAGATGCCGTAATTCGCGGTCATGGTCGCGGCGAGCACGAGTCGCGCCATGAAGGCCGGACGGCCGCCAGCCTGCAGATACTCGTGCAGGATGTCGGGGGTGTTCGGCCAGAAATTCGGGCGGAAGTACTCCCGGGACGGGCTCTGGCTCACCTCCGTGCCGTAGGCCGTCAGCTCTTCCTTCGTGTTGCGCCAGGTGAAGTAGGTGTAGGACTGGCTGTAGCCGAGCTTCGCCAGCCTGTGCATGACACGGGGACGCGTGAAGGCCTCCGACAGGAACACCACCTCCGGATGCGCCTGCCTGATGTCGCCGATGACCCACTCCCAGAAGGGGAAGGCCTTGGTGTGCGGGTTGTCCACCCGGAAGACCGTGACGCCGCGCTCGATCCAGTGCTCGAACACCGAGCGCAGCTCTCGCCACAGCCCTTCCCAGTCCTCGCTCTCGAAATTGAACGGATAGATGTCCTGGTATTTCTTCGGGGGATTCTCCGCGTACTGGATGCTGCCGTCCGGGCGGTGGCGGAACCACTCCGGATGCTCCTCGACGTAAGGGTGGTCGGGCGCGCACTGGAAAGCGATGTCCAGTGCGATCGCGATGCCCTTCTCCCCCGCTGCCGCCACCAGCGCGCGGAAGTCCTCGTCCGTGCCGAGTTCCGGGTGGATGCTCTTGTGGCCCCCTTGCGACGAGCCGATGGCCCAGGGCGAGCCGGGGTCGTGCGGCCCGGCGGTGAGGGCGTTGTTCGGCCCCTTCCGGTTGACCTCGCCGACGGGATGGATCGGCGGGAAGTAGAGCACGTCGAAGCCCATGTCCGCGACGTAGTCCAGGTGTGCCTCGACGTCCCGGAATGTCCCGTGGCGGCCGTTCTCGCCGAGCGAGCGTGGGAAGAGTTCGTACCAGGTCGAGTAGCGGGCGAGTTCCGGCTCGACCAGGATCTCGAGCGTGCGACCGTAGGCCGTCTCGTGTTCGCGGTCCGGGTAGCGCTGCATGAGTCCGGCGAGCGTATCGCTGAGACCGAGTCCGCGCCGCTGCTCGAGCGCGTCGCTGCCGCCCAGCGCCTTCGCGGTGCGCTCGAGCGTGCCCGCATCCTCGCCCGTGGCGCGCCCGGCCGCCTCGCCGACGAGTAGCGCGCCCGCTCTCAGCGCCCGGTCGATATCCGCGTCCGCCTCCCAGCGCGCGAGGTCGTGACGCCAGGAGAGGAAGTCGTCCACCCAGGCCACGGCGGTGTATTCGTAGCGGCCGAGTTCGCCGGCCTCGAAACTCGCCTGCCAGCGGTCGTTGCCCAGCGGCGTCATCGGCTGCTCCCGCCACTCCCGCTCTCCGGCGCGCCGGTGGCGGAGCTGGCAGCGGATCCTGTCATGTCCGTCCGTGAACGCGTCCACCTCGATCACCACCTCGTCGCCGAGGGTGCGCTTGGCGGGGTAGCGGCCGCAGTCCACCTCCGGCCGGAGGTTCTCCACCACCGCCCGGCATCTGCCGTCGACGAGGGCCGGCCGCCGTCGCGCCGGCATCAGCTTTCCCCTCCGGCGCGCGTGGGCCTTGCGCGGCGGCTGCGCTGCGCCAGATCGCGCTCGCTGCGCAGCACGAGGATGCCGAGCGGCGGCAGGGTGAGGCTGAGGGAGTGGTAATGACCGTGCGAGCCGGTCGGTGCCGTCTCGACGCGGCCCAGGTTGCCCGTGCCGCTGCCGCCGTAGAATTCAGCGTCGCTGTTCAGGCATTCCACCCAGGTGCCGCCCGTCGGCACGCCGATGCGGTACTCCTGGCGAGGGACCGGCGTGAAGTTGCAGACCACGGCCACGCGCTCGTGCTCGTCCGCACCCTTGCGCAGGAAGGCCACGACGCTGTTGCCGGCGTCGCTCGCGTCTATCCACTCGAAGCCGCGGCCGTCGAAGTCGTGGCGCCAGAGCGAGGGCTCGGCGCGGTAGAAGGCCGCGAGGTCGCGGAACCAGCGCCTGAGGCCGGCATGGGGTGCCTCCTCCAGCAAATCCCAGTCCAGGCTCGAGTCGTGGTTCCACTCGGCCCGCTGGCCGAACTCGCCGCCCATGAAGACGAGCTTCTTGCCGGGGTGGGTGTACATCCAGCCGAACAGCAGGCGCAGGTTGGCGAAACGCTGCCACTCGTCACCGGGCATCTTCCCGATCAGCGAGCCCTTGCCGTAGACCACCTCGTCATGGGAGAGCGGCAGCTGGAAGTTCTCCGAAAACGCATAGTGGATGCCGAAGGTCAGCTCGTTGTGGTGATAGCGCCGGTAGACGGGATCCGTCGACATGTAGTGCAGCGTGTCGTGCATCCAGCCCATGTTCCACTTCATGCCGAAACCGAGACCGCCGAGTTCGGTGGGCCGCGACACCATCGGCCAGGCAGTCGACTCCTCGGCAATCGTCTGGATGCCCGGGTGATGGTGGTAGGCCGCCTCGTTCAGCTGGCGCAGGAAGCCCATCGCCTCCAGGTTCTCGCGGCCGCCGTATTTGTTGGGTATCCACTCGCCGTCCTTACGCCCGTAGTCGAGGTAGAGCATGGAGGCGACCGCATCCACGCGCAGCCCGTCCATGTGGTACTTGTCCAGCCAGAACAGCGCGCTGGACAGCAGGAAGGCGCGCACCTCGCTGCGGCCGTAATTGAAGATGTAGCTGTTCCACTCCGGGTGATAGCCCTGCTTCGGATCCTGGTGCTCGTAGAGGTGGCTGCCGTCGAAGTAGGACAGACCGTGCTCGTCGCCGGGGAAGTGGGAAGGCACCCAGTCCAGGATCACGCCGATGCCGCGCTGGTGCAGGTGGTCGATGAGGTACATGAGGTCCTGCGGCGCCCCGTAGCGGGCGGTCGGCGCGAAATAGCCCGTGGTCTGGTAGCCCCACGAGCCGTAGAAGGGATGCTCGGTGACCGGCATGAACTCCACGTGGGTGTAGCCCATCTCGTTCAGGTAGTCGGCCAGCGGCTCGGCGATCTCGCGGTATCCGAGGTAGCGGTTGCCCTCGGTCCGCCGCCAGGACCCGAGATGCAGTTCGTAGACCGACCAGGGCGCATCCAGGGCGTTGTGCGCGGCCCGCGCCTCCATCCACCCCCGGTCGCCCCACTCGTAGTCCAGCGTGGCGACCTTCGAGGCGGTGCGCGGCGGCTCCTCCCAGGCGAAGGCAAAGGGGTCGCCCTTGTCCACCCGGTAGCCGTCGTAACGGGAGAGGACGTGATACTTGTAGACGGCGCCCGCAGCCGCTTCCGGCACGAAACCTTCCCATATGCCGGAGGAATCGTCGCGCGGCGAGAGGGGGTGTGCCTCGTTGCTCCAGCCGTTGAAATCGCCTTTCACGGACACGGCGGCGGCATTGGGTGCCCAGACCGCGAAGGACGTGCCGTCGCGCTGCACGTGAGCGCCGAGCCCGTGATAGAGCCGGGCATGGGTGCCTTCCCGGAAGAGGTAGATGTCGTCCCGGCCGAGCGTGGTCCTGCGTGCCGCCGTCGTGCCGATTAGCGTGTCTCTCATGGTTCCTTAAGGTCTTTCATACCTTAAGGAAGCGCATTGCGAATTGCCAATGGCCCCGCGCGGGCGGCCGCCCAGCGTCGCCGTCAGCGCCCTGCGTCGCGGCGCCGCAGCGCCATCGGATGCTCCACCTTGCGGCGGCCGTCGAGGATATGTCGCAGCGCGAGCCAGGGATGGCGCAGCATCATGCGGGGCCCGGAGTAGCCCATCATGGTGCGCGCGAACTCCCGCGGGGCGCGCTTGTAGCAGTGGACGGGGCAGTTGGCGCAGGTGGGCTTGTCCTCGCCGTAGGGGCACTTCTGCAGGCGTCGGTCGGCGTAGGCGAGAAACTCGCGGCAGCGCGGGCAGGGGGCCGCGCCGGCATCGCCGCGACCGCCGTGATGGGCGCGGCAGTACAGGCGAACCATGTGGCCCATAGTCCTGGATTCGCGGGCCAGCCGGCCCCGGGCGGGTAGCGCGTTCGTCTCTCTCATCCGGATTCTCACTCTCGCTGCCGGATAATCGCATGCCCACGGGCGCGGCCCGATCCGTACATGCCACGAGCGGCCGTCGGAAGGTCCTCCGAGCGGGCGGTGCTCTATACTCGGGCCATGGAGGAGAGCCTCTACCTGCTGGCGGGACTGGCGGCCTTGCTACTGCTCCTCTGGCGGCTCGCCTGGTTTCTCACCCGGCACGCGAACGGTGCCGCGCGCGCTGTCGCCCGCCGTGCCGCGCCGCTCGTCGCGTGGCTGCGCGGCCACCGCCGGGTCGCCGCCCTGGCCGAACGCTACCCGCGACTGCACCGTCACGTCGCGGCCCGCCTCGACCCCGGGCGCTTCCGGGGGCTGCCTCTCACACTGCTCGTGCTCGGCGCGGCCTACGTCGCCGCCCTGATCGGCGGGCTCATCGAGGAACTGCTGGAACGGGGCGAGCTGCAGCGGTTCGACACCGCGGTGCACGAGTATCTCGAGCCCTGGCGCGAGCCGACGGCGATCACGGTGGTGGCATGGGTCACGGATCTGGGCGCGAGCCAGGCGCTGGTCGCCACCGGCCTCGTCTGCACGGCGCTGTTTGCGGTGTGGGGCCGCCGCCGGCTGATCCTTCCGCTCTGGACCACCTTCCTCGGGGCGCAGGCGTTCACCTGGACGGGCAAGTACTTCTTCGACCGCCCGCGGCCGGAATTCGCCGCGGACATCATGGTGCTGTCGCCTTCCTTCCCCAGCGGGCACGCCACGGGGGCCATGGCCCTGTACGGCTTCCTGGCCTACGTTATCGCCCGCGATGCCGGTTCGCTGCGGCGGCGTTTCGAGGTGATCTACTGGTGCGCCGCGCTCGTCGCGCTGGTGGGTCTCAGCCGGGTCTACCTCGGCGTCCACTATCCGAGCGACGTCGCCACAGGCTGGCTCGTCGGGGGGTTCTGGCTCCTCGTTGGCACCGCCATCGCAGAATACCCGGAGCATGCCGGGGAGCGGCGCCATTGAGAATTGTCGATGGCGGCGGGGGCGACACGGGGCACAGTGGGGCCGTGCTGCCCGACATCCTCCGGGCCGCCCGAGGAGGCTGCGATGACGGAGAACCTGACCCGCAAACTGATCGGGGCGTGCTGCGCAGGCGACATGCCGCCGCCGGGCAAGCCGGTCGAGCTCGAGTTCCGCCAGACCCTGACACAGGATGCCACCGGCACCCTGGTCGCACTCACGCTTGAGGCGATGGGCCTCGACCGCGTGCGCACGAAGCTCTCGGTGCAGTACGTCGACCATAACCTGCTGCAGCAGGATGCGCGCAATGCGGACGATCACCTCTTCCTGCTGAGCGCTGCCCGGCGCTACGGCATGGTGTACAGCCCGGCCGGCAACGGCGTGAGCCATCCGCTGCACATGCAGTGCTTCGGTGCGCCCGGCGAGTCGCTGATCGGCGCCGACAGCCATACCTGCGCGGCGGGCTCGCTCGGCATGCTCGCCGTGGGCGCGGGCGGAGCCGATGTCGCGATGGTCATGGCCGGGAAGCCGGTCGCCATCCCCATGCCCGAGGTGTGGGGCATCGAACTCACGGGAGAGCTTCCCGACTGGGTGAGCGCCAAGGACGTCATCCTGGAGATGCTGCGCCGCCACGGCGTGGAAGGTGGCATCGGCCGCGTCATCGAGTACCACGGGCCGGGTGTCGCCGCCCTGAGCGCGATGGACCGCCACGTCATCGCCAACATGGGTGCGGAACTCGGCGCCACCACCACCGTGTTCCCGTCCGACGACCGTACCCGCGAGTTCCTCGAGGCCGAGAGCCGCGGCGAGAGCTGGCGCCCGCTCGCGGCCGACGAGGGCTGCGCCTACGACCACCGGGACCGCATCGATCTCGGCAGGCTCGTCCCGCTGATCGCCAGGCCCTCCAGCCCGGGTAACGTGGTGCCGGTCGAGGAGGTCGCCGGCGAGCCCGTTCACCAGAGCTACATCGGCTCCTCGGCCAACCCGGGCTACCGGGACTTCGCCGTGTGCGCCGAGATGGTACGGGGCCAGCGGGTCGCCGACCACGTCTCCTTCGACGTCAACCCGACCACCCGCCAGCTGCTGCACCAGCTCGTCGCCACGGGGCACCTGGAGCCCCTGATCGCGGCCGGCGCCCGCCTCCACCAGGCGGGCTGCAACGGCTGCATCGGCATGGGCCAGGCGCCGGCAACGGGGCGCAACAGCCTGCGCACGACCCCGCGCAATTTCCCGGGCCGCTCGGGCACCACCGACGACGCGGTGTGGCTGTGCAGTCCGGAGACCGCGACGGCATCCGCGCTGGCCGGCGAGATATTCGATCCGCGCCGTCTCGGGCGTCCCGCACCGCGGATCACCCTGCCCGCGAATGCCGCCGCCGGGGCGCCGAACCAGTTCGTCCGCCCCGAGCGCGGACGCGAGCGTCCGGAACTCGTGAAGGGACCGAACATCGAGTCGCTGCCGGAGTTCGAGCCGCTGCCGGACTCCTGGTCGCTGCCGGTACTGCTGAAGACCGGCGACGACGTCTCCACCGACGAGATCCTGCCCGCCGGCGCCGAGGCGCTGCCGTACCGCAGCAATATCCCGCGCATCTCGGACTTCGCCTTCACCCGCCTCTCCGCCTCCTACCCGGAGGACGCACGCGAGCTGCGCGACGAGGGCGGCCACGTGGTGGTCGGCGGCGCGAACTACGGCCAGGGCTCGAGCCGGGAGCACGCGGCCGTGGCGCCGCGGCATCTGGGCCTGCGGGTGGTGCTGGCCTGCAGTTTCGCCCGCATCCACCGTCAGAACCTCATCAACTACGGCGTGCTGCCGCTGACTTTCGAGGACGCGGCCGGCTACCATGAACTCGAGGAGAGCGACGTCCTGGAGGCCGCGGACATGACCGGGAAGCTCGCATCGGACGAGCCTTTCCGGCTGGAGGTGCGGGACCGGGAGCTGAGCGTCGCCGTGCGTCACGGACTGTCCGACCGGGAGCGCGAGCTTATCCGGTGCGGCGGACTGATCAACAGAATGCGCCAGGAGATGCGCAAGGAGTCGTCATGAAGAAGGTACTGATCGCACTCGGCGTGATCGTCGTCATCGTCGCCGCCGGGCTCGTCTACGTGTATACCCAGCTCGACACCATCGTTGCGGGCGTCATCGAGCAGCAGGGTTCCGCGGCGACGGGTACGCCGGTGGAGGTGAGCGGTGTTTCCATCGACCTCGGCGAGGCCCGGGCGGAGATCGCCGGCCTCACCGTCGGCAATCCGGAGGGTTACGGCGGCGATGCGATGTCGCTGGGCCGCTTCGTGATCCGTATCGATCCGGCCACCGTCACGGAGGACACCATCGTGCTGAAGGAGGTCACGGTCTCCGGCGCCACGGTGAATCTGATCCAGCGGGCGACCGGCAGCAACCTGCGCGAGCTGATGAAGAACCTGGAATCCGCCGGCGGCGGGGAGCAGCAGGCCGCGGACGAGGGGCCCGGCCGCAAGCTGGTCATCGAACGATTCGTGCTGGAGGATGCCAGTGCCTCCGTGTCGCTGCCGGATCTCGACGAACAACGCGCCGTCGACATACCGCGCATCGGGCTCACCGACATCGGCCGCGCATCGGGAGGTGCCACCGGCACGGAGGTCGCGCGCCAGGTGCTGGAGCCGGTGATCGAGCGTGTGCTGCAGTCGGCCGCGACGGAGTCCCTGAAGGACCGGGCCAAGGAGAAGCTGGATCAGTTCAAGGAAGGGCTGATGAACCGCCTGGGCGGCGACGACGAGGAGTCCGGCTGAGCGCAGATCAGGCCGTACCGGCCTCCGGCAGCACGTAGAGGGCGACCGCCAGGAAGTGGCAGGCGCCGCCGGCGAGCACGAACAGGTGCCAGATGGCGTGGTGGTAGGGGATGCGCTCGGCCGCATAAAACGCGGCGCCCACGCTGTAACTGAGACCGCCGGCCACCAGCCAGACGATGCCGTCGCTGGCCACGGCCTCCACCACCTGGGGCATGGCGAGCAGCACCAGCCAGCCCATCGCCAGGTAGCCCGCCAGGGACAGGCGCGGGAAGCGGTCGCGGAACCAGAGCTTGGTGATGATGCCGGCGGTGGCCAGCGTCCAGATGGCGCCGAACAGCCACCAGCCCACGCTGCCGCGCATCGCTACCAGCAGGAATGGCGTGTAGGTGCCGGCGATCAGCAGGTAGATCGCGCAGTGGTCGAGGGTGCGGAACAGGTTGCGGGCCCGCGTCGCGTACAGCGCGTGATACAGGGTGGAGGCGAGGAACAGGGCCACCAGGCTGGTGCCGTAGACGGCGCTGGCGACGATGCGCCACGGGTCGGCGATCACCGCCGAGACGTAGAGCATCCAGGTCAGTCCCGCGATGCTGAGCAGCGCCCCCACGCCGTGGGTGACCGCGTGGGCGATCTCTTCCGCGAGGGTGTATCGGTGCAGCGGGGCATCCATCTCAGACGTCCGGGTCATATGAACCTGCACCGTGACACAGGCCGAGCGCAGGCGCCAGCGCGACGTGGGGGGCGGAGCGGGCTCAGATCAGACCCCGTCTCTTCATGACGGCGTGTATCAGCGAGGTGGCGAGCACGGCCGCGGCCAGCAGGCCGATGGCGATGCCGGCGTTGTTCAGCGACATCGGCGCGAACAGCATGACGGCGCCCAGCCCGAGCATCATCATGCCGGACATCAGCTTCAGCAGGCGCCCCTCGCTCTCGCCCAGCTTGCGGGAGCCGAACTTCATCACGAACAGGCCCACGATCGCCAGCAGCGGGATCACGTACACCACGTTGTAGAACACGAGATACATGTAGAAGACGAAGCTGTCCGCCTCGCGCAGGGTCAGGATGCGCGTATAGACCATGGGCAGCCCGGCCGTGCAAAGGAGTTCGTAGCTGTTCACGACGATGGCCAGCACGGCCGTGCCCGCGAGCATCGCCAGTACGCTGGGAGCGGCGACCAGGTCGCGCATCCGCTGATACATGCCCGGCTTCTTCGAGTCCGGAATGGACAGCGAGGGGCCCGACTTGAACCAGAAGTAATCCTTGATGTTGACGGCCGCCAGGGTCACGGCGACGAGGCCGGCGATCATCGTCACGATCCTGAGCTCGCCGATCCAGAGGAACACGTTCAGCCAGGCCGCCATGAACACGAAGTAGATGAGGCCGGAGAAGAGCACGAAGGTGCCGCCCACGAGCAGCATGCGCGCGCGGCTGCGCGCGTGGACCATCAGGCTCAGCAGGAACAGCAGCACGAAGAAGGCGCAGGGGTTGAAGGCGTCGAGCCCTGCGATGACGGCGGTCAGGACGGGCAGACCCCAGTTGGAAGGATCGATGGTGCCTACGAAAGGCAGTTGCAGACCGCTCACCTCCGCAGGCTGCGGCGTCGCCGCCTCCTCGGCGGGCGCGAGGTAGCTGTCCGGGTCCGCCCGGCAGGCGCGCAGCTGCTCGAGCAGGCGCGCGCCGGTGGTCTCGGCCTTGTCATAACCCGTCTCCAGGGTCCCGCAGAACAGGAACCCGGGAACGCTGCGGGCCTTCTCGCCGATGCTGGCGGCGATGTCCCGGTAGAGCAGGCCGTTCTCCCGGCTCTTGGAGATCTCGTAACGGCGCAGGTCTATCCACTCCATCTCGCCGAGTCCGGCGACGAAGGGTTTGGCCTCCTGGCAGTGGGGGCAACTGTCCGAATAGAAATAATAGAGCACGAGTCCCGGCTGGCCGTCCTGGCCGTCGGTGAGCCATTGCACCTCCGTCGAGGCGGACGCAGGCGCGCAGAACAGAGCTGTGAGCAGCGCGACGGCGCGCGCCAGACGGACTGGGGACATGGAACCTCCGGAGGGTCAGACCGCGAGAATTTACTGTCGGTTCCCCGTGGCGGCAATCGTGGTAATCCCCAGCGCCCGCGGCGTCGAGCGGCACCGGCCGGAAAGCCGGCTGCCTGGACTCCCCCGCCTCATCAGGTAACCTTTGCCGGATGAATCCCGACACCCCAGACTGCCGGCTCGAGAACTCCTACGCCCGCCTTCCCGGGCATTTCTACGCCCGCGTGGAGCCGGCCGCCGTGCCCGCGCCCGCGCTGCTGGCCTGGAACGGGCCGCTGGCCGCAGAACTGGGGCTGGATGCGCTCGGCGGCGACGAGGAGCGCCTGGCGAGGCTGTTCGGCGGCAACGAACTGCCGCCGGGCGCGGAGCCGATCGCGCTCGCCTACGCCGGCCACCAGTTCGGCCGGTTCGTGCCGCAGCTGGGCGACGGCCGCGCGGTGCTGCTGGGCGAGCGCGTGGACGCCTCGGGCCGGCGCCGGGACATCCAGCTGAAGGGCTCCGGCCGCACCCCGTTCTCCCGCATGGGCGACGGCAAGTCGTCGCTGGGGCCGGTGATCCGGGAGTACCTGGTCAGCGAGGCGATGCATGCCCTCGGCGTGCCCACCACCCGGGCGCTGGCAGCGGTGGCCACCGGCGAGCGGGTGTTCCGGGAGGAAGCGCTGCCCGGCGGCGTCTTCACCCGGGTCGCGGCCAGCCACATCCGCGTGGGCACCTTCGAGTATTTCGCCGCCCGCGGCGACGCCGACGCGGTACGGACGCTCGCGGACTACGCCATCGACCGCCACTACCCGGCAGCCCGCGAAGCCCACGAGCCCTTGCGCGCATTTTACCGGGGCGTCGTCGAGGCCCAGGCGCGGCTCGTGGCCCAGTGGATGGCGCTCGGCTTCATCCACGGCGTCATGAATACCGACAACACCGCCGTCTCCGGCGAGACGCTGGACTACGGCCCCTGCGCCTTTATGGACGAGTTCCACTACGACAAGGTCTTCAGCTCTATCGACCACTACGGCCGTTATGCCTATGGCCAGCAGGCGACCATCGCCCAGTGGAACCTGGCGCGCCTCGCCGACTGCCTGCTGAGCGCGGGCGGCGACAAGGCGGCGTTCGAGGAGGAGCTGGGCCGCTTCCCCGGGCTGTTCGAGGACGAGTGGCTGGGCCGCATGGCCCGCAAGCTCGGCCTCACCACGGCCGAGCCCGACGATGCCGATCTCATCGGCGACTGGCTCGCCCACCTGCAGCGCGAGGGGCTCGACTACACGCTGAGCTTCCGCGAGCTGGCCGCCCGCACCGGTGCGGGCGACGAGCCCCGCTTCGGCGGGTTCGAGACGCGCTGGCGGGAACGCCTGGCGCGCCAGCCCGACACGGCCGGCGAGGTCCGGGCCTCGATGGAGGCGGAGAACCCGCTCTACATCCCCCGCAACCACCAGGTGGAGCGGGCCATCCGGGCCGCCATCGGCGCCGACCTGTCGGTCTTCCACGAACTGCGCGAGGTGCTGGGGCAACCCTTCCACGAGCAGCCCGGGCGTTCCTGCTACGCCGAGCCTCCCGCCCCGGAGGAGCGTGTGATCCGCACCTTCTGCGGCACCTGAGCCAGGACCGATGAGCCAGGAATGATGAGCCCGGAACGATGAGCCCGGAACGATGAGCCCGGAACGATGAGCGAGAAACGATGAGCGACAAGCGGTGATCGAGCGGCTCGAATCCGTCCATCCCCTGGCGCCGCCGGCCCTCGGGCTCGTGCTGCTGCTGGTCGTCGCACTGGTGGTCGACCTGCTGGCCAAGCGCGTGCTCGTGAATGCGGCGCGGCGCCTCGCCGCGCGCTCACGAGTCACCTGGGACGACGCGCTGGTGGCGCACAACGTCTTCGGCCGGCTGGCCCAGGTGCTGCCGGCGCTGGTCGTCTTCCTGGCCATGCCCTTCATCCCGGGCGTGCCCGAGACGGTGGTGCGCCTCGCGCGCAGCGTGGCCACCGGCTACATGGTGCTGATGCTCACGATGACGCTGACCTCGCTGCTGAGCGCGGGCAACACCATCTACTCGGCGCTGCCGGTCGCGAAGGAGCGCCCGCTGAAGGGGTTCGTGCAGCTGGTGCAGATCGTGGTCTGGGTGCTGGGTGGCGTGCTGATCGTCGCCGCCGTGCTCGACCGCTCGCCGCTGCTGCTCATCAGCGGCTTCGGCGCGATGACAGCCATCCTGCTGCTGGTCTTCAAGGACACCATTCTCTCGCTGGTGGCGAGCGTCCAGCTCACCGCCCAGGACATGGTGCGGGTGGGCGACTGGATCACCATGCCCCAGTTCGGCGCCGACGGCGACGTGATCGACGTGCAGCTGCACACGGTGAAAGTGCAGAACTTCGACAAGACCATCACCACCATCCCCACCCATCGGCTGATCACCGATTCGTTCCAGAACTGGCGGGGCATGAGCGAGTCCGGCGGCCGGCGGGTCAAGCGCTCCCTGTACTTCGACGTCTCCTCCATCCGCTTCCAGAGCGACGAGGAGATCGAGCACTTCAGGCGCTTCGTGCTGCTCGCCCGCTACGTCGACGACAAGCGCCGCGAGCTCGAGGAGTACAACGCACGACTGCAGGGCGAGGTGGCCGCGGACGTGAACCGGCGGCGCCTGACCAACATCGGCACCTTCCGCGCCTACGCGTTCAACTACCTGAAGAATCACCCCCGCATCCGTCAGGACCTGACGCTGATCGTGCGCCAGCTGCCCGCCGGGCCCGACGGCCTCCCGC
Source organism: Woeseiaceae bacterium (assembly GCA_035655155.1). GTDB lineage: Bacteria > Pseudomonadota > Gammaproteobacteria > Steroidobacterales > Woeseiaceae > Lentisalinibacter. Next base: position 55,198 of record DASRVH010000060.1, read on the forward strand.
TGGAGATCTACTGCTTTACGGACACCACGGTGTGGGCGGAATACGAGGGGATCCAGTCGGACATCTTCGACCACCTCATCGCCATCGTGCCCGAGTTCGGGCTGCGGTTGTTCCAGCAGCCGGCGGGCGCCGACCTGGCGGCGCTGCGCTCGGATGCCTGAGGGCCCTCAGGCCGGACGCATGGCGCGTCCTCAGCCCCGGGGGATGCGGACCGCCGTCGCCACGATGTGGTATTCGGCGCCGGCGGCGGGCCCGTCGCCGGCCGGTTCGCCGAGATCCTTGCGGTAGTGGCGCGCCTGGGCATCGGTGATCTCGCGGCGCTCGAAGGTGCCGTTCAGCAGCACCTCCTTGCCGGCCGAATCGGTCGGGATGAAGAAGCCGTAATCCTTGAAGGTGATGCGCGCCATCGCGTCGCCTTCACGGGCGATGAAGAAACAGCCTTTCTTGCGGCACACTTTCGCAATGCGGGTGGTCAGCGTGATCTCTCGGCCGAGGTACTCCTCGCCGGCGCCGACGAGTTCACCCAGCGAAACCGCCGACTCCGTGGAGACGACCGGGGCGCCGAACTCCTCGTAGTCGTCCGTCACGGTGACCGGATCCGAGAGGCGCACGGCGCCTTCGTCGCCGGCCGCCGCGAGCGCCATGGGAGCGAGGGCGAGGCAGAGCAGGAATCGGGCAAGTCGTTTCATGGTCGGTCTCCTTCCGCGGTCCGACGGATTCTATCGCCACGGCGCCCCGCACGGGAAGTTCCGCGTCGCGCTATCATGAGGCGGGGGCAGAGAGGAGAAGCAAGATGATGAACGGAGATATGGCCGGCGGCGGATACCTGATGATGCTGGTGTGGGCCGCCATCGTGGTGATTCCTTTCTGGCGCATCTGCCAGAAGGCGGGTTACCCGGGAGCGCTGGGCCTGCTGATGGTCGTCCCGCTGGTGAATATCGTCTTCCTCTACTATCTCGCCTTCGCGACCTGGCCGGCGCACAAGGGCGAAGCGCCGACCGCCGGCCCCGGCTGATCGCGATCAGCCACGCCCCCGTCGCCGGCTCCGGTTGGCGGCCGGGTCGCGGGCGTTCAGGGCAGGTAGACGGCCTCGAAGACGGCGATGCTCGTTCCGCTCCGGTCGAATAATTCGAGGACCTGCCCGCTGATGCGCCAGCCGTGGGTGTCGGCCAGCACTCTCTTCAGCTTCGTCTCCCGCGCGTCCAGCGGGGACGGGCAGGCCATCAGCGTGGAGGCGCCGCCGGTGAAGGTGAGACGGTCTCCCTCCACGTGCCAGGTGCCCACGAGCTGATTGCAGCCGACGGTGGCCGCAAAGCGGCTCTCGCCGCCGCGCAGGATCAGGTGGGGCTCGCGCCGGCCGTCGACGGCGGGCACGGGCTCGCCCTCCAGCTTCACGAGGCGCCAGTAGGTATTCGGCAGGGCGGCCTCGCTCATGGCTCTCTCGCAGCTCTGTGACGGAAACAGGCCGAGGAAGCGCCGCACCACCACGGTGGGTATCGGCCGGCCGCCCTCCATCGCCGGGCGCTCCGTGATCGCCCCTTCGAGCGCCGTCAGGAGCGGCGCGCCGGGTGCGGCCTTGTCCGCGGCCAGATAGGCGCGCTCGAGTTCGATATAGGCGCCTTCCATGGCCACGGGATAGGAGCGCCCGGTGAGGCACTCCTCGAAGCGCGGCGCGTCCGCCAGATAGGTGAACATGCCGCGCAGCGGCAGCTCGAGCTCGAGGCGTGCCAGACTGCCTTCGCTGGTGAGTTCGTAGGGCAGGCCGGATTCGATGGGCCGGCCCTCGATGTCGAGTTTGCGCAGCGTGCGCGGTCCCTCCACCGAGAACTGCAGCGGCATCTCGCGGCCGCCGTAGAGCAGGATGGCGTTTCTCGCCGGGTCCTTGCGCCAGCGGCCGATGTCGGACTCCTCGAAGTCCCGGTCGAGCCACTCCCGGTGCAGGTGGAAGACGCCGTCCGGCCACAGGTTCAGGCGGTAACGGATGCCCGGGCAGTCCGCGCAGGGCAGGATGCCGGCGTAGGTGGCCGGCAGCGCCAGGCCGGCGACCAGCCGTGCCGCGTCCCGGACTGGGGGGGTGCCGGCGGTGTCCGCTGCAGCGCTGCCATTGCCGCTGCGCTCGGTCGCGCAGCCCGCCGCCAGCAGCACGGCGGCGAGGAAGGGAACGATCCTTGTCATCGGTGTCCTCCGGGTCTCCCGGCGGACAGTCTTACCCGCGATGGCGGCGCAGGCAAGAGGCCGTCGGCTCAGGCCTCCGGCGCGATCACGTAGGCGCCTTCCTCGTCGTGGACCTCACGCCCGGTGACCGGTGGATTGAAGGTGCAGACCAGCTTCAGCTCGGTGATGGCGCGCAGGGTGTGCTTGTCGTGCTTGTCCAGCGCGTACAGGGTGCCCGGCTCGATGGCGAACTTCTCGCCCGTGTCCCGGTTGATGATCTCCCCCGTGCCCTGGTAGCAGTACACCGCCTCCAGGTGGTGCTTGTACCACATGTCGAACTCGAGTCCGGGCGGGAACGTGGTCTCGTGCATCGAGAAGCCCATGCCGTCCTTCGCGAGCAGGAATCGTACGCTGGTCCATCCCGCCGGGCTCTTCACTTCGCGTTCGGTGCCTTCCAGGTCCTTCAGACGTACGATTTTCATGCTGGCTCCTCGATGATTACTGGCGACTCGCTGGTTCCGTGTGACGCCGGGAATGGCGTGGAACAGATCCCTATCGTGTCACATATCACGCTGATCCACAAAAATCTTGCTGCGATCAGCTGCAAAACAGCCGGTAAATGCCGGGAAATGGCGGTCAGGGCGATGTGTTAGGGTAGTAAACCCCCTGGCAGCATGGAGGATTCGTGGAAAAGAACCCCGACAAAGGCTACGTGGCACTGCTCGGCTGGAGCCTGGGCGCCGTCGAGGCCGCCGACCGCTTCGACCGCCGCTATGTGGTCGTCGCGCCCGAGTGGGCCGAGGACTACTGCAAGAAGAACGACATCCCCTACATCCCCTGGAATTTCGAGCGGCTGAACGACCGCTCGCTGGAGATCGCCGAGCGCCTGAAGGAGGAAGGCGTGGACGTGGCCATCCCCCTGTTCGAGGAGACGGTGGAGTGGGCCGGTGCCATCAACTCGGTGCTGATGGGCAATCCCCGGCTGCACGGCCAGGCCGTGCTGTTCCGCGACAAGGCGCTCATGAAACGCCGCGCCCAGCTGGGCGGCATCCGCGTGGGCATCTTCGAGGAGGCCCACGACAGGGACGATGTGGTGCGGTTCCTGCGTCGGGTGAACCAGACCCTGCTGAAGCTGGACGGCGACCCCGACGACCCCATCCACCTGAAGGCCTTCGACAAGGCCGGCTGTCTCGGCCATCGCGTGATCCGCACGCCCGAGGAAGTCGACGCCATCCCGGATACCGAGTTCCCGCTGCTGATGGAGAGCCATCTGGACGGTTGGGAGTTTGCAGTGGAGGCGTGGGTGCACGACGGCAAGATCCGCTTCCTGAACATCTCCGAGTACGTGACGCTGGGGTATTCCGTGTTCGTGCCGGCCACACCCGAGCTCGAGAGCTGGCGCGCCGCCATCACCGAGCAGATCGAGAAGCTCATCAAGACCTTCGACATCAAGTTCGGCCAGATCCATCCGGAGTACTTCGTGACCAGCGACGGCACCATGTATTTCGGCGAGGTCGCCTACCGGCCGCCGGGCTTCAAGGCGTTCGAGCTGATCGAGCGGGCCTACGGCTTCAACGCCTACCAGGCCTCCATCCTCGTCTTCGACCCGAAGACCACCGAGGAGGAGATCCAGGCGTTCTTCCCCAAGCCGGTGGAGGACGCGAAGGGCTATGCCGGCTGTTTCGGCGTCTATCCGCGCCGCCGTGTGGTCAGCCAGCTGGAGATCCCCCGGGAGACCGAGGAGCATCCCTACTTCGACTATCACGAGCTGACAGCGCCGATGGAGGAGACCGTCACGAAGCGGACCGCCTTCGGTACGCACTGGGGGCTGGTGTTCTTCTTCGGCGACGACCCGCACAAGCTGCGGGATCTCCTGAAGCAACAGGAGGAGCTGGACTTCTACGTCTGAGCGGCCTCGTCAGCGTCCGGCCGCCTGCCGGTGGAAGGCCGCGGCGGCGTCGACGGCGGCGATGCCGGGGTCCTCTGGCAGGATGTTCAGCGTCTCGGGCAGCAACCCGGCCAGGGCTGCAACGGTGGCGTGAGCGCTCGCGGCCAGCGCCTCGGCATTGTAGCCGCCTTCCAGGCACAGGATCAGACGTCCTCCCGCGTGCCGGTCGGCGATGCCGCAGAGCCCGGCCGTGATTGCGGCGAAGCCGTCCTCGTCCATCGCGAAGGTCTGATCGTGCCAGTGCGCGTCGAAGCCGGCCGAGACCAGCACCAGGTCCGGGCGGAAGATCTCGGCTGCCGGCACGATGATCGTCTCCATCGCCCTCAGCATCGCGGCGTTGCCGCTCCCGGGCGGCAGCGGGATGTTGATGGTGGCGGCCCGGCCGGCTCCCTCTCCGGTCTCCTCGAGGGCGCCGGTCCCGGGGTAGAACGGTGCCGCGCAGTGGGTATCGACGAACAGGACGTCGCCTTCCGGATAGAAGATGTCCTGGGTGCCGTTGCCGTGGTGCAGGTCCCAGTCGAATATCAGGATGCGCTCCATCCCCAGCGCGCGGGCATGGGCGGCGGCGACGGCGACGTTGTTGTAGAGACAGAACCCCATGGCGCGGCCCGCGCTCGCGTGATGGCCCGGCGGCCGCGTGATGCAGAACGCGCGCTTCGCCTCGTCCCGGGCCACACATTCGACGGCGGTGATGCCCGCGCCGGCGGCCAGCTTGGCCGCCATGACGCTGCCCGGCGAGACGGCGGTGGTGTCCCGGTCCAGCCAGCAGGCGCGGCCGATCAGACTCTCGATGAACGCGACGTATTCGGGGGTGTGCACGCGTTCGAGTTCCGGCGGCTCCGCGGGCTCGGTGGCCAGCCAGCGGGTGCCGGGGACGGGCTGCTCGCCGAGCCGCCCGGCGACGGCGGTGATCCGTTGCGGGCGCTCCGGATGCACGTAGCCCTCGTCGAAGTCCTTGTCCGGGTACTGCGCGGCGAGCAGCGCCTTGACGGAGCTCGTCCAGTCCGGGCGTTCCGGATCCCAGCCGGTGGGGTCGTGCGCGAGCATCCGCTCGTCGTGGACGAGCAGTACGTCCCCGGCGTCAGCCGTGGCCACGGCTGACCCAGTTCCGCTCCGCGGCCCAGCTCCCGGCGATGCCGTCCAGTATCGCCGCCACCGTCGGCGCCGGCACGCTTGCCGCGTCGCCGAGTTCGCTGCGCTTGTAGTGAAAGACGTAGAGGCGCATCAGGAACTGCTCGAAGGGCAGTGACGACTCGCCCTCCGATTCGCCGTTGTTGGACGTGGACGTCACGATGCCGTGGCCCCAGTTCTGGCCCTTGTCCCGGTTCGGGTTGAAGAAGTAGACGCGCCAGGCGCCCGCGGGATCCCTCGCCACCCGCTGGATGGACACGGCGTGCCAGCCCACGAACTCGCCGCTGGCGCTCACCGAGACCACGCCGCAGGGCTGCGCGTACACCAGATCCCTGCCGCCGTTGTACTCGGGGTGGTAGGCGGCGTGGAAGCGGCGGACGAAGCCCTCGGCATCCTGGATGGCCTCGGTCGCGGGGTCCACCAGCGAGGCGAAGCCGCGGTAGACCCACCAGCCGTGGAACTCCGGGTTGACCCACTTGTGTCCGTCGCCCTGCCGGCCGATCGTGCGCCGGCTCATCTCCATGTAGATGCGGTCGAGATGCGGCGTCAGCACCAGCGAGACGGCGTCGAGCTCCGTGTGCAGCTCGCCGGCCAGGCCGGCGGGCAGGTCGGCGGAGCGGATGGTGTCGCCCTCGAAGTGCATGACCACCTCGTTCTCGCCGGCGGCGCGGGCGATGAGCTCCAGCAGATAGCCCACGTCGTTCAGCGACCACAGGCTGATCGCCCTGGCGGCCTGGCAGGTGGGGTTGTGGCCCTGGTCAACGCCCCGCGGCTGGCCGATGACGCTCAGCGTTGCCGCGAGCAGGAGCGCGTTCGCGGGCGGGGGGGTGTCCAACTGGCTCGCGGTGCGCAGGAGCTCGGCCACTTCCGAATCGATCGTGAGCACGAGCAGGTGCTGCAGCCCCGGCGCCACGGGCTGGAAGAACAGGATGCCCCGATTCAGCAGCCGTGACAGCCCGTAGATGCACCGCGCCGTATCCGGCAACACGGCGTGGTCGATGACGAGGTTGATGAGCTGCCGGTACTCGGCGAGACTGGTCCGGCCGATGCGGTTCAGCGCCAGGGCGTCAGCGAGCAGATCGTCGCCGTTGCCTGCCAGGTGTCGCAGCAGCACCGCATGATGCCGGCTCACGAGACCGGTGCGGTTCATCCGTTCCCCGAAGACGCCCGCCTCGGCCGCCAGCGACCCCTGGTCCAGGCCGGCGAGGGCGCCGGCGTAGGCCTCCGGATCGGGATGCCGCCGGGCGAGTTCCGAGGGACCCCGCAGCGCCTCGATCAGCCAGCGGGTGAAACGGATCGACGGAGATTCCTCCGCTGCCGCCCGCTCCGGCAGGACGTGCTCCGCGGTGCGCAGCATCTCCTCGGCGCGCTGCGCCATGATCGGGCGCTGCAGGAGTACCCGCTCGCATTCGGCCACCAGCGCATCCAGTATGCCGTCCATGCCGAGGCGATCGAGCAGGAATCGGTAGAAGCGCTGCAGCCGTTCCGTCATCAGCCCGTCCTCGCGGGTGAACTCCGTCGCCTCCGGGAACGGGAAGTCCAGATTGCGGGCCAGCACGTCTTCCAGAAACGCACGCGCCTGCGCCGGGCCGAGGACGGGGTGCGCCACGCGGCCGGAGGCGATGGCGAGAAAGCGCAGTTCGCTGAGACACTCGAGCGTCGGGAAATTGCCGCCGGCCATCAGCGTGTCGCGTACGAGGGCCGGCTCGAGCTTGTCCGGCTCGTCCCAGTCGCCGCCCAGAAACAACCCCGCGCTGTCGAAGCGCGGCGCGAAGCCGTACAGCGCCTCGATGCCCTCGGTCGTGTTCAGGAGTTTCCGCGCGATGGACAGCAGACGCTGCTGGTGCATTGCCTTGCCGAAGGGGCGGGCCTGCTCGAGTTTTTCCAGCGTCCGCTCGAATTCCTCCGCCGCCGGAGCATAGAGCGCCGGATCGGCCGGAGTCTGTGGCGAGGATGTACTCAAATTGTGTTCAGCCCTTTCGATTTCCAGGAGCAGACCCTAACATGCGGGACGAAAACCGGCGCTGTGCCCCCGGCCTCCGGCAGCCGAGGGCGGCCGGCCATTTCCCGTCAGTGCCCCGTCAATGCCCAAGGAGCGAATCGATGCGCTTGCCCGGCTTCATACCCGAAGAACTCCGCCAGCTGGCCCGTTTCGTGCCTACGACGGGCTGGGACGCCATCGAATGGCGGCCCATGCTCTCCGCCATGCGGCAGGTGAGCTGGCAATTCATGACCGGGCGGGGTGTGCGCAAGCTCCGCCGCGCCACCGCCGAGACGGTCTCCGCGGTCACCCTGTCGGACGGCCTCTACGACGCCGAGCCCCTCCAGGACGTGCAGGATCCGGACCGGTTGCAGGCGCTGGGTGACGACATCCTGCACCTGTACTTCGGGCAGTGGCTGGTGGACGACGGCCTGTTCCTGGATCTGCGTCCGGCGCGTTTCGGCGTCAGTGGCGACGAGTTGCTGTACGAGCCCAATGGCCTGTGGATACGGCTGCGGAGCGAGTTCCGTGAGGGCATGGTCGCGCTGTACCGCTCCTTCTACAGCGACGACGATTCCGCCTTCGAAGACGCGCTCCGGCAGATGGGCATGCTGAAGCCGGGGCTGTCGCAATCCGCGGAATCCGAGCTGAAGGAGCTGCTGCACGCCCACTTCGGAGTCGACCAGAGCGCGCAGGTCTTCCGCATCGACGACTTCAAGGAGTCCTTCGACGAGTTGTTCGCGTTCTTCATCGCCAACGACTACAAGCTGCACAGCGACTTCGTCTTCGTGGGCTTCTACCTGATCACGCTCTATCTCACGCTGGAGCAGGGCGGCCAGCCCCACGATACCCAGCGCATCTGCTCCGACGTGATGCTGTAGTCGGCGCGGCGGGGGCGGCCCTGCCGGCCCTCGTCGAGCCCCCCTGTCGTCAGTCGCCGGCGGCTTCCCACCGCCGTCAGTCGCCGGCCGCCTCGCCTGCCGGCGCGTCCCGGGCGACGTGCAGCGGCGGCGGCGTGCCCTCCTTCGGCTCGCCGAAGTACAGCGTGGTGTGCGGGAACGGAATCTCGATATTGCGCTCGTCGAAGCGCTTCTTCATGCGCCGGTTGAACTCCCGGCCGATGGCCCACTGGCGGATCGGCTTCGTCTTCATGCGTGCCTTGATGATCACGGCGCTGTCGGCGAACTGGTCCACGCCCAGAATCTCCAGCGGCTCCATGATGTCCGGGCCGTATTGCTCATCCTGCTGCATCTCGTCGCTGAGCTCCCTCAGCACCCCGCAGACCTCGTCCGTGTCCTCCCGGTAGGCCACGCCGATCTCGAACAGGTAGTAGGAGAACTCCTTGGTGAAGTTCTTGATGGTGGTCACGTCGCTGTAGGGCACGAGGTGCACGTTGCCGGCGAGATCGCGCAGCTGGATGACACGGATGCGCATCTCCTCCACCACGCCGGCATGCCCCGCCACCTCGACCACGTCGCCCACGGTGGCGCCGTCCTCCAGCAGGATGGTCACGCCGGTGATCAGATCCTTGACCAGCGTCTGGGCGCCGAAACCGATGGCGAGACCGAGGATGCCCGCGCCCGCCAGCAGCGGGCCGATGTTCACGCCCAGTTCGGAGAGCAGGAGCAGGGCAGCCAGCACGCCGATGGCGGCCTGCAGCACGCTGCGCAGCAGCGGCACGAGAGTGTCCAGCCTGCGCGCGGAGCGCTCCCGGTCGAGGCTGCGGGTGGCCACACGCAGCAGCCGCTGGATTACCAAGTCGGCGGCATTCCAGAGCAAGACGGTGACCATCAGGATCAGCCCGACGGCGATCACGGTCTCGGCGAGCCGCGAGCCGATGTCGGTGGCCAGCAACCCGCCGATGCCGGCGCCCCAGGTCTCCGCGATCAGGATCACCGCAGCCACCCCGATGATCAGCGTCAGGAGGCGGCTGATGGTGGGGGGCAGCTCGACTCGCTCGCCTTCGACGGCTTCCGGCCGGTTCTCGTCGCCGGCCCGTTCCGTGTCCGCTTCCTCGCCGGTTGCCGACGACGATCCGGCTTCCTCGCCGCCGGGCCGTCGGGCGGGGCGGGGGCCGGTAAGTCTGGCGTAGAGCTTGCGCATGAGCACGAGGAGCAGCCAGCGCAGCAGAAATGCACCGATCAGGATGGCGGCGCTCACAGTGCCGGCGATCAGCGCGCGACGGGGCTCGATGGCCAGCACCCGGTCCCGGACGTCGGTGAAGATTTCGCCCGCGAGGTCGACGACGCTCGTGGGTTCGGTGGGCGGACCTTCCGACTGCTGCTTCTGTGCCTCGAGCAGGACTTTCAGCTGGCCGATGAGTTCTTCCCGCGCCTGCGGGTCCTCCAGGGTCCGGACCAGCTCCTCGATGTCCTCGGTGCCGGCCGAGGCCTCGTCCACTGCGCTCTCCGTGGCCGGCGGCGACTGCGCCGCGGCTGCGGCGCCGGCAAGGATGCACCAGGCGGTGACGAGTACGGGCAGGATTCGGGACATGCGCTCTCTCCGGTGGCCGGTGCCCACCCATAGCCGGAGACCGGGGACCGTGTCAAACGGCGTCCCCGCGCTGCCTGGTATACAAAGCCGTGTATGAGTAACCATGAATATGCAGTAATACTGATTTAGGAGAAGTAACTGGTATACCAAGACAAAAGAAAACAAAATACTATTAAAGAAAGATTCAGTAGGATATCTACCTACTCTATCCGTGCCGTTAACGTATATATTTCCTTGCCGCAATGCACAACACTCTCCCCTGAAGAAACCGGGATCCGATCGATGCGGGGGCGGCCGATGACAGCCTCGATTCTCGACAGTGCGGCTCGTCCACATTGCCCGCCGCCGCGGCGCTCGGCACCGGTTCTTCGCGAGGAGGGTCCGGCTGCTTCGCGCCGATTCAGCCACCCGGGTAATTATCCGACCAGGAGGCACAGAGGATGAACGCAACGCACGGGAAAACCCGGCTATTCGCCGTTCTCTCCATGTTCATGCTGGCGTTCGCGATGGCGGGCTGCGAGGGCGACGACGGAGCGCCCGGAGCCGACGGCGCGGACGGCGCTGACGGAGCCGACGGCATCAGCTGCTGGGATCTCAACGAGAACGGCCAGGCCGATCCGGAAGAGGATCTCAACGGTGACGGCGTGGTGGATGCCACCGACTGCAACGCGCTGGCGAGCGACGCCTATGCGCCGGTGCAGCTGCACAAGGGCTACTTCACCGAGAACCCCTACGAGGGCACGGAGTCCTGCCTGAACTGCCACGGCACCATCGGCGACGACATGATCGAGAGCGCCCACTTCAAGTGGGAAGGCCTCGCCACGAATCTCGTCGGCTTCGAATCGGAGATCCACGGCAAGAACGACATCATCAACAACTTCTGTGTGGCCGTTCCCAGCAACGAGGGCCGCTGCACGCAGTGTCATACGGGCTACGGCTACGCAGACAATACCTACGACTTCGGCAATCCCGAGAACGTGGACTGCCTGGTCTGCCACGACCAGACCGGCACCTACTCCAAGGCGCCGACCACGGCGGGCCTTCCGGCGGACGGGGTCGACCTGAACCTGGTCGCGCAGAGCGTCGCCGAGAACGGCGGCGTGCCGACCATCGAAGGCTGCATCGACTGCCATGCGGGCGCCGGCGGCGGCGACAACGTGAAGCACGGTGACCTCTCGCTCTCGCTGGCGAATACCACCCGCGAGTACGACGTGCACATGGGTACCGACGGCGCCGACTTCGAGTGCACCGCGTGCCACACCGTGAAGAAGAACATCGACGGCGAGGCCATCGACCACGGGATCGGCGGCATGCCCTACCACTCCGTGGACGAGGGCACCCTGAAGAGCTGCACGGACTGCCACGGCGACCGCTTCAACATCCACGTGGGCACGGACGTGCAGCGTATCGTGGAAACCCACACCACGCTCGCCTGTCAGGTCTGCCACATCCCCACCTTCGCCCGTAACCAGTCGACCAAGACCGAGTGGTACTGGGAAGACGCCGGCCAGGACGTCGACCCCATTCCGATCGATCCGGCGACGGGCCGTGCGACCTACGACAAGAAGAAAGGCACTTTTGTCTGGGCCAACAACGTCAGGCCGACGCTGCGCTACTACGACGGCAAGTGGAGCAAGGTGCTGATCAACGAGAACGACCGCTACACCTCGCTGCCGGCGGTGCTGGCCGAGCCGGTCGCCGACCACACCACCCAGGGCGCGATGATCTATCCGTTCAAGAAGATGATCGCCAACCAGCCCGCGGATGCGAACAACAACACCATCCTGGTGCCGCATCTGTTCGGCCCGAACGGCGGCCCGAACGCCTTCTGGAAGGCGTACGACTGGAACCTGGCCCTGGCGGAAGGTGCCGGTTACGCCGGACAGACCTACACGGGCGACTACGAGTTCGTCGACACCATCATGTATCTGACGGTGAACCACGAGATCGCCCCCGGCGAAGCCTCACTGGGCTACGACGGCAATTGCGTGGACTGCCACGGCGGCAACAAGTACGACTGGACGGAACTCGGCTGGACCGCCGACCCGGTCGAAGGCGGAACCCGCCCGTAGGAGGTGCCGGACCGAACTTTCGGAACTTTTACAACTTATGACGTACAGCCGGGACACTCCCCCGCCCCGGCACCCGGCGCCCGCAGGCGAGTCCTGCGGGCGCCTTTTCTTATCCGCGCCGGTCTGGCATAACCTGACCCGCCGTCAGGAAGGCCACCCGGCGCCGGCACACCCGGCCTTCCTGGCCGTCATCCACCCGCGCACGAGGTTACCGACTTGAGATTCTTCCGAACACGCTACGCAGCCGCCCTCCGGATAATCGCCATTGTCCTCGCGGCCTCGCTGGCCCAGGCCGGGGCCTTCAATGCGCCGGAGCATGCCGACAAGCCCTACGTGATACTGGTTTCCATCGACGGCTTCGGTCACGATTTCCGTGACAAAGCCGAAACCCCGGCGCTGGACGAACTGGCCGCCACCGGCATCAGCGCCACGTCGCTGGCGCCCGTCTATCCGACACTGACCTTCCCCAATCACTACTCGATCGCCACCGGCCTCTATCCCGCCGAGCACGGCCTCGTCGCCAACCACTTCCCGCCGGCCGACGGCGGCCGCTGGTACCGCATGTACGACCGGGAGGCGGTTCGGGACGGCCGCTGGTACGGCGGCGACCCGCTCTGGGTGGTGGCGGAGCAGAACGACATGCTGAGCGCCGCCTTCTTCTTCGTGGGCACGGAGGCCGACATCCAGGGCATCCGCCCCACCTACTGGTACCCCTACGACGGCTCCGTCCCCGGCGAGACCCGGGTGGACCAGGTACTCGACTGGCTGGCCCTGCCGGCGCCGGGCCGTCCGCATCTCGTCACTCTCTACTTCGACGACGTGGACCTGGCGGCGCATCGCACCGGCCCGGACTCCGCCGAGACGCGCGCCGCGATACGGCGGGTGGACGGCCACCTTCGCCGCTTGCTCGACGGCATCGAGAGGCTCCCCATCGCCGAGCGGGTCAACGTGATCGTCGTCTCCGACCATGGCCAGCAGGGCATCGAGCCGGATGCCCGGCCCTACGTGCTCTCGGAGCACGTCGACCTGGAAGGCCTGACCCTCCACAACGGCGGCAGCTACCTGAATGTCTGGCTGGACAGCCCCGATCCGGCCCGGGCCGCTGCTATCCGCGACCGCGTGAACGCCAGCTGGAAACACGGCCGGGCCTGGCTCAGGGAGGAGTCGCCGCCTCACTGGCGCGTACCGGACGAAGATTCCCGCTTCGCCGACATCGTGTTGATGGCCGAGCCCGGCAGAACGGTGGTGTCGCGCCCCGAACGGATCGCGAGGATCAAGGCCGGCAATCACGGATGGGACCCGACCGCACCGGCCATGCACGGCATCTTCATGGCTCGCGGGCGCGGACTGCCGGGGGGCGCGGTGATCGGCGAACGGCACGTGACCGATGTGTACCCGCTGGTGCTGTCCGTCCTCCGCCTGCCCGATGGTCGCGGCGAGCTGCCCGTCGTCCGGGACCCGCGGATCGTGGTTCAGCGCTGGCGCGAGGAAGCGTCCGACGGTACGGAGTAGCCGCCGGCTCGGCCCGGGGGCCGATCAGAAGCCGAGTTCGTCCTCCAGCGCGTCGGCTTCTTCCTTGAAGGCTTCCTTCTCTTCCTCGGTCTTCTCCATGTCCTCGATGGCCCGCTCCATCTCGGCCGCCATTCCCTTGCCTTGCTCCGCGGCCTTCTTCAGTGCCGCCTCCCGTTTGTCGCGATAGGCGTCCAGCTCCGGCTCCAGAGCGACTTGTTTCTGGTAGGCGAGGTCGGTGCGCTCCTGGTCATCGGCGATCGCATAGTAATCCTGCGCGTCACTGTAGGCGTCTGCGCGAACCGTCAACGGGACGCTGGTGTCGTCGCCGATCGCCATCAGCTCATCAGCACGCCTGGCGGCAACCTCGAGGACGGGCACCGCGACAGCCCGCCGTATGCGGGTTTCACCGTCGACGCGGACGCGGATCGTCAGGGTTTCGTACCACTCCTTGGCCTCCCGCAGGAGTTTTTGCGAATCGCTGGCCCGCCACAGCCGCAGCTGCACCTCCGGATCGGGCGGTTCCTCCGCTTCCACGCCCGCGACGGCCGCCGCCATGGCTTCCCAGTCGCCCGAGGAGGCCTGCTTCTCCATGTCCGTCATCGGGCGGTCGTAGAGCGCCTGCTCTTCGGCCATCAACTCGTCCGCTTCCTGCTGCATGCGGCCGATGATCGCCGGGATGACCTCTTCTTCGAATCGTCGTTGTATCGCCATCTCTTCCGGGAGCGGGGCATACCGGCCGCGGAGCGGCTCGTGGCCGATGGAGACGCCGGAGCCGGCCCGGCCTACGCCGTACTCGAGTTCGCCCTGGTCGTTCGTCGAGATGCTGCCGAGCATCCGCAGGAGTATCTGACGATCGGCCGGTGCGGTGCGGGCCAGCCGGATCAGCGCATCCGCGTCCGGGGCCCCCTTGTACCAGCCCAGTGCATCCCGATAGTCCCATTGCCAGGGTTTGTCGCGCTCCTGTGCCCCAGGCCGGCCGTAGACGAGTCCCTGGGCCTCCGCCTCGCGACCCAGCCGGGTTCGGATGCTCTTGCGCAGCTGATAGATGCGGCCGTACAGCTCATCCCCGAGCGCGCGAGCGGAGACGATGGCGAGGCCACGGCCATGGAAGTCGGTGGGCGCATCCGCCGCGGCCTCGGTGGCCTTCCAGGCCGTCTCCATGTCGCCTCGCTGCAGAGCCGCTTCCGCGGTATCGAGCTTCTCGGCGGCCCACGCCCGAGTCTCAGCCGAGACGATATCGTCCGCGGCGTCGGCCGCCGGTGCTGCCGTAATCAGGATCATGAGCAGCAGCGCCCTGGCTGTGGTCGTGTAGCGCAGCGAATGGGTCATGGCATTTATCCCCCTGTCATGCCGCTGCCCGCCGATCGTGGGCGCCGGCGTTCGTTATCGTTCGGAGGAATACTAATGGGCTCGGCCGGTGGTTGAAAGCACGGCAGGGAATTTGACGGGCGCTCTGGCGCAGGCGTAACTTCTAGGCTGGGAATCCGGCCTCCATGGGGGAGAAAATGAGAAAAACAGCACTGGTTCTAGCCGCCTCGTTCTCCACGCTGCTCGCGGCCGATGCCGCGCTCGCATTCGGCGGGATGATTGCCGTCGGCATGAACGAGGCCGCTCAGGTGGGCGCGGTGGAGACGCCGTTCCGCGCGGAGGCAAGTCTCGAGACCGAAGAGCAGAATATCAACACGGTCATTTATTACAAACCCGGACACATCCGCGACGAGATGAAGATGGGCGGTCAGGACATGGTGGTGCTGCAGGATCTGGAGGCGCAGAAGACCTACATGCTCATGCCTCAGGGCATGTACATGGAAATGGACATGGGCCAGTCCAACGATCAGATGAAGGAGTACCGCCTCATCGAGCGGGAAGTCGTGGGCCGGGAGAAGGTCAACGGGTTCGATACGACGAAGTACAAGGTGATCTACGAAGGACCGGACGGCAAGTACGGCGGATTTACGTGGTTCACCGACGACAATATCGCGGTGAAGAGTTTCGCCGTGTCGGAGACCAATGGCGAGCGCAGCCGTTTCCGGTATGAAGTCAAGAAGCTGGAGCGTGGTAGTCAGCCGGACTCTCTGTTCGTGATCCCGGACGGCTACCGGAAATTCAGCATGGGCGGCATGGGATCCATGATGCAGGGCATGCCGGGCATGGGCGGCGATCAGCAGGGCGGTGAACAGCCCAGCCTTGGCGAGGAGCTGGCCGATTCCGCGAAGGAGGGCGCAGAGGAGGCGGCGAAGCAGGAGACCGAACGCAGCGCGAAGGAAAAAGTCACGAAAGGCCTGCGGAAGCTGTTCGGCGGCGATTGATTGAGGTGCCGGACCGAACTTTTCCAACTTTTCCAACTTATTGAGTTTTGAAATCCCGGTGACGCCGCTCTGGCGCACCGGGATTTTTTTCTGCCGGACAATCCGCCCCGCTGCATGGCGGAACGACAAGTCAAAAAACTTGCAAAAGTTCGGTCCGGCACCAGCGGCTTGAGGATTTTGGGGGTTACGCATGCAGCATCGGTTGCTATTGCTTCGCGAGAACGGCGGACCTCTTGCTGCCTTGAGCGAACGGGAGATCGCCGACCTGGCGGATGGCGCGGAGGAGTTGCGCTGCACGGCTGGAGAGCTCCTCATGCGAGCCGGGGAGCAGGGCAACGAAGCCTGTCTGGTTCTTGAGGGCCGGCTCGCGGCCACGCAGTCCCTCGAGGACGGCGCTGTCCGCGTTCTGAACGAGATCGGACCGGGCGAATTCGCCGGCGAAACCGAGCTGGTCGTCGGCGGCACCCGGATCGCCGACGTCCGCGCGCTGGACGACTCCTGGGTCGCGGTCCTGTCCCGCTCGCGTTTCGAGGCTCTGCTGGACAGCAGCCCTGACACCTGGGAACGGGTGACGCGTATCGTCGAGGGACGGCTCCGCCGCCTGCAGCTCGCCCGTCACCTCAACCGGCTGTTCGGACCCTTCGAGCCTTCGGAAGACAGCATCCCGGAAGCACTTCAGGAGTCGATCGAATTCCTGACACTCAGCAGCGGCGAGGATCTCTTCCGCGAGGGTGAGTCTGCCGACTGCGCCTATATCGTTCTGAGTGGTCTGCTGCGCGTTACGGTTGCACAGCCGGACGGCGGCGAACAGATGATCAACACCGTCCACACCGGCGAGACCGTCGGCGAGATGGCGCTGCTGTCGGGCGAGCCCCGTTCCGCCACCGTGTACGCGGTCAGAAGCAGCGTCCTGGCGCGGATACCGCGAGAGGATTTCGACCGGCTCATCGAACTCTATCCGGGCGCGATGAAGAGCCTTACGCAGATCATCATCGAGAGACTGAAGCGGCGGAGCACCGTCGGAGCCCGCCGCGAAACCCTGGGTACCAGCCTCGCGCTCCTGCCTGCCGACCCTTCCGTTACGGTGCAGGATATGGCGAGAACGCTGGCGCACTGCATGTCTCGATACGGGGACGCTATTCCGATGGATGCGGTGACGGTGGATCGCGAGCTCGGCCAGTCGGGTATCAGTCGCGTCGCCGACTCGGCGCCTTCCTACCCCCGGCTCGCCGAATGGCTGCATGAGCTGGGCGACCGCCACCGCTATGTCCTGTACATCGCAGACCCGGAGTGGTCGCCGTGGACCGAGCGGTGCGTCCACCAGGCCGATCACGTGGTGATCGTTGCGGACGGCACGGCCGATCCGCGTCCCGGTGCGATCGACGCGCGATTGTCCGATCACTGGCGCGCTGGTCGCGAGCCCCGGCGCAGTCTGTTGCTTCGGCATCCGGCCGACCTCGACCGACCCCGGGACACTGCTGCGTGGCTCGAGGGCCGCCAGCTCGACGCCGTATACCACCTGCGTGAAGACCATGACGGCGATATCGGCCGTCTCGCGCGCACATTCGCGGGGCAAGCGGTCGGCCTGGTGCTGGGAGGCGGCGGTGCCCGCGGGTTCGCGCACCTCGGCGTCATCCGGGCGCTGGAAGAACTCGGTATCCCCATCGACATGATCGGCGGCACGAGCATCGGCGCGCCGGTTTCCGTTCCGGCCGCCTGGGGCCGCAGCGCAGCCGAGGGTGTAGAGCTCGTACGGGAGAGCTTTTCCTCATTGCTCGATTACACGCTGCCCGTTGCGTCTCTGCTGTCGGGGCGACGTATCACGCGCAGCATCGAGGAATGGATGGGCGATTGGGATATCGAGGACCTGTGGTTGCCGTTCTACTGCGTCTCGACGAATCTGACGACTGCCCGAAGCGTCGTCCACCGTCGTGGGAATCTCGCGCGAGCCGTGCGCGCGAGCGTGTCGATTCCCGGTGTGCTGCCACCCGT
The DNA here is from genome assembly GCA_035655155.1 of Woeseiaceae bacterium. Taxonomy (GTDB): domain Bacteria; phylum Pseudomonadota; class Gammaproteobacteria; order Steroidobacterales; family Woeseiaceae; genus Lentisalinibacter. The sequence goes on from DASRVH010000060.1 coordinate 72,790, forward strand.
GTGCGAAGCGGGAGATCTGCTGGTGGACGGCGGCGTGCTCAACAACGTACCCGTCGACGTTATGCGGGACCTGAATCCGACGGGGCCGGTGATCGCCATCGATGTGGCGCCGCCCAGGGGGCCATCCGGGAAGAACGACTTCGGTCTCGCCGTGTCGGGCCTGCAGCAGGCTGTGGCACGGCTGCTGCCCTGGCAACGCGCGCGCCGCGCGCCGGGAATCGCCGCCGTCATCATGAATGCGATGGTGGTCGGCTCCGGCCGGGCGCGACGGGCCATGCTGGAGGATGGGCTGGCCGACTTCTATCGGAACATTCGCGTCCGCGGTGTGGGCATGCTCGACTTCGAGGAAGTCGAAAGAGTGGCGCTGATCGGTTACGAGGAGTCCGTCGGTCCGCTCAGAAGCTGGCTCGAATCTGGTGCCGGACCGAACTTATCCAACTTATCCAACTTATCCAGGAGCAATGGCCGGCAGGCGGAATCCGCGCCGCGTCAGTGCTGAGTCCGGACGACCGATCCCAACAAGTTAAAAAAGTTGCAAAAGTTCGGTCCGGCACCTCAATCAGGCGGCGGTTTGGAGGAAGGGGTCGGCCAGCCGGCGGTCGACGAACGCCGGATCGGCCAGCCCCTCTCCGTAGGCACCGACGTCGATGCGGCGCAGCATGAGGGAACGATAGACGCCGGCGCCCCGGATATCTCCTGCGAGCCTGAAGCCGACGATGCAGCCGTCGCGCAGGACGATCCGGCGCAGCGAGTCCGCCGTCGCCCGCACGGCTTCCGCATCGCCCGTCAGTTCGCCCATCGCCATCACGGGCACGCCCAGGTGCCGGAGGCTGTTCATGGTCTCGGCGCCCTCGTACAGCGTTTCGAAGCCCATGAGCTGCTCGGCCACCACCCGGCCCTGGCTGACCGCATTCGGGAAGATCGCATGCACGAAGCGCTCGCCGCTCATCCGGTCCCGCGTTTCCGCGCAGTCGCCCGCCGCCCAGACGTCGGGGACGCCGGTATGCAGGCGATCGTCCACCCGCACCCCCCAGCCCACGTCGAAAACGCCGCCGTCGACGTAATCGATATTCGGCTTGACGCCGGTGGCCGCGACGCAGGCATCGGCGGTGACCACGTCGCCGCTCTCCAGCACCACGGCACGCGCCCGTCCGTTGCCGGCGAAGGCGCTCGCCTCGGTGTCGGTGACGACTCGCACGCCGCGAGCGACCAGCGCCCGGCGCACGATATCCGCCGTCTCCTCGTCCAGCATCCCCGGCATCACCCGGTCGGCCTGCTCGACCAGCGTCACCTCCAGCCCGAGGTCGGCCAGCACCAGCGCCACCTCCACGCCGATGAAACCCGCGCCGACGATGGCAGCCTTCTGCACCTCGCCCCGCCGGGCGTGCTCGACCAGCTCCCGCGCCGCCGACAGCGATTTGAAGTTATAGACCCCCGGCATCGCCGCGCCCTCGACCGGGGCATGCAGGCGGCTGCCGGTGGCGATCACCAGCCGGTCGTAGGCGAGCGGCTTGCCCTCGGCCAGGCTGACCCGACGAGCGTCGGCATCGATGCCGGTCACGGTCCTGCCCGGGTGATAGTCGATCTCCAGCCGCTCGCAGATATCGCTCCCTTTCCAGTACAGCCGCGACTCGTCCCCGGTCAGGAAGTGATCCGCCATGGCCGGCGGCGAGTACGGCGGGAACGGTTCCGCCGAGACCATCGCGATTTCCGGCGCACAGCCGGCGATGTCCTCGAGGTCGCGGATGTTCTCCGCCACGGAAATGCCGGCCGGCCCGGCGCCCAGTATCAAAATGCGCATGTTGCCAGTCCTCGTCTCGTCCTCGTCTCGTCACCGACCAGCGACTGCAGCAGGCCGTCCACTGCCGCCGCGAGCGCGGGGTCGGCTGCCTCGTCCAGCGCCGGAGCCACCAGGGGCTCCGAGCGCCGCAGTGTCTCGTCCCAGGGCAGCCGGTGGCTGCTCGCGAAGTCGAACCCGCCCGCGTCGTCGATTCGCTCCAGCGCGCGCCGGTATGCGTCGTCGTCACGTACTCCATTGACCACCAGGTGGACCGCGCCGATATCGAGCTGGCGGGCCAGCCGGGCCGCGTGCAGGGCGGCCTGCACGCCGTTGAAGGTGGGATCGGCCACCACCACCGCGTGGCGGAAGCCCCGCGCGAGCGCCCGGCCGAAGTGTTCGAAGCCCGCCTGGGTGTCCATCAGGATGGCCTCGCCCTCACGGAGTCCGATCGCGTTCACCACGGCCGCCAGCAACGCGTTCTCCGGGCACAGGCAACCGGCGGCGGGCTGCACCGTATTGCCCATCACCAGGAGCCGTACGCCGTCGGGCGTCACGGTGCCGTACCGGTCCACCACGTCGTCCACCTTCGGGTTCAGGCGGAAGAACAGGCCCCAGCCGTCGCCGGGACGCGCACCCGTGGTCTCCTCCACGTAGTCCCAGTTCTCCGACAGCGGCGTCAGCGTCTGCGCCTCCTCCGCCGGCAGGCCCAGCGCCCAGGGCAGGTTCACCTGGGGATCCGCGTCCAGCGACAGCACCCGCAGGCCGCGGCGCGCCAGGCGCAGGGCGAGCAGGGCGGTAAGGCTGGTCTTGCCCACGCCGCCCTTGCCCGTCACGACCACACGGAAGTCCTCGGCCTTCGCGTTCGCCGGCAGCTGCGAATGGCCGCGCCCGTGGCCGTGCTCGTGGCCGTGGTCATGGCCGTGAGAGCGGTCGTAAGCGCGGCCGTCCGGGTGGCCATGATCGTGTCCGCATGTCTCGCACATGGCCGCCTCCTCAGGCCGCAGCGCCGATCTCGGCGTCCTCGAGGTGCGGCAGGCCGAGCCCGGCCCGTTTGTGCTCGATGTGCCGGCGGATCAGCAGCGCCGCCTTCTCCGGATCGGCCTCCACCGCGAACTTCGCCCCGACCACGTCCTCCAGACCCTCGGCCAGGAGATTCACCACGTTCGGGCTGCCGAAGATCGCCGGCTGCACGCCGAGCACCGTGTAGATGCCGCTCGCCACCACGTAGGCGCCGATGGACACGGCCTTCTCGGAGTACCATTCCGGCGCCGCGCCGGCCAGCGGCAGCTGCGCGATGTCCACGCCCAGGTAATTGCCGAGCGCGGCGGCCAGCGCGAGCACCCGCGTGTTGTCCACGCAGGAACCCATGTGCAGCACCGGCGGGATGCCGAGTGCCTTGCAGACCGCCTTCAGACCGGGGCCGGCCATCTCGGCCGCCTCGGGCATCATCTGGCCGGCCTTGCCGTTGGCGACGGCGGAGCAGCCGGTGACCAGCACCAGGATGTCGTTCTCGATCAGCCGCTTCGCCAGCGTCACGTGCCCGTGGTCCTGCCTGATCTTCGGGTTGTTGCAGCCCACCACCGCCGCGGCGCCGCGGATGCGCCCGTCCTTGATGGCCTCCACCAGGGGCTCCGGCGTGCCGCCGAGCGCGCCCAGGATCGCCTCCACC
>DASRVH010000061.1:0-39855 GCA_035655155.1 Woeseiaceae bacterium
GCCTCGGCGTGGTGTTCCTCGCCGCGGCCCTGCCGGCCGCCGCGACGGCCGGCGACTCCCTGTACAAGTACCGGGGCGACGACGGCCAGTGGGTCTACACGGACCGGCGTCCCGCGGCGGCGCAGGACGTGGAGGTCCGCCCGCTGGCGTCCTCGGCGGAGGACGGCCTGGTGATCCGCCGGCGCGAGACCGACAACGGCTTCGAGGTCATCGCCGAGAACCGCCGTTACGTGCCGGTGGAACTCGTGCTCGCCGCGATGGATCTCGACAACCTGGAACCGGTGGGCGAGCGCGACGTGCGCACGACCGTACCGGCGCGCACCGGTTCGGTGGTGCTCGGCCTGGAGCGGGTGGACCCGGCGATACCCGGACGCTTCCGGTTCCGCTACGAGTCGCTGCCGGGCGATCCCGCCGCCAGCCACGATCCGGACGTGCTGTACCGGTTCCCGTTCGCTGCGGCCACGCGCCACCGCGTCACCCAGGCCTGGCCGGACACCAGCACCCACGACAGCCTGGCGAGCCGCCACGCCGTGGATGTGGCGGTGCCGGTCGGCACGGGCGTCTATGCGGCGCGCGCCGGCACCGTGTTCGAGGTGGCCGCGCGGCACTTCACCGGCGGCACGGACCGGGAGCGGGACCTGCCACGGGCGAACGTGGTGCGCATCGTCCACGACGACGGCACCATGGCCGTGTACGCGCACCTGAACTGGGATTCGATCCGGGTGCGTCCCGGCCAGCGCGTCGCCCGCGGCCAGTACATCGCCGACTCCGGCAACACCGGCTACACCACCGGCCCGCACCTGCACTTCGCCGTGCAGCGCAACGCCGGCCTGCGGCTCGAGTCCGTGCCCGTGCGCTTCGCCGGCCCCCAGGGGCCGGTGACCCCGAAGACGGGCATGGAGATCACGGCTTTTTGACCCCGTTCCTGTTGCCGGCGGCCGGCGCCCCCGTATGATGTGGCCGTGAACAAGCGGCAGATCAGGATCGTCTCCGGTGGGCAGACGGGTGTGGACAGGGGCGCGCTCATCGCGGCGCTGGATCGCGGCGTGCCCTGCGGCGGCTGGTGTCCGGCCGGCCGCAAGGCCGAGGACGGCGCCATACCGCCCTTCTTCCCCATGCGCGAACTGCCGGACGAGGACTATCCCGCCCGTACCCTGAAGAACGTGCAGGACAGCGACGGCACCGTGGTGATCTTCTTCTCCGAGCTGGAAGGCGGTACGGAACTGACCGTCGCCTACTGCCGCCGGGAGGGCAGACCCTACCTGCTGCTGGACGCCCACGAGATGGACACGGCCGAGGCCGCCCGGCGCATCGGCGAGTTCGTGGCCGGACATGCCATCGGCAAGCTGAACGTGGCCGGCCCCCGCGCCAGCCGCCATCCGGCGGCGCAGGCCTGGGCGCGCGCCGCGGTCCGCGAGTTCCTGGAAAACCTCCCCCGCTAACCGGCAGGAGGGCCTTCAGGCCCGATCCGCCTTTCCTGAAACGCCATGTTCTACTGGCGCAGGCCCATCATCGGGTGGACCAGGGTCGCGGGGACGCTCCGTCGGACGTCCTGTCCTCCTTCGCTTCGGCCGAGCCTCCTTCCCGCCGTCATGGCTCCAGTCGGCCCGGACGACCCCGCAACCCTGGTCCACCCGCTGACGGGTCCGTAGCCGACAGGTTTGGCACCAGTCAGCAAGCGCCACTGACTCGCAGATCCTTTCGGCCACCGCGAGGCGGCCGTCATGCGGGGGTATCCATCGCCGCGACCTCTTGTCGGGAGCAAGATGGATACCCCCGCAGGGCGGTCACAAAAGAACGAATCAGCGCTTGTGGCCGAGGAGGGCGGCCAGGGCCGGCCAGGTGGTGACGGGCAGTGAGCAGCGGGTGCCTTCGCAGACGTAGGCCACCGGGCCGTCCTCCGCCGGCTCGCGCAGCGCGAGGTGGCCGGGCAGGCCTTGCTCCGCTGCCGGGATGGCGAACACCAGGCGCCGCGGCGCATAGATACCGGCGGCATCGTGCGCCCAGCGCCCGATCTCGGCCGGGTCGCCGCGGAGGATCACAATCTCCGGCGGCTGCAGGTATTCCTCCAGCGCCGTGATGAGGCTGACGTGGCCGTGGGGATACTCCGTCATGGCCTGCCAGGCCGCCCGCAGGGTGCGCTCGGCGGCGGTGACGTAGCGGTCGTCGCCGAGCAGGAAGCCGAGCCTGAGGAGTGCGCGGGCGGCGATGCCGTTGCCGGACGGGATGGCTTCGTCGGCCAGGGGTTTCGAACGGTGCAGCAGAGCCTCGTGGTCGTCGGCGGTGAAGAAGAAGCCACCGTTGTCGGCATCCTCGAAATGCGCCAGCAGCAGCTCGGCGAGTTCGATGGCGAAGCGCAGGTGATCGGCGTCCCAGCGCGCTTGCGCGAGTTCCAGCAGCGCGTCGGCGAGCAGCGCGTGGTCGTCCAGGTAGGCGGGGAAGCGGGCGCGTCCATCCTTGTATGCGGCGAGCAGGCGGCCGTCGCGCCAGAGTTCCCGGCGCAGGAATGCGGTGGCCTCGGCCGCCGCATCGATCAGCTCGTCACGCTGGAGGGCGCGGCCCGCGACGGCGAGGCCGCGGATGGCCAGTGCATTCCAGCTCGTCAGGATCTTCTCGTCGCGTCCAGGGCGAACGCGGCGCTCGCGGGCGCTCAGCATGGCCTCGCGGGCCCGGTCGATGCGCCGGCGCAGTGCGTCCGCGTCCTCGCCCCGCTCCCCGGCAAGCCGCTCCACCGGCCGGCGGACGTACAGGTGCCAGCGGCCCTCGAAGTTCGGCGCCTCGTCCAGGCCGAAATGGGCGGCGACGAGGGGGAAGTCCTCGTCGCCGACGGCCGCGCGCGCCGTCTCGGGCGTCCACACATAGTAACGGCCTTCCTCTCCTTCGGAATCGGCATCCAGCGACGAGTAGAAGCCGCCGCCGGGCGCGCGCATCTCGCGCACCATCCAGTCGGCCGTTTCGCCGGCCACCCGGCTCATCTCCGCATCTCCGCCGGCGAGTCCGAGCTCGGCATACAGCGCGAGCAGCGGGCCGTTGTCGTAGAGCATCTTCTCGAAATGGGGTATGAGCCACTGCGCGTCGACCGAATAGCGGCAGAAGCCGCCGCCGAGCTGATCGAAGACGCCGCCCTCGGCCATGCGGGTGAGGGTGAGCGCCGCCATGTAGAGCGCCTGCACGTCCGGCTCGTCGTCGCCGGCGCTGGCCCGCCAGTGGCGCAGCAGCCGCTCCAGGGAGGGCGGGTGAGGGAACTTCGGCGCAGCGCCGAAGCCGCCGTAGCGCTCGTCGAAGCGCTCCGCGAGGCTCTCGCGCGCTTTCGCGAGCGGAGTGTCGTCCAGCACGATGCCTTCGGCGGGCTCCGGCTCCAGCCTGGGAAAGATGTCGGCGAGCTGGCGGCCCTGGCGGCGCACCTCCTCCGGGTTCTGGCGGAAGTACTCCGCCACCCGCTCGAGTACGTCCCGGAAAGCCGGCATGCCGTGGCGGGGCTCCTTCGGGAAATAGGTGCCGCCGAAGAACGGCAGCTGCTCCTCGGGCGTGAGGAACATGGTCAGCGGCCAGCCGCCCGGGCGCTGGGCGATGAGCTGATGGGCGATCTGGTAGATGCGGTCGATGTCCGGCCGTTCCTCCCGGTCGACCTTGACGTTGACGAACAGCTCGTTCATCAGCGCCGCGGTGTCCTCGTCCTCGAAGGACTCGTGAGCCATGACGTGGCACCAGTGGCAGGCGGAGTAGCCCACGGACAGGAGTATCGGCCTGCCCGTCTCCTGGGCCGTCTCCAGGGCCTCCGGACCCCACGGATGCCAGTCCACCGGGTTGTGCGCATGCTGGAGCAGGTAGGGGCTGGTTTCGTCGGCCAGGCGGTTGCTCTGCTGGCCGCCTTCGGGCGTGGCCATGGCGGTCACCTTCCTTGCTTCGCGTGGCCCGTCACTATAACCCACGTCCCGGTTAGGTGAGGATGCCCGGGCCCGGTGCTAGACTACGCCGCCATGCTCGAATACCCCCGCATCGATCCGGTCATCTTCTCCATCGGCCCCCTTGGCGTGCGCTGGTACGGGCTGATGTACCTCATCGGTTTCGTGGCTGCGTGGCTGCTGGCACGGCACCGGGCGCAGCGGGCGGATGCGCCGATCGGCCCGCAGCAGGTCGACGACCTGATTTTCTACGGCGCGCTGGGCGTGATGCTCGGCGGGCGCATCGGCTACGTCTTTTTCTACGGCCTCGGCGAATGGGCCGACGACCCGCTGTATCCGTTCAAGATCTGGGAGGGCGGCATGTCCTTCCACGGCGGTCTGCTCGGCGTGCTGGTGGCCATGTGGCTGCTCGGCCGGCGCGTGGGCCACGGCTTCTGGCGGATGACGGACTTCGTGGCGCCGCTGGTGCCCATCGGGCTCGGTGCCGGGCGCATCGGCAACTTCATCAACGGGGAGCTGTGGGGCAAGCCCACGGACCTGCCCTGGGGCTTCCGCGTCCCGGACGACGTGTTCCAGGGCTTCCGGCCGGGGCCCGAGGTGCTGCACCCCTCCCAGTTGTACGAGGCGCTGCTGGAGGGTCTGGTGCTGTTCCTCATCCTGTGGGTGTACTCGGCACGCCCGCGTCCCACCATGGCGGTCTCGGGGCTGTTCCTGCTGTTCTACGGCATCTTCCGCACGGCGGTGGAATTCGTGCGCCTGCCGGATTACGGCGAGTACGTCGCCTTCGGCTGGCTGACCCGGGGCCAGGTGCTCAGCCTGCCGATGATCGTTGCCGGCGTCATCGTGCTCGCCCTGGCCTATCGTGGCGGCGGCCGGGAGGGCCGGGCCGCCGGCGGCACGGCGGGGAGCTGACGGATGCGGCAATACCTCGAGATGATGCGGCGGGTGCGCGAGGAGGGCGTGCGCAAGGACGACCGCACCGGCACCGGCACCCTCAGCGTGTTCGGCCACCAGATGCGCTTCGACCTCGGCGAGGGCTTCCCGATGGTCACGACCAAGAAGCTGCATACCCGCTCCATCATCCACGAGCTGTTGTGGTTCCTGCGGGGCGAGACCAACACCGCCTACCTGCGCGAGAACGGGGTGACGATCTGGGACGAGTGGGCCGACGAGAACGGCGACCTCGGGCCGATCTACGGCGCGCAATGGCGATCCTGGCCCACGCCCGACGGCGGCCACATCGACCAGCTGTCCCGGGTGCTGGAGCAGCTGAAGCGCGATCCGGACTCACGCCGCATCATCGTGAGCGCCTGGAACGTGAGCGAGCTCGACCGCATGGCGCTCGCCCCCTGCCACGCCTTCTTCCAGTTCTACGTGGCCGAGGGGCGCCTGTCGTGTCAGCTGTACCAGAGGAGCGCCGACATTTTCCTGGGCGTGCCGTTCAACATCGCCTCCTACGCGCTGCTGACCCACATGGTGGCCGAGCAGGCGGATCTCGACGTGGGCGACTTCATCTGGACCGGCGGCGATTGCCACCTGTATCTGAATCACCTGGACCAGGCCGACGAGCAGCTCACGCGCGAGCCGCTGCCGCTGCCGAGGCTGGCGCTGAAGCGCCGGCCGCCGACGCTGTTCGATTACCGCTACGAGGACTTCGAGATCCGCGGCTACCGCCACCATCCGCACATCAAGGCGCCGGTGGCCGTCTGACGTGTCCGGCGTGTCCGCCACGCCCGTCGTCTCGCTCGTCGTAGCCGCCGCCGCCAACGACGTGATCGGCGTCGACAACCGCCTGCCCTGGCACCTGCCGGAGGACCTGCGCCGTTTCCGCGACGTCACCATGGGCAAGCCGATCGTAATGGGCCGCCGTACGCACGAATCCATAGGCCGGGCGCTGCCCGGCCGGCGCAACATCGTGCTGAGCGGCAGACCCGGCTTCTCCGCCGAGGGCTGTGAGGTGGTCGACGGGCTGGATGCCGCCCTCGCGCTGGCGCGGGATGCGGACGAGGTGATGGTGATCGGCGGCGCGGCGCTCTATCGTGAGGCGCTGCCGCTGGCACGGCGCATCTACCTCACCCGGCTGCACCGCCCGTTCGAGGGCGACACCCGCTTCCCGTCCCTCGACAATGCCGACTGGCGTGCGGTGGAGCGGCAGGATTTTCCCGCCGGCGAGGAACGCGAACTCGGCTACAGCTATCTCACGCTGGAGCGCAGGGCAGCGACGCCAGCCGCTCGCTGACGAGGCGCTCGGCCAGCGCCAGGTCCACGTCGGCCAGCGACTCCGCGCCGGCGGTCAGCTCCTCGAGCAGCCGGGCCTGCACCTCGCCCCGGGCCAGCGCCTCGGCGTACGGGATCTCCGCGTGGAACATCACCATGGAGTAGCGGGGCACGAAGCGGTCCGGGCAGCGGCGCTCGAGCTCGAAGGCGAGGGCCTTCTTCAGGTGAAAGCGGGGATCGCGCACCGTGTCGCGCATCTCCACGTAATTCTCCAGCGCCATGTCGGCGATGGCCTCCGCGTTCGGGCGGCGCAGCCGGCTGAACTCGCCGAACAGCTGTTCGCGGTCGTCGTAGCCGCCGTCGTCCAGCAGCCGGCAGAACTCGGCGCAGTCCTCGAAGCCCGCATTCATGCCCTGCCCGTGGAACGGGACGATGGCGTGGGCGGCGTCGCCGACCAGCAGCGCGTCGCCGCCCAGGTTCCAGGGCTCGCAGCGCACCGTGCCGAGGATGCCGACCGGGTTGGCGGCGAACTGCTCCGTGAGATCGGGGATGAGTGCCGGCGTGTCCGGGAAATGGCGCTCGAAGAACTCCCGCACGGACGCCTCGTCGTCGAGCGATGCAAAACTCTCCGGACCCTCGTTTGGCAGGAACAGCGTCACGGTGAAGTCGCCGCCCGGGTTCGGCAGCGCGATCAGCATGAAGCCGCCCCGGGGCCAGATGTGCAGCGCGCCCGGGTCGATGCGGAAGCCGCCGTCGTCCGCCGGCGGGATGGTGAGTTCCTTGTAGCCGTGGGCCAGCAGGGACTCGCTGGCGCCGATGTGGCCCGCCTCGGCCAGCGCGCGCCGCACGGCCGAGCCGGCGCCATCCGCGGCGATCAGGGGTGCCATGGCGACCTGCCGCTCGGCACCCGTCTGCTCATGGCGGAGCGTGGCCCGGCGCGCCGCCAGATCGATGCCGCTGCAGGCCTCGCCGAAGTGCAGCCGGGCGCCCGCCGCCTCCGCGGCGTCCAGCAGAACCCGATTGAGGTCGGCGCGGGAGACCGAATAGTTCTCCTCGCCCTCGTGCTGACCGTAGGGCTGGAAGTCGAGGCCGCCGTCCTCCTGATGCAGCAGGCGGCCGGACATGGGCATCAGCAGCGGCTCCACTGCCTCGGCCAGGCCGGCGAGCGCCAGCCCGCGCAGACCCCGGGCGGCCAGGGCCAGATTGATCGAGCGGCCGCCCTGGGCGCTGTGGCTGCGCAGGTCGGGCTGGCGCTCGTACAGGTCCACCGCATGGCCCCGGCGGGCGAGCAGGGCGGCCAGCAGCGAACCGGTCAGTCCCGCGCCCAGTATGGCGACGGGATCGCCGCCGGTTCCGTTCAGGACAGAGTCGCTCATGCCAGCGTCTGGGTCATGGCGGCCGCCTCGGCGAGGCGCTCGAGGAAGGCCTCGACGTCCGCGTAGGAGTTGTACAGCGGCACGGGGGCCACACGGATGACGTCGGGTTCGCGCCAGTCGGCGATCACGTTCAGGCGCTCCAGGTTCTCGAACAGGTCGCGGCCCGTGAGGCCCATGCCCCGCACCACCAGGGAGAGCTGGGCGCCGTGAGCGGCCGGATGCTCCGGCGTGAGGATGCCGAAGCCGCCGGGGAAACGCTCCTCGAGCCGGCGGCGCAGATAGCCGGTCAGCGCCAGGGACTTCTCGCGCAGCGCGCCGATGCCCGCGGCGTCGAACAGCTCCAGCGAGGCGATCACGGGGGCCAGCGCGAGCACCGGCGGGTTGCTGAGCTGCCAGATGTCTGCGCCCGGCGCGGGCATGAAGTCCTTCGTCATGCGGAAGCGGGTGCTCTCCTCGTGGCCCCACCAGCCCAGCAGCCGGGGCAGGCTGCGGTCGCGGCAGTGGCGTTCGTGGACCCAGGCGCCGGCGATCGCGCCCGGGCCGCCGTTCAGGTACTTGTAGCTGCACCACACGGCGAAGTCCGCGCCCCAGTCGTGCAGGGACAGCGGCACGTTGCCGATGGCGTGCGCGAGGTCGAGCCCGACCGTTACGCCGTGGCGCTGCGCCAGCCGGCAGATCTCCGCCATGTCCAGACACTGGCCGGTGTAGTACTGCACGCCCGGCAGCAGCAGCAGCGCGATCTCGTGCCCGCGGCGTTCCAGCAGCCCGGCCAGGTCCGCCGTGCGCAGCCCGTGCTCTCCCTCCGGCGGGCGCCATTCCAGCAGGTCCCGCTCCGGGTCGTGGCCGTGCCAGGCGATCTGGGAGGCGGCCGCATAGCGGTCGGAAGGGAAGGCGTCGGACTCGATCACGATGCAGCGCCGCTCCCCCTCGGGCCGGTAGAAGCTCGCCATCAGCAGGTGCAGGTTGACCGTGAGCGTGTTCATCGCCACGGTCTCGGCGGCTGTGCCGCCCACCAGCGCGGCCAGCGGCTCGGCCGCCCGCCGGTGCGCCGGCAGCCAGGGGTGCTCGCCCTCGACATGGCCGCGCACGGCCAGGCGGCCCCAGGCTTCCAGCTCCGCGCGCACCGCGTCGGCCGCACGGCGCGGCATCAGGCCGAGGGAGTTGCCGCAGAGATAGACGGGCGAGCGGCCGTCGATGCGTTCCGGAAACACGAACTCCGCACGGAAGCCGGCCAGCGCATCGGCCGCATCCAGCCGCCGCGCTTCCTCGAACGCCGCGCTCACAGGAAGCGGCTCCGTTCCACCTGCAGCCACTCCAGCGCCGTGCCGGCGAGCAGCCGGTCCTGTGCCTCCGCGCCGAGGCTCATGGATTCGATCAGGGCGCCCGGGTGGTGCTCGCCCAGCGGGAAGGGGTAGTCGCTGCCGAGCGCGATGGCCTCGGCGCCGAACAGCTCGATCATGTACTCGAGCATGCGCCGGTCGTGCACCAGCGAGTCCACGTAGAAGCGGCCGAGGTACTCCGAGGGCGGCACCGTGTTCTTGACCGCGACGATGTCCGGCCGCACGGCGAAGCCGTGCTCCAGGCGCCCGATCAGCCCGGGGAACGCGCCGCCGCCGTGGGCGAAGGCCACGCGCAGGTCCGGCAGCTTCTCGAACACGCCGCCGAAGATCAGCGAGCAGACCGACAGCGCCGTCTCGGCCGGCATGCCCACCAGCCAGGGCAGCCAGTACAGATTCATGCGCTCGCGGCCGAGCATCTCCCACGGATGCACGAACACGGCAGCGCCGAGCTCGGCGGCGGCCTCGAGCACCGGGAACACCCGTTCGTCGTCCAGGTTCCAGCCATTCACGTGCGTGCCGATCTCCACGCCGTGGAGACCGATCTCCAGGCAGCGCTCCAGTTCGCGGACCGCCAGTTCCGCGTCCTGCATCGGCAGCGTGCCGAGGCCGAGGAAGCGGCGCGGGTACTCTTCGACCAGCGCGGCGATGTGGTCGTTCAGCAGCGCGGCCAGGTCGGCGGTATCGCGGGGCTTGGCCCAGTAGCTGAACATGACGGGCACCGTGGAGAGCACCTGCACGTCCACGCCCGTGGCGTCGCAGTCGCCGATGCGCACGCCGGGGTCCCAGCAGTTGGACTGCACCTCGCGGAAGTTCTTGCCGTCCATCAGCATGCGCGCGCAGCCGGGGCCGTGATGCTCCAGCTGCACGAAGCCGCCGTAGCCGTAGCGCTCCTTGAGGTCCGGCCATTCCGGCGGCAGCACGTGGGTATGGATATCGATCTTCACGGGCTCAGCGCGGCGGCATCACGGCTCCGCAGTTCGGGCAGCTGCGGTTCTCCTCGCTGCCGTAGAAGCGCTCGAAGACCGGTGGCAGTTGTTTCACGATGTCGTCGACGTGCAGGAATTCCTCGTACAGCTTCGTGTCGCACTCGTTGCAGAACCACATGAAGCCGTCCAGTTCCTCCGGCGCGCGCTTGCGCTCGATCACCAGTCCCACGGTGTCGGCATAGCGCTGGGGCGAGTGGGGCACCCGTGGCGGCAGCAGCAGGATCTCGCCCTCGCGTATGGGGATGTCCACCCGCTCGCCGTCCTGCATGGTCCTGAGCAGCATGTCGCCCTCGAGCTGGTAGAAGAATTCCTCGCCCTCGTCCCAGTGGTAGTCGTCCCGGGAATTAGGCCCGCCGACCACCATGATGATGAACTCGCCGTCCTCGAAGACCTGCTTGTTGCACACCGGCGGCCGCAGTGCATCCCGGTTGGCGTCGATCCAGTCGCGGAAATTGAAGGCGGTGAGGGGTTTCATGCGTCTCTCCCGATGCGGGCTCGCCCGCGTCTCCTCGTGCACCTCAGAGGGTCGCGATGCATTTCAGCTCTATGGCGATGGGCGTCGGCAGCCGATTCACCTCGACGGTGGTCCGGCAGGGACCCTCGCCCGGGAAGTAGTCCCGATAGATTCGATTGAAAGTGTCGAAGTCGCGTTCGATGTCGGTCAGGAAGACGGTGATGTCGACCAGCCGGTCCCAGCCGGAGCCTGCGGCCTCGAGCACGCTCTTCACGTTACGGAATACGGCGTGGCACTGGGCCTCGATGTCGTAGTCCACCACGCGGCCTTCGTCGTCCCGGCGCAGCCCGGGTACGTCGCCGTCGGCCGGGTCCCGCGGGCCCAGTCCGGACAGGAACAGCAGCCCCCCGGCCCGCCGGGCGTGGGGATACGCGCCTACCGGCGGCGGCGCCGCGCTCGTGCTGATGGCCCTGTCGTCGGATTCCACACGGGGATTCTAGCGCGACTGGCCGCGGCATTTTAGTTTCACCGGCTTCGCCTCGCGGTCCAGGCGCAGCGCCGTGAGGGCGCGGCCCCACACGCAGCCCGTGTCCAGGCAGACCAGGTCGGGCTCGTTCAGCAGTCCCAGTGCCGACCAGTGACCGAAGACGATGCGCGTGCCGGCCAGCGCCCGAGCCGGCGCCCGGTACCAGGGCGTCAGTTTCGGCGGCCCGTCTTCCGGCGGGCCCGTGTACTCGAAATCGAGCCTGCCCTTGCGCGTGAGCATGCGCATGCGGGTCAGCACGTTCACGATGAAACGCCATCGCGGCACGCCGTGCAGGTCGTCGCGCCAGCGGTCGGGCTCGTCGCCGTAGAGATGCGCCAGCAGCTTGGAGGGGCGCGGGCCTCTCAGCACCGCCTCCACCTCGCCGGCCAGGGCGAGGACGGTGTCGAGGTCCCAGGCGGGCAGCACGCCCGCGTGGACGAGCACCGTGTCCAGATCGTCGTCGTAGTGCACCAGCGGTCGGTTCTGCAGCCAGTCGATGAGCTCGTCGCAGTCGTGGGCGCGGAGGACGGGCTTCATGGCGAGGGAGGCCGAGCGCTTGGCTGCGGTACGCTCGTGGGCGATCACCAGCAGGTGCAGGTCGTGGTTGCCGAGCACGGCCACCACGGCGTCGCCCAGGGAGCGGACGAAGCGAAGTGTCTTCAGCGACTTCGGCCCCCGGTTGACCAGGTCGCCGGCGAGCCAGAGCGTGTCGCGGCCCGGGTCGAAGTCCAGTTTGTCCAGCAGGCGCCGGAAGGGGTCGTAGCAGCCCTGCAGGTCGCCGATGGCATAGACCGCCATGGTACGGCCTCCGCTGTCGCGGCCGCGGGTCCGCCTAGTGCAGCAGACCCGGCACGGCCAGGGTGAATGGTGCGATGGGAGCGTCGAAGCGCACGCCGTCGTCGGCCAGCATCTGGTAGCTGCCCTCCATGCTGCCCACGGGTGTCTCGAGCACCGTGCCGCTGGAGTAGCGGAACTGCTCTCCCGGATTGAGATGAGGCTGCTCGCCCACGACACCGTCGCCGCGTACCTCCTGTACCTTGCCGTTGGCATCGGTGATGATCCAGTGCCGGCTGAGCAGGGCGGCGGCCACATCGCCCTGATTGGCGATGGTGATCGTGTAGGAGAAGACGTAGCGGTCCAGCTCCGGTTCCGATTGCTCGTCCAGGAAGTTGGTGCTGACGTCCACACTGATGCGGTGATTCGGCTTGTCGCTCATGGCCTCTCGGCTGGCCTCTAGCTGGGAAAGTCGGGTCGGCATCCCGTTCGGGGCGTCATTCTAGCGCATCGTCCCGCTCGCGCAGCGCCCGGTTGGCGAGCCGGGCGAATTCCTCCGGCGCGAGCCGTTCCGGGCGCAGCGTCGGGTCGATCCCCTCCTCGGCGATGGCCTCGGCGGTGAGCCATGCCGCGAGCGCGTTGCGCAGTGTCTTGCGCCGGCGCGAGAACGCGCCGGTCACGAGTGCGGCGAACAGGGCTTCGTCGCCGATCTCCAGCCGCCGCGTGCGCGGCACGAGGCGGACCACGCCGGAGCGCACGCGGGGCGGCGGCCGGAAGGCCTCCGGCGGCACGTCGAACAGTCGCTCGACCTCCATCGAGCAGGCGAGCATTACCGTGAGGCGGCCGTATTGCTTGCTGCCGGGGGAGGCCGCCATGCGGTCCACGACCTCTTTCTGCAGCATGAAGTGCATGTCGCGAATCGCCCGGCGCTGTTCGACCAGATGGAACAGCAGCGGGGTCGAGATGTTGTAGGGGAGATTGCCGACCATGCGCAGGCCCTCGCCCAGCGCGGCGAAGTCGAATTTCAGGGCGTCGGCCTCGTGCAGGGTGACGTTCGCGGCATCGGCGTAGCGCGAGCGCAGTGCCGCCGCCAGGTCCCGGTCGATCTCCACGGCATCCAGCGTGACCGGCAGCGCGGCGAGCGGGTCGGTGAGGATGCCCTCGCCGGGGCCGATCTCCACCAGGTGGTCGCCTTCGGCGGGTCCGATCGCCGCGACGATGCGCGATACCACGGAGGGGTCGCGCAGAAAGTGCTGGCCGAAACGCTTTCGCGGTCGGTGGTTCAACGAACGCTCATCCGCTGCGCCCGGCGAGTTCGGCCGCGTAGCGCAGCGCGACGCCGAGGCTGGCCGGGTCGGCGCGGCCGCTGCCGGCCAGCGCGAGGGCGGTGCCGTGGTCCACCGACGTGCGCACGATGGGCAGGCCGAGCGTGATGTTCACGGCCTTGCCGAAGCCGGCGTACTTGATGACCGGCAGGCCCTGGTCGTGGTACATCGCAAGTACCGCGTCCACTTTGCCCGCGGTGTCCAGGAAAGCGGTGTCGGCGGAGACCGGGCCCTCGATGGCGATGCCGCGCGCGCGCAGCGCGTCCAGCGCCGGCGTGATCACGTCGATTTCCTCCCGGCCCAGGTGACCCGCCTCGCCGGCGTGCGGGTTCAGGCCGCAGACCCGGATCTTCGGCTCGTCGATGCCGAAACGCCGGCGCAGGTCGCCGTGCAGCACGTCGATCACCCGGGTGAGCCGTTCGGCCGTGATCGCCGCGGGGACGTCGGCCAGCGGCAGGTGGGTGGTCGCGAGCGCGATGCGGAGTTCGTCGGTGGCGAGCATCATCACCGGCAGCGGCGCACCGGTGGCCTCGGCCAGGAATTCCGTGTGGCCGCTGAAGCACAGCCCAGCCTCGTTGATGACGCTCTTCTGCAGGGGCGCGGTCACCAGCGCGTCGAATTCGCCGTCCAGGCAGGCCCGGGCGGCCCACTCCAGTCCGGCCAGCAGCGCGCTGGCGTTGGCCGGGTCGGGCGTGCCGCAGCACTCGACGTTCGGCAGTGGGAACGACATCACCGGGATATCGCCGGGCGTGTGGCCGCCCCGGCGTGGCTCGCCCCGTCGGTACTCGGGCAGCACCACGTCGATGCCCAGCGTGGCGGCCCGCTCGGCCAGCTGGCGCCGGTCGCCGACCAGCACCGTCTCCGCGGGCAGGGGACCCGCGGCGAGCATGAGACAGATGTCGGGCCCGATGCCGGCCGGCTCGCCGGCCGTCAGCACCAGGCGTGGGGATGCGGCGGGCACGGCCGCCTCAGATGCGTTTGTCGACGAAAGCCTCGTCGCGCATGCGCCGGAGCCACAGCTGGGTCTCCTCCTCCAGCTTGCCGGCCCGGATGCTGTTCACGCAGTTGCGCTCTCGCACCTCGGCGGTGTTGTCATAGACCCGGCGGTCGGTGACCTCCAGGATGTGCCAGCCGAAGCGGGAGCGGAACGGTTCGCTCAGCTCGCCGATCTCGAGCGAGCTCGCCACCTCGGCGAATTCGGGCACGAAGGTGCCGGGCGAGGTCCAGCCGAGGTCGCCGCCCTCGGCAGCGGAACCCGGGTCGTCCGAGTTCAGCTGGGCCAGGTCGCCGAAGCTCTCACCGGCCAGGATGCGCTCGCGCAGCTCGGCGAGCTGCTGGCGGGCGGTGGCGTCGTCGATGATCTCGTCCGGGCGGATGAGGATGTGGCGGATGCGCGACTGGTCCACCTCGCTGCGGGCGATGGCGCCGCGCGCATCGTTCAGCTTGATGATGTGGAAGCCGCTGGCGTTGCGTATCGGCTCGGCGATCTCGCCGGGAGAGAGGTTCTCGACGACGCCGGTGAACAGGGTCGGCAGCTGGGTGCCGTTGCGCCAGCCCAGGTTGCCGCCTTCCAGCGCGTTCTGGGCGTCGGAGTAGCTCACCGCCGCCTTGGCGAAGTCGGCGCCGTCGCGCAGTTCGTCGTACAGCCGGCGGGCCTCCACCTCGGCCTCGCGGAACTGGTCCGCGGTGGCGTTGGCGGGCACGCTGATCAGGATGTGGGAGATGTCGAACTCGGAGTTCGCGCCGACGTTCGCCTGCAGGTTCTCGAGGCAGCGATTGATCTCGCGGTCGGAGACGTTGATGCGGCTCATCACGTCCACCTGGCGCAGCTGCTCGAGGGCGAGCTGGTCGCGCATCTCTTCCCGGTACATCGTGTAGTCGAGACCCTGGGCCGCCAGCGCCGCGGGCAGGTCGGTGAAGGCGATGTTGTTGCGCCGCGCGACGTCGGCGAGCGCGTTGTTCAGCATCTCGTCGGAGATGCGGATGCCGATGCGCTCGGCGCGCTGGAGCTGGATGCGGTCTATGATCAGCCGCTCGAGGATCTGGTCGCGCAGCACTTCCGGAGGCGGCAGCTGCACGTTCTGCTCCTGCAGGCGCGCGAGCACCAGCTCGGTCTGGTTGTCGAGTTCGCTCTCCAGCACGACGCCCTCGTTGACGACGGCCACGATGCTGTCGAGGCGCTCGCTGTCCTGGGCGCCGGCCAGCGCCGGCAGCAGGAAGGCGAGGACCCCGAACGAAATTGTCAGGGATACGGTTCTGTACATAGGAATGAAGGGGGAGATTGAGAGTGTTCAGTCACCTGAATAACCCAGAATACCACGTTCCAGGAGCTCGTCTGCAGGGTCTCCGACACTGGTCAGGCCCTTCAGTTCCAGCTGGATCGCGATGGACGAGTCGGCGGTGCGGTCGCGGCGGCTGATGTAGCGGCGGGTGACGAGCCGGATGCTCCAGCAGCAGCTCTCGTATTCCACGCCGACGAAGCGCTCCAGCGTCGTGTCCTCGCGCAGGGAGTAGTTGTAGCGGCCGACGAGATTCCAGCGCTCGCCGATCGGCCAGCTCCAGGAGACGTCCGCCTGCTCGATGGAGCCGCGGCGGAAACGGTAGGAGAAATTCAGCACCCGGTCGTCCTCCGGGCGATACTGCAGCCGGATCTCCGAGCGCGTGGTGGTGTCGGTGTCCGAGTTCCACTGGTGGCCCAGGTCCAGGTTCCAGTTGCCGTACACGTCGAAGCCGAGCTCGGCGATGTAGTCCGACGAGTCGGCGGAGACGGGTGCGAGCCCCGGGAGCGTCACGCCCTGGTCGCTCAGGTAGCGGGTCTGGCCGATGGTGGCGCGCAGCAGCTGGCGGCCGGTGGCGGCGTCGAACAGGCGCGTGGTCACGCCCAGGGCAACCTGGTCGGTATCGGCCAGGCGGTCCGGCCCGACGAAGCGGTTCTTGCGGAAGACCTGCACCAGGTTCAGGTCCGGCTCGATGGTGTCGAAAACCGGCAGGTCCTGCTGCTCCGCGTAGGGCACGTGCACGTAGAGTACCCGGGGCTCCAGCGTCTGTATCCAGCCCCGATCGTCGACGCTCCGCTCGAAGATGGCTCCGGCGTCCAGGCTGAACAGGGGCACCGTGCGGCTCGGCGCGTCGGCCTCCCCCGGGACCGTCTGGGTCAGCCCGTAGGCCGTGTGGTCCACCTCGATGCCGGGGCGCAGGTACAGCCCGGGACGCTCGATCGAATATTCGAACCGGGGCCGGGCGTTGAGCCGCCAGCCGGTGACGCCGGCGTCCCGGTCGAAATAGGTCAGCTCCGAGTCGATGCCCCAGGACGGACCCGTTCCCGTCGACGGCCAGTCGCCGGACGCGATCAGGCGTGGCAGCTGCCGGTAGGGTTCCTCCTCCCCGGTGATGGTGGAATCGATGGTCTGGAAGAGGCGGAAATCCGCGGCGAGGTACCAGTGGCGGCCGGGGTAGTCGAAGCGCAGGCTCTGGTTCAGGTGGGTGGTGCTGGCCTCGCTGAGGCTGCCGCCCAGATCCTCGAAATAGTTGTCGTCGGAGACGCTGCGAACGTCGAGCAATGCCCGCCAGCGGTCGGCAATGATGGTGCGATCCTGCAGGCGCAGATAGACGCGGTCCTCGCCGGTCTCGTCGTCGCCCGGCAGATACTCGAGTTCTGCCGTGCCTCGGCTGGATCCCGTGAGCATGCGCAGCTCGGTGTTGAGCTGCATGCCACGGCGGGTGAGCAGCCGCGGCGTGACGGTGGCGTCGTAGTTCGGGGCGATATTCCAGTAATAGGGAACGCTCACGTCCGTGCCGTTGCGCCCGCTGCTGCCGATGTCGGGAATGAGGAAGCCGGACTTGCGGGCCGGGCTGATCGGGAACGACAGCCAGGGGGCGTACAGGATCGGCACGCCCTGGAATTCCAGCTTCACGTCGCGGGCGGTGCCGACGCCATCGGCCGTATCCAGCCGGATGCGATCGCCGAGCAGCAGCCAGTCGTCCTTGCCCGGCGGGCAGGTGGTGTAGCTCACGTCTTCGAGGGTGAGCAGCCCGGAGCGCTCGATCTGCAGCAGGCCGGCCTCGCCGCGGGAGCTGCGGGCCGCGAGGCCGAAACGGGCGTCTTCGAAGCGGATCAGGCCCTCGTCGTAGCTGAAGCGGGCGAGGTCGCTTTCCACGTCCGCGTCGGGACCGCCGTAGCGCACGCCGCCGGCGAGACTGAGGGCACGCAGTGCCGGGTCGTATTCGGCCTGCTCGGCCTCCAGCAGGAAGCCGGAGCGCTGCAGCCGCACGCCGCCGCTGAGCGAGGCACCGCCGCCCAGCGTGAGTTCGGCCTCGCCGGCCTCCAGCTGGATCTCCTCGTCGCCGGCGTCGAGAGCATCAGGGTCCACCGGAACATCGGGGACGGGGGCGTTCGCTTCGGACGACGCCACCACCGAATCCGCCTGACAATCCAGCCGGTCCTGTGCGCGCGCAGGCAGAGAGGTCGCAACGAGCAGGCAGGCCATTGCGGCGAGGCGGAGCGTACTGGGCAGCAAGGTGGGATGAACTCGCTCGTGATTTTTTGCTACCTTCGCACAGTTTCCCGACCCCTTCAAACCGGCCGATCCGCCGGCTGGCGGGGCCTCCGCGCCACGCGGCGGTGCTGTAATGCGGTCCTGTAACGCGGTCCTGTAATGGAGTACCCCGGCATTGCGTGACGACAGACTTCGCGAGCTCGAGGAATGGCTCGTCCGCGACTGCGGGATGACGCTCGACGACCTGCGGCCGGCGTCGGCGGACGCGAGCTTCCGCCGCTACTTCCGGGTGCTGAGCGGCTGCCACAGCTACGTCGCGATGGATGCGCCGCCGGCGCGGGAGAACAGCGAGCCGTTCCTGCGGATCGCCGGCTGGCTGCAGTCCATCGGTCTGACGGCGCCGCGGGTGCTCGAGGCCGACCTCGACGCCGGATTCCTGCTGCTGAGCGATCTCGGCGACGAGCTCTATCTGCATCGCCTGCGGGCCGAGCCCGGCGAGGCCGACCGGCTCTACGGGGCCGCCATCCGCGCGCTGGTGAGGCTGCAGCGCGACGGTGCGCGGCATGCGGCCGAGCTGCCGCCCTACGACCGCGCCTTCCTGCATACGGAGATGGCGTTGTTCCGCGACTGGCTCTGCCAGCGGCACCTGGCGCTGGACTGGTCCGCGGCGGATGCGGCCGCCTGGGACGCCGTTACGGAGCGGCTCGCCGCGAACGCCGTGAGGCAGCCCCCCGTCTTCGTCCACCGGGACTACCATTCCCGCAACCTCATGGTGACGGCCGAGCCGCCCGGCATCCTCGATTTCCAGGATGCCATGCACGGACCGGTCACCTACGACCTGGTCTCGCTGCTGAAGGACTGTTACATCACCTTCCCGCGAGAGCGGGTGCTCGGCTGGGTGGACGTGTACCGGCGGGAGGCGCGCGCGGCGGGTCTCCGCACTGGCGACGAGGCAGGCAGGGCGGACGGCGGGGACGAAGAATTTCTCCGTGCCTTCGACCTGATGGGCGTGCAGCGGCATCTCAAGGCGGCGGGCATCTTCGCCCGGCTGTGGCACCGGGACGGCAAGCCCGGCTACCTGGCGGACGTGCCCCGCACGCTCGCCTACGTGACCGCGCTCCGCGGTGACTACCCGGAGCTCGAGTGGCTCTGCGCCCTGATCACCGAGCGGGTGCTGCCCGCGCTGCCGGAGCGCGCGCCGTGAGCGCGACGCGGGCAATGATCCTGGCCGCCGGCCGCGGCGAGCGGCTGCGCCCGCTGACGGACACCGTGCCGAAACCCCTGGTGGAAGTCGGCGGCGAGACGCTGATCGAGCGCCACATCCGCGCGCTGGCCCGGGCCGGGGTCACGGAGATCGTGATCAACCTGGCCTGGCTCGGCGGGCAGATCGTCGACCGGCTGGGGCAGGGCAGCCGCTACGGCGTCACCCTCGTCTACAGCCCGGAGGGCGAGACGGCGCTGGATACCGGCGGCGGCATCCGGCGGGCGCTGCCGCTGCTGGGCGCCGAGCCGTTCTGGGTGGTGAACGCCGATATCCATACGGACTACGACTTCGCCCGCCTGCCGCCGCTGGACGACGCCATGGCCTGGCTGGTGCTGGTGCCGAATCCGGAGCACAACGCCCGGGGTGACTTTTCCCTGCAGGACGGCCTGGTGGGCAGTGGCGACGGCCGGCGCCATACCTACTCGGGCATCGGCCACTATCGTCCGGAGTTCTTCGCCGGTGTGGAGGAGGGCATCTTCCCGCTCGCGCCGCTCATCCGCGAACATGCGGCTGCCGGCCGGGTCCGCGGCGAGCTCTATACCGGCGCCTGGCACGATCCCGGCACGCCGGCCCGCCTGGCCGAGCTGCGCCGGCGGTTGACACGCCGGGACGCGCCGGGACGCGCCAGCACGCACAAGGACGCATGAGGGCGCGCGAGGGCGCGCGAGGAGGGTGCGCGAGGGGCGCCGGGCGGCCGCTACGCCGCGGCCGGCGGCCCGAAGCCCAGCTCCTCGCAGAGCGGCGCGAGCAGCAGGTCCGCCACCCGGTCGAGGTCGGCCGGTCCGCCCAGGCGGGCCAGGTCGGTCATCTCGAGGCCCTGGTAGCCGCAGGGGTTGATGCGGGAGAAAGGCTCCAGGTCCATAGCCACGTTCAGGGCCATGCCGTGGTAGCTGGCGCCGCGGCGGATACGCAGGCCGATACTCGCCAGCTTGCGCCCGTCCACGTACACGCCGGGCGCGTCGCGTCGGCCCGCCGCCTCGATCCCGAACGGCGCCACCATCCTGATGACTGCCGTCTCCAGCGCGCAGACCAGCCGGCGCACGCCGATACCCGCGCGGCGGATATCGACCAACGGGTAGATCATGAGCTGGCCGGGGCCGTGATAGGTGACCTGGCCGCCGCGGTCGATGTGCACCACCGGGATGTCGCCCGGCGCGAGCACGTGCTCGCGGCTGCCGGCCAGCCCCAGCGTGAAGACGGGCGGGTGCTCGGTGAGCCAGATCTCGTCGCCCGTGTCGGCGTCGCGCTCGTCGGTGTGCCGCTGCATGGCCTGCCAGAGGGGCTCGTAGTCGCGCCGGCCCAGCCGGCGCACGGTAAGCGTGCGGCCGCCGTCGCGGGCGATGACGGGTTGGGCCGTCACAGGACCACCAGCACCCGCTCGTGATCGCTCAGCCGCCGGTACAGGGAATCCAGCTGCTCGCGGCTTTCCGCCCGCACGGTGACCGTGACCGAGAGGAAACGGCCGTTGCGGCTCGGCTGGGTGCTCACCGCGCCGTCGGGCAGCGGCCCGACCTCCGCCTCGACGATGGCCACGGCCTCGCTGCGGAAGTCGTCTTCCTCATCCCTGCCCATGATCTTGATGGGGAAATCGCAGGGGAACTCTAGCAGGCTGTCCTCATGCATGGCTGTCGGCTCTCTGCCCGTGATGTGCCTCCTGGTAGCCGCGGAACAGGCGCCGCCACAGCGGGCCCGGAGCGCCCGTGCCGATGGTGGTGTCATCGACACGGCCCACGGGAACGAGTTCCCGGCTGCTGGCGAGCATGATGACCTCGTCGGCCTCCAGCAGCTCCTCCACCGTGAAACGCCGTCGCGCGCGCGCGATGCCCTCGGCCTCTGCGACGGCCCAGGCGAGCTGCAGCGTGACGCTGGGCAGCACCGAGGGGTCCGGCGGCGGCGCCAGCAGGGTGCCGCCGGTGACGATGACTATCGTGCTGGCAGCGCCTTCGGTAATCCAGCCGTCCCGGTGCAGGATGGCCTCCACCGCGCCGCGTTCCGCGGCGTCCTGGCGCGCGAGCACGTTGGCCAGCAGCGAAGTGGACTTGATGTCGCAGCGGGCCCAGCGCTGATCCGGCGCCAGCGCAGCGTTCACCCCGGCGGGATAATCGGCCTCCCGGGCCGGCCGCCAGTGCATCGCCATGGCCAGCACCGTCGGTTCCGTGTCCGCCGGGAAGCGGTGATCCCGGCCCGCATCCGCGCCGCGGCTCACCTGCAGATACAGGAACATGTCGCCGCCGCCGTTGGCCTCCACCAGACGGGCGAACAGGCGCCGCCAGCCGGGTTCGTCGGCCGGGTTGCGGATGCCGACGGCGTCCAGGCTGCGGTCCAGGCGCGCCAGGTGCTCGGACTCGCCGACCACGCGCCCGCCGCACACCGGCATGGCCTCGTAGACCGCGTCGCCGAACAGAAAGCCCCGGTCCAGCGGCGAGATCCGCGCCTGCCCGGCCGGGACGATGTCGCCGTCGAGCCAGACATTGGGCAGTATTTCAGCCATCGTCCACATCCGCGCCCGCCGGGCGCGTCCTCATTCGAACCAGAGCATGACCTCGTCGCTGAGGCGTTGCCAGAACGTGCCTTCCGCGACGGGGGCGAGAGCGGCCAGCGGCATCGCGGCCAGCAGCTGATCGTCCAGCTCGATGCGCAGCTCGCCGAGCGTCTCGCCCTCGGCCACCGGCGCGATCACGGTCGCCGGCATCTCCACCAGCGGCTGCAGCCGGTCGTAAGTGCCACGCGGTATGGTGACGAACAGATCGCGGGCAACACCGAGCTGTGCGGCCTCGACGGCGCCTTTCCACACCTTCGCCGTCTCCACGACGTCGCCCGCGGCGAACAGCCGGTGGGTCTCGAAGAAGCGGAAGCCGTAGTTGAGCAGGGCCTGGCTCGCATCGGTGCGCACCCGCGAACTCGGCGAGCCCATCACCACCGAGATCAGCCGCATGTCGTCCCGTACGGCGGAGGCCACCAGGCAGTAGCCGGCGGCGTCCGTGTGGCCGGTCTTGAAGCCGTCCACGGTCGGGTCGCGCCAGAGCAGCCGGTTGCGGTTGCGCTGGGTGATCTCGTTATAGGTGAACTCGCGCACGGAATACCAGCGGTAGTACTCGGGGAAGTCGTTGATGAGGGCGCGGGCCAGCGTGGCCATGTCGCGCGCCGTCGTGTAATGGTTCTCGCCGGGCAGACCGGTGGTGTTCTCGAAGTGGCTGCCAAGCATGCCCAGCTCCTGGGCGTAGCGGTTCATCATCTCGGCGAACACTTCCTCGGAGCCGGCGATGTGCTCGGCGAGGGCCACACTCGCGTCGTTGCCGGACTGCACGATCATGCCCATCAGCAGGTCCTGGACGCTCACCCGGGAGTTGATCTCGATGAACATGCGGGAGCCGGGCGTGCGATAGGCCTTGCGGCTCACCGTCGCCTCCTCCTCGAGTGTGATGAGGTCGTCGCGCAGCGCATGGAACACCACGTAGGCGGTCATGAGCTTGGTCAGGCTCGCCGGCGCCACCCGCTTGCCCGCCTCCCGGTCCGCCAGCACCGTGCCGCTGTCCGCGTCGACCAGTACGTAGCTCGCCGCGTTCAGCTGCGGCGGGGCCGGTATCGGGATGTCCGGGAGCGCCGCCGCGCCCGGCAGCGGCGCGACCAGCCACAGGACCGGGACGAGGATCGACAAGAGGAGGTTGGCGCACAGGCGTCTGCGCGCCGTCGGGGGCTGTATGAAGCTCATGGCACAGTCTATTCGATAATCATGTGGACGCTGTCGATGCCGAGGGAAGCGAGCCTGGCGACGGTGGCGTCATAGGCTTCCACCGAAGGGATCGGCCCCACCCGCACCCGGTAAAGCCGGCGCTCTTCGGTCGTGTCCTCGAAGATGAATGCATCGGGAAAGTCGTTGGCCAGCAGTCTGCCGTGCATGCGCTCGGCATTCTCCCGCTGGCTGAAGGCGCCGACCTGCGCATATAGTACCGGCGCATCGCCCGTCTGTCCCGCCGCGGGCGCGAGGGCGGCGCCGTCGTCGGGCGGCAGGCTCTCGGCCGGCGGCGCGGCCGGGGCGGCTGCGGTCATGATGTCGCCGGTGGCCGCACCGTCGAAGGTGATCGCGCGGACCTCCACCAGTCCGGTCCCGTCGCGCACGATATCGAGCTCCTGTGCCGCGGCGTAGGAGAGATCGATGATGCGGTTGGCGACGAACGGGCCCCGGTCGTTGACCCGCACCAGGATGGTCCGGCGGTTGCGCAGGTTCGTCACCTCCACCCAGGTGGGCAGCGGCAGCGTCTTGTGGGCAGCCGTGAGCGCGTGCATGTCGTAGGGCTCGCCGGAGGAGGTGCGCCGGCCGTGGAACTTGGTGCCGTACCAGGAGGCGACGCCGCGCTCCCGGTAGCCGTCGGCGGTGGGCAGTACGTGGTAGCGCTTGCCGAACACCTCGTAGGAATCCGGGTTGCCGTAGCGGCTCTTCGGCTCGGGCGCCGGTATGGCCGGCGGCACGCGGACGTCGGCCCGCGCCGCGGGCGGCGGTCCGTCCTGCGGCGGGCCGTCCTGGCGGGGCCCGGTGCCGGCGCAGGCGGCCAGCGCCAGGGCCGCCGCCGTCACGGCAGCCGTCCTGAGCTCGGGCCTGAGCTCAGGCCTGGGCATCGCCGGCTCCTTCCGCGACGGCCAGCGCGATCTCGCGGCCGAGCTGCCACACCGCCAGTGCGTACATGGCGCTGCGGTTGTAGCGAGTGATCACGTGGAAGTTGTGGAAGCCCACCCAGAGCTGGTCGCCGTCCTCGCCTTCCATCCGCAGCAGGCGCGCGGCCGCCTCGCCGGGCAGCTCCGTCGAGAAGACGATGCCGTCTGCGCTCAGCGCGGCCACCGTGGCGTCCGTGTCCAGGCCCTTGTCGCCGGCGGGCTCGCCGGACCAGGCCGAACCGGTGGTGGCCCGGGTAAAGACCGGTTCCCCGGCACGCCAGCCGTGGGCCTCGAGATAGTTGGCGACGCTGCCGAACACGTCGCTCCAGTCCGTCCAGAGGTCGCGCAGCCCGTCCGCGCTCGCATCCACGGCGTAGGCCCGGTAGCTGGACGGCATGAACTGGGGCGCGCCCATGGCGCCTGCATAGGAGCCCAGCGCGGTATCGATATCGACCCGTTCCTCGCGGGCGAGCAGCAGGAACTGCTCGAGTTCCCTGCGGAAGAACGGGCTGCGTGGCGGATAGTCGAAGGCCAGCGTCGCCAGCGCGTCCAGCACCCGGTAGCGCCCGGTGATGCGGCCGAAGTAGGTCTCGACGCCGATGATGGCGACGATGACCTCCGGGTCCACGCCGGTCTCGCGGCCGATGCGCTCGATCTCTTCGGCATGCTCGCGCCAGAAAGCGGCGCCGGCCTCGACGCGCTCCGGGGTCAGGAAGATGGCACGGTACTCGTGCCAGGGCTTCACCTTCTCCGCCGGCCGGCTGATGGCATCCAGGATGGGTTGCTGGGTCTCGGCGGCGTCCAGGATGCGCTCGATCTCTGCCCGGTCGAAGCCGTGGCGCTCGGCCACTTCGTCGATGAACGTGGCCACATCGGCGCGGGAGGTGTCCAGCGCCCGGGCCGGGGAGGCCGCCAGGCCGGCGAGGGCCGCCCCGGCGCAGAGCAGGCAGAAAGAGCGTATCAGCGGGCGCATGTCCTGTCCGGCGTTTCCTGGCAGTGTCTGTACATCTGTCGTGGACCTACCGAGGCAGGAGTTTGCGGTGGGTGTGGATGGACATGAGGATACCGAAACCCGCCATGAGCGTCACCATGGAGGTGCCGCCGAAGCTGACCAGCGGCAGCGGCACGCCGACCACCGGGATGAGGCCGCAAACCATGGCCGTATTCACGAACACGTAGACGAAGAAGGTCAGGCTGATGCTGCCGGCCAGCAGCCGGGAGTAGGTGTCCTGGGCATTGGCGGCAATGTACAGGCCGCGGGCCACCACGAACAGGTACATCGTCAGCAGCGCCAGCACCCCCAGCAGCCCGAATTCCTCGGACAGCACCGCGAAGATGAAATCGGTGTCCTTCTCCGGCAGGAACTCGAGCTGGGCCTGGCTGCCGTTGGTCCAGCCCTTGCCGAACAGCCCGCCGGAGCCGATGGCGATCTTCGACTGGATGATGTTGTAGCCCGCGCCGAGCGGGTCGCTCTGCGGATCGAGCAGGGTCAGGACCCGCTGGCGCTGATAGTCGTGCATGAAGTGCCACAGCACCGGCAGGGTGGCGACGGCGAGCGCGCCCAGCGCCAGGATGTGCGCGAACGACATGCCGGCCAGCAGCACCACCAGCACGCCTGCCGCCACGATCAGCAGCGCGGTGCCGAGATCGGGCTGAACGGCGATCATCAGCGCGGGCAGGACGATCATGGCACCGATCACGACGAGATGGCCGAGCCGCGGCGGCAGCGGCCGGTCGTGCAGGAAGGCCGCCACCATCATCGGCACCGCCAGTTTCATGATCTCCGACGGCTGGAAGCGCACGCCGATGTCCAGCCAGCGCTGCGCGCCCTGGCCCACCTCGCCCAGGATCAGCACCAGCGCCAGCAGGGTGAGTCCGGCCAGATAGCCCCAGGGCGTCCAGCGCCGCAGCAGCGCCGGCGAGAGCTGGGCCACGATCACCAGCGCCAGCAGGGCGAGGCCGAGGCGTATCACCTGGCGCAGCAGCAGGTCCGGGTTCTGTCCCACGGCGCTGTAGAGCACGAACAGGCCGAACCCGCAGATCACGCCGAGCCCGGCGAGCAGGGGGCCGTCCAGGTGCAGATTGGCAAGAATCTGGCCGATGCCGCCGAGAGGCCGGCGCTCCGCAAAGCGGGTGTTCTCGCGGAATAGCGTACCCATCGGTCAGTCCTCCGCCGGCGCGTTGCTCGCCATTGGCGTCTCGGTCAGCGGCTCGGTCAGCGCCTCGGCCGGCGGGGCGGGCTGCCGGCCGCGGGCCGCGGCCTCCCCGCGCTCGTCCAGCAGCCACTTGTCCATCACGGCGCGGGCGATCGGCGCGGCCACGCGGCTGCCGCTGGAGCCGTTCTCCACGATGACCGATACGGCGATGCGGGGATCCTCGAGCGGGGCGAACGCGATGAAGAGAGCATGGTCGCGCAGCCGCTCGTCGATCTCGTCTTCGTTGTACTCCTCGTCCTGGCCCACGCTGAACACCTGGGCCGTGCCGCTCTTGCCGGCCATGGCGTAGGGCGCATCCATCCCCACCGCCCGCGCCGTGCCGTTCTCGCCCTGGAGCACGTCGCGCATGGCGTTGATGACCACCTCCCAGTGCAGCGGGTCGCGCACGCCCACCGGCGGCAGCGGCTCGGATTCGACGGGATGGAATTCGCCGTCCAGCGGGTGTTCCCAGCCCAGCGCCAGGTGCGGCCGGCGGCGCTCGCCGCGGGTTCCCACGGCTGCGGTGGCCACGGCGAGCTGCAGCGGCGTCGTGAGCATGTAGCCCTGGCCGATGGAGGCGATGACCGTCTCGCCCGGGAACCAGACCTGGTTGGCGCGGCTGGAGAATTTCTCCCGCTTCCAGGCCCGGGACGGCACGACGCCGGCGGTCTCGCCGGCGATGTCGATGCCCGTGCGGCTGCCCAGGCCGAAGCGGGTGAGATAGTCGTGCATGGTGTCGATGCCGAGCTCGGTGGACATTTCATAGAAGTACACGTCGCAGGACTCGGTGATGGCGTCGTGCAGGTTGACCAGTCCGTGCGTCTTCCAGTCGCGATAGCGGTGGGTGCTGCCGGGCAGCGAGAAATGGCCTGGGCAGCGCAGGCTGTGGTCCAGGTCGGAGACGCTCTCCTCCAGGGCGGCGAAGCCGAGCATCGGCTTGATGGTGGAGCCCGGCGGGTAGCGGCCGCGGATCGCGCGGTTGAACAGCGGCTGGTCCGGGTGGGCGCTCAGGGCGCGGAACTCGGCGGGCTTCAGGCCCGCGGCGAAAGCGTTGGGGTCGAAGCCGGGCGTGCTCACCAGCGCCAGCACCTCGCCGTTGCGGGGGTCAAGGGCCACCACCGCGCCGCGCCGGCCGGCCATGGCCTCCTCGGCGAGCAGCTGCAGCTCGATGTCCAGGCTGAGGTAGACGTTGGCGCCCGGCCGGGGCTGCTCGCCGGGCACCTGGCCGAGCATGCGGCCGCGCGCGTTGGCGATCACCTGCCGGTGGCCGACGTCGCCGTGCAGCAACTCCTCGAAGCGCTGCTCGATGCCGGTCTTGCCGTACTGGGTGGTGCCCGCGTAGGCGGCCGGGTCTTCCAGCCGTTCCAGCTCCTCCTTGCTCAACCCGCCGACGTAACCGACGGCATGCACCGCGGCGCTGTCGAAGGGGTAGTGGCGCATCAGCCGCGCGCGGATGTCGACGCCCGGGAAGCGCGGGCGCGCGATGGCGAAATGCGCCAGCTCCTGTTCCTCCAGGCGGTAGCGCAGCGGGATGGGCGTGAAGCGCTGGTTCGCGGCCAGCAGCGTGTGGATGCGGGGCAGATCCTCCTCGGCGAGCAGTCCCTCGCGGATCAGCCCGGCCAGGGTCGCATCGACGTCGACCACCTGCTCGGGCACGAGCTCGAGCTGATAGGTGGGCACGTTCTCGGCCAGGATGACGCCCCGGCGGTCGTAGATCAGCCCGCGGGTGGGCGGCACGGGTTCGATGCGGATGCGATTGCCCTGGGAGAGATCCGCGAAATGTTCGTGCTCGATCACCTGCAGCTGGACCAGGCGTCCGACCACGAGCCCGATCAGGCCGAGCGCGACCAGCACCGCGAGGATCACGCGGTTCAGGAACATCCGCTGCTCGGCACCCGAGTCCTTGATGGGAGCGCGTCTGCGCATCGTCTACCTCGTCGCCGTCATCTGCTGGCGCACGCCGTTGAAGAACAGCATCAGCGGCGGCCACAGCAGTGCGCCGGTGATGACGGAGCCCCAATAGTCCATGAGATCCGTTGCGACGCCCGCGGTTCCGTTGATCCAGAACAGGATGAACTGGTACAGCGCGAGCAGCGCCATCACCGTGGCCGAGAGCTGCCAGATGGGGAATACCCGCAGGCGCAGGTGGAAGCGCAGCGGGAAATAGATCATCACACTCAGCGCCAGCGCGTGCTGACCGAGCAGCGTGCCCTGGGCCACGTCGAGCAGCAGGCCGCTCAGCCAGGCGGTCAGCAGGCCGAATACGCGCGGGAACGCGAGCGCCCAGTAGATCAGCGTCAGCGCCACCCAGTCCGGACGGAACGGTTCGGCGAGTTCCGGCAGCGGCATGATGGAGAGCAGCAGCGCCGCCAGCAGGCAGAACCACACCGGCCAGCGCTCCACGGCCACGGCATCACTCATCGGCCGTCTCCGCTCCGGTCGCCGCTTCGCTCGCAGGGTCCGCTGCGGCCGCCGAGTCGTCGTCGGAGCCGTCCGCCTGCGGCTCCGGCTCGCCCGGCCAGATCAGCAGCACCTCGCGCACCTGGTTCAGCGCGGTGGCCGGCCGGGCGCGGATGGTGGCGAAGGACTCGGCAGGGTTCGGCGTGACCTCGCCGACTTCGCCCACGGGGTAGCCCGCCGGGAAGGCGCCGCCGAGCCCGGAGGTGACCAGCAGGTCGCCAGGCCGGATGTCGGCGTTGTTCGGCAGAAAGGGCAGGTCGAGACGGTCGTATTCGCCCGTGCCGACGGCGATGGTGCGCAGCCCGTTCCGGTTCACTTCCACCGGCAGCGCGTGGTCAGGGTCGCTGATCAGCATGGCCTCGGAGCTGAACGGTCCGACGTGCATGATCTGGCCCACGACGCCGGTGGCGTCGATGATGGCCTGGCCCTCGTAGGCACCGTGCCGGCGGCCCTTGTCGATGACGATGTCGTGGCGGTAGGGGTTGGCGTCGACGGCCATGATCTCGGCCACCCGCACCCGGTCGCCCACCCGGGTGGTGGTCTGCAACATCAGGCGCAGCCGGGCGTTCTCGGATTCGAGCGCCGCCATCTGCTGCAGCTTGGCGCGGATGGCCAGACGTTCGGCCTTAAGCCGGTTGTTCTCCCGCTGCAGGTCGCTGCGGCTGATACCGCTCTCCCTGGCCCATCCGAAAGCCTCGGCGGGCAGCGCGACGATGACCTGCAGCGGATAGATGGCGGTGGCAATCGCCCGGCGCACGGCATCCAGGTGATTCTCCCGGTGGTCGACCACCATTGCGATGACGCTCAGCAGCACGAGCGCCAGCGTACGGGCGCCGAGCGAGCGCATCGGAGCCGTTCTTCGCTGGGTGTCAGACTGCGCTGTCGCCATGCCCCTGAATGATAAGCATGATATGGATGATAAAAGGGCCCGAAAGCGCCTGCCGGCCTCCCGTGCCGCCGGGCTCCGGCGCCCGGGTCGCCGGCCGTGCAGGGCTGTTCACTGGGCGGCGACGGTGGATGCGGCCGCCGCACTCACCGACGGCTCAGTCCAGGCCGAAGACGGCCGGTCCGTGCTCGTCCATGAGCTCGAGCACCCGGCCCCCGCCGCGTGCCACGCAGGTCAGCGGATCGTCGGCGATGACCACCGGCAGCCCGGTCTCCTCCATGAGGAGCTTGTCCAGGTCTTTCAGCATGGCGCCGCCGCCGGTCAGCACGATGCCCCGCTCGGCCACGTCGGCCCCGAGTTCCGGCGGGGTCTGCTCCAGCGCCTCTTTCACGGCCCCGACGATGCCCTGCAGGGGCTCCTGCAGCGCCTCCAGGATCTCGTTGCTGTTCAGCGTGAAGCTCCGCGGCACGCCCTCGGACAGGTTACGGCCCTTCACCGAGATCTCCTTGACTTCCTGGCCGGGATAGGCCGAGCCGATCTCGTGCTTGATGCGCTCGGCGGTGGCCTCGCCGATCAGGATGCCATAGTTGCGGCGCACGTAATTGGTGATGGCCTCGTCGAAGCGATCGCCGCCCACCCGCACGGAGGAGGCGTAGACGATACCGTTCAGGGAGATCACGGCTACCTCGGAAGTGCCGCCGCCGATGTCGAGCACCATGGAGCCGCGGGCCTCGTGCACCGGCATGCCGGCGCCGATGGCGGCCGCCATCGGTTCCTCGATGAGATAGACCTTGCGGGCGCCGGCGCCTTCGGCGGACTCGCGGATGGCGCGGCGCTCCACCTGGGTGGAGCCGTAGGGCACGCACACCAGCACCCGGGGGCTGGGGGCGAAGAAGCGGTTGCCGTGCGCCTTCTTTATGAAGTGCTGCAACATCTTCTCGGTCACTGTGAAATCGGCGATGACGCCGTCTTTCAGCGGACGGATTGCGGTGATGTTGCCGGGCGTGCGCCCCAGCATACTCTTGGCTTCGGTACCGACGGCCTCCACGCTCCGGCCGCCGCGGCCGGACTCTTCCCGAATGGCAACTACCGACGGCTCGTTGAGCACGATGCCATGCCCGCGGAGGTATATCAGTGTGTTCGCTGTCCCGAGATCGATGGAAAGGTCGTTGGAGAAATAACCCAGAAGACTCTTCAGCATTGTCGGGCAAAATCCCGCGGATCAAGGCAAAAAGCTACTCTAGCAACGGGGACGACATTGGGCAAGACGGCGTGTATCATTTCGTGTTTGGCACTGCGGTGGCATGTGCCGACCCTTTCGACGACCATACTCGGACGATACACGCGTCACAGACCGGAGCCTTGCGGTGTCCCTGACCAGACAGCAAGTGGAACATATCGCGACTCTCGCGCGACTGGAGTTCGACGAGGCGGAAATCCCCGATTTCGTCGACAAGCTGGGCAGCATCGTCGATTTCGTGGACCAATTGCAACAGGCGGACACGCATTCGGTGGAACCGATGGCCCACCCCCTGGACCAGGTTCAGCGGCTGCGTCCGGACGAAGTGACGGAGCGAGTCGACCGGGACGAGTACCAGAAGAACGCGCCGGCGGTCGCCGACGGCATGTATCTGGTGCCAAAAGTCATCGAATAAGGGTCATCGAACAAGGGTCATCAAACAAGGGCCGTCGAAGTCGAATAAGGGTCACAGGAAGCGTCACTGAATAATTGCCGCCGAACGGGACGGCGGCCGCGGGCCCTGCCCGGCACTCCCCGGCCGCGATCCAATCAGCCCGTTCAGACTGTCCGGAAGCATCATCGTCAAACCACTGCCGAGTCACGACCATGCATGAGCTGTCACTCGCCGCGATAAGGCGCGCTCTCGAAGCGGGCGAGTTCACCGCCGTGGAACTCGTCGAAGCGCTGCTCGAGCGCATCGCCGCCCACGACGGGACGCTGAACAGTTTCATCACCGTGACGGGCGACGACGCCCTGGCCGCAGCCGCCGAGTCCGACCGCCGCCGCGGGGCCGGCGAGGCGCGCCCCCTCGAGGGTCTGCCCGTCGCCCACAAGGACATCTTCTGCACCGCCGGCGTGCGCACCAGCTGCGGCTCGCGCATGCTCGACAACTTCGTCTCGCCTTATGACGCTACGGTGGTGGAGCGGCTGAAGGCCGCCGGCGTCATCATGCTCGGCAAGACCAACATGGACGAGTTCGCCATGGGCTCGTCCAACGAGACCAGCTGGTACGGCCCGGTCGCCAACCCCTGGGATACCGCTCGCTCGCCCGGCGGATCCTCCGGCGGTTCGGCAGCAGCGGTGGCCGCGCGGCTGGTGCCGGCGGCGACCGGCACGGACACCGGCGGCTCCATCCGCCAGCCGGCCGCGCTGACCGGCATCACGGGGCTGAAGCCCACTTACGGCCGGGTCTCGCGCTGGGGCATGATCGCCTTCGCCTCCAGCCTGGACCAGGCCGGCACATTGACCCGCAGCGCGGAGGACGCCGCGCTGCTGCTGGGCGCCATGGCCGGATTCGACCCGCGGGATTCCACTTCCGTGGACGAGCCGGTGCCGGACTACGTGGCCGGGCTGGATCAGCCGCTGGAAGGCCTCACTATCGGCCTTGCGCGCCAGTTCTTCGACGAGGGCCTGGAGGCCGCCAACGAGGCGGCGCTGCGCGCGGCCATCGGTGAGCTGGAAGGCCTCGGGGCGAGCGTCCGGGAGATCGACCTGCCGAATATCGGCCTGTCGGTGCCCACCTATTACGTGGTGGCGCCGGCCGAATGTTCCTCGAACCTGTCGCGCTTCGACGGCGTGCGCTTCGGCTACCGCGCGGAAGACCCGAAGGACCTCCTCGACCTGTACTGCCGCAGCCGGGCGGAAGGGTTTGGCGCGGAGGTGAAGCGCCGCATCATGACCGGCACCTATGTCCTCTCCGCCGGCTATTACGATGCCTATTACCTGAAGGCCCAGAAGGTGCGGCAACTCATCAGCGAGGACTTCCGCCGCGCTTTCGCCGACGTGGACCTGATTGCCGGGCCGACCACGCCGACGCCGGCGTTCGAGCTGGGCGCGAAGACGGACGACCCCATCACCATGTACCTGAACGACATCTACACCATCGGCGCGAACCTGGCGGGGCTGCCCTGCCTGTCGGTTCCCTGCGGTTTCTCGGGCGGGCTGCCGGTGGGCCTGCAGCTGATCGGGCCGGCGTTCGGCGAGGAGCGACTGCTCGCCTGCGCTCATCAGTACCAGCGCGCCACCGACTGGCACCGTCGCGCGCCGGCGCACTACGAGTGAGGAGGAGGCGGCCATGAGCTGGGAGACGGTCATCGGCCTGGAGGTCCACGCGCAGCTCGCGACTGAAAGCAAGATCTTCTCCGGCGCGCCCACGCGCTACGGCGCGGCGCCGAACACCCAGGCCTGCCTGGTGGATCTGGGCTATCCGGGCGTGCTGCCGGTGCTGAACCGGGGCGCGGTCGTGATGGCCGTGAAGTTCGGCCTGGCCGTCGGCGCCGCCATCGCGCCGCGCAGCGTCTTCGCCCGCAAGAACTACTTCTATCCGGACCTCCCGAAGGGCTACCAGATCAGCCAGTACGAGCTGCCCATCGTCACCGGCGGCTCGCTGGAGATCGTCACGGAAGATGGCGAGGTGCGCCGCATCGGCCTCACCCGGGCGCATCTCGAGGAGGACGCCGGCAAATCGGTGCACGAGGGTTTCGAGCGCCTCACCGGCATCGACCTGAACCGCGCGGGCACGCCGCTGCTCGAGATCGTCTCCGAGCCGGAACTGCGCTCGGCGAAGGAGGCCGCGGCCTACATGAAGGCCATGCATACGCTGGTGCGCTATCTCGGCATCTGCGACGGCAACATGCAGGAAGGCTCGTTCCGCTGCGATGCCAACGTCTCGGTGCGCCGGACCGGGGACGAGAAGCTCGGCACGCGCACCGAGCTGAAGAACCTGAACTCGTTCCGTTTTCTCGAACGCGCCATCAACTTCGAGGTGGAGCGCCAGATCGAGGTGCTGGAGGACGGCGGTGCGGTGGTACAGGAGACCCGCCTGTACGATGCGCAGCGCGACGAGACCCGGCCGATGCGCACCAAGGAAGAAGCGAACGACTACCGCTATTTCCCGGACCCGGACCTGCTGCCGGTGCAGATCGACCGGACGCTCATCGAAACGGTGCGCAAGACCCTGCCCGAGCTGCCCGACGCCAAGCGCCGGCGGCTGGGCGAGCAGTACAGCGTCAAGCCGGACGACGCCGTGGTGCTGGCCGGCGCCCCGGCGCTGGCGGATTACTTCGAGGCGGTGGCGGCGGCCAGCGGCAGCGACGGCCAGACCGTGGCCAACTGGGTGCTCGGCGAACTCTCCGCGGCGCTGAACCGGGACGGCCTGGACATTGCCGAGAGCCGGATCGGTCCCGCAGGTCTGGCGCAATTACTGGACCGCATCGCGGACGGCACCCTGTCCGGCAAGCTCGCCAAGCAGGTCTTCGAGGCCATGTGGGCGGGCGAGGGCGATGCGGATGCGGTCATCGAGGCCAAAGGACTGAAACAGATCACCGACAGCGGCGAGATCCAGCGCATCGTCGAAGACGTGCTGGCCGCCAACCCGGAGCAGGTGGAGCAATTCCGGGGCGGCAAGACCAAGGTGATCGGATTCCTCGTCGGCCAGGTGATGAAGGCGACGAAGGGCAAGGCGAATCCCGGCGAGGTCAATCGCCTGCTGAAAGCCGCCCTGGATGGGGACTGACGCGCGTTGAGCCGGGACGTCCTGCAACCGTTCATGTTCGAGCACCTGCCGGTGCGCGGTGCGCTCGTGCAGCTCGCCGAGACCTGGCGGGAGCTGTCCGGTACCCAGGATTACCCGCCACCCGTAGGCCGGGTGCTCGGGGAGGCCAGCGCGGCCGCGGCGCTCATTGCCAATTCGCTGAAATTCGACGGCCAGCTCACGCTGCAACTCTCCGGCGACGGGCCGCTGGAGCTGCTCGTCGTCCAGTCCACCAACGAACTGCACCTGCGCGGCATGGCGCTGGCCCGGGACGTGGCGCCGGAGGCCGGGTTCGCGGAACTCGCACGGGGCGCCCGCTGCGCGATGACGGTGGAGTCGAGCGTGCTGGCCGACCGCTACCAGGGCATCGTCGATGCGAGCGGCGATTCGCTCGCCGGCTGCCTGGAGGGTTACTTCGAGCGC
Organism: Woeseiaceae bacterium; assembly: GCA_035655155.1. Taxonomy (GTDB): domain Bacteria; phylum Pseudomonadota; class Gammaproteobacteria; order Steroidobacterales; family Woeseiaceae; genus Lentisalinibacter. The sequence continues at coordinate 34,053 of DASRVH010000061.1, forward strand.
TCGGTGCAGCTGCCGACCCGCCTCTGGCTGATGGCCGACGGAGACTGCGCGGCCGGGCTTCTGCTGCAGCGGGTACCCGACGCTGCGGCGCCCCTGCCGGAGGATGACTGGCGGCGCCTGGGCTTCATGGCCGATACGCTGACGCTGGACGAGATGCGTGAGGGCATCGGCACGGAGCTGCTCGGCAAGCTGTTCGCGGAGGACGACGTGCGGGTCTTCCGCCCGCGCACCACCCGGTTCGAGTGCCGCTGTTCCATCGAGCGGGTCGAGCGCGCCCTGCGCCTGCTGGGCGAGGAGGAGGTGCGCGAGACCCTGGAGGAGCAGGGCGAGATCCGGGCCACCTGCGAATTCTGCAACCGGGAGCGCCGGCTCGACGCCATCGACGTCGAGCGTCTGTTCTCCACCGGCGGCCAGCCGGCGTCCTCGCGCGTGCACTGACGCGGCGCCGGCCAACTCAGCGCTCCGTCACCCTTTTATTCCCGTTATTTCAAATGGACCGGGACAGCGCCCGGAAGGTACGCTACACTCTCCGGCCATAGAGATAAAGATATCTTTATATATTGAATCTTTAGATGCCTGAACGTTGGAGTCGATCTTGGCGGAACCTCTCGAGGAAACCCTGCGAGCGCTGAAGGCGGTGGCCGAGCCAACCCGCCTGCGCCTGCTGGTGCTGTGCCACCGGGGCGAGAGCAGCGTCTCCGAACTGGTGCGCGTGCTCGGTCAGAGCCAGCCGCGCATCTCCCGCCATCTGAAGCTGCTTTGCGACGCGGGTCTGCTCGAACGTTTCCGGGACGGCCACTGGATCTACTACCGCACCCCCGCCACCGGCCCGGGGGCCGTGCGCGTGCGCAAGCTGCTGGAACTGGTGCCGGCCGAGGCGCCGGAACTCGCCCGGGACGCCGAGTTCGCGGAAACCGCGCGGCGCGCGGCCGTCGAGCCGGAAGCCGCGCCGCTGACCGAGGCGGAGCGCGGGCTGCACCGGGCGGTGCTGGATACGGTGCTAACGGCGCCGGTGGGTCGTCTGCTGGATATCGGGACCGGCAGCGCGCGCATGCTGAAACTGCTCGGCCGTCGCGCCAGCCGGGCGGTGGGCGTCGATATCGACGGCGACCAGCGCCGTCAGGCGCGCGCCGAGCTCGCCGTCGCCGGCCTCGGCAATTGCACCATCCGCGCCGGCGATGCGCACCGGCTGGACTTCGCCGACGATGCGTTCGACACCGTCATCCTGGACGAGGTGCTGGGCCATTCGAGCACGCCGGAGCAGGCGGTGGCCGAGGCCGCGCGGGTGCTGGCGCCCGGCGGGCGGCTGCTCCTGATCGAGCCGCTCGTGGGGCGCTCGGCCGAAGAGAAGGCCGGAGCCGCCGCCGCCGAGGCCCGGGCACGCTGGATCGCCGGGCTGGCCGGCGAGGCCGGACTCGCCCTGGGCCGGCCGCGCCCGGTGCCGGCGCGGCAGCCGGCCTGGCTGGTCTCCGTGGCAACGCCGGCACAACGGCAGGCCGCCTGAAGGACCGAGAACTGAAGGATCCGGAACAGAAGGATCCAGACCTGAGGATCAATGGAATCATGGCAATGACCCAGACACAGATAACAGCCGAGCCCGCCGCCGGAGCGAGCGTCCCGGACGTCGCGGTCTCCTTCGAGTTCTTTCCGCCCGGCAGCGAGAAGATGGAGCAGACGCTGTGGCGCTCCATCGAGCGGCTCGCGCCGCTGCATCCCCGGTTCGTCTCCGTCACCTACGGCGCCGACGGCTCCACCCGCGAGCGCACCCATGGCATCGTCAGCCGCATCCTGCGCGAGACCGACCTGACCGCGGCGCCGCACCTCACCTGCGTCGGCGCCAGCCGGGGCGAGATCGACGACATCGCCCGCCGGTACTGGGACACCGGCGTGCGCCACATCGTGGCGCTCAGGGGCGACCCGCCGAAGGACAGTGACGGCTACACGCCCCACCCGGAGGGCTACGCCTACGCAGCCGACCTGGTGGCGGGCCTGAAGCGGGTGGCCGACTTCGACGTCTCCGTGGCGGCCTATCCCGAGGTGCATCCGGAGGCGCCGTCCGCCGCCTTCGACCTGGACAACCTGAAGCGAAAACTGGACGCCGGCGCCAGCCGGGCCATCACCCAGTTCTTCTTCGACATCGAGGACTTCCTGCGCTTCCGCGACCGCTGCGCGGCTGCACGCGTCGCCGCGCCGATCGTTCCCGGTATCCTGCCGATCACCCGCTTCCCTCAGCTGCAACGCTTCGCCGAGGGCTGCGGGGCGAGCGTGCCCGACTGGCTGGTGCACCGCTTCGACGGTCTGGACGACGACGCCGAGACGCGCCAGCTCATCGCCGCCAGCGTGGCCATCGAGCAGGCCCGCGAACTCGAGCGCTACGGCGTGCGCGAATTCCACTTCTATACCCTGAACCGCTCCGAGCTGACCTACGCCATCTGCCATGCGCTGGGCGTGCGTCCGCAGCGCGCGACGGCGGCCTGACCATGAGCAGCACCCGATTCGAACGCCTGGAGGCGCTGCTCGCCGAGCGCATCGTGTTCCTGGACGGTGCCATGGGCACCATGATCCAGAGTCATTCCCCGTCGGAGGAAGAGTATCGGGGCGAGCGTTACGCGGACTGGCCGAGCGACCTCAAGGGCAACAACGATCTGCTGACCCTGACCCGGCCGGGGCTGATCCGCCGGATCCACCGCGACTTCCTGGAGGCCGGCGCGGACGTCATCGAGACGAACACGTTCAATTCCAACGCCCCGTCCCAGGCCGATTACGGCATGGAGTCCCTGGTGCGCGAGCTGAACCTGGCCGCGGCGCGGCTGGCGCGGGACGTCGCCGGCGAGTTCGAGGCCGCCGACGGCGAGCCCCGCTTCGTCGCCGGGGTGCTCGGGCCGACCAACCGCACGGCGTCCCTGTCGCCGGACGTGAACGACCCCGGCAAGCGCAACGTCCGCTTCGGCGAACTGGTGGAGACCTATGCCGAGGCGGCCCGTGCCCTCATGGAAGGCGGCGCGGACTTCCTGATGGTGGAGACCATCTTCGATACGCTGAACGCGAAGGCCGCGCTGTACGCCATCCGCGAGATCGAGCGGGAACGGGGGAGCCGCATCCCGGTGATGATCTCCGGCACCATCACCGACGCCTCGGGCCGCACGCTGTCCGGCCAGACCACCGAGGCGTTCTGGAACTCGGTGCGCCACGCCGAACCGTTCCTCATCGGGCTCAACTGCGCACTGGGCGCCGCCGATCTGCGGCCTTATGTCGCCGAGTTGTCGCGGGTGGCCGATACCCGCGTGAGCGCCCACCCGAACGCCGGACTGCCGAACGAGTTCGGCGAGTACGACGAGACGCCCGAGGAGATGGCCGCGGTCGTGCGCGAGTTCGCGGAGTCCGGGCTGGTGAACCTGGTCGGCGGCTGCTGCGGCACCACGCCGGAGCACATCCGCCGCCTGCGCGAGGCCATCGAGCCGCTGGCGCCCCGCGTCGTGCCCGACATTCCCCGCCAGTGCCGGCTGTCCGGCCTGGAACCGCTGAACATCGGCCCGGACGATCTGTTCGTGAACGTTGGCGAGCGCACCAACGTCACCGGCTCCGCCAAATTCCGCAAGCTGATCGAGGCCGGCGATTACGCCACCGCCGTGGACGTGGCACGCCAGCAGGTGGAGAACGGCGCCCAGGTCATCGACGTCAACATGGACGAGGGCATGCTGGACTCGGAGGCGGCCATGGTGACCTTCCTCGACCTGATCGCGTCCGAGCCGGATGTGGCCCGGGTGCCGATCATGGTGGACTCGTCGAAGTTCAGCGTCATCGAGGCGGGACTGCGCTGCATCCAGGGCAAGCCGGTCGTGAACTCCATCAGCATGAAGGAGGGCGAGGCGGAGTTCGTGGAACAGGCCCGGCGGGTGCGCGATTACGGCGCCGCGGTGATTGTGATGGCCTTCGACGAAGACGGCCAGGCGGACACGGTGGAGCGCAAGCTCGAGATCTGCCGCCGCTCGCACCGGATACTGACGGAACAGGTCGGCTTCCCGGCCGAGGACATCATCTTCGACCCCAACATCTTCGCGGTGGCCACCGGCATCGAGGAGCACAACGGCTACGGCATCGCCTTCATCGAGGCCACCCGCCGCATCAAGGAGGAGCTGCCGTACGCGCTGGTCAGCGGCGGGGTCTCCAACGTCTCGTTCTCCTTCCGCGGCAACAACCCGGTGCGCGAAGCCATCCATTCGGTGTTCCTGTATCACGCCATCCGCGCCGGCATGGACATGGGCATCGTCAACGCGGGCCAGCTCGCCATCTACGAGGACCTGCCGGGCGAGCTCCGCCAGGCGGTAGAGGACGTGGTGCTGAACCGCCGCGACGATGCCACCGACCGGCTGCTGGCGATCGCTGAGAAGTACCGGGGCGACGGCAGCGGCGGCCAGAAGCGCACCACGGACCTCGGCTGGCGCGAGTGGCCGGTGGAGAAGCGCCTGGAGCACTCGCTGGTCAAGGGCATCGACGAATACGTCATCGAGGACGCGGAGGCCGCGCGGCTCGCCGCCACCCGCCCGCTGGACGTGATCGAGGGCCCGCTCATGGACGGCATGAACGTGGTCGGCGACCTGTTCGGCGAGGGCAAGATGTTCCTGCCCCAGGTGGTGAAGTCGGCCCGGGTCATGAAGAAGGCGGTGGGCCACCTGATCCCCTACATCGAGGAGGAGCAGGACGGCGAGTCGCGCACTAACGGCAAGGTGGTGCTCGCCACGGTGAAAGGCGACGTCCACGACATCGGCAAGAACATCGTGGGCGTCGTGCTCCAGTGCAACAACTTCGAGGTGATCGATCTCGGGGTCATGGTGTCGGCCGAGAAGATCCTGGAGACGGCGCGGCGGGAAGGCGCCGACATCGTCGGCCTGTCGGGCCTCATCACGCCTTCGCTGGACGAGATGGTGAACGTCGCCGGGGAGATGCAGCGCCTCGGCTTCACCGTGCCGCTGCTGATCGGCGGCGCCACCACGTCGCCGGCGCACACATCGGTGAAGATCGATCCCCGTTACGAGGGCCCGGTCATCTACGTGAAGGATGCCTCGCGCTCGGTGGGCGTGGCCCAGTCGCTGGTGGGCGAGGGGCGCGACGCTTTCGTGCAGAAGATCAAGTCCGACTGCGCGCGGCGGCGGGAGATGCATGCGGGCAAGACCCGGCAGGCGCCAGAACTGGCGCTGGCGGACGCGCGCCGGCAGCGCCACGCGATCGACTGGGGAAGCTACCGGCCGCCCGCTCCCGAAACACTCGGGGTGCGCACTCTCGAGCGCATACCGCTGGCGACCCTGGTCGACTACATCGACTGGATGCCCTTCTTCAACGCCTGGGAGTTCCGCGGCCGCTTCCCCGGCATCCTCGACGACCCGGTGGTGGGAGAGACGGCCAGCTCGCTGTACGCCGACGCCCGGGCGATGCTCCGGCGCATCATCGAGGAGGAGTGGCTGGAGTGCCGTGCGGTCATCGGCCTCTTCCCGGCGGCCGCGGTGGGCGACGATATTGCCATCTATCCGGAAGAGGGCAGCGCGGAGCCGCGGGCGACGTTCCACCACCTGCGTCAGCAGAAGAAAAAGCGCGACGACCTGCCCCAGGAGTGCCTGGCGGATTTCGTCGCCCCGGCGGACAGCGGCAGGCGCGACTACCTGGGCGCCTTCGCGGTCAGCGCAGGCTTCGGCATCGACGAACACGTGCAGCGTTTCGAAGCCGACCACGACGACTACTCCTCCATCATGCTGAAGGCGCTCGCGGACCGGCTGGCGGAGGCGGGTGCCGAATATCTGCACGAGCG
>DASRVH010000062.1:0-2334 GCA_035655155.1 Woeseiaceae bacterium
TGGGCACCGCCCTGTGCACTTCTTTCCTGCTTGCGGCCTGCGGCGGCAGCGGCGACTCCGCCGGCACCGGCAACCTGACGCTCGGCATCACCGACGGCCCGGTGGAGAGTGCGCAGGAAGTCGTCGTCGCCTTCACCGGGGTGGAGGTGAAGCCGGCCGACGGACCCGCGCTGGAGCCCTTCCTGTTCGACGAGGACTCCTGCGACAGCTGGGATGACGCCACCGGCACCTGCTCGATCAATCTGCTCGATGTCACCGGCACCGATCGGCGCATCATCATCAGCGAAGAACTCGCGGCCGGCGACTACGAGTGGATCCGCCTGCTGGTGGACGCGGACCGGAACGAGGTCGACTCCTACCTGCTCACGGACGCCGGCGAACAATGCTCGCTGTTCGTGCCGAGCGGCGCGCAGACCGGCCTGAAGCTGGTCAGCGGCTTCACGGTGCCGGTGAACGGTGTCACCGACTACACGCTGGATTTCGATCTGCGTAAATCGATCACGAATCCGCCCGGTCTCACAGCCCCGGACGTCGTAGATTGCACCGATGATTACCTGCTGAAGCCGGCCATACGCATCGTCGACAACACCCAGGTGGGCGCGATCGCAGGCACCGTGGATTCGGCTCAGGGTTCCGTGCTCGAGCAGAACTGCAGCGCGGACGACGCGACCGGGCTCTACGAGAACCTCGCCGTCTACGTCTTCGAGGACCCGGACGGGACCGTGGAGCCGGACGACATCGACATCACCGACGAGACGGACGTGGATCCCGTGACCACCGCCACCGTCGGCTGGAACGAAACCGACCAGGTGTATGACTACGAGGTGGGCTTCCTGCTGGCGCCGGCGTCGTACCGGGTCGCACTGACCTGCACCGCGGACCTCGACGACCCGGAAGCCGACGATTACACGGCCGGCTCAGCCGATCCGCAGGATTTCGGGTTCATCGCGGAGCAGGCGGTCGAGGTAGAGGTCAACACGACCACCGAGGCCTCCTTCTAGACCAATTACGGGGACGGTTGACTCAACTCCCCATTGAGTTGACTGTCCCCGAAACTCAGAAGCGCATATTCCAGGTGAGATTCGCCGCGCTGCCTTCTGCAACGGGTTTCGTCGCGGAGGAAGAGGTCGAAGCTCATCTCGCCGGCATCCTCCACGCTCCAGGCGCGGCGAGCCGTCGGGCCTGAAGGCCCTCCTACAGCCGCGATTATCCGGCCGGGTCGCGTCGTCAGAGCGAGTCCAGCAGCGCCAGGATTTCCTGGGTCTTGCGCTTCATCAGCGCCGGGTCGCCGCGGCTCTCCACGTTCAGCCGCACCACCGGCTCGGTGTTGGACGGGCGCAGGTTGAAGCGCCAGCGCTCGAACTCGAAGCCCATGCCGTCGGTCTCGTCGATCTCGAGCGCATCGTCCGCGTAGCGCTCCCGCACTGCGAGAAAGGCGCGCTCGACGTCCGGGATCTGGCGGTTGATCTCGCCGCTGGCCGGATAGGCGGCGATGCGCTCGGCCACCAGCTCGGAGAGCGGCTTGCCCTGCCGGCTCATGATCTCTGCCCCCAGCAGCCACGGGATCATGCCCGAGTCGCTGAAGGCGAAGTCGCGGAAAAAGTGATGGGCGCTCATCTCGCCGCCGTAAATGGCGTCTTCCCGGCGCATAGTCTCCTTCATGAACGCATGTCCGCCCTTCGACTGGATGGGGATGCCGCCGGCCTCCTCCACCATGGCGATAGTGTTCCAGGTAAGCCGCGGGTCGTAGACGATCTTCTCGCCGGGCGATTTCGCCAGCATGGAGATCGCCAGCAGGCCGACGATGTAATAGCCCTCGATGAAGCTGCCACCCTCGTCGAAGAAGAAGCAGCGGTCGTAGTCGCCGTCCCAGGCGATGGCGAAGTCGGCGCCGTGCTCGCGGATGGCGTCGATGGTGACGTCCCGGTTCTCCGGCAACAGCGGATTCGGGACGCCGTTCGGGAAGGTGCCGTCCGGCTCGTGATGGATCTTCACGAACTCGAACGGCAGGTGCGGCTCGAGGGCGTCGATGACCGCGCCCGCGCCGCCGTTGCCGGCGTTGACCACCACCTTGTAGGGCTTCAGCGCGGAGACGTCGACGTAGCTCAGCAGCTTCTCGACGTAGGCCGGCCAGATGTCGTGCTCGCTGCGCGTGCCCCACTCCCGCGGCTCGTAGCGCTCGTCCTTCTCGGCCAGGCGGCGGATGTCGGCGAGGCCGGTGTCCGCGCTGATGGGCTTCGACTCCTCGCGGACGAACTTCATGCCGTTGTAGTCGGCCGGGTTGTGGCTGGCCGTGATCATGATGCCGCCGTGGGCATCCAGCGCCTGGGTGGC
>DASRVH010000063.1:0-21575 GCA_035655155.1 Woeseiaceae bacterium
CTGGCCGCATTGCCGGAAGAATCCGTGCCGGTGCAGGTCACCGATGTCGTCCCCACCGGGAAGGCACCAGGCGACGTGATCGGCGAACCGTCGACATCCCGCGTGCAGACACTGGCCGGCGACGGATCGTAGAGATCGACCGCGCTGACCGTGAAGGAGACCGAAGCACCCGAGGGTCCGGTCGCCTCGATGGCGGAGGTGTCGACCGGAGTCGTCGAGACCGTGACCACCGGCGGTGTCGTGTCGACCACCGAGACGTCGAAGGCGTCGATGACGCTGTTGCCGCCCTGGTCCGTCGTCGTGCAGGACACGGTGGTATTACCCACGTCGAAGGTGCCGGTAAACCGTCCCGGATTGGCCGCATCCTCGACGATCGTGGCACCGGTTGCCGAACAGGCGGTCTGCGTGGCCGTGTTGTCGGTGGCGGTCACGGTGAAAGAGACCGCGGCGCCGTCCGGACCCGTCGCTTCGATGCCGGTGAAGGTACCCGTTACGGTGGTCACAGGATCCGTGAAATCGTCGACCGAGACGGTGATGCCGGCAGTGGCGATGTTGCCTTCCGTGTCGCTGGCCGTACAGGTGACGGCGGTATCGCCGAACGGGAAGAGAGTGGTGCCGTCCTGGATCGTGAGCGTCCCGGACGTACAGCCGATGCTGGCCGGGTCGAGGTTCGGATCGCTGACCGAGATGGCATCCGGCAATGTGCCGGGCGTCGGCACGGGCGCGCCGGCGGGCGACGTAGCCTCGTAGGTCACCGTGCCGCCGTCGGCCGGGAAGAACTCCGGCGGTATGAGGTCCGGCGGGGAGATCTTCTCGAAACCGGTGTCGATGCAGTCGACCTGCTCGCTGAAGTCCGGGTCGCCGGGCTGGCCGGTATCCACGTCCAGCGTGCTGCAACCGTGGGCCGCGGCGCCGAACGCGACCTTCGCGGCGACGCCCTTGCCGTCCTGGGGCGAACAGCCGGCCGGTGCGGGTTCGTTGTTCTCGGACGCCTGGTAACAGGCGTCGAGACGTTGCAGCTCGGTCCTGGCAGCGCCGGTCGCCCAGATGCGGGCGGTGATCACTACCTGCTCGCCAGGCTGCGCCGCAAAAGACAGGGCGCCGTCATAGGCATTCTGATTGTCGGGCGTGAAGGCCGTCGGCAAAGCGACGTCGCCGAGACTACCCGCCTGCAGACCCGGCGCCTGGAGGCCCGGGGCGACGAGGTCGGCCGTCGCCAGGATCTCGTTGTCGGAAGTCGGCGCCAGTACGCACTGCCCGTCCGCGGCGGTCAGCCCGGTCGTGTTCTGGATACTCGGTGACCAGGCGATCAGCTGGACCTGGTGGCTGCTCCCGTCGAGACCGAACAGCGCGACGTCGCCTGAATATGTCGTGGTGACGTTGCCGTCGGCCGTGACCACGTACACGACGTCCTGATAGACGATCTGACCGGGGTCATTCTCGGCGGCGGCCTGCAGGCTGGGCGCCTGGAAGCCCGGCGCCTGCAGTCCCGGACTGGTCAGCGACCCTGCCTGGTAGCCGGGTGCCTGAAAGCCGGGTGCCTGGAAACCGGGGGCCTGCAGACCCGGCGCCTGGTAACCCGGTGCCTGGAAGCCCGGCGCCTGCAGTCCCGGCGCCTGGAGGCCCGGGGCTTGCAGTATCGGCGCCTGCAGTCCCGGCGACGCCAGACTGATGTTGTGTGCCTCGGCGTTCTCAACCGAATCGCAGGCCGGATCGTAGTCCGGCGAGGCCGGATCGGTCTTGCCCTCGCAGAACACCGGATCGAACAGCTTGCCGTCACTCAGTTCCACCGTGCTGACGAGCCCTCCGAAGGAGACGCCGTCCGCCGGGCAGGAACCTTGGTAAGCATTCACCCGGATGACGGTTTCCGCGTCGCTGCTGGTGACGAATGCCGAGCGTGCGGCCGAGGACTGTCCGGCGACGGGCACCTCCAGCAGGGTACGGCGCGGCGCCTCTCCAAACTGGTCGAAATAGTTGAAGGCCGGCAGCGGATCGAACGAGGCCCGCGCCGGGCTGCAGCTGCCCGCTGACGTGCACAGGTAATCCGCCGGCTGGTTCATGATCTTCAGGCAGTAAGACGCCGGCTGGTTGCCGGGATTACTGATGACCAGCGGGAACATGCGCTGCACGGTGTTGAAGCGACGGCTCTGGGTGAGCGCGACCAGCGTCGGCACGTCCTCCACCAGGGAGCTGTAGACGTTCGTGTCGCGGCTGCGGCTGAGGCTGAAGTTCACGGAGCTGCAGAAAGCCGGCGAGTCGTCCGGCTGGGTCGGATCGTCGTCGGGCTCGGTCACCGCCTCGAGTTCCGGCGTCTGCCTGGGCTGTCCGGCCAGCGTCGCCTCCGCACCCTCTTCGTCGTTCGCGGCCTGGAAACCCGGCGCCTGGAAGCCCGGCGCCTGCAGACCCGGAGCCTGGAGCCCCGGCGCCTCGGTGCCCTGGACCGGCGCGAACAGGAGCTGCGTCGCGGAGGGATCGCCGATCCGGATGTCCCGGTTCTCGCCCCAGGCCACGAAGATGTTCTCCTTCGCTATGAAGCTGCCGCCTTCGTCAGCCTGTTCCGGCAGGCTGTTCTGGATCCAGCGTCCGCTGGGAGTCTTGCGCAGCAGGGGCGTCGCGATGGAACCGTAGTCGCCGTTGTAGGCCAGCGTGCCGCTGGCATGCGTGCGCAGATTCAGGCGGTTCGTCTGCGCCTCCTGCACAGTGCCGTCGGGCAGCACGATGGTGTCGTAATTGGAGACACGCACCGGAGAGAGCAGGCCGTCGTCGATCGGCTGTTTCGGCGTGCAGGCGCCCTGGGCCGTGGTCGCCGAGCATCCCTCGATACGGGTCATGTACACGTCGGCGGAACGGAAGACACGTACGCCGGGAACGTTGTAGTCGTAGATCAGCGGGATCTCATCGTCAGGGCGCACCCGGGAGTCCTCCTCCCGCCGGGTATCCCACCATGCGACATCCACCCGGCCCTTCGTCCCGTGGGCGAACGGCAGGACCTGATAGCCGGTCGGGCTGTCGCCCGTATTCGGGTGGATGGCAACCGGCCCGCCGGCACGGAATATGCCGCTGCCGTTCCCGCCGAGATTGAGGTCGAGGATGAACGGCTCGTCGGGATGTGCAGCGCTGCCATACCAGTTCTGGCCGTCCGTGGAGGACATGCCGACGATGCGCGGGATGCCCGGATAGGTGCCCGGCGGAGCACCGGCGAGCTGCTCGCAGCCGCCGACGGCCGCGGTGCTCCGCCACCGTCCTTCAGACTCGTCGTAAACCACGCGATCCGCGGAGAACACCCAGACCCGCTCGCCGTCATCGGCCATCCAGGGGAACGTGAAGTTGCGGAACGTGGCGCCGCTCGCCTGCTGGTCGAACGGGCAGATGGGGAAGGTCGTCTTCGTCTTCGCCCAGGACTTGCCGAGATTGGACGAGAACGCGTGCACGATGGCGTCGGTCTCGTTGGAGTCACGGCTGCGCCGGTAGGTGAGCGAGATGCCCTCGCCCGGCAGGTAGGCGAGGGAGACGCCGGTGACGACGTTCAGCTCCTCGGACACCTTCTTGGGGTTGGCGCAGGACGCGCCGTTGTCCTCGCAGACGATGGCGTAGAGCTTGACGGAGTTACCGGAACCCGTGAAAACGGAATAGGCCACCACGATGACGCCGTCGGGCGTGGTCACCTCAATGGGCTCGGCGACGCCTTCCACCTCGATGGACTGCGTGATCTTTGGCTGCGACTCCCCGGTATCCCCGGCCTGGGTTTCATTGACGACATAGAGTGACGCCACCTTGTCGATGAAACGGCCCTCCGTGCCCAGATCGATGACACGGACGAAAGTCTCCGGCTTGTTGAAATCGCCGTCTTCCTGGTTGAAGTCGACGTAACGCTGCAAGGCGAGCACGCCCCGATCGCTGTCTCGGAAGCTCGCGATGTACGACAGCACCGACATGCCCGGCGTGCCGATGCCGGGGATGGCGACCAGCGCGGGATCCGCCGCGAAGCCCTGGCCGATGGACGACGTGGGATGGCCGACGTAGCCCGGCGCCAGCCGGCTCTTCCACGTCTTGCCGAAGTCGTTGCTCTCGGCCACGCCGATCCAGCCGTCGCCCTGGATGGAGGGCCAGTCCGAGGCACGCATGTCGTTGAAGGCACACAATATGTAGGCTGGGTTGTTCGGCCTGACGACGCATGAGGGCTCGTGCTGCTGCTTCAGGCGCCAGTCCGGGATGCGGTCGAAGTCGGGGTCCGGCGTCGGGCCGACGATGTTGACGTTCGGCCCCGGCGTGACGAACTGCTGTTGCTGGGCCGGCGCATTGACGCCGATAAACAGGACCAGTACCGCGGACAGACACAGGAAACCTGGCCGGGCACGCCGGCGGGACAACGCACTACGCATCATATTCTCCAACCCTTTTCTCAACCCTTGAGGCAGAGGTTCTTATTAGGGGACGATGACTTACTGGAAAGGCGATTTATTATCGTTCGTATATCTGGGTTCAGTATAACCACAGGGTTGACTGGCTACGAAATCTATGTCTGACGACGCGAAGCACAAACTGTGCGGGCGGACAGGAAAATGACCGAGATGACGCAAAAAAGGTCATTGTGGTCATGGACTTGGCTGCTGCCTCCCCTCCTGCTGCTCGGTGGCTGCACCAACGGCAACGACAGCGCCGAGACCGGTGATCGGCTGCCGGTCCCCGCGCCCTCCTCCGGATTATGGAAAGGCACCTTTCCCTGCGCCGACTGTCCCGGCATCGAGGTCACGTTGTGGCTGCGCGCGGACGGTGCCTTCTTCCTGCGCCAGCACTACCTGGCAGATGACGGCGACGGCGAGCGCTACTACGGCATCGGGCGCTGGACGTGGGACGAGGCCGAGCCCGCGCTCCGGCTGCGCAGCGGCGGGCCCGAGCGCGTGTTCGACAGGGCCGGGCCCGGCCTGCTGGCGATGCGGGTGGCCTCCGACCTGCCCCATCGCCTCGAACGCAGCGGCGACCTCGCGCCGTTCACGGACACGATAGAGCTGGAGGGCGAATACCGGGTCGCCGACGGGGAGCGCCGTTTTCACGAATGCCGCAGCGGGCTCACCTGGCCGATAGTCCCCCGGGGAGATTATCGCCGCCTGCTGCACCAGTACGGCCGGGTACCCCGTGGCGAGGATGCGCTGGCAACGGTCCGCGGCCGTCTCGAGCCGACGGCGAGAGGCGACGTTCTGTTCATCGAGGAACTGGTGCAGTTGCAGCCCGGGCGCCGCTGTCCCTGAGCAAAAGGAAAAACGAATGCCGGGTCCTGTTGCACGGGGGCCGGAAGTGGTAGTTTTCGCCGCTTGTGTCTGAAGGGCGGAGACCGGCGAATGGCCCATCCGCGACGTATTGTCATCCCGATCGTTATCCCGATCGTCCTCCCGATAGTGCTGGCTTGCGCCGGCATGCTCGTGCTGTCCGGCTGCAGCGAGTCCGAGCAGGCCGCGGCCAATGCCGGCGATCCGGCGGCACCCGCCGCTCCCGCGGGCGTCAAGGTCTACCGCCACGCCCTGGACGGCGCTCCCTCCACCATCGATCCCGTCCAGTCTTCCAATATCTACGCCAACACGGTCGTCCTCAACGCCTACGACACCCTGTATCGGTTCAAGTACCTGGCGCGACCCTACGAGGTCACTCCCAACCTGGCGGCGGCGATGCCGGAGATCTCCGACGACGGCCTGGTCTATACCATCCGCATCAAGCAGGGCGTGCACTTCATCGACGATCCCGCCTTCGAGGACGGCATCGGCCGCGAAGTGACAGCGGAGGACTTCGTCTACAGCCTGAAACGTCACTTCGATCCGTCCCAGCGGCCTCGCGGCGCCTGGCTGTGGCAGGGCCGCATCGTCGGCCTCGACGAATGGAAGGACGCCGGTTCCGACTACGATCAGGAAGTGGAGGGGCTGCGCGCGCTCGACCGCTACACCGTCGAGGTGCGCCTGACCAATCCCTATCCCCAGTTCGTCTACACCCTCGCCCAGGGCTACGCCGCGGTGGTGCCGCGCGAGGCCGTGGAGAAATACGGCCGCGAGTTCGGCTCCCATCCGGTCGGCTCCGGGCCGTTCCGCGTGATTTCCTACGACTCCTCCCGGGTGGTGTACGAGCGCAACGAGGACTTCCGGCAGGAACCGGTGGACCTCGCCGCCGAGGGCTACGACCCGGCCACCCAGGCCTACACCGGCGTGGAGGCCATCGAGGGGCGCTCGCCCCCGTTCGTCGACCGCCTGCAGATCGACTTCATCACGGAAAACGCCGCACGCTGGAATTCCTTCACCAAGGGCAACGAGATCCAGTACCTGACTGTGCCCAACGAGCAGGTGGACCGCATCCTGGCCTCGAAGGACCCGATCACGCCCACCCCGGAGATCGCCGAGCGCTACCACATGCACCATGGCGTGGAGGCGGGGTTCGTCTTCATGACCTTCAACATGGATTTCCCGGAGATCGGCTACAACGACGACCCGGAGCGCGAGCGGCGCAATCGCGCCCTGCGCTGCGCCATGATCAAGGGCTTCGACTGGTACCGGCGCAACGAGAGCTTCTACTTCGGTCTCGGCCAGGTCTTCCCCGGCGTCATCACCCCCGCGGTCCCGGAGTTCGATCCCGACCTGTCCCGGGACAGCGTCACGCTGGACATCGAGGGAGCGCGCCGGCTGCTGGCCGAGCACGGCTGGAACGCGGACAACCTCCCGGAACTGGTCTACGGCGCCCAGGCCGGCGTCAGCCAGCGGCTGTTCTACGAGCAGTTTCGCGGCTTCATGAAGAAGATCGGCTATCCCCGGGAGAAAATCGTGCTGAAGCAGTACGCCACCTTCGGGGATTTCATCAAGGATGTCTCCCAGAGCCGGCTGCCGCTGGTCGCCAAGGGCTGGGGTCTGGACTACCCGGACGCAGAGAACACGCTGCAGCTGTTCTACGGTCCGAACGGCTCGCCCGGCTCGAACGACGCGAACTGGCGCAATGAAGAGTACGACCGCCTTTACGAGCAGTCCGCGGTGATGCTGCCGAGTCCGGAGCGCACCGAGCTCTACCGCCGCATGAACCAGCTGGTCATCGACGACTGCGTGGCCATCACCGGCCTGTCGCGCACCCGGGTCTACCTCTGGCACAAGGACGTGATCGCCATGCCGGATCGCCAGATCGTCGGCGGCTTCTTCATCCGCTTCGTCGACATCGCGGACCGCGCCGGGGAGACCTGACGATGGAAGTCCTGCAGTACGCCGTCAGGAAGCTGGTCGGCGGCATCCCGCTGATACTGGGGGTCACCTTCGTCAGCTTCCTGCTGATGGTGTACTTCGGGCCCGACCAGACCTACGAGCTGCTGGGCAAGAACCCCACCGAGGAGCAGATCGCCGAAGTGCGCAGGGAACTCGGCTACGACCGGCCGTTCTTCGTGCGCTACGGCGAATACCTCAAGGAACTCGTCACCCTGGACTTCGGCCTGTCGGATTCCACCGGCGAGCCGGTGAGCGAGATGCTCGGGCGCAGCATTCCCATCTCGCTCGCACTCATCACGCCGGGCTTCATCCTCGGCAACGTGCTCGGCATCCTGCTGGCGCTCATCGCCGCCTATCACCGCAGCGGCTGGATCGACAAGGCCATCATGGGTTTCTCGGTGGTGGGCATGAGCGTGTCCTTCCTCATCGTCATCATCGGCTTCCAGCTGCTGCTCTCCTCCAGCTACGGGCTGAACCTGTTCCCGGTGCGCGGCTGGAACGTCAATTCGCTGTACGACTACGTGATGTACGTGACCGTGCCGACGCTGGCCACGGTGTTCGTGGCGCTCGGCTACAACACCCGCTTCTACCGGGCCGTGCTGGTGGAGGAGATGACCCGGGATCACGTGCGCACCGCGCGGGCCTTCGGCATCCCGCCGGGCAAGCTTCTCTACAAGCACATACTGAAGAACTCGGCCATCCCCATCATCACCCGCATCATGTTCTCCATCCCGCTGGTGATCGTGAGCGGCAGCCTGCTGATCGAGAGCTACTTCGGCATACCTGGCGTCGGCAAGGTGACCTTCGACGCCATCACCACGGGCGATCAGCCGGTGCTGAAGGCGGTGGTCGGGCTCACCGCGGTGCTGTTCGTCATCACCCTGCTGCTCACCGACATCATGTACCGGGCCGTGGATCCCAGGGTGTCGCTGAAATGAGCGCGATCCCCGAGACCTCGGACCAGCTGCGCGGCGGGGTGGACCCGAACCCGTCCGCACAGCCGGAGCGGGCCGAGTCCATCTGGGGCAAGGCCGTCTACAAGTTCAGCCGGGACCGCGCGGGCATGATCGGCCTGGCCGTCGTACTCGTCTATTTCGTCATGGCGCTCGGCGTCTGGCTCGGCGTGTGGGCCACGCAATGGAGCGACGTCGAAGGGCCAAAGTGGGCGCCGATGAGCGCCGAGCACTGGTTCGGCACCAATATCATCGGCCAGGACATATTCCAACGCGCCATCTACAGCACCAAGACAGCCTTCGAGATCGGTGTAATCGTGGCCGTGCTTTCCACGATCATCGGTGCCCTGTTCGGGGCTCTGGCCGGCTTCTTCAGCGGCACCTGGATCGACGAGATCATCCTGTGGATGAAGGGCGTGCTGGACTCCATCCCGTTCTACCTGTTCGTCGCCGCCGTGGCCTTCGCGCTGGAGGGCAACCCCTGGTCGATGCACGTGGCGATGGTGTCGGTATTCTGGACCACCACCGGCCGGCTGGTGCGCGGCGAGGTGATAAAGCTCCGCAACTTCGAGTTCGTCGAGGCCTCCCGGGCGATCGGCGTGCCCCAGACCACCATCATCTTCCGCCACATCGTGCCGAACACCTTCCACATCCTGCTGGTGCAGGCCACCATCGTGTTCGTCGCCGCCATCAAGTCGGAGGTCATCCTGTCGTTCCTCGGCCTCGGCGTGCAGGACGGTGTGAGCTGGGGGCTGATGATCTCCGAATCCACGCTGGAGGTGCTGGCGGGCTTCTTCAACAACTTCGTCTGGGCCTCGGTGTTCCTGTTCGGCCTGGTGATGGCGTTCAATATGTTCTCCGACGCGCTGCAGGACGCACTGGACCCGAAGAAGGTGGCCGAATCGTGAGCCCCCGGGAACCCGTGCTGAGCGTGCGCGACCTGGTGGTGGAATTCACCACCCGCTACGGCCCGGTGCGCGCCGTGGACGGCGTGAGCTTCGACGTGTACCCCAACGAGACCCTGGGCATCGTGGGCGAGTCCGGCTGCGGCAAGACGGTGACCGGGCTGTCCATCCTCGGCCTCATCCCCTCGCCGCCCGGACGCATCGTCTCGGGCGAGATCCGCCTCGCGGGCCGCGATCTCACGAAGATGCCCGAGGAGGAGCTGCGCGGGCTGCGCGGTCACGAGATTTCCATGATCTTCCAGGAGCCGATGACGGCGCTGAATCCGGTGCTGACCGTCGGCAGCCAGATGGTCGACGTGCTGCGCCGGCACAAGCAGTACACGCGCCGGCAGGCCCGGGCCGTGGCAGTGGAGATGCTGGCGCGGGTCGGCATCCCGGTGCCGGGCAAACGCATCGACGAGTATCCTCACGAGATGTCCGGCGGCATGCGCCAGCGGGTGATGATCGCCATGGCGCTGTCGTGCGACCCGAAAGTGCTGATCGCCGACGAGCCAACGACCGCACTGGACGTCACCACTCAGGCCCAGGTGCTGGAGCAGATCGTGAAGCTGCAGGAAGAGTTCCACATGGCAGTGGTGCTGATCACCCACGACCTCGGCGTGGTGGCCGAAACCTGTCACCGGGCGCTGGTGATGTACTGCGGCGAGATCATCGAGCGGGCCGAGATCGACCGCCTGTTCGAGGCGCCGCGGCATCCTTATTCCCGCGGCCTGCTGGATTCCATCCCCCGGCTCCGGGCCGACAAGCTCGCCGAGCTGCCGGTGATACCCGGCATGGTGCCCGACCTGATGCACCTGCCTCCCGGCTGCCGTTTCGCCGACCGCTGTCCGCGCGCCCGGGACGACTGCCGCCGCGCGCGCCCCGCCCTCGACGGCGGCCCCGGCTCGCCCGCCGCGGTCTCCTGCTTTCACCCGCTGGCCTGAGGACGCACCGTGCCGACCCCGCTGCTGAAAGTCGTCGATCTGAAGAAACACTTCCCGGTGCGGGGCGGGCTGTTCCGGCGCGTGCAGGCCTGGGTGCGGGCCGTGGACGGGGTGAATTTCGAACTGGAGCGCCAGCGCACCCTCGGCCTGGTCGGCGAGTCCGGCTGCGGCAAATCGACGCTGGGCCGCGCGGTACTACGCCTGACCGAGCCGACCGGCGGCACGGTCCACCTGAACGGCGAGGACGTGCTGGCGCTGTCCCCGCAGGCGCTGAAGGCGAAGCGCCGGGAGATGCAGATCATCTACCAGGACCCCTACGCCTCGCTCAGCCCCCGGCGCCTCATCGGCCAGACCATCCAGGAGCCGCTGGACGTGCACGGCATCGGCACCCCGGCCGAGCGCCGCCGGCGCGTGGAGGAACTGCTGGACATCGTCGGCCTCCGCAAGCAGGTGCTGTCGCGCTACCCCCACGAGTTCTCCGGCGGCCAGCGCCAGCGCATCGGCATCGCCCGGGCCCTGGCGCTGAACCCGAGCTTCATCGTGGCCGACGAGCCGGTGTCCGCGCTGGACGTCTCGGTGCAGTCCCAGGTGCTGAACGTCATCGCCCGGCTGCAGCGCGAGCACGGGGTCGCGTTCCTGTTCATCTCCCACGACCTCGCCGTCATCCAGCACGTCAGCGACGACGTGGGCGTTATGTACCTCGGCGCGCTGGTGGAGTTCGCCACCAGCGAAGACCTGTACCGGGACCCAAAGCACCCCTACACCCGGGCGCTGATGTCCGCCATACCGGTGCCGGACGTGAAGCGGAAGTCGAGGCGCATCGTGCTGGGCGGAGACGTGCCCTCGCCCATGCACCCGCCGCCGGGCTGTCCGTTCCATCCCCGCTGCCCGGAGGCGATGCCGCAATGCAGAGAGGTGGTGCCGCCCCGGGTCAACGCGGGCACCGCCGCGAAACCCCATTACGTGCGCTGCCACCTGTATACGGATGCCGGCGCGGCGCCGGCCTGAGTGGTCGGCCGGCGCGGCGGAGGAGGCGCTCAGCCCTGGGCCAGCTTCTGTTCCAGATGCTCGACGAGCGCGTCGATCACCTTCAGGCGGGCGTAGTGCTTGTCGTCGCCTTCCACGAGGATCCACGGCGCGCCCCGGGTGCTGGTGTACTGGATCATGTCGTGGGCGGCCACCGCATAGTCGTCCCAGCGCTCCCGGTTGCGCCAGTCCTCGTCGGTGAGCTTCCAGTGCTTGTAGGCTGACTCGGCGCGCTGGCGGAAGCGGACCAGCTGCTCTTCCTTGCTGACGTGCAGCCAGAATTTCATCAGCAGCATGCCCCGGTCCGTGATCTGCCACTCGAAGTCGTTGATCTCGTTGTAGGCCCGGCGCCACTCGTCCTCGCTGGCGAAGCCCTCCGTGCGCTCCACGAGCACGCGGCCGTACCAGCTGCGATCGAAGATCGCCACGTGCCCCGCCCGCGGCAGACGCCGCCAGAAGCGCCAGAGATAATGCTGGGCGCGCTCCTCCTCGGTGGGCGCGGCAAACTGATGCACCCGGTAGGTGCGCGCGTCCAGGCCCCAGACGGTGCGGCGGATGGCACCGCCCTTGCCCGCCGCGTCGGGACCCTCGAACACGAGCACCGTCGACAGGCCCTCGGCCGTGGCCTGGCGAGCCAGCTCGCCGAGACGGGCCCGGCGCTTCTTCAGCTGCTTCTTGTAGTCCCGGCGCGGCAGGGCGAGGGCGAGGTCCAGCCGGTCGAAGACCGTGAGTCTCCGGGCCGGATCTTCCTCGCTGTCCTCGCGGTGGGTGGTTGCCGGCTCGGCCTGACGCTCCCGGGCCGCCTGACGCTCGTGCTGCTCGAGGTGGCGCCGCAGTTCGGCGGCGAGGATCTCGCCCACCCGCAGGTGGCGGAAATTCTCCTCCGCGCCCTCGACGATGTACCAGGGCGCCAGCGCCCGGTTCGTCCGCGTGATGATCTTCTCGGCGGCGGCCACGAAGGTGTCGTAATTCTCGTGATTGCGCCAGTCCTGCTCGCCCACCTTGTAAGCGAGGGCCGGGTCGGCCGACAACGCCTCCAGGCGCTCTTTCTGACGGTCGCGGCTCAGATGCATCCAGAACTTGAGAATCAGCGCGCCGTCATCGCCCAGCGCATTCTCGAAACGGATGATCTCGCCCAGCCGATCGTCGAACGCGCTCTCGTCGAGCTCGCCGTAGACCCGCTGCAGCAGCGGGCGGGAGTAGCGCCCGCTCAGGAACAGGCCGGTGCGCCCCTTCGGCGGCAGATCCAGCCAGTAGCGCCAGAAGCGAGGCCGGGCGCGCTCCTCTTCGGTGGGGTCCTGGTAGCCGATGGTGCGCACGAAGCGGGGGTCCATCCACTTGTTCAGGATGTTCACGGTGGTGGACTTGCCCGCGCCGTCGACGCCGGCGAAATCGATGATGACCGGGAAGCGACCCAGCTCGAGGGTGCGGTACTGCAGCTCGAGCAACTCGCCGCGCAGGGCTTTCTCGCGCTCCTTGAATTCGGCCTTGGCGACGCTCTGGCCGAGTTCCGCGGTATCGAACATGGCTGCTCCGGGGGAAATCCGTAATCGGGTCGTAACGTCGTATTCTAACGCGGCGGGAGGGCGCATCGCCCGGTGCAATGCTAGGATGCTGGCGGGCACGGCGAAGCAAGGCTACCGGGAGGCGAGCATGGAAGAGCAATCTGTCGCGACGCTGGATGCCACGGCCCGGCGACTCTACGAAGAGATTCACGCGCGCCCCTTCCCGAAGATCACGCCGCCCACCTCGGTCCGGCATCTGGTCACGATGACGGCGGACGTCGACGCGGACGACGTCGTCAGCCACTTCTACGGACTCATCGGCCAGTCGCCGCCCGCCGATGCGGCCCGATCGAACACCCTGCTGCTCGAAGGCGACGGCTACAACGTGCGGCTCGAGCGGCACCGTGAATTCTGCTCCTACCTGTTCATCTGGCAGAGCGAATCCCCGGAAGGCATGCTCGTGCGCAAGCGCGTGGTGCCGGAGCAGTGGCTCGCCGGGCTGCCCGGCCGCCTGATGATCCACAACAGCGTGAAACTGATCCCGGACGACTACACCGAGATCGACGCGAACAAGGTCCGGGAGCACCTAGAGAACCACACGGTGACCGGTGCCCGCGTGCTGGGCGGGCATGCGACGGTCTGGACCAGTTTCCGGCTGCACAGCGACGACAGCGCCCGCTACGTGGTCTTCGTCGGCGACCTCAGGCCGGCGCAGACCGGTCAGCTCCTGCAGCTGCTGGTGGAACTCGAGACCTACCGCATCCTCGCCCTGGTGGGCTTCCCGCTGGCCCGCAGCATGACCGCCGAACTGGCCCGCATCAATACCGGCCTGTCGACGCTGCTGGAGCAGCTGCGCCACGCGGATACCATGGAGGCCGAGCGCGAGATCCTGATCGATATCACCGAACTGTCGGGCAGCCTGGAAGAGCTGCAGACGCGGGCGAGTTTCCGCTTCGGCGCCACGCGGGCCTACTACCAGCTGGTTAACGAGCGCCTCGAGGCGCTGGACGAGGAGCCGGCCGGCCGCGTGCCGATGCTCTCGACGTTCCTCGGCCGGCGGCTCGGGCCGGCCATGCGCACGGTCACGGCCATCCAGTCCGAGATCCAGCAGATATCCGGCCGTCTGTCCTCTGCCACCTCGCTGCTGCAGGCGAGGGTGAATCTGCACCTGCAGGAGCAGAACCGGACGCTGCTCTCGTCCATGGACCGCCGCAGCCGGATGCAGCTCCGCCTGCAGACCACCGTGGAGGGCCTGTCGGTGGCGGCCATCACCTATTATTCCGTCGGCCTGCTGGACCGGCCCTACGGCCTGATGGAGCAGGTGGGACTGGTCCCGAGCGGCCGCGTGTTGTCGGCCCTGTCGGTCATCCCGGTGGCGGCGCTGGTGTGGTTTCTCATCCGCCGGGTACGGCGGCGGGTGGAGAAAGAGGCCTAGTCGGAGACTCGCGACGGTGTCATAAAAAAAGCGCCGCACGAAGCGGCGCTTCTCCATCGGTGCGGTTTCTGGCGAACCGCTTGCCGATTCCTGTCTCCCGCGCCGGCCCTCAGGGGGCCAGGTTGGGATAATCCGGCAACATGCTCTGACCGTTCAGCGGCTTGTTCGCGCCGCGGTGGCAGGTCGCGCAGTTGGCCTTGGGTGCGTCGCCCGTCGGCCCGAGGCGCTTCTCGGGGTAGACCGGCTTCAGCGGCACCATGTACTCCTCATTCAGGTTCCGCACCAGGTTCACGCCGTGCCAGGACGTCAGCCGCTGGGGCGTGCTCTGATCCCACTGGGCGAAGGCCCGGGAGTTGTGGCAGAAGGTGCAGTTGACGCCCAGGGACTCCGACATGTGCATCATCAGGCCGTAGGTATACTCCGTTGCCTGGATGCTCGCGCCCTGGTTGTTCTTCTGCGGCAGCGCCGTCTTGGCGATCACCCGTACCTGGCGGTAGTTGTCCAGGAACTGTTCGAACGGATCGCCCGGCAGCGACGAGTACGCCACGGACTCCATGCCCGCCATGTTCTGCGTGCCGCTGTCCGCCGTGAACCCGGCCGCCGCCTCGCGGGGCGGTTTCTCGTACCAGATCTCGCCGGGCACGTTCTGGCCGCGGTGGCAGGTGTAGCAGGTCACGCCGGTCTGCTTGACGTGGTCCTGCCAGTTGCCGTTTATGTCCAGGTTCATCTGCAGCATCCGCCGTGACACGGTCTTCGTGTACAGCGAATCGTCGGCGAAGTTTTCGCCCACGTGGCAGTAGTTGCAGCCCTGCTCCGGCGACACCCACTCGGTGATGGCCAGCATCAGGCGGGTGAACTCGCCAACGGACAGGTCGCCGAGCACCTGGACGTTCTGGTAGATATCCCTCGCCTTCGGGCCGCTGGTATTCGCCGGCGGCTGGGGCGCGGGCACCTCGTGCAGGGCCGCGTCGGCGGCGATGGTCTCGGGACTCTCGATCCGCTCCATCGCCACGCCCCGGTAGCCGATCTGCTCGGTCTCCTGGGGCGGCCACTCGCAGCCCGCCGTGGCGAGCAGCAACGCGGCCGTCAACAGCAACCCTGCGGGCTTCGTCGTCCAGTTTCTCATTGCGGACCTCCCGGCAGCATGCCCGGATCCTGCGGGACTTCGGGGAAGACCAGCGGATAGGCCGGAGCGATGCCGTGCTTGACACCCCACAGGTACCAGTTGTCGACCACCGTCCCGGTCAGCAGGATGCCGATGCCGCCGGTGAGCGGGCACAGCACTGCGAACCACCACGCCCAGCGGTGGATGGACTCGATGTTGGCGTTGAAGCCCATGGTCCAGCGCCAGAACAGGCCCATGCGCTCCGAGGCAGTACCGCGGTCCATGATCTGCTCGACTTCCCGGTCGCCGCCGTAGCGTCCCGTCGCCAGCACCGTGGCGCCATGCATCGCGAAGAGCAGCGTCGCGCCGTAGAGGAAGGCGATGGAGAGCATGTGGAACGGGTTGTAGAACAGGTTGCCGTAGCGGATCGAGAAGGCCGCGGTCCAGTCGAGATGGGGGAAGATGCCGAACGGCACCGCCTCACCCCAGCTGCCCATCAGCACCGGCCGGATGAAACCGAGCACGAGATACAGCCAGATGGCGGCCGCGAAGGCCCAGGCCACGTGGGTGCCCATGCCCAGCGCGCGGGCGCGCCGGTACATCCTGAGCCACCAAAGCCCGATGGATGCGGTCAGGAAGAAACCCGCCAGCAGCCACCAGCCGCCTTCGGCGAGCGGCGGCAGACTGAGACCGTACTCCGGCGACGGCGGCTCGAGCGCGAGCCACGGCAGCTGTCGGACGAACTGGATCGGATCCCAGTTGACCGAAGCCCACATGTTCAGGCCGATGATCTCGATCGCGATGAAGCCGCAGATGAGTGACGAGAGTCCCAGCCAGCCCAGATAGAACGGGCCCACCTGGGCATCGCCGATCTTGCCGAACCAGTACTGCAGTCTCGGTGACCCCAGCCGGGGCCAGCTGCCGGGCGGCAGCGCCACCCCGGGCTCGGGCGGCATGTTCACCTGCACCTGGGTAAATATGTTCTGGTATTGCGCCATGTCTTGTCCCCTTTCCTAGCGCCAGATCGGCAGATCGAGCCACCAGTTCCACCACTCGGGCCAGCCGCGCGTCCAGAACGGGCCGCTGATCACGATGCAGACCGCGCTCCAGAACCCGGCCGACAGGGCCAGGAACAGGCCGAGGCGGTGAATGCCGAGCGCGCCGATGGAATAGCCGATTGCGTCACGGAAGTAGGTGTTCTCGTGTTCGCCGCCTTTCACGACCTGGCCCTTCTTCGGATTGGCCGCCGACAGGATCAGCGCGCCGTGCAGCGACAGTGCCAGTGTCGTCGTGAAGAAGAAGGTCACCGCGATCATGTGCGCGGGGTTGTAGTGGAAGTGCAGGTACTGGTAGCCCACGTTGGAGACCCAGTCGAGATGACTGAGGATCCCGTAGGGGAAGCCGTGTCCCCAGGCGCCCAGCAGCACCGGGCGGATCACTACGAGCGTGAAGTACGCGAAGATGGCAACGCTGAAGGCGATGGGAACGTGATACCCCATGCCGAGCTTGCGTGATATCTCCGCCTGGCGCAGCGCCCATGAGACGAACGCGCCCAGCGCGCAGAAGGTGATGAGCTGCCACAGCCCCCCTTCCTTGAGCGGTGCGAGGGCGAGACCGTAGCTCAGATCCGGCGGTGCGATGTTGATCTGCCAGATATTCCAGGTCGGCCCTATCGCCGCACCATAGATGATCAGGAGCGTCCCGAGGACGGTGAAGAAGATGGTGGTGACTCCGAAGAAGCCGACCCAGAACGGACCGACCCAGAAATCGAACAGGTCGCCACCGATGAACGTACCGCCACGAACGCGATATTTTCTTTCAAAGCTGAGCATCGCCATCGCTTTATTCTCCGTCAGGGCCGCGTTCGTACGCGGCTCCATGTAGTCCGCAGAGGGTGGCGGGCAGGGTCGGGCAGACCCGCGCCTGCCCACCACCTTCGGCGGTCGACGCGGTTACGTCAGTCTGGCGACCCGTGCGGGCTGCTCCAGCGGCGCGGTGGCCGCCGGCAGGTCCGTAGCCGAAGCACTCGGGCCTTCTATCCAGTTGAACCGATCCGTGCTGAGCAGGATGAAATGGATCAACAGGGCCAGCACGAAAAGGAACGTGAACAACGCGATCAGCGTCCTCCGCGGATCGAATAGTTGCCATAAACGCCACATATTCTTTCCTCCTTATGCCAGGTACTGGATGAGCGGTTCGGCAGCCATCCGCGCACCATCGATGAGGGACGCATAGCCACCTTCCGGCGGAAGCCACGGCCGCCATTGCCACACGAGGAAGTGCGCAACGATGGCGATTGCCGTGAACACGATGAAGCTAACGACGAAGAGCTTGTGGAAAGCCTGTGCTTGTTCGTCTGTCAGCCCGGTGAAAGACTCAGACATAGATCTCACCTCCAGATCGGCCTCGCGGCCGGTTACCGCGCAAATCCCGCGCGGCGGGGATGGCCGTGATCAGGACCACGACCCCTTCCCGTCCCCCGGCCCGCTTGCGAACCAGCGGACGAAACTCGCGGACTCAGGCCATGAAGGCGAACGGCACGTAGGTGTTCGCCATGGCCCGGGCCTCTTCGAAAATCGACATGTCGGCCGGCGCGCCCGGGGGCACGTTGCGCCAGCGGCGCGGCAGCAGCCGGCCGGCGACCGCGATCATCAGGAAGATCGTGAATCCCACCGCGAATATCAGGTGATACTGCTTCGCGCCGCGGGCCGACAGGCTCGCTCTTGCATCCATCGTCTTGTGCATTTCAGCCATCAGTTCTCTCTCCTCATGTCCTGAACGTACCGTTCACGCCGCCCGTCCTTCTTTCAGCGCGGCCCGGGCGTCGGCCACGTGTTCTTCGGTCACCCGCTCCTCGCCCCGGCTGCGGGCCCGGCGCTCCGCGGCGTCGCGCAGGCGCTTCGCCGCGGAGATCCGGATCAGCACCGGCAGCTCCTCCACCACCCGGTCCAGGTCCGCCTTGGCGCCGTCCTCCCAGGGCAGTTCCTGGTGCAGCCGCGTGGGCGTGGCCTCGACGCGGTCCATGTCGGCGGCCAGCGGCAGGATGTGGAACAGCGCATCGAACAGCGCGTTGCACACCTCCTGCACGACGTACGTGGCACCCGCATAGCCCATGAACGGCGTGCCCGTGTGCCGGCGGATCGCCGTGCCCGGGAACGAGGCCGGGATGTACATGGCCCGCGAGCCGTTCTCGGCGAGATACATGCGCTCGTTGTAGCTGCCGAACAGGATCAGGGGCGTCTTCTCCCGCACCGCCTCGCGCACGGCCTCGTTGTCGGGCTTCTTCCCCGCGCTGCGTGCGAACGAAAACGTGCAGGGCAGGCCGAGCTCGTGTTCCAGGTAATTGCGCAGGCCGCGCTCGTAGGTCTCGTTGGCCACCACGGCGAAGCTGGCCGTACCGAAGAAATCCTGGGTCACCGAGCGCCACAGGTCCCACACCGGCTTGATGGTGGTGTGCTTCTCGCGCTCGATGAACGGCTCCGGATCGAGCCCCAGCAGCTCGCCCAGCTTGCGCAGGAACTTGGTCGTGGAATGCACGCCGATGGGCGCCTGCAGGTAGGGGCGCTCCAGCGTCTCGCAAAGCAGACGGCCGAACTCCCGGTACATGCAGACGTTCACCTCGGCATCCGAGAGCTTCTGCACGTCGGCGAGGTGGCTGCCTAGCGGGAACACCATATTGACCTCGGCGCCGATGCCCTCCACCAGCCGGCGGATCTCGGCGAGGTCGGAGACCGTGTTGAAGTAGCCGTAGATCGGGCCGATGATATTGACCAGCGGCTTCTCGCCTTCCTTGCGCTTCTTCGGTTTGCGGATGCGCTTGGTGCCGTACTCGGTCCACAGCCACTGCATGGCCCGGTTGGCGCTCTGCCACTGGTCCTCGTCGATGGTGCGCGGCAGGAAGCGCTTGATGTTGGTGCCTTCCGGCGTCACGCCGCCGCCGATCATCTCGGCGATGGAGCCGGTCACCACCACCGCAGGCAGGTCCGGATCCAGCGTGGCATGGGCCCGCTTCATGGCCTCTTCCGTGCCGTGCTGGCCGAGCTCGTCCTCGCCGAGTCCCGTCACCACGATGGGCAGCTCGTGTGGCGGCAGCCCGTCGGTGTAATGCAGCACGGAAGTCACGGGCAGGTTCTCGCAGCCCACCGGGCCGTCGATGATGACCTGCAGGCCCTTGATGGCGGTGAAGACATAAACCGACCCCCAGTAGCCGCCTGCCCGATCCATATCCAGAACCAGCATCAGACCATCGCCTCCGAAGCTTTCTTCTTCGCCAGCCGCTCGAGCTGGCGGCGGTAGTTCTCGCGAAACTCGGGGCGCTCCGCCGGGCGGTCTTCCCAGACGCCCGCCGTATCCCCGGAGCCGACGCCTTCGAAGAACGCCTGCATCTCGTCGAATCGCGTCTTGTTGGCGAGCGCCGCATTGACGACCTGCGCCAGCGAGCCCGCGCCGGCCGGTCCCATCAGCGGCCGCGCCGAGATCAGGTTGGTGAAGTACAGGCCGGGTATCGCCAGTTCCTTCGCCTTCTGCACCACCGGCGTGGTGCCGATGGCGAGATCGGGCTCGAACTCCCGCATGGCGGCCAGGTCCTGCTCCAGCGAGGCGCGGAACTGCACCTGCACGCCTTTCGCCTCCAGCCATTCGCGGTCGGCGTCCGACCAGCGGGTGCGCGGACAGGCGCTGCCCACGTAGCGGACGTCCGCGCCGCTCTCCACCAGCAGCCGTGCCACCAGCAGCTCGGAGCCTTCGTAGCCGGACAGCGTGATACGGCCGTCGATCGGCGCCTCGGCGAGCGCGCCGCGGATCGCCGGCAGCACCGCGTTCTTCGCCGCAGCGATGCGGTCGGCGGGCACGTTGCAGGCCTCACCGATCGCTTCCAGCCATGCGGCGGTGCCGTCGTGGCCGACGGGCGCCGAGCCGACGATCGGCCGCCCGGCTGCCTCGAACTGCCGGAAGGAGGCGGTGTAGAACGGATGGATGGCGGCGGCAGCGGCGCAGTCGAGGGCCGCATACAGCTCGCGCCACTCCCGGGTCGGCACGACCGGCCCGGCGGCGAGACCCATGGGTTCGAGCATCATGCCGATGCCGACCGGGTCGGCCGGGAACATCTCGCCCACCAGCGTGACCGTGGGCCGGTCCTCGACACCCTCGCGGGGCGCCTGCACCGGGCCGTGCTCGGCTTCCGTGCGGGCGTAGGCGAGCATGGCTCCGGCGAGCACGTCTTTCGCCTCGGCGTGGGTGGGCACGCCGAAGCCGGGCACGTCGATGCCGATGATGCGCACGCCGTTGATTTCCTTCGGCAGCAGCCTGAGCGGCACGCCGGAGGCCGTAGGCACGCAGAGATTCGTGATGACGATGGCGTCGTAGTGCTCCGGATCCGCCATCTTCTCGACGGCTTCCTTGATGTCCTCGTAGAGCCTGCCGGTGACCAGCGTCTCCGAGTTGAACGGGACGTAGCCGACGGTGCGGCGGGCGCCGTAGAAATGGGACGTGAAGGTGAGCCCGTACACGCAGCAGGCCGATCCGGACAGGATGGTGGCCGTGCGGCGCATGCGCAGGCCGACGCGCAGGGAGCCGAACGCGGGGCACATGCTCTGGGGCTGGTCGTGGGGCCCCAGCGGATAATCCTCGGCGTAGCGCTCGAGCGCCTCGCCGTTGCCCGCCGCGGCGGCCGCCTCGCGCATCTTGTCGCGGCCGGCGTGGCAGCCGTGGCCGTCCCCGCGGGTGGCCTCCACGTTGATGTCCGTCTTGTCGCTCTTGTCCGTCATTCTTATTGCTGCTGCCCCCGGCTCAGATCTGCTCGTAGACGACCTCCAGTGAAGGTTTCTCGACGTGGTTCTTGCCGCACATGTCCGCCTGGGTTGCCGGCTGCAGCTGGATGCCCCGGCCGACGTCCTCGGACTTGAACAGGTTCAGGAGACCGTCGTGCTCCAGCGGCGTGGGATGCTGCGGCGGCGCGTCCGCCACGTTGCTGGCGAGTTCCTCGAACAGCGGCCCCCACTGCCCGCCGGGCATGCCGACGATCTGGTAGTTGGCGCTCTTGCGCCGGATGTCCTCGTCCGCCGGGATGGCGGAGAGCACGGGGATGCCGACGGCATCCGCGAAGGCGCTGGCTTCGCCGGTTCCGTCGTCCTTGTTGATGACCATGCCGGCCACGCCCACGTTGCCGCCCAGCTTGCGGAAGTACTCCACCGCCGAGCAGACGTTGTTGGCGACGTAGAGCGACTGCAGGTCGTTGGAGCCGACCACGATCACCTTCTGGCACATGTCGCGGGCAATCGGCAGGCCGAAGCCGCCGCAGACGACGTCACCCAGGAAATCGAGCAGGACATAGTCGAAGTCCCAGTCGTGGAAGCCGAGCTTCTCCATCAGTTCGAAGCCGTGGATGATGCCGCGCCCGCCGCAGCCGCGGCCCACCTCCGGGCCGCCGAGCTCCATGG
>DASRVH010000064.1:0-36324 GCA_035655155.1 Woeseiaceae bacterium
TCACCTATGGCGCCTCGCCGATGCCGGCGGCCATCCTGGACACGCTCCTCAAAATACTGCCGGAGCTGGAGATCCAGCAGGGCTACGGCATGACCGAGTGCTCCTCGGTCCTGTGCATGCTGACCACCGACGATCATCTGAAGGGCGGGCCCCGGCTGCGCTCCGTCGGCCGGGCCGTGCCGGGCGTGGATCTCTGCGTCCAGGACGCCGAGGGCACCGTGCTGCCGCCGAATGAGGTGGGCGAGGTCTGCGCCCGCGGCGGCAACTTCATGGAGGGCTACTGGAACAAGCCCGACGCCACGACCGAGGCCTTCCGCGACGGCTGGTACCACACCGGCGACGCCGGTTACCTGGACGACGAGGGCTACCTCTTCCTGGTGGACCGGGTGAAGGACATGATCGTGACCGGCGGCGAGAACGTCTACTCGGCCGAAGTGGAGAACGCCATCTCCACCCACCCCGCCGTGGCCCAGGTGGCGGTCATCGGCATCCCGCACGATATGTGGGGCGAGCAGGTGCACGCCATCGTGGTGCCGCGGGAAGGCGCCGAGGTCACCGAGGACGACATCATCGCCCACGCGAGGGATTCGATCGCCGGTTACAAGGCGCCGAAGTCGGTGGAGTTCCGTGCCGAGCCGCTGCCGCTGTCCGGCGCCATGAAGGTGCTGAAGCGCGAGCTGCGCGAGCCTTACTGGGAGGGGCACGAAAAGCGCATCCAGTAGGAGGAGTGCCCTGCGGGACGGGGCAGTGGCGCTCGCCGGTCGGCCGTAACGTCTGTAGACTCCCTCGTCTCGCCGCGAGACGAGGGCAACGGCCCGCCGCGAGTCCTCGACCCGGAGGCGCCATGTCCCTGATCCGCTACCGCTACCAGACGCTGGAGTTCGGCGAGCGCGACATCCACGTCCGCACCCTGCGCGACGTGCAGCAATTCCACGACGAGGGCGGGGAGGCCGAAAAGCTTGGCATCTCCTCCGCCTTGTGGCCGTTGTTCGGTATCGTCTGGATCTCGAGCGAGGTGCTGGCGTCGCTCATGCAGGACTACGACGTCGAGGGCAAGCGCATCCTCGAGGTGGGCTGCGGCATCGGGCTGGCCAGCCTGATGCTGGGCTACCGCCATGCCGACATCACCGCCACCGACTACCATCCGGCGGCGGCGCATTTCCTGAAGGAGAACGAGCGGCTGAACGGGCTCGATCCGATTCCCTTCCATCGTGCGAGCTGGTACGACGAGAAGACGGGGCTCGGCACCTTCGACCTCGTGATCGGCAGCGATCTGCTCTACGAGCGCCAGCACGTGGATGCGCTGGCCGGCTTCATCGACCGCCACGCTCGGGAGCATTGCGAGGTGATCGTCGTGGATCCGGGTCGGGGCAACGCCGCCCGGTTCACCCGGGCGATGCAGGAGCGGGGTTACGAGCATCATCCTGCCCCCAAGATTGCGCAGGAATGTCCGAGCGGGCCGTTCGTGGGACACATCCTGCGCTACACCCGCTGATTACTGTAGGAGGGCCTTCAGGCCCGATGCCGTGATGGGCATGCAGGAGGGGCTTTAGCCCCGATTCATTGAACAAATCGGGCCTGAAGGCCCTCCTACTGCGCTTCGGGCGGGTCCGCGCGCGCCACCTCGTTGATCACGCCGCAGGCGAGCCGGGCGCCGGCAGCGCCTGTCGGCTGGGTCTCGAAGTCGTCGGCGCCGGCGTGCACGATGACCGCGCGGCCGAGCACGCTCTTCGGGCCGTCGTCCAGGGTCATCTCCGCGTCCACCACGTTCACCAGGGCGTAGCCTTCCTCGTTGGCCTCGATGTTGCCGAGGTCGCCCACGTGGTGCTGCGCGGGCGGACTGTCCGGCGATCCGTGCGGGTCGCCGTCGGGCGCGAAGTGGCCGCCGGCGGAGGTGCCGTCCGGCGCGGAGCAGTCGCCCTTCTCGTGGATGTGCAGACCGTGGAGTCCCTCGGGCAGGCCCATCAGCTCTCCGTCGATGACCACGGCGCCCGCGGCTCTGGAGAAGGTCAGGGTGCCGCGGGCTTCGTTGCCCTCGGTGGGCTCGAGTTCGGCGCGGGCGACCAGCAGCGGCTCGCCGGTATCGCCTTCGGTCATGCCGGGCTCCGTGGTCAGCACGGCGCCCTGCTCGCCGGTCTCGGCATCCTCCGGCGTCGGCACATCCGCTGGCTCGTCGTAGCCGCGGCGCTCGTCTTCCGGTGTCGGCGCTTCGACGGCCTCGCGGCCGTCATCCGGGTCCGGTACGTCCACGTCCACGGTCTCGTCGCCCGGGCCGCAGCCTGCGATCAGCAGCACGGCGGCCGCCAGCGCGGTCGCGGTGAGACGTGAGTGTTCGCGTTTCCTGATCGGGTTGGTCTGCATGGCTGACTCCGGCGATTCCTCCTGTGTGTCAGAAAGTATCCGGACAGCGGCTGTGAATGCTGATGGGGGGCGGGGATGGGCGCAGGGTCACAGCCGCCGTCCGGGTACCCTTCTGCCTTGTCAGGCGCGCGTCCGGGCCGCGCGGGTACACTGGGGGTTATGCAACAGTGATGCCAGGATGGCCGAGACGGCGTGGCGCGGCCTCGGGAGCGGCGGCGGGGGCCGGACGTGCAACCCTTACACGGACGATGGAAAATCCTGCATGTAGGAGGGGCTTTAGCCCCGATTGCGATCGGCCAAAAATGAATCGGGGCTAAAGCCCCTCCTACCAGTCGCGCTGGATCCTGCCCAGCGCCGTGCCGAACAGCGAGGTGAGATAGAGGGCATCCGGGGTCTCCAGGACGCCGGTGACGGCCTGCAGTTTCGTGCCGTCGCCCTGCAGGTTGGCCACCACGTTGCCCTCGGCGTCGATGGCGAAGACGTGAGTGGACGCCTCGGCGGCCGGGCGCATGGCCTCGGGCAGACGCTGCACCACCTTGCGCAGGAACGGTTTGTCGGAGAGCGAGTCCAGCTGGGCGCTCCGCGGCGAGACCAGCCCCACCCAGAAGCGGCCGTCCAGCCCGGGGTTCACGTTGTCCGGGAAGCCGGGGAGGTTGTCGATGAGGATCTCCGTCTCGCCGGCGCTCGGCCCCGCCAGCCAGTGCTTCAGCACCCGATAGGTGCCGGTCTCGACCACCAGCAGGAAGCGTCCGGTCGGGTCCACCGCTACCCCGTTGGCAAAGTCGAGCCCGGCCATCACGGTGCCGGTCTCGCCGGTGGTGGGATCGTAGACCAGCACGCGCCCGTGGCTGCCGTGTTCCAGGATGTCGAGCAGGCTCGCGCCGTAGGTGCTGTCGTAGTCCGCCGCGCCGAACTTGGTGCTGGCATCGGAGAAGTAGATGCGTCCGTCGGGGGCCGCGTCCACGTCGTCGGCGTAGAGGATGGGTGAGCCGTCGACCTCGTCGGTGAGCAGCGTGACGGCGCCCCCGGCATCCACGCTCTGCAGGCCCAGATAGGCGTTGGCTACCAGCAGGTTGCCGTCGGCGTCGAACTCCAGTCCGAGCGGCCGCCCGCCGGTCTCGGCGAAGACCGATATCGAGCCGTCTTCGGCAGCGATGCGCAGTATCCTGCCGTCCTCTGTGCCGGTGTAGAGGTTGCCGACCCGGTCGATGACCGCGTCCTCGGGCCCGTGGTACGGCGCGATCTCGATGCGCTCCAGATCGGCCAGCACGTCGTTGGCTGCGAACTCGCCGGTGTAGCCGGCATCCTCGGGTGCATCCCAGGCGACGGGGTCCACCGGCACGGGCCAGGTCAGCAGATAGAGCGCGGCGGCTGCGAGCAGCACGAGCAGTAATCGGAGCATGGGATCCCCTTCCCGTAGAGCCGCGGCCAGTATAACGCCGATCCCATGATGGGCATGTAGGAGGGCCTTCAGGCCCGATTCCGATCCGAAAAAACTGAATCGGGGCTAAAGCCCCTCCTACAGTTCTTTGAAAGCCGGGAAGCGGGCGTAGCCCGGGCAGGTGGCGGTCGCCTTCGACAGCGCTCGCCGTGCCCGTTCCTCTTGGCCGCGGGCGAGCCACACTTGCGCCAGGCGGCGGTAGGCGGTGGCGTCGTTCAGGTCGTCGGTCATGGCCGCCAGGCTGGCGTCGATCTCGTCCATGACCGAATCGGGCACGGCGTCGGGATCGAGCCGGCCGAGCATCGTGTAGTAGTACGCCCGCGCCGCCTGGTCGGCCGCCGGCGCCGTGCCCCGCAGGTGGTCGCGCTCCAGGATCTCGGCGGCGCGCAGATAGGCTTCCCGCGCCTTCGCGGTCTGCCCCGAGTGGCGGTAGGAATCGGCAAGCGCACCCCACATCTGGTGGATCTCGGGCTCGCCCGTGGCAATGGCGTCGATGGCCCGCTGCCTTAGCTCCGCGGATTGCTCGTAGTCGCCGAGCACGTAGTAGACCAGGCCCAGGAACTCGTCGCCCACGTAGGACTGGGGCGCGAGTTCGCGGGCGCGGAGATAGGCATCGCGTCCCCGCTCGAAGTCGCCGCGGCAGACGTACCAGGTGCCCAGGTTGCCCAGCACGTATTCGTTCTCGTCCCGGGCGACGGCTTCCTCGCTGGCCGCGATGGCTCCGTCCAGATCGCCGGCGAACCAGCGCATGGTGGCCAGCGAGAACAGGGGCTTCCACACGATGGGATCGCTGTCCGCCGCCGCGCGCGCGGCGGTCATCGCGCTCTCCAGCATCGCCGCCTCGCCATCCTGCCGGTAGGCCTGCAGGCGGCTCGCCGCGAGGCCGGCCAGCGCATCCGTATAGCGCGGCCGATCGGTCAGGATGCCCTCGTATAGCGCCATGGCCTGGTCGTTACGCCCGGTGCGGCTGAGGAAGTGGGCATGGGCGGTCCGCACGGCCGGGTCCCCCGGGGCGAGCTGCAGGGCTTGTCCGCAGGTGCGTGCGGCGTCCTCGAGCGCCCGTTCCTCGTT
The DNA here is from genome assembly GCA_035655155.1 of Woeseiaceae bacterium. GTDB lineage: Bacteria > Pseudomonadota > Gammaproteobacteria > Steroidobacterales > Woeseiaceae > Lentisalinibacter. The sequence goes on from DASRVH010000064.1 coordinate 4,874, forward strand.
GGCCATCCAGTGTTCGGTCAGCAGCGCCTGGCACAGGCCGGCGTGCGCGCGGGCGTAATTCGCGTCCTGGCGCAGCGCGGCCTCGAAGTGGCTGCGGGCGCGCTTCACGTTGAGTTCGTTGGCCGGGCGGTCCAGGAAGTACCGGCCCTGGAGATAGTCGTCCTGGACCGGCGCCAGCGGGAAATGGGCACCGGCCGGGTCCTCGCCGGCCACTCCGCCGACCGACCGGCGTATCGCCGCGGCCACCCGCTCCGCCACCGCCGGCAGCGACGCCTCGAGTTCCGCCGCCGGCAGGCTCTCCGCCCACAGCTGATGGCGCACGCCGTCGTCGGCCACGATGCCGAAGCGCAGCCCGGCCAGGCGGCCGACGCGGACGATCTCGCCGTCGATGGCGGCATCGGTGCGCAGGCGTTCGGCGGCCTCTGCCGGGTCGAGTGCCCGGACCAGCACCGTGGCACTGCCCTCGGCGACGGCGAAGTGTTCGCTCAGCCGGTCACGCAGCAGGTGCGCCAGCCGGGCATCCGTATCGCCCCCGATGGGCATCACCACGAGACTCGCGGCGCCCAGCGTCAGCGGCGGCGGCGCTGACGCGGAAGGCGCATCGCCGGGCGCGGAGTCGCGCTGCATCAGCAGCCAGCCGACGCCGGCCAGGGCCGCCATGGAAAGGATCATCGAGAGCGCGAGCCAGGCCGGCCGCGGAGCGGCCCGGGCATCGGAGCCCGCCGACGGTTCCGGCAGCGCCTCCTCGTCGGCGCTCCGGTACAGCGTCCATGCCTCCACCTCCAGCGCGCGGGCGATGCGCTCCAGGGTCTGGAGCTCGACGGGGAGTTCGCGGAACGCGCGGCTGACCATGTCCTTCGGCGCGGAATCGAGCCCCTCCAGGTCCGCGATCCGCTCCGCCAGCGCCGCCTGTGTGCGCAGCCCGGCATCGGTGAGCGCCCGGGTCAGCCTGGCCCGGGAGGCGCGTATGCCCCGCCTGCGCTGGTTTTCCTGTCCGGATGAAGTCACCGCTCTCGTTCTTCGTTATGGCGCGGTTTCGGGCTTATCCGCCCTCAATCGCCTCTATTTGACCCAAAAACCCGTTAGCTGTCGATGCGGCGGCGAGGGTGCCGGGGCCACGATCGATGCTGGTTCCGTAGGGGAGTGTGATGAAGCGAGCCCTGACGACGCTTTGCCTGCTGCTGGCGCTGGGCGTCGGCGGCTGTCGGGATGCCGCCGTCAGCGGTACCTGGCAGGACCGCCAGGCGGAGACCACCTATCACTTCCGCGACGACGGCCGCGTCACCGTCTCGGTGCTCGATGCCAGCGTTCCCGCGGAATACACCGTGGACGGCGACCGGGTGCTGGTCACCAGTCCCCAGGGAACCGTCGTGCTGAAAAAGCGAGATGACCGGCTGTACGGCCCCATGGGCCAGGAACTCGTACGGCAGGCGGACTAGACCGAGGAGAGGAGGAGACGATATGTCGAAACAGGTAGCACAAGGCCAGACCCTGGGGGCGTCCTGGGAGATACGCGTGCGCACCGGCACCGTGGACAGCACGGATACCCGTTCCGAGACGGAGGTCAGCGGATCGTTCGGCGGCGGCGGCGGCATGACCGTGGGCGGCACCGGCGGCAATATGCCGGTCTCGGGCCAGGTGCAGTCCAGGACCACCCGGTACCAGAACATCTATCTCACGGACGAGGACGGCAAGGAGCATGCCATCGAGCTCGTCGACTTTCTCGTGCCGTGCAAGCAGGGTCACAAGCTGAGCCTGTACCTGCTGTTCACCGGCGGCTCCGACTGGGGCTCCTACTTCCGCGCCTACAACCACAACACCGGACAGCACTACGAATACACGAAAGCCGCCAGGGACGAACTATTCCCCAAGCGGTTGTTCCTGATCGCCAGTGGCGCTCTGGGGCTGCTGTTTTTCTTGCTCGCTTACGGCGAGGACGGCACCGGCTTCGGCGAGGCGCTGTTCACGGCGGCGATAGCCGGCGGCCTCACCGCCGGCGTGTTCTGGGTCATCTGCAAGATCATTGCATATGCCCGGTCGTTACCCGTACGAAAGAACCCGACCTTCACGCGACATCTCGCGGCAATGAGCGGGTAGGAGGGCCATGTAGGAGGGGGCTTCAGCCCCGATTCCCTAACCTATCGGGCCTGAAGGCCCTCCTGCAGTTTCCTCTAGCGGATGGGGCGGCGGCCGCGGAGATCGGCCAGATAGATGCCGGCCCAGCCGGCTTCTTCCGTGCCCATGCTCGCGGTCACGGCGAGCCAGCCGTTGCGGAAGGCCTCGCGTTCCAGCGCGAGACCCGTGATAGGCAGGGTTCCACCCGAGTCCGGATCGACGGCCTGCGGATCCAGCAGCGTGCCCGCCCATCCGGTCTCGAGCAGCGTGACGGTGCTCGCCCGCGATGCGCCGAGCGCCTCGGCGAGGTAGATGCCGTCCACCGGTGTCGACCCTGCGCGGCGGCCCTGGAACGCGACGCGGAACGTCGCGCCGGCCCGCTCGGACACGGACACGAACGCGGCGGAACGGAAGCGCGGCGGTTTGCCGCAGCCCTCGCTCTCGCCGGCACCCGGCGGGGCGCCCGAGTAGTTCCAGTAGATGAAGTCCCCGTAGTCCTCGCCGGCACCGGCGCGGGCCATCAGCCGCAGCCGCCGGGTGCGGGTGTCGTAGACGAAGATACCCTGGTTCACGGGCACGGCCTTTTCCTGGTAGCAGCGCTCGAGCGGGTTGCCGTCCGCATCCTCGCAGACGCTGTGCACGTCACCGTTGATCTCGCCGTCCGCCCCGTCCACGAAGTCGCCGGCATGGTTGCAGTAGTCGCGCCGGATACGGTTGCCTTCCTCCGGGCAGTAGAGGCGCAGCCTCCGGGTCTCGTCGCCCCAGGCGCCCCAGAAGCCGACGAAGCGGCCGTCGAAGGACAGGCCTTCGCCGATGCGGGTGAATCGGCCCGCGCCGCGTACCGGGACCTTGTCGTCGAGCCCGACCAGCGTGCGCAGTGGCGCCGCCGACCGGCCCAGCTCGGACTGGTAGATGCCGCCGCAGCTCGGGTCGTCCTCGTTGTCGTAGCCCACGAAGACCACGCTGCCCCGCGCCGCGCTCGGCGGAGCGGTGGAGTCGAAGGTGATGTCGCCGCGGCAGTAGCGGTGATTCGGGATGACCGTATCGGAGTTCGCAATCAGTTCGATCGGCTCGAGCCCGCCGGCATAGTCGTCCGCCACCTTGCGATAGAACACGCCGGTCTTGTCTTCGCCGTCCGACGGATCGGTGTAGTTGCCCTTGAAGGCGATGTAGCCTTCGTCCGTGACGGCGGGTGAGCCCGGGAACACCTCGAAGCGGGTGGTGGCCGCCAGATCCGGCACGGCGAACAGATACGTGAGATCCACGTAGTCCGATGGGCCGACCTCGCCGAGCAGGCTGGCGCCGGTGCGCAGCTCGCTCGCAGAATTGCCGGCTGCCGGGTTGAAGTACACGCCGGTGGTGCCGGCGCGGGATTCGTCCTCTTCCTCGCCGTATGTCCACACGGGCGGATGGTTGCCGCGGGTGGCCACGGCGTCCCGGTGCAGCGCGATGCGCGGGATCGACGGGAACTCGTTGAAGGTGGCCAGGAGCCAGTCCGGGCCGCCGCCTCCCTCGTCGCCATTGTTGCCGCCGGTGCCGCCGGTGCCGCCATGGCTGCCGCCGTCATGCCCGTGGCTACCGCCACCGCCCGCCGGATACGCGGTGTTGTTCGGGTCCGGCACCGCGGTGTCCCGATCGGCGATCAGGCGTATTGCCGAGCCTGACGTGCCCATGTCGCGGACGTAGATGCCGCTGATCGGCCCGCGCTGCCTTCCGGTGCTGCGGGCGCGGAACACCACCATGGCATTACTGTTCACCGAAGGCGGGTTGTAGCTGTTGTAGGTACGGTCCGGATGGCCCGGCATGGCGTCGCCGTTGTTGACCACCACCTGCCAGGACGGATCGGACCGGTCGCCCGCCAGGCCGGTGCCCGCGAGGGCGGTCAGCACGGTGACGGCTCCGGTCAGCATCATTATGTAAAGCTTGTGTGTTCTCATTGTGGGATACCACCTTGCCTGCATCATTGCCGCGTAAACCGGCCGGGGAGGGTCTGTGACCGCTCCCCGGCCGTCGGTGAGGTCAGCTGCAGGGCTCCTCCCTGGCCCGGCCGACCCTCACCTGGAGCCCCGTCCCTGGAGCCGCCTTCCCTGGCTTCGCCATCCCTGGCGGTGTCGTTCGCGGGAGAGGGCGATCAGCGGTTGCGGCCTCCGCCTCCGCCGCTGCCGCCGCCGCCGCCACCGCCACCGCCGCCGGCCTTGACGGCCGTTACGACGGTGATCTCCGTGACCACGTCGTTCGATGCGTTGACGTCATCCTCGGCTATCACCTCGGCCGTCCATGTGATGGTCGTGGCGTAATCCATGCTGAAGAAGAACGTCCAGCTGGTGGAGTAACCGGCCGCCAGAGTGAACGGTTCGGTGTACTCGGTTCCGGCGAACACTTCGGTCTCGGTGACGATCCCGCCGTCGATCAGGTACAGCGGCCCTACCACCTCACCGTCGCTGTCGATGCCGGTCAGCTTCACGAAGCCGGTCGCGTCAGCGGGTCCCGCGTTGGCGACGGTCAGCGTGCCTTCCCGGCCTTCGGTGTCGGCCACCATCCGCTTCGGCACCTGCAGCCCGGAGTCGGCGCTGATCGAGACGTCGTAGTAGACGTCCGCGCTGGCCTCGCAGGGCACCGGTGTGGCGTAGTCGCCCGGCACCGGCCAGGTGTGGAAGAAGTCGATCACGGCCCGGCTGTCGTCGGCGCCGGTTGCGAATGCGCCGATGTTCGATCCGTCGTAGCTGTCCGCCAGTTCGGGGACGGCCGCGAGGATCGGGCCGGTCTCGATCGTGAACCAGTGGTTGGCGGTATCGAATTCATGCAGATACTCGAACACGCCGTCCTGTGGATCGCCCGCCGGTATGTAGGCGGGGTAGGGCAGGTAGCCGAAGGTTGCTTCGCGGTTGTAGGTATAGGCGGAGAAATCCAGGAAGCACTTGCGCACGTGCTGGATCACGCCCATCACTTCTTCCTTCACGTCGATGCAGCGTGTGTCGAGCATGGCGTTCGCGGATTCCTCGGTCAGCCCGAGGATCTCGTTGAGGTAGACCACGAGGTCCACGCCGACGAAACCGGACTTGTCCGCCGCTGCGCCGAGGCTCGTCGCAGCCGCAGCCATCCAGTCGCGGGGCAGGTCGATGTTTTCGCCGATCGCACCTTCCAGCATCAGCGCCCGGTACATGGCCAGGTGCTGCAGCGGCGAGTCGATGGTGGAAGTCGCCACGTACTCGTCGCCCTCGACGGTCGGGTCCGGGTCGATCACGCTGGACGCCACGGGCCGGCCGGCCGGATCCAGGCTGAGGCAACCCGCGGTCGCCAGCGTCAGCCGCGCTTCCTCGAGCTGAGACTCGAACACGGTTTCCGGCGACCTTGCCTCGTTGATGCGGCCGAAATCGACTTCCTGCGTGTAGATGGAATAGGGCCCTTCCACCGAGCAGGTAGCCGGATCCACCGGAACGATGCGGCAGTCCGCAGCGTCGGTCGTGCCGGGGATCTGGATGCAGCCCTCGAAAGTCTCGGCAGCCAGCGGCTGCTGGCAATCGTCGGCCGTCAGGATGGGAACGCCGTATTCATCCCGATACAGGATGAACAGGTCGCCGTAGTCCGGCGGCTCGTTGCCGCTGTCGTGACCTCCGCCGTTGCCGCCGCCGACGCCAGGTGGCCGTTCGGCCATGGCGCCACTGCTGAATGCGAACAATCCGACGAGGATCGCTGTCAGCACATAACAGATTCCTTGTTTCTTCATGACAGGCTCCTCCTGCCCCCAATGCTTGCCGCGGGCGGATGCTGCGGGGCGCTGCAGCTGGCGTCCCCCGATGGGGGCGGAGCACCGCGGCGGGAGGTGAAGCGAGGAAGTGGTCGTGTCGCGCCGTTTTTTTCGGTTCTCGCGCATGGCACCTTCTCCTTGCCTCCTGGGTTCGATGCTAGGACCGGCGTTTAAAGGGCTGCGTCACCGTCGGTAAACGCTGCGTAATTCCGTTGTGAATTTTTGTAAGTGCCGTCAACCGGGCCCGGCGACGGAATGGGAATCGCTCAGCGCTTGTCGGACGGCGGCGAGGAGACCGGTCTCACCGTATGGCTTCGACAGGATGGAGTAGCCGCCGTCGACGGCGCGGGCGGCCTGGTCGCTGTAGCCCGTGGTGAGCAGGACGCCGGTGCCCGGGTAATGACGGGCGACCCAGTCGGCGAGTTCGAGGCCGCTCGTACCGCCGGGCATGACGATGTCGGTGAACAGCAGCTCGACTTCCGTGTGCGTCATCAGCAGTTCCCGGGCCGCGGCGGCCCCGGATGCTTCCAGTACCCGGTATCCGGCAGCGGACAGCGTGCGCGCCGCGTAGCGTCGCAGCCTGGCCTCGTCCTCCACCACCAGAATGGTCTCGGCGGCCGTCGCCTGCGGTGCCGCCGCTCGCACGGCGCCGTCATGCTCCCGCCCGTCCGCCGCTTCCGGGAAGTACAGGGTGACGGTCGTGCCACCGCCCGGCTCGCTCTCCATGCGCAGGTCGCCGCCGGACTGGCGGACGAACCCGTAGACCATGCTGAGGCCGAGGCCGCTGCCCTTGCCGGCGCCCTTGGTGGTGAAGAACGGCTCGATCGCCCTGGCCAGCACTTCGGCGCTCATGCCTTCGCCCGTATCCGTGATGCTCAGCGTCACGCAGGGACCGCCGGGCATGTCGAGGCTGCTGCCGGCGCGAATCTCCTCGCGCCGCGCCGCGATCCGGACTCCGCCGCCGCCCGGCATGGCGTCGCTGGCGTTGATGGTCAGGTTCAGCAGCGCGCTCTGCAGCTGCTGGGTATCCGCCTGCACGGGCAGCGGTCCGGTGTCGGTGTCGAGCGTAATCTCCACTCCGTCTGCTGCCACGCGCTCGAGGAAGCGCCGGTTGTCGCGCAGGAAGACGCCGAGGTCGATGGTCTCCGGCTTCAGGGTCTGCTTGCGGGAGAAGGCCAGCAGCTGCTGGATGAGGCTGCTGCCGTCCTCCGCTGCCGAAACCGCGTCGTCGATCAGCTCGGCCGCCTCGGCATCTCCGGATCGTACGCGGCGCTGCAGCAGCCGCAGGTTGCCGAGTATGACGGTGAGCAGATTGTTGAAGTCATGCGCGATGCCGCCCGTCAGCCTGCCCAGCACCTCCATCTTCCGGGCGTGCGCGAGTTCGAGTTCCCGCTCCCGGCGCTCGGTGGTGTCCACGAAGCTGACCACGGCGCCGATGATCTCCCCGTCGCGGCGCATGGGCTGCGTGCGGTACTCCGCCGGGAAGCCGGTGCCGTCGGCGCGCCACAGCATCTCGTCGTCTAGCCGCAGCGATTCGCCGTGGGAGATGGCGCGGGCCGCAGGGCATTCCTCCCTGGGGTGGGGGCTGCCGTCGGGGTGGGTGTGGTGGATCAGCTCGTGGATGTCGCGGCCCAGGAGTTCGGCCTCGCCGCCGTAACCCAGCTGGTGCACGGCGGCCCGGTTGGCGAAGGTGCAGCGGCCGTCGAGATCCATGCCGAAGATGCCTTCGCCGGTGGAGGCGAGGATCAGGCGCAGCCGCTCCTCCCTTTCGTGCAGCGCGCGCACCATCGGATTACCAAGGCGCAGGAACAGGAGGGTGGCAGCGCCGATCAGTACCAGCGCGACGGTGAGGACGAGGGCACCGGCACGGAAGAACGGAGCCCGGATCTCGGCCAGGTCGATTTTGGCGACGACGCCCAGTCCCAGCGGCTCCACGGCATCGTAGGCGGCCAGCACGCGAGTCCCGTGATAATCGTTGCCGGTCATCGTGCCTCTCTCCCCCGACAGGGCCCGGTGCATGGGTTCGGACAGGGACGAACCCCAGCGCACCGGCGCCGGCGGGCCGCCCGCAGCGTGGTGGTGGCGCATCAGGAACACGATGTCGTCGCCTTCGCGCCGCCCGAGCGTCACCTCGGTGGAGCCGAGAAGGGTGTGTTCGTGAGTGAAGGCCTGACGGATCTGGGCCAGCGTGGCGTCCGCCGCGGAGCCGGGGTAATCGTGGCGGTAGCGCCGGTCGAACTCGCTCATCTGCTCGATCAGCCGCGCCAGGGTATGGGCGCTGTCCACGAGCTGCTGGCGCTGGCGCTCGAAAGCGGTGTCGTAGAGCACACCTATGGAGACTGCCGTGGCCACCGCAACGACGACGGTCATCGTGAGTATCAGCAGGGCTATACGCCTGTATTCCGCCACTGCGGGATCCTGCGGTCTGTCTCCGCCCTCCGGCCGGTTCGGCAGTCGATTTGCCGGCCAGTCTGAACCCGGACCCGGATCCGCGCCATCCGCAGGGTCCGCATAAATCGCGATAGAAATCCCATGCCGATGGGCCATACTGGATGCCCCATCCCACAGAGTCGGGAGAAGGTCCCATGGTCAGGGCGAGCAGCATCCTCGTCGTGGACGACGACGCCCGTCTGTGCCGGTTGCTGTCGCGCTATCTGACCGCTGAAGGCTATCCGGTGCGCACTGCGGGCTCCGCGCGGGACATGCGCGAGATGATGGCGCTGGAGGAGCCTCGGCTCGTCATCCTGGATCTGATGTTGCCGGACGAGGATGGCCTGAGCCTGGCGAGGGAGATCCGCGCGCATTCTGACATCGGCATCCTGATGCTGACCGGCAAGCGGGATCCGGTGGACAGGATCGTGGGACTGGAGCTCGGCGCCGACGACTACATGACCAAGCCCTTCGACGAGCGCGAGCTGCTGGCCCGGGTGCGCAGCATCCTGAGACGCGTCGCGCCGTCCGAACACCACGACGCCGGCAACGGCTCCGTCCTGACGTTCGACGGCTGGACGCTGGATCTCGCGGCCTGGGAGCTGACCGATCCGGCAGGAAGGCAGGTCGAGCTCACCAGCCACGAGTTCGAACTGCTGGTGGCACTCGCGTCCCATTCCGGACGCGTGCTCAGCCGCGATGCGATCCTGGAGATCGTGGCGGGACGGGACTGGACGCCCTACGACAGGAGCGTCGACGTGCTGGTGGGCAAGCTGCGGCGCAAGCTGGGCGACGACCCCCGCGCGCCGCGCATGATAAAGACCGTCCGCGGCGCGGGGTACAAGCTGACGTCCCGCGTCGACCCCCGGTAGGAGGGGCTTCAGCCCCGATTGCGATTCGTCGTATCGGGGCTGAAGCCCCTCCTACATGCTTCGGTAACGCAACAGTGTTCCTTGCGTTGACAGGGTTGGCCCTTCCAATTCTACGTATTCACGGATGTCCGATTGCGGCGTTCAATGGACCCTGCGAGGGAGCACGGAAGAGTGACATGGAGGGTTGAATCATGCGTACCAGGAATCTTCTGGTTGGACTCGCCACCACGGCGCTGCTAGCCGGCTCCGCCATCGCGGCGGCCGACATGCAGGGCGCCGGCAGCGGCGGGCAGGGTTCCGGGGCCGAACGGGGCGGCGTCGCGCGCGACGCCCAGATGGACCGGGACCGCACCATGGACCGCGATCGCCTGATGGAACGTGATCGCCTGCAGGATCGCGACTACGCGATGGCCGGCGACAAGGATCGCGATCGTGACCGCGACAAGGATCAGCTCCGGGACCGCGATCGCGATCAGGACGGGGCTATGGACCAGGACCGCGATCGTGACCGGGACAAGGATCAGGACCGCGACCGCGACATGGATAAGGACATGGACCGCGACCGTGATCGGGATCGGATTCACGTGGATGACGATGGCAAGGGTATTTTCGCCGGCGGCCTCATGACCGAGCAGGAGCGCGCACGTTACCGCGAGCGTCTCGCCAATGCGGAGTCCGAGCAGGAACGCGAACGCATCCGCGCCGAGCATCGCGAGCAGATGATGGAACGGGCCCGCGAACAGGGCGTGACGCTGCCCGAGACCGAATAAGCAACGGAGTGCCGCTATGAATGCCAAGCACGCTGAGTGCCCGGGCCGGACGGCGGTGGTGTCGACGATACTGGTGCTGGCGACGCTCGCTGTGGCGGGCGCCGCCGGCACGGCGCTGGCGGAGGAGGGTCGCACGACGCTCACCGTCGGCGCCGAGTACACCACCGGCGACTACGGGGGCGGCAGCGACATCGACGACATCTACGTGCCGATCACGCTGTCCTGGAGCGGCGAGCGGTTCTCGCTGCGCGCGACAGTGCCATATGCCTACGTGAGCGCGCCCGAAGGCTCCATCATCGGGCGCCGCGGCGACGTGATCGTGGGCAGCGGTGACGACGTATCCGACAGCGGCATCGGCGACGTTCTGCTGTCGGGGACGTGGCTCGCACTCGCGGAGAGCGACAACGCCGTGCTCGACGTCACCGCCAAGGTGAAACTGGGCACGGCCGACGAGGACAAGGGGCTGGGCACCGGCGAGACCGATTATTCCCTGCAGCTGGACGGCTACGTGTTTCAGCGCGACCTCATGTGGATGGGCACGGTCGGCTACAAATGGCGGGGCGATCCCGCAGGACTGGACCTGGACGACACCTGGTTCGTTGCCGGCGGCGTAGCCCTCTGGGCGGGCCGTGACAATCGCATCGGCACGCTCGTGAGCTACCGCCCGGAGCTGATCGACGGCGGCGATGCCGCGACCGAGGTTTCCGTGTTCTTCGACACCGAGGTCTCGCCCCGGCTCGGTGCCCAGGTCTACGCCCTCGCCGGCCTGTCCGACGGCAGCCCCGACTGGGGCATCGGCGGATCGGTGAGCTGGTCGTTCTGAAAGAGGTTGTAGGAGGGCCTTCAGGCCCGATTCGGGTAGGGGATCGGGGCTAAAGCCCCTCCTACCAGCCCCTCCTACCTGTCTTCGTAGGTGGTCTCCACGGTGGTGTCGTATGCGCGCCGCGGGTCACAGTGAAAGCATGCGCAACGTCTTCGTCCTCGGGCTCGACGAGTTCAACAAACGCGAGCTGCAATCCATCCACGAGGCGGAGGCCTGTCGGTTCGTCGGCCTGCTCGACTACGACGAGATCGTACTGCCCGAGAACGGCGAGTTTCACTTCGAGGCGCTGAGGCGCCAGGCCGAGGAACAGCTGGACGGCCACGGCGGCTCCGTCGACGGCATCATCGCCTTCTGGGACTTCCCCTCCAGCGCCATGGCCGGCGTGCTGCGCAACGCCCGCGGACTGCCCGGGCCGAGCAACGAGGCGATCGCGCGCTCCGAGCACAAGTACTGGTCTCGCATCGAGCAGCGCGCGGTGGTGCCGGAGCTGGTGCCCGCGTTCCAGGCCGTGGATCCGTTCGCCGACGATCCGGCCGCCCTGATCGAGCTGGACTACCCGTTCTGGATCAAGCCGGTGAAGGCCCATTCGTCGCGGCTCGGCTTCCTGATCAACGGCCCCGACGACCTGCACGCCCATCTGCCGGAGATCCGGGAGAAGATCGGCTTTTTCGGGCGGCCGTTCGACGAGTATCTGAGACATGTGGCGGTGCCCGACGAGATCCGGCCGGTGACGGGACACTGGTGCATCGCCGAGGGGATCATCTCGGCGGGCCGCCAGTGCACACTGGAGGGCTACGTCTACCAGGGCGCCGTGCGCGTTTACGGCGTCGTCGACTCCATCCGCACGGGACGCCACCGTTCCAGCTTCTCGCGCTACCAGTACCCATCCGGCCTGCCGCGCCGGGTTCAGGCGAGCATGGTCCGTGCCGCCGAGAAAGTGATGCAGCGGTTCCGCTACGACTGCGGCGCCTTCAACATGGAGTTCTACTGGCACCCGGAGACCGACCGGATCAGCCTGCTGGAGGTGAATGCGCGCATCTCCAAGTCTCATTGTCCGCTGTTCCGGCTCGTGGACGGCGCCTCCCACCAGTCCGTGGCGGTGGACCTGGCGCTGGGTGAGGACCCCCGGTTCCCGCAGCGGCAGGGCGAGTACCGCCTGGCCGGCAAGTTCATGGTCAGGACTTTCTGCGACGACGGCATCGTGCGCGCCATGCCGAGCGCAGAGGAGCTTGACCGCATGCGGGCCCGTTATCCCGAGGCGCGATTCCGGCCGCTGGCCGAACCCGGCGAGCGTTTGAGAGACTCTCATCATTACGACAGCTACAGCTACGAACTCGGCGACCTGTTTCTGGGCGCCGGGGATCAGCGCGAGCTGCTGCACAAGTACCGCGACTGCATGGCCATGCTGAGCTTCGAGGTGGAACCCACAGGACAGGATGCTGCATGAGATTCGTCGACGAACTGCCCCATCGGGTACGCGAACTGGAGAACGTGGAGGTGCCGATGCCGGACGGCGTGCGTCTGGCGCTGCGCATCTGGATGCCGGAGGACGCGCCGGAGCGCCCGGTGCCGGCGATCCTGGAGTACATTCCCTACCGCAAGCGCTACGGCACGGCGGCGCGGGATGCGCTGGCCCATCCCTACATGGCCGGCCACGGCTATGCGTGCATTCGGGCCGATCTGCGCGGCAGCGGCGAATCCGAGGGCGTGTTGAAGGACGAGTACCTGCAGCAGGAGCTGGACGACGGCTGCGAGCTGATCCGCTGGATCGCCGGACAGCCCTGGTGCGACGGCAACGTGGGCATGATGGGCATCTCCTGGGGCGGCTTCAACGGCCTGCAGATCGCCGCCATGCAGCCGCCGGCGCTGAAGGCCATCGTCACGTTGAGTTCCACCGACGACCGCTATGCCGACGACATACACCACATGGGCGGCTGCCTGCTGGGCGACAACCTGTCCTGGGCATCGACCATGTTCGCCTACAATACGATGCCGCCGGACCCGGAGCTGGTGGGCGAGCGCTGGCGCGACATGTGGTTTCAGCGGCTCGAAGGCAGCGGCCTGTGGCTGGCCAAGTGGCTCCGGCATCAGCGCCGCGACGCTTACTGGCGCCACGGTTCGGTGTGCGAGGACTTCGGCGCCATCCGCTGCCCCGTCTATGCGGTCAGCGGCTGGACCGACGGCTATTCCAACGCCGTGTTCCGGCTGCTCGAGAATCTGGACGTGCCGCGCAAGGGCCTTATCGGCCCCTGGAGCCACAAGTATCCCCATATCGGCATGCCCGGCCCCGCCATCGATTTCCTGGGCGAGATGCTGCGCTGGTGGGACCAGTGGCTGAAGGGCGTGGACACCGGCATCATGGATGAGCCGATGCTGCAGGCCTGGATGCAGGACAGCGTGGCGCCGACGACGAGCTATCTGGAGCGCCCCGGGCGCTGGGTGGGCGAGCCCGCCTGGCCGTCGCCGAACGTGGCCGAGCGCCGCTATCGCTTCACCCGCCATCACCTGCGGCCGCCGGAGACCGAGGTGGAGCCCTATGCGATCGGCTTGCAGTCGCCGCTGACGGTCGGGCTGTTCGCCGGCAAATGGTGTTCCTACGCGGCGGGCCCGGATCTCGCCCACGATCAGCGCCACGAGGACGGCGGCGCACTGGTGTTCCAGAGCGACCCGCTGGACCAGGCCGTGGAGATACTCGGCCAGCCGGTGGTCGAGCTGGAGCTCTCGGCCGACCGGCCGGTGGCCATGGTGGCCGCCCGCCTCTCCGACGTGCTGCCGGACGGCAAGGCCACCCGGGTCACCTACGGCCTGCTGAACCTCACTCACCGCAACAGCAGCGAGGAGCCGGAGCCGCTGGAGCCCGGTCGCCGTTACCGCGTGCCGGTGAAGCTGAATGAGGCCGCGCATCGTTTCCCCGCCGGTCATCGTCTGCGGGTGTCAGTGTCAACCTCCTACTGGCCGCTGGCCTGGCCGGCGCCGGAGGCGGTGCGCATCCACCTGCACGTCGAGGGCTGCAGCCTGTCGCTGCCGGTCCGCCCGCCGCGGCCGGAGGACGACGAGCTGCACGGCTTCGGCGAGCCGGTGGGTGCGCCGCCGCTGGAACGGCGGGTGATCGAAGGCGGCCACCACAACTGGATCGTGCACACGGATCTCGCCCGGGACATCTCCACCCTCGAAGTCATCAACGACTCCGGGCGCTACGTCATCCTGGACATCGACCTGGAGGTGGGCGCCAAGGCGCTGGAGTGGTACAGCTCCCGCGCGGACGACGTCGGCACGGCTCGCGGCGAAACCTACTGGCAGCGCAGCCTGGCCCGCGGCGACTGGCGCATCCGCACCGAGACCCGCACGATCCTGACGTCCACCCCGACCCACTTCCACATATCCGCCACCCTGGACGCCTGGGAAGGCGACAAGCGGGTGTTCAGCCGCAACTGGGACGAAGCCATAGAACGCGACCTCGTCTGACTGCCTGTAGGAGGGCCTTCAGGCCCGATGGGGTTCTCTTGGCGTCGGCCCGCCATCGACTGGGGCGGACTACGGGGGACGCTCATGTGGGAGGGCCTTTAGGCCCGATCGATCGCGGCTGAAGCCGCTCCTAACATTGTCTATCGGCTCCAGTCGGCCCGGACGACCCCAGCAGTCCACCCCAGCCGCTGACGGGCCCGTAGCCGAAAGGGTTAGCACCAGTCAGCAGGCGCTCCTGACTGGCGCTTCCCGCACGCCACCGCGAGCACGGCCGTCATGCGGGGGTATCCATCGCCGCGACCTTTTGTCGGGAGCAAGATGGATACCCCCGCATGACGGCCATGAAAGAACGGCGTCAGAGTGTGGAAAGAGCTTCGTCTGCCGCCGCGATGCCGGCGGCGTGGCGCTTCATGTCGGCCCAGGGATCCTCGACCTGGCCGAGCCGGCGGAACAGATTACCGATGTGGTAGCGCTGCGCGGTGAGGTCGCCGGCGCCCAGTTCGTCCCAGGCCAGCGGCGTCGCCACCGGTGCACCGGGTTTCGCGCGCAGGCTGTAGGGCATCACTGCCGTCTGGCCGTAGGCATTGCGCATGGCGTCCAGGTACAGGCGGCCCTGGCGCTTGTCCTTGCGCTGCTCCGCCGTGAGAGCGTCCGGATGGCGTTCGGCGAGCGTGTCCGCGGCGCGGCGCGCGAAGTCTCGCACCGCATCGAAGTCCGCGCTGCGATCGAGCGGCACCACCACGTGCAGGCCGCGCGAGCCGGTGGTCATGACGTAGGGCGTGAGCCCCAGCTCGCGCAGGAAGTCGCCCGCAATGCGGGCCGCGTCGCGCACGGGCCCGAAGTCGTCGTCGGGGGGGTCCAGGTCGATCACCATTCGATCCGGGTGGTGCGGCCGGTCGCGCCGGCTCAGCCAGGCGTGGACGGTCAGCGTGCCCTGGTTGGCCAGGTAGACGAGGCCCGCGGCGTTCGTGACGACGATGTGCTCCACCTCGCCGCCGCCCACCCGGTCTGCTGCGACGCCCTCGACATAGTCCGGGAAGTAGTCAGCGCGGGACTGCTGGTAGAAGCCGTCCTCGCCCAGGCCGTCCGGGAAGCGCTGCAGGGTGAGAAAGCGTTCCGCCGCATAGGGCAGGGCGTGCTCCGCCACGTTGCGGTAGTACTCGATCACGTCGCCCTTGGTGATGCCGGCGTCCGGGTACAGCACCTTGTCCTCGTTGGAGGTTTCCACCACGAGGCGCCCGAAGCTCAGCCGGCGGCTTTCCTCAGACATGGCTCGTCTCAGACATCCTGGTCAGACACTTTGGGGCCGCTCCCGCCGCACCTTTTTCGCCGGCTTGTCCTCGCGCAGGCCGATATAGCGCGGATGGCGCAGCTTGCCGTCGTCCGTCCACTCGGTGAAGCCGAATTCGCCGACCAGTTCGGGCTTGATCCAGTGCGCGTTCTTTTCGCCCACCTCGTCGTCGAAGGCCGGTTCGTCCCGCTCGATGGCCTGCATCCGGTCGTGCAGATCCTCCAGGGTTTCGTCGTCGAAGCCCGTGCCCACCTTGCCGGCATAGCGCAGCTCGCCGTCGTCGTAATAGCCGACCAGCAGCGCGCCGAAGCCCTTGCGCGAGCCCTTCGGGTCCGTGTAACCGCCGATGACCAGTTCCTGGCGGTTGACGCACTTGAATTTCAGCCAGTCGCGGGAGCGGGAGTGCACGTAGCGGCCGTCGGCCTTCTTCGCGATGACGCCCTCCCAGCCTTTTCGGCATGCCTCCTCGTAGTACGCCTCGCCCTCGGTGTTGCGATGCCGGGCATAGCGCAGCCGGCCGCCGAAGTCGAAGGCATCGCGCAGCAGTTGCTTGCGGCGGCGCAGCGGCAGTTCGTCCAGGAGGTAGCGGTCGAGGTAGATCAGGTCGAAGAGATACAGCCACACGCCGATGCCGGTGGCACGCGCCTCGTCCGGGTCGCTGATGCCGATGCGCTGCTGCAGCCGGCTGAAGCTCGTCACCTTGCCGTCGAAGGCCACGATCTCGCCGTCGGCGATGAAGCGTTCCGGGCCGGCTTCCTCCAGTGCCTCGACGAGTTCCGGATAGGTGTCGTTCAGCTTCTTCTTGTTCCGCGAGAGGATGCGCAGACCGCGCCCGTCTTTGAACACGAGGCAGCGCTCGCCGTCGAGCTTGCGCTCGTAGATCCAGTTCTCCGAGGAGAAGTGGTCGTCGGTGAGGGTGGCGAGCATGGGCGACGTCCACTCGGGCATGCCTTCGCGCTGCAGCTTGTCCCGGGCGGCTTCCGGCAAGGATGCGAACGGCTCCTTCACGAGTCCTCCTCGCCGGCTTTCGCGATCTGGTGCATGGTGCGGCCGGTCTTCACCGAGCGGTTCTGGGTATTGGTGGGGTTGCGGCGGGCGTCGGCCTCGTCGTCGTCCATCTTGATCAGGAGCCACTGGGACTTCTCGCCCGCTTCGATGCGCTTCAAGGCATAGCCGCCTTTCAGTTTCTCTCCGTCCAGCCATACCTCGATCAGGCCGCCGCGCAGCGAGCCCGGCATGTCGAGCGAGTCTTCGCCCTTGCCGGCGCGCAGATTGCGATAGGTGCCGGCATCCCAGACCATCACCGTGCCGCCGCCGTATTCTTCCTCCGGGATCACGCCCTCGAAGTCCGCGTAATCCAGCGGATGGTCTTCGGTACGGATCGCCAGGCGCTTCTCGCGGGGGTCGGTCGACGGTCCCTTGGGTACCGCCCACGACTTCAGCGCGCCGTCGAATTCCAGGCGGAAGTCGTAATGCTCGCTGGACGCATCGTGCCTCTGGATCACGAAGCGCCGGCCGCCATTCCCGCCGCCATCGTCGGGCGCCGGTTCCGGCGTCTTGCTGAAATCCCGTTTCCTCTTGTACGGGCCGAGTCTGTCCCTGTCCGAACCCATGAGTGCAGCCTGACCCAGGGAAAACGGCGGTGCAAGTCGCACAAGCCGCAGCCGGACGTCGGCCGCCACGGGGCGGGAAGATCCGTGCGGAGTCGGCCGTCAGGTGTCGCGATACCGCGGCAGCGCCTCGGTGATGGCCTCGTCGACGCCGAAGATCCTGGCCATCAGCGCCACGCGCATCCACATGCCGTTTCTCTCCTGGCGCCAGTACATCGCACGCGGGTCCCGGTCGACCTCGGGCTGTATCTCGGGGCCCCGCGGCAGCGGATGCATGATGGCGGTGTCCTTTTTCATCAGGCCGAGCTCCCGCTCGCCGACGGTGAACGGGGCGAGATCCACGCCGGAGGACTCGCCTGCCACGTCGTGCTCGAACTGCATGCGGGTGACATAGAGGGCGTCCAGCTCGGGCAGTATGTCGTGCAGGCGCCGCGTCTCGTGGAACTCGACGCCGTGTTCGGCCAGGAAGTCCTTGATGTCCGGTTCCATCTCGTAGGCCGGCGGCGCGATGAAGACGAGCTTTACGCCGTCGTAGTAACGCATCAGTCGGCTCAGCGAGCGCACCGTGCGGCCGCGCTTCAGGTCCCCCATCATGCCGATGGTCTTGCCGTCGATGCCGCCCCGCTGCTCGAAGCTGCGCTCCAGGGTGTAGATGTCGAGCAGGGCCTGGGTGGGGTGCTGGTCCCTGCCGCTGCCCGCGTTGATGATGGGCACGGGCCGGGGGATACTGTTCATCAGCGCCGCGGCGCGGGCCGCGTAACCGGCCTCGGGCGTGCGCATGATGATCAGGTCCACGTAAGAGCTGAACGTGCGGATGCTGTCCTCGAAGGTCTCGCCCTTCACCTCGGAGGAAACCTCCGGGCTGCGGATCTCGCTGGTGCGGATGCCGAGCACGTGGCAGGCGTTGTTCATCGACAGGAACGTGCGGGTGCTCGGCTGGGTGAAATAGAGCATCGCCCGCCGGGTAGGCAGCAGATGCTGCAGGAAGCGGGCGCCCTCCGCCGGTTTGGCGACGGTCCGCACGGCGGTGGTCAGTTCGCAGAGCTCGTCCAGCAAGGGGCGATCGAAGATATCGGTATCGACGATATGGAACATGCAGTACTCCCGCGGCGCGCGCAGGGATTATCGGGAAAGGACGCCGGTCTGTCGATGTCGGTAAACCACCATGCGGCGGCGAACTGAGCTGCGCCTGATTCCGGCTGTCGCGGCGCTGTGCCTCGCGGCGCTGTGCCTTGCGGCGCTGGGCTGTGCGGGACAGGACGTGTCTCCCGAGGATTACCGCATTCTCAAGGTCTGGGCGGGTGAGATGCCGGGCCCGGCAGTCGGGCCAGTCATACGTAGCGAGATGAAGGCGGTGGCGAGCGGGGAGATCGTCATGCCGCGCGAGTCGGTGGTCTCATGCGACTCCCAGACCGTATTTCTGGTGTCGGTGCTGGCGATCGCGCCGTCACGCCAATGGCTGAACGTGGAGCAGACCTGGGAATTTCCCCATATTGCGCACGTTTACGGCCAGTCCCGTCATCGCCGGTCGCTCACGCTTCGCAAGCTCGGAAGGGCCGTCTTCGGCCCCGAATCCTTCCGCTGGCGATTGCATCCGAACGAGCGGATTGATGGCAACATCCGCTTCGAGCTGAGCGTGGACGGGCGGACGGAGGTGAGCCACATCTTCAGGGTGCGCGGCTGTCCCCGGAAGTGATTGACGGAGTCAGGCTGGACTATGCCGCCGTCGGCCTTCTATAGTCGCGAGGAGTCGCCGCAGGATTCAGTGCGCAGCGGCGTACTGATCCGGCGAGCAATCCGAGAATCCGACAGTCCTTGAGAGCCACCGTATGCAGCCCTGCCGGCAGAGCCTGGTCCGCCCGTTCCTGCTGACCGTCCTCCTGGTCCCGTTCCTGGGCGGCTGTGCGTCGCAACCCGAATACCCCGGCGCGACCCCCGACCCGCTGGAGCCGGTCAATCGGGTGACCTACCAGTTCAACGACGCCTTCGACCGCGTGCTGCTGAAGCCGGTCGCAAAGGGCTACAAGAAGGTCACGCCGTCGCTGGTACGCCAGGGTGTCGGCAATTTCTTCAGCAATCTCGGGTATCCCTTCGTCATCTTCAACAACCTGCTCCAGGGCAAGCCGGGGGCGGCCCTGTCGGACACCGGCCGCCTGCTGGTGAACACCACGGTGGGGCTCGGCGGGCTGATCGACGTCGGCTCGGACATCGGGCTGGAAAAACACAACGAGGATTTCGGCCAGACCCTGGCGGTGTGGGGTGTGCCGGCCGGACCCTACGTGGTGCTGCCGTTCCTGGGGCCGGCGACGCTGCGCGACGCGATCTCGCGGCCGGCGGACATCGGCTTCAACGGCCTGTACTACATCGACGAGTCTTCGATCCGCGACAAGCTCTTCGTGCTCGAAATCATCGACATGCGGGCACGGCTGCTCGCCGTCGATTCCCAGATCGAGGCGTCGAACGATCCCTACCTCTTCGTCCGCAGCTCCTACCTGCAGCGCCGGGAGTACCTCATCTACGACGGCGATCCGCCGATGGACGACTTCTTCGAAGAGGAATTCCTCGACGAGGAATGACGCAGGAGGGCCTGTAGGAGGGGCTTTAGCCCCGATTCCTTTGGAAAATCGGGCCTGAAGGCCCTCCTACGTGCCGATTTACGCGGCCTCGGACTTGTCCGCCGGGTTCTCCGGTTCCAGCGCCGCTTCCAGCGCCTGGTCCACGTTCTCCAGCCAGATGAACTCCAGCTGATCGCGGGCCGATTCCGGCACGTCTTCCAGGTCCTTCTTGTTGCGCGCGGGCAGCAGCACGGTGTTGATGCCGGCGCGCAGCGCCGCGAGCACCTTCTCCTTGATGCCGCCCACCGGCAGCACCAGGCCCCGGAGGCTGATCTCGCCGGTCATCGCCACGTCCTTGCGCACGTTGCGGCCGCTAAGCAGCGAGGCGACGGCGACGAACATCGCCACGCCCGCACTCGGCCCGTCCTTCGGGATGGCGCCCGCGGGCACGTGGATATGCACGTCGCTGTCCTCCAGTTCCTTCACGGCGGCGTCGAGCCGGTCGACCCGGCTCTTGTTCAGGCTGAGCGCCGCCTGGGCGCTCTCCTTCATGACGTCGCCGAGCTGGCCCGTGAGGATCAGCTTGCCCTGCCCGGGGATGCGGGTGGCTTCGATGAACAGGATGTCGCCGCCCACCGGGGTCCAGGCGAGGCCGGTGGCCACGCCGGGCACGCTGGTGCGCAGCGCCACCTCGCTCTCGAACTTCGGCGCGCCGAGGATCGACTGCAGGTCGTCCGCGGCCACGTGCACGGAGTCCGCCGTGCCTTCGGTGATCTTCATCGCGGCATGACGCAGCACCGCGCCGATCTGGCGCTCGAGGTTGCGCACGCCGGCCTCGCGGGTGTAGCCGTCGATCAGCTTTTCGATCGCCTCGTCGTCGATGGAAGCCTGTTCGCCGCTCAGTCCGTTCGCCTCGAGCTGGCGGCCCACCAGATAACGCCGGGCGATCTCCAGCTTCTCCTCCTGGGTGTAGCCGGGCAGCTCGATCACCTCCATGCGGTCGCGCAGCGGTCCCGGGATGTTGTCCAGCACGTTGGCCGTGCCGACGAAAAGCACCTTGCTGAGATCGAAGGGCACGTCCAGGTAGTGGTCCTTGAACGTGGAGTTCTGCTCCGGGTCCAGCACCTCCAGCAGCGCCGATGACGGGTCGCCGTGGAAACCCACGCCGAGCTTGTCCATCTCGTCCAGCATGAACACCGGATTGCGGGTGCCCGCCTTGACGATGCTCTGGACGACGGAGCCCGGCATTGAGCCGATGTAGGTGCGGCGATGGCCGCGGATCTCGGCCTCGTCGTGCACGCCGCCGAGGCTCGCGCGCACGAACTCGAGACCCAGGGCGCGGGCGATGCTCTGGCCCAGCGAGGTCTTGCCGACGCCCGGCGGGCCCACGAAACAGAGGATGGGGCTGCGCCCGGTCGGGTTGAGCTTGCGCACGGCCAGATATTCGAGGATGCGGCGCTTCACCTTGTCCAGCCCGTAGTGATCCTCGTCCAGGATCTGCCGGGCGCGGGCGATGTCGATGTTTTCCTCGTCCTCCTTCGACCAGGGCACGGAGGTCAGCCAGTCGAGGTAGGTGCGGATCATGGAATGCTCCGCGGCGGCCTCGGGCATCGCCTTCAAGCGTTTCAGCTCCTTGCGGGCCTGCTTCTCGGCTTCCGGCGGCATGCCGGCCTCGTCGATGGCCTGCTCGATTTCCTCTGCCTCGGGCGCGCCCTCGTCTTCGCCGAGTTCCTTCTGGATGGTCTTCAGCTGCTCGCGCAGCAGGTACTCACGCTGGCGCTCGTCGATCTTGTCCTGGGTCTGCTCGTCGATCTCTCTCGAGAGCTTCAGCACCTTCAGGCGGTGGGTCAGGAATTCCGCCAGCCGCTCGAGACGCTCACGCACCTCGATCGTCTCCAGGATGAACTGCTTCTCCGCCGGCTTGATGTCGATCAGCCCGGCGACCAGGTCGGCCAGCAGTCCCGGCGACTCGATGCTCTGCAGCGCCGTCGGCAGCTCCGGCGGCACCTGGGGCAGCAGCTGGATCAGCTCTCCGGCCTTCTGCTTGACGTGATTCGCCAGCGCCTCGGCTTCCGGGCCGGCGCCCTTCGGTTCGGGGATGGTATCGAAACGTGCGGCCATGAACGGCAGGCCGGGTACGAAATCGAGCACCCGGAAGCGCTCTTCGCCCTGGCAGATGAGATGGTGCATGCCGTTGGGCGCGGTGATGTAGCGCACCACGCTGACGACGGTCCCCACCTTGTAAAGATCTTCCGGTCCGGGCTCGTCAACGGCGGGATCCCGCTGCAGCACCAGGCCGAGCTTGCGATCGTTCTTCACCGCCTCCTGGGCCGCGGCGATGGAAACCTCCCGGCCGAGCGCCACCTGGGTCACGGCGCCGGGGAAGACGATGAGATTTCGCACCGGCAGGACCAGCAGCACGTCCTCGGGGACGCGGGTTTCCGTGGTCTCTTCCTCGGCGCGGGGTTCTGTCTGTTCGTTGCGTTCGTTCACTGCGTTACGGGGATGGTGGTTGCCTCTGGAACGCAGACATGGTGCCGCGGACCTTCCCTTTCAATCCCCGATGTCGCCCCCCCGATGTCGGCGTGGGCGAGCGCCGGCGGAGTTTTTCCGACCGGACGGTGAGTCAGCCGCGGGGGTTCCAGCCGTGGTTGGGGTGACGTTTGACCAGCCGTGGGTCCCGGAACAGCAGGATGAGCAGGCCGCCCGCGACGAAGCCGCCCACATGGGCCCAGAACGCGACGCCGCCTCCCTGCGAGCCGAGGGTGCTGAAGCCGCTGATGAGCTGGAGCAGGAACCAGTAACCCAGCATGAATACGGCGGGTACGGCGATGGTGGTGATGTAGAAGCCGAACACGATCAGCATGTGCACCCGCACCTTCGGGTACAGCAGGATGTAGGCGCCCATGACGCCGCCGATGGCGCCGGAAGCGCCCACCATGGGGATGGTGGAGTCCGGGTCGAACACGGTCTGCAGCGCCGCCGCCGCGAGACCGCACAGCAGGTAGAAGATCACGAAGCGGGTGTGGCCCATCGAGTCCTCGACGTTGTTGCCGAAGATGTAGAGGAACCACATGTTGCCGATCAGGTGGAACCAGCCGCCGTGCAGGAACATGGATGTGATGGTGGTGTACCAGGTGGAGCTCCCGCCGAGCACGCAGGTGATGCCCGGCCCCAGCGGCACGCGGGTGCCGGGCGCCGCCGTCTGCAGCACCTCGCCGGGGATCAGCGCCAGGTTGCACATCGAGCGCGACAGCGCCGGCTCCGTGCCAAGGCCCTGCACCAGCACCCAGGCGAGCACGTTCAGCCCGATCAGACCCCAGGTCGCATAGGGCGTCAGGAAGTGCGGATTCTCGTCGCGTAGCGGAAACATCGATGGCTCTCGTTCGTGCGGCGTCGGGCTATCATGTAGGAGGGCCTTCAGGCCCGACTGGTTAATGAATCGGGGCTAAAGCCCCTCCTACAGGGACCTTGTATGAGCGCCTTCAGGCGCGGAACGCGGTCGGGCCTGAAGGCCCTCCTGCACGGTACAGACAAACAGGATGGTGACGATGCCACAGCTTTTCAAAGTGATCACTGCGATATTCCTCATCGCCGCTGCGCCAGCGCAGGCTGCGACCAGCGGGACTATTGCCGTCATAGGCACCGGAGACGTCGGCGGCGCGCTGGGCCCGCGGCTCGCCGGACTCGGCCATACGGTGGTCTACGGCTCGCGGACGCCGGAGGCGGAACGGGTGCGCGAACTCGTCGAAAGCACGCCGGGAGAGGCTTCCGCGGCGTCCCCGGCCGGCGCCGCGGCGGCGGCGGACATCGTCATCCTCGCCGTGCCCGCCGCGGTGGCGGTCGAGGTGGCCGAGAGTCTGGGGGATCTCACCGGCAAGCTCGTCATCGATCCCACCAATCCGTTCCGCTTCACCGACGACCGGCTGGCGGTGCGGACCATCGACGACTCCATCACGGAGCGCATCCAGGCGGCCGCCCCGGGCGCGCGGGTGGTGAAGGCGTTCAACACGCTCTCCTGGCAGACCATGGCGGATCCCTCCATCGCGGGCGGGCCGGTGACCATCCCGCTGGCCGGCGACGACGCGGCGGCGAAGGCGCGGGTCGCGGAGCTGGTCCGGGAGCTCGGTCTCGAGGCGCTGGACGTGGGCCCGGCGCGCTACGCGCGTGAGATCGAGGGTATGCTGATACTCTGGATGAACGCGCGGCTGAACGGCCGGGGATTCGACTACCACCTGCGTCCGACGCCCGGGCGCCTGTGAGCAACGGAGAGCGGACATGAAACGCAGCGGCGCCTGGCTCGCGGCGAGAGCCCTGGAGAATATCGGTGTGCGTTACACCTTCGGCGTGCCGGGGGTGCACAACACCGAGATCTACGACGAGCTGAACCGCAGCGAGCAGATCACGCCGGTGCTGGTCACCCACGAACAGGGCGGCAGCTTCATGGCCGAGGCCTGGAGCCGGGTTTCGGATTCCATCGGCTGCCTGGTGATCGTGCCGGCCGCCGGCATGACCCACGCCATGAGCGGCATCGGCGAGGCGTATCTGGACGGCGTGCCGCTGCTGGTGATCTCCGGCGGTATCCGGCGCGACTCGGGCCGGCATTATCAGCTGCACGAGCTGGACCAGCAGCAGGTGCTGGACGGCATCACAAAGGCGGCTTTCCTGGTGGACCGCCATGAGGACGTGGTGCCGAAGATCTACGAGGCAGCCGAGATTGCCACCTCCGGGCTGCCCGGGCCCGTGTTCGTGGAGATCGCGAGCAACGTGCAGATGTTCACGGCCGACGTCGACGAGCCGCAGCTCTACCGGCCCTCGTACGAGCCTCCGGCGCCCGACGCCGCCCTGGTAGAGCGGGCGGCGGAGCTGCTGCTGGCGGCGGAACGGCCCGGCCTCTACCTCGGCTGGGGTGCCCGCGAGGCCACGGAGTACAGCGTGGAGATCGCGGATCTGCTCGGCGCGCCCGTCGCGACGACGATGCAGGGCCTCAGCGTATTCCCCCACGACCACGCCCTGCACACCGGCATGGGTTTCGGACCCTCGGCGGTGCCGGCGGCCCGCAACGCCTTCGCGAAGGTGGATTGCCTGCTCGCGGTGGGCGTGCGCTTCGCCGAGCTCGCCACCGGCAGCTACGGCATGGAGATACCCGAGCAGCTGATCCATGCCGACATCGACCCCCGGGTGTTCGACAAGAACTACCCCGCCACCGTCGCCATCGAGGCCGACGGCGCGAAATTCATGCGGACGCTGCGAGACGAGCTGAAGAAGCGGCGCGGGACGCCGGTGGCACACAACGAGCTGCGCCAGAGCATCCGCGAGGACAAGGAGGCCTTTTTCGCCAGCTGGCGGGAAAAGACCAGCGACGAGAAGGTGAGCCCCGGCATCTTCTTCCGCTCGCTGCGCGAGCAACTGGACCGGGATTGCTACGTGGTGGTGGACGACGGGAACCACACCTTCCTCACGGCCGAGCAGTTCCCGGTGTACGAGTCGCGGCACCTCATCTCGCCCACCGACTTCAACTGCATGGGCTACTGCGTGCCCGGCACCATCGGCGTGAAGCTCGCGCATCCGGACAAGCAGGTGTGCGCCATCGTGGGCGACGGCGCCTTCATGATGACGGCGCTGGAGATACTGACGGCGGCTACTAACGGCCTGGGCGCCATCTTCTTCGTCTTCCACGACGGCGAGCTGGCGCAGATCTCCCAGTTCCAGTCGCTGCCGCTGAAGGAGAAGACCTGCACGGTCATCGGCGACCTGAAGGTGGAGGGCGTGGCCACCGCCACCGGGGCGGCCTATCTGCCGATGGCGAACGACGGCGACGTGGACCGGGTCATCGGCGAGTCGCTCGCCATCGCGGCCGACGGGCGGCCCGTCATCGTGGACGTGAACATCGACTACTCACGCAAGAGCGTCTTCACCGAGGGCGTGGTCAAGGTCAACCTGGGACGCTTTCCGTTCCGCCAGAAGGTGCGCTACATCGGCCGCGCGCTGAAGCGCCACACCATAGGCTAGAGGTCGGGCCGGGCGGCGGCGGCCGCAGGGCCGCTGTCAGGCCGCGCGGCCTGACAGCCGTCCCCCCAGCAGGCAGCCGCCCAGGAAGGTTCCCTCCAGGCCGCGTTTGCCGTTCATGCCGCCGCCGCCGAAGCCGGCCGCCTCGCCGGCGGCGAACAGGCCGGGGATCGGTTGGCCCGCGGCGTCCAGCACGCGGGAGTCGAGGTCCGTCTGCAGGCCGCCCATGCTCTTGCGGCTGATGATGAACTCCCTGATCACGACGAACGGGCCGGCCTTCGGATCGGCAATCTTCTGCGCGTTGCAGGTGCGCAGCCGGTCGCCGGTCCAGCGGCGGGCGAAGGCGATGCGGCGCAGCTGGTCGTCGTTGTGGAAGCGCGGACCGAGATCGATCAGGCGGTCGTAGCGGGTCACCGCCTCCGCGACGGCGTCGAGCTCCACCGAGCCGTCGCCGACCAGATCGTTCATCTGCGCCACCAGCTCCTCGAGCGTGTCGGCGACGAGGAAGTCCGGTGAGTTGGCGGCCAGCTCGTCGAACAGCCAGCGGTTGCCCCGCAGCAGATCGCGGGCCACGGCGAGCCGCTTTTTCTCGCGGAACGACGGATTGAACTCGGCACCCGAGATGGCCAGCTCCTTCAGCGCGATCTTCCGGTTCAGGAGCTGCCACGAGTAGGCCCGCTCCTGGCGGCAGATCTGCGCGACGAGGTCGTGGGTGTCGTAGCCGGTCACCAGCGGCTGCGGACCGATGCGCTCGCCGCGCCAATTCAGCCACAGGGCGGATTTCGGCGGCACGAGGGACAGGCCGTGGTGGGGCTTGCGGGGCCTCCAGTGCGGGATGCCCGCTGCGTAGTTCCACTGCCAGTCCAGGTGGGTGATGGCGGCGCCGTGGGCGGCCGCCGCGTCGTGCAGCATGCCGTCGGCGTACTTGTGGGAGCCGTTCAGGATGACTTCGGGCGGATCGCTCCAGTCCGCGTGCCAGTTCTGGCGCACCCGTTCCAGGTCGCCGTTGATGCCGCCGGCCGCGATAACGACGGACTCTGCCGTGGCCTCGAATGCCTCACCGCCGTCCTCCGTGCGGCCGCGGCAGCCGGTGATGCGCCCTTCATGGGTCGTCAGCGTGCCCACCCGATGGCCGAATCGGCACTCCAGTCGCTCTTTCCGCGGGTGATCCAGCAAGCGTTCGGCCAGCACGACGGCGAGTTCGTACCCGGTGCCCCAGACGATGTGCCAGCGCGGCACCGAGTTGCCCGGCACGTACAGGCCCCGCTCCACCCACAGCGGCATCGGCATGAAATCGACGCCCAGCCCGGTGAGCCATTCGTAGACGTCGGGGACCGAGCGTTCCACGTAGGCCTCGGCCCAGGCGCGGGGCCAGTGATCGTCGGGGCCGAGTTCGCCGAATGCCAGCCAGTCGTCCAGGCCGAGGGCCTGGCTGTCGCGGATGCGGTGTTTGCGCTGCAGGGGCGAGTCGGCGAACCAGATGCCGCCGAAGCTCTCTTTCGCCAGGCCGCCGAAATTCTCCTCCGCGTCGCGGTCGAGGATCAGCACCCGCCGCCCGCGCTCCAGGGCCTCCCACGCGGCGGCGATGCCCGCGATGCCGCCGCCGATCACGATGACGTCTGCCTGGTAGCGGTGCATGTGCTCCCCTCCTGCCGGCGCGGCCGCCGGCTCTGGATTTCTGCCGGAATGGCCCCAATTATGGCGCGACGTGAGCGGCCCGTCTTGCGGCCTGCCCGGATTTCCCCGCGCGGCCGACAGCGATGTAATGAACGATTTGCCCCCACCGGCATCGAATTCCCGGCCCGCAGGCGCGAGAGGCCTTGACTGATTTGGTGCTATAGTTGACTATAACACCGAGTCCGGCGGCCACTCGATGACGATCGCCGGTGGATCTGTGGAAAGGCGCGAAACGACAGTTACCAATGAAACGAAAGATACTCCGCTTTGCTGTAATCGTCGCCATCCTCGCCACGGCGGTGGGTGGCACGATGTTCATGTCCCGGACGAAGCCGCCGCCGCAGACCCGGGAGGTCGCGGAGATCGATCCGCTGGTGGAAGTGATGCCGCTGGAGGAGACGGCGGTGGACTTCCGGGTCGCCACCCAGGGCACCGTCCGGCCGCGCACGGAAACGGTGCTGAGCGCCGAGGTCTCCGGGCCCATCGTCTGGATCTCGCCGAAGTTCGTCGCCGGCGGCGTGTTCGAGAAGGGCGAGGAGCTGCTGCGCATCGACCCGACCAACTACCGGGTGGCAGTGGAGCAGGCGGAAGCGCTGCTGAAGCAGCGTGAGATCGAGTACGAGGGGTCGAAGAAGCTGCGGCTGAGCGGTTACCGGGCCGAGGCGGACCTCGCCTCCGCGGCGACCGCGCTGGCTACCGCCCGGGCGGGGCTGACCCGGGCCAAGCGGGATCTGGAGCGCACCCGCATCACGCTGCCCTACGACGGCATGGTGCGGGCCAAGGAGGCCGATATCGGCCAGTATGTGACGCCGGGCACGCGGCTGGCCGTCACCTTCGCCACGGATTACGCGGAGATCCGCCTGCCGCTGACCGACCAGGACCTCGCGTTCGTGAACCTGCCCGAGCCCGGAGAGCTGACCGAGGGCGGGGCGGTCGAGGGGCCGCCCGTACGGCTGACTGCCGTGCGCGAGGGTCGGGCGGGGACCTGGCAGGCGCGCATCGTGCGCACCGAGGGCGTGGTGGACGAGACCAACCGGGTGACCTACGCCGTGGCCCGGATCCAGGATCCGTACGGCCTGGAGGCCGGCAACGACGACCGCGTGCCCCTGCCCATGGGCACGTTCGTGGCGGCGGAGATCGACGGCGTCAGCATGGACGACATCATCCGGGTGCCCCGGCGGGCGCTGCGGGCGAACAACCAGCTGCTGTTCGTGGACGAGGACAGCCGCCTGCGCATTCGTTCGGTCGACATCATCCGTGCTGATGCGGAGTACGCCTACCTGCACAGCGACTCGGTGAAGGGCCAGCGCATCACCCTGACGGCGCTCGAGTCGCCCATCAACGGGATGCGGGTGCGGACCGCCGCCGGCGCCGGCAACGAAAGAGAGCGTCTCGCCGCCGGCGCGGAACAGCAGGGCGGCGCGCAATGAGCAGGCCGAAGCAGACCACGGACCAGAAGGGCATCATTGCCTGGTTCGCCAGCAACCACGTTGCGGCGAACCTGCTGATGTTCCTGATCATCGCCTTCGGCGTGGTCTCCACGTTCACCATCCGCAAGCAGACCACGCCGGACTTCGAGGTGGATACGGTGGTGGTGCGCGTGCCCTACCTCGGCGCCGCTCCCCAGGAAGTCGAGGAAGGGGTGGTGATCAAGGTCGAGGAGGCCATCCAGGACATCGACGGCATCATCGAGATCCGCTCGACGGCCACCGAGGGCATGGGCACCGTGCGCGCCGAGGTCGCCCAGGGCGAGGACCTGAACGAGGTGCTGAGCGAGGTGAAGACCCAGGTCGACGCCATCGCAACATTCCCGGCCCTCGCCGAGAAGCCGGTCATCTACAAGCAGGAATTCCCCATCCACGTGGTCTTCCTGTCGATCTTCGGCGACATGGATGCCTACATGCGCAAGGAGGTCGCCCAGGAAGTCCGCGACGAACTCATGCGCCTGCCGGCGGTGAACCAGATCCAGATCCTCGGCGACCGGGACTACGAGATCAGCGTCGAGGTCTCCGAATACGTGCTGCGCAAGTACGGCCTCACGATGAGCGAGATCTCCCAGGCGATACGGGACTCCTCCGTGGACATGCCCGGCGGCGCCATTCGCTCCGAGGGCGGCGACATCCTCCTGCGCACGAAGGGGCAGGTGTATACGGGCCAGGAGTTCGCGCAGCTCGTCCTGCGCACCTATCCGGACGGCACGCGCCTCACGCTCGGCGACATCGCCAATATCGACGACGGTTTCGTGGAGACGGACGGCTTCGCCCACTTCAACGGCGAGCGCACCGCCGTGCTGCGGGTGCTCGCCAGCGGCAACCCGAACGAGCTGGAGACCGCGGCCGCCGTGAAGCGCTACGTCGAGGAGAAGCGCTCCTCCCTGCCGGACGGGGTCGACATGGAAGTCTGGGTGGACCGGGCCTACTACCTGCAGGACCGCCTCGACCTCATGCTGAAGAACATGTTCCAGGGCGCGATCCTGGTGTGCCTGATCCTGTCGCTGTTC
Organism: Woeseiaceae bacterium; assembly: GCA_035655155.1. GTDB lineage: Bacteria > Pseudomonadota > Gammaproteobacteria > Steroidobacterales > Woeseiaceae > Lentisalinibacter. Next base: position 34,739 of record DASRVH010000064.1, read on the forward strand.
CTGCGCATGAAAGTGGCTGGCTGGGTCATCGTCGGCATACCGGTCACGTTCTTCGGCGCGCTGTGGCTGATGCCCCACATGCCCTGGCCCGTGACGGTGAACGTCATCAGCCTGTTCGGCTTCATTCTCGTGCTGGGCATCGTCGTTGACGACGCCATCATCATCGGCGAGAGCATCTACACCAAGACCCGGGCGGACGGCCACACGCTGGACAACGTCATCGCCGGCGCCAGGCGGGTGGCCGTGCCGGCCACCTTCGGTGTGCTGACCACCATCGCCGCCTTCGCGCCGATGCTGTTCGTCGGCGGTTTCGCCGGGCCGTTCTTTGAGGCCATGTCCGTGGTGGTGATCCTCTGCCTGCTGTTCTCGCTGGTGGAGTCCAAGCTGATCCTGCCGGCGCATCTGGCGAACGCGAACATCAAACCCATCGACGAGGACGACCTGTTCCGGCCCCAGCGCCACATCCACTGGCGCGAGCGGGTGCCGCGCTTCTTCCAGAAGCTCCAGCGCCACACACAGCACGGCCTGCACTGGCTGGTCGATACCAAATACCTGCCGTTCCTGGATCGGGCGGTAAGGAACCGCGGCATCAGCACCGCCGTGTTCGTCGCCATCCTAATCCTGACCTTCGGCGTCATGCAGAGCGGTATCGTACGCACGGTGCTGTTCCCGGAGGTGCCGGGCGACTTCGTCCAGTCCAGCCTGCAGATGCAGCAGGGAACCGCGCCGGAGGCGCGCAATGCGGCGCTGTACCGCCTGGAGGACGCCGTCTTCGAGATCAACCGCGAGTACACGGCCGCGAACCCGGGCGCGCCGGAACCGGTGGAGCGGGTCGGCACGTTCACGAGCGGCGAAGTGGGCGGACAGGCCATCGTGGAGCTGCACCGCGGCGAGAACCGGCCGATTGAGGGCGAGGAGTTCGCCGACCTCTGGCGCGAGAAGGTCGGCGACATCGCCGGCATCAAGGAACTGGATTTCCGTGCGGGCGACCACATGGGCGGCGGCGCGCCCCTCAGCTTCGGCCTGTCCGGCAATAATTACGAGAAGCTGGAGCAGGCGGCCACGGAGCTGCAGGCGAAACTGGCCGAATACGAGGGCGTATTCGACATCCGCAATTCCTCGAGTTCGGGCGGCAAGGAGATCCGGCTGTCGATCAGGCCGGAGGCCGAGGCGCTCGGGCTGAACATGGCATCGCTGGGCCGCCAGGTCCGGCAGGCGTTCTACGGCGAGGAGGCCCAGCGCATCCAGCGCGGCACGGACGAACTCAAGGTCATGGTGCGCTATCCCGAGGAGGAGCGGCGCTCCGTCGCCGACCTGGAGAACATGCGCATCCGCACGCCGGACGGCGCCGAGGTGCCGTTCCGTTCGGTGGCGGAGATCGAGTTCGACGAGGCGTACTCCAGCATCACCCGGCTGAACAGGAAGCGCACCATCACGGTGTCGGCGGACATCGACGCGAGCCGGGTCGAACCCGGACCGATCGTCGAGGAGATCAGTGAGGACTACATCCCGGGCCTGCTCGCACGCTATCCCGGCGTGAGCTACGGCCTGGAGGGCGCGAGCCAGGAGGAGCGCGACTTCGTCCG
>DASRVH010000065.1:0-15561 GCA_035655155.1 Woeseiaceae bacterium
TCCCTCTCGGCGGCTCTCGCCGCCAGTCCTGAGTAGCCTTCGTGGGCCGAAAATACCATTTTTCGCCCGCCGAACGAGACTACGACATCACACAATCAATTGTGCGAAATCGCACGATCAAACTCCGGGAGCGGCAGTGGATCATGACGGGCATGAGCGGCGGGTTACGGAGATGTGACAGCCGGGTTACGAAAGACGATCCAAAAACCGGAAATTTCCGGCATGCGCCGCCGGCCGTCAATAAGTATCTCTACAGCGGAGGGCGGCGTGCCGCCGCCTGGCGGGCCTCGGCCCGTGGCGCCGCCGCTCTCCTCAGCCGGTCGTTGATGGCCTCGCCGAGTCCCTCGGTCGGTATCGGCATGACGGCGATGGTGTCTTCGCCCTCGGCATCGAGTTTCCGCAGCATGCGGTAGAGGTTGGCCGCCGCCTCCACGGTATCTCCCGAGGGTGAGAGATTGAGGGTGCCCGGCGGGGCTTGCGGGCCGAAACCGAGCAGCACCTCGCCTGCCCGCGACTCGGCGGCATCCAGCCGGATGGCGGCCCTGGGCGCGTAGTGCGACGCCAGCTGACCGGGCGCGGTGACCGCGTCCCCGGCGGCTTTCGCGAGGGGCCCCGCTACCGCCTCGATACGTTCGCGCTCGATGGCGCCCGGACGCAGCAGCCGCGGCGGCTCGCCCGGCAGCAGCGAGACGATGGTGGACTCGATACCGGCGCTGCAAGGTCCGCCGTCCAGCACCAGCGCCACTCCGTCGCCGAGTTCGCGGGCGACGTCTTCCGGGCGGGTGGGACTCAGCCTGCCGGATGGGTTCGCGGAAGGCGCCGAAACCGGTCCGCCAAAGGCCTCGAGCAGCGCCCGCGCCATCGGATGGCCCGGCACACGCAGGGCGATGGTGCCGAGACCGGCGCGGGCGAGATCGCAGGTGCGCCCGGCCGCGGCCGCCGGCACCACCAGCGTCAGCGGGCCGGGCCAGAACGCCTCGGCCAGGACGAGCGCGCGTTCGTCCAGCTCGCCTTCCCGGGCGGCGAGTTCGACGGTGGCGACATGCGAGATGAGCGGATTGAACCTGGGCCGGCCCTTGGCCGCAAAGATCCGTGCCACGGCTGCGGGGTTGCCCGCATCGCCGGCCAGCCCGTACACCGTCTCGGTGGGCATGCCGACGAGGCCGCCGTCACGAAGCACTTGCGCCGCCTGCTCCACGGCGGCGGGGCCTCGGACGATGGAGGGTGACTGGCTCATCGGCAGGAAACTCGGCGCATGCGCACGGTGCGTTGGCGGGATTCTAGCCTGCGGGCGGTTCCTGCTGCGCGCTCAGCGTGACCTCGAACTCCACCACGACCTCGTTGCGCACGAAATCCGGGTCGGCGAACTCGCCGGTTCCCACGTCGAAACGCTGGCGGTCGATGCGGGTGCCGCCGGTCATCGTGAAGCGGCCCCGGGCGAAGATCGCCTCGCCGTCCGGGGTGAGTTCGTAGCGTATCGACCGGGGCGCGGTGATGCCTTTCAGCGTAAGCTCCCCGTCGGCGACGTATTCCCCGCCTTCGCGGCGCACGCCGGAGCTTTCCCAGACGGCCTGCGGATGACGCTCCACGGCGAAGAACTGGGGGCCCTTCAGTGTCTCGTCCCGGTCCCGGTTGTCGCTGTCGGCGGAGTCGAGCCGTACCGTCACGCGGATTTGGTGGTCTTCCGGTGCTTCGCCGGCCAGGCAGTAGCGCACCGAGAATTCGCCGAAGCGGCCGGTGAAGCCCGTGTCCTCGACGGCGCCCGCGAACGTGAGCTCGCCGGAAGGCGCGCCGCCGGTATAGCAGCGCTGCTGTGCCGGAGCGGGTGCAGCCAGCAGGAGCGTTGCAGCCAGCGCGGATGCCGTGCGCATTATCTTCCTCATGATGGCGACATCCTCACCCGTTTCCGGGGCCGGAAGCAAAAGTTTCCGGCGCGTGACGCCGCGTCGCGCAGCGGCTATCCCGTAGACTCGCGGACGAATCGGACCAGGGCACCGCAGCCGTCGACGAGCGGGTCTGCTGCAGGCACGCCGTGCCGGCGGCGCAATGCGTCGAGATAGTCTTCCCGCTCCCCCGGCGCCAGCCCCGAGGTGTTCACGGCGATGCCGACGCAGCGCGCCGCATCGTTGGTCCGGCGCGCGAGGCGCTCGTGCAGCGCGATGGCCTCGTCGAGTTCGGGCAGGCGGAAGTCCGGCCAGCCGCTGACCGTCTCCCGGCCCGCCTCGTGGCAGAGCACGAAACCGTCCGGCTGGGAGCCGTGCAGCAGACCCAGGCTCACCCCGGAGTAGGCCGGGTGGAACAGTGAGCCCTGGCCCTCGATGACGTCCCAGTGATCCGGCTCGTTGTCGGGCGACAGCACCTCGGCGGCCCCTGCGATGAAGTCCGCGCCGACGCAGTCGATGGGCATGCCTTCGCCGGCGATGATGATGCCCGTCTGGCCCGTGGCCCGGAATGTCGATTTCACGCCGGCCGCGCGGAATGCCTCGGCCAGCGCGAGCGCGGTGTACTTCTTGCCGATGGCGCAATCGGTGCCGACCGTGAGGATGCGCCGGCCGCTGCGCTTGCGGCCGCTGCCCACCGGCAGGTTCGGCGGCGGTGTGCGCACGTCGATCAGGCGGACTCCGGCGGCCTCCGCGGCGAGGGCCAGACCTTCGTTCCCCGCCAGGCGCGTGTGCAGGCCGCTGACGACGTCCAGTCCCGCGGTCGCGGCCGCCTGCATCACCGCCCACCAGGCATCGGGGATGGCGCCGCCCGGCGGCGCCACGCCGATCACCAGGCTGCCGGCGCCGCCGCTCGCCGCCGCGTGGACATCCATGTCCGGGACGCCGAGGTCCACGGCGTCGGGCGAGAGCCGCAGCTGTCCCACGACCCGGTCGCGCCGCCACTGCACGATGCCCAGGCCGGTCTTGGCGAACGTGGGCTGTTTCTCGTCCCCCACCAGTATCAGGTAGGGACTTCTCAATTCGATCCGGCTGATCAGAGACATGGCGACTTACCTTGTGCGAGTGCGGTGGCTTGCCGGCCCCGGCTACAGTCCGAGCAGCGCCGCGAGTCCTACGCCGACAAAAGTGCCGACGGCGTAACCGAGCATGCCCACGAGGATGCCGGGAGCGACGAGGGCCTGCCAACCCTTGCTCGCCGCCAGGGCGGCGGCCGGCGCCGGGCCCAGAATGCAGGCATTGGACGCTATCATGACTTCCGCCAGGTCGAGGCGCAGCAATCGGCCGGCCGCGACCAGCACGACCAGGTGCACGGCCACCATCACCAGGATGAACAGCAATATGGGGAACGCGGCGCCGACCACGTCGGCCAGATTGGCGCCGGCGCCGATGCAGGCGAAGAAGACGTACATGAACAAAGTGCCGAGTTCGAAGTCCGCGCTGACCCGGCGGACGAGCGGCTTCGCGAAGTTGGCGACGGCGAGAGCGAGCACCGTCACCACCAGGATGAACAGCGACTCTATGCCGAACAGCCGGGCGAGCCAGCCGCTGACCGCGCAGACGGCGAGGCTGAGCGCGAGCCCGGTGGCGGCGCCCGTGAGGTCGAACGGCCCGGCGCCGCGGGGGTCGGCGGCCGAAGCCGATTCCGCGGGCGCCGATCCGGTTCCTTCCATGTGCCGCGACGGCATGGCCGCGCGCACGAAGCGCAGCGCCGGCAACAGCATCAGCGCGAGGAGGAAGAACACGGCACCCGCCGCGTCCGCCGACAGCCCCGCCACGTAGATGGCGGAATCCTTGATGCCGAGTGCCTCTGCGGTGGCGACGAAGTTCAGCGAACCGCCGATGTAGCTCGCCGCCACGGTGCCCGCAATGCGCGGCTCGAGTTCGCCCATGTCGATCACGGCGGCGCCGACGAGCGCGCCGGCCAGTGTCGCGCCGACGGCGACGCCGAAGGCCAGCAGCATGGCGCCGGATTCGGTGTAGATGGTGCGTAAGTCCGCCCGCAGCAGCAGCAGCGGGATGGCGAACGGCACCAGGTAGCCGGCCACGGTGCCGTAGAGCGGGGCGGAGTGGGGGATGATGCCCAGGTTGGCCAGCGCCATGGCGGCGGCCAGCAGCACCAGGGGTCCGCCGAGGTTCCGCCCCCAGGCGGTGCGCTCGGCCCACATGCCGAACGCCACCACCGCCATGATCGCCGCGCTCAGCGCGAACGTGCTGTCGGCCGCGATCAGCGGCATTCGGCCCGCTCCGTCGGCGTCATGGTCGCCCGGCGCCGCCGGGCCGGCATCACGGGTCGATCAGAAGCGCGCGCCAACGGAGATCCCGACGGTCCGCGGCCGGATCAGTGCCAGGCCGACCAGACCATTCGGCAGTGCGCCGGGCGTGTTGATGTCGTTGATACCGTCCTCGTCGCCGAGGTTGTTGGCGTAGAGTTCCACCGACCAGGAGTCGAACTCGATGCCCGCGCGGGCGTTCAGCGTGGTGTAGGCATCCGCCTCGCGCAGGCTGCCGTCCGGCAGTCGGTTACCGAAACCGGCCGTGCGGTCACCCACGTAGCCGAGGTTGCCGCCGACGTACGCCATGGCATCGCCCAGCACCGGCCAGGTGTACTCGCCGTTGAGGCCGAAGCTCCACTCGGGCACGAAGGGCAGCGGGTCGCCGTCCGTGCCGCCGACCACGGGGTCGGTGTCCTGCGTGAGTTCGGCGTCGGTGTAGGCGCTGTTGAACGACAGGGTGAGACCGTCCGCGGGTCGGAGGGTGGCGGATACCTCGACGCCCTTGCTCTCCGCGGTGCCGCCGTTGGCGTTGAGGCCGACGCCGTTGACGACGGCGAGCAGCTGCACGTCCTCCCAGTCCAGGAAGAAGGCCGCGGCGTCGAAGGAGAGCATGCCGCCCATCGCGTCTGCCTTGATGCCGATCTCGTAGTTGGTCAGGGTGTCCGAATCGTAGGAACCCGGCGTGCCCGGCGGCGCGCCGGTGGGAATGATGTTGGGGCCGCCGGGGCGGTAGCCGGTGGCGACCCTGCCGTACACCGACACGTCTTCGCTGATCTCGTAACGCGGCGAGAATGACCAGGTGAACGGGCTCTCCGACGAGCTGGCGTCCTCGAAGTTCACAGCTCCACCCAGCAATGCGCCCTGCAGCGTCTGGCTGGCCTCCTGATCGTTCTCGCTGGCGCGCGCGCCGAACGAAAGTTCGAAACGCGGTGTCACGTACCAGGTGGCGTTGGCGAACACCGCGTACTCCTCGTAGGTGGAGACCACGGCGGCCTCGACCAGCGTCGGTATGTCGCTGGCGGGCGTGTCCGTGCCGGCCTCGACGGCGAAGATCCGCTGCGGGTCGATGCCGGAGTCCTCGTCGGTGTAATAGAAGCCGGCCAGCCACTCGAACGTATCGCTCTCGGCGGACAGCAGCCGGAACTCCTGGGTGAACTTGTCGGTGCTGGTGATCTGGTCCTGGATGGCGCTGAGCGGGCGGGTCGCCGCATCGCCGAACAACAGCGTGGTCACGGATGCCAGCGGCGCGCCGGCGAGCGCCGTATTCGCGGCGACGTCCGTCTGGAAATCCTGGTCGAAGGTGCTGTAGCTGGTGACCGACTGCAGCGCCATGCCGCCCAGATCCCAGTCCAGCGTCGCGCTGTACACCCGGTACTCGATGTCGGTGAAGTCCTCGTGGTAACGGGAGCGCACGAAATCACCGCCGACAGGTTCCAGCGTCACCGGATCCGCGTCGATGACGTTCGACGCATCGCTCTCGATGTTCTGGGCGAAGGCGGTGAGATCCAGGGAGACGTCCTCGTTGATATTGAACAGTGCGGAGATGCGTCCGCCGAAGACGTCGACGGAATTGATGTCTTCCTCGACCCGGGTCCCTTCGACCACGTTCACCGTCGGGTCGGTGAGACTGGGGATGGGGTTGTTGCCGATGGAATCGATGTAGCCGTCGTCGTGGCGGAAGAAGCCGCTGGCGCGCACGGCCACGCGGTCGGACACCGGCACGTTCACCAGGCCGGTGAAGTTGTAGCCGGTACCGCCGTCCTCGACGCTCTCCACCGATACCTTGCCGCGTGCCTCGAAGGCTTCCGGGTTCGGGTCATTGGTCACGTACTTCATGACGCCGCCGAGCGAGCTCGCGCCGTACAGCGTGCCCTGGGGCCCGCGCAGCACCTCGATGCGGGACACGTCGAAGGTGTCGAAGTTGCCCGACAGGATGGCCGCGTTGGCGAGACCGCTGCTGGAGCCGAACGGCACGTCGTTCACGTAGACGCCGACGGTGGTCGCGACGCCGCCCGTGTTGATGCCGCGGAGAGTAATGCGGTTCACGCCGGCCGTGCTGCTCTCCAGGCTGAAGCCGGGGATCAGCGCCACGAAATCCTCGAAACTGTCCGCCCGCACTCGCTCCAGGAAATCGCCGGAGAGCACCGTCACCGACATCGGGATCTCCGTCAGCGCCTCGTCGCGCTTCTGGGCGGTCACGATGATCTCTTCGACCGCGCGCTCGCCGTCCTGGGCCTGTGCCGCAGGAACCAGCGCGAGGGTGGTCAGGACGGCGGCGCCGCTGACGGCCGCGATGATGGAATGGAATGTGCGCATGATGATGTCACCCGTCGGTGTGCTGAGCCGGAACGCTCCCCCTGCGTCCGTATCAGTGGGGGGCTCATCGATGGTAACCACAGGGCCCTGCAAAGCATTAGTCAGAGACGGCCGGAAAAATGTGCAGAAACGGCGGCCTCGATCAGGGCGGATTGGAGCTTCGCCACTGCCGGGGGGTGCAGCCGCAGGCACGACGGAATGCCCGGGAGAACGCCGAGGGGTCCTCATAGCCGACAATGCTGCCGATCTCGGCAATGCTGTGCCGGTTGTCCTTGAGCAGGAAGCGGGCCGCCTCAATGCGTTTCTCGATGCAGTACTGCATGAGCGTGGTGCCTTGCATGGCCTTGAAGCCGGTCTTCAGCCGCGTCTCCGAGATGCCCAGCTGCCGGGCGAGTTCCGGGATGGGCGGCGGGTTGGCGTATTCCATGCCCAGTATCCGGCGGGCCTGCCGGATCTTCTCGGCGAAAGGCCGATCCAGGTCCAGCGCCCTGCGGTCGGTCAGGGTACGGCTGGTCTTCAGAATCTGCATGCCGATGCACAGGAGTTCGTCGAACTTGGCGCTGATCCACTTGCCGAGCAGCGAGCCGTTGACTGGAAGGTGGAAGCAGGACCAGATCGCCTCGCGGTGCCGGTCTTCGAGGAAGAACACTCGCTGACGGGGTTTGCCGTGCTGGCCAGACAGTATTTCCCGGAGCCAGCGCGGGTATTCTTCCGCCGATTCCGAGAGGCGTTCCATGAGCGTGGAAAGTGTGCTGTGGACCGCCACGTGGCGTATCTGCACCCCGGTCTTCGGGACGCGGTAGGTGGTCTCCTGCCGGGGTACCGCCGAGACCACCAGCGCGGGACCGAGGTCGTGGACGTTCTTTCGCTTGCCGAGAAACTCCGAGCGCTTCACGGAGGAGACGAACTGGAACGTGATGAGGTCGCATACCGTATTGCGTATCGCGACCGGTCGGTCCAGCACCGCCTCGTTGATCTCGATCATGCGGTCGGCGTCGATGCGGTAGCAGAGCAGGCCCTCGATCCCCAGTGAGTGGGGCACGTGGATGAAATTGCCGTCCGGGGTGGATTCGAACGCCGTCAGGCGTTGTGCGTCGAGGAACAGCGAGCCGAGCTGGGCGTGCGAGAGCTCCGCGAGGTCGAATTCCTCGCCGACTTCAACCATCTGCTCATCGCCGTAGTGCATGGGGCTCCGCAGGAAGCGGCCGGCAGGCCTGCCGACTCTGCATATTATGGTGGCGAAACGGCCTAACCCGCAAATGACCGCGCAGGCTATGATGCCCGGCCATACCGTATTCAGGGGGAGAGACCGATGACGACATTCGCCCGGACTTTCGCTGCGAGCCTGCTGCTGACCGTGGCCGGCACCTGCGTCGCGGCCGAACCGGTCGACCCGGTCGATTCAGAGGGCCGGCAGACATTCGATGCGCTGGAGAGATTCGTCGACGGTATGGTCAAGCCGTTGATGCAGGACAACAAGAGTCCCTCCGGCACGGTGGCCGTCCGCCACCGGGGCGAACTGATCTTCGCCAGGGGCTACGGTTATCAGGACGTGGAGCACCAGATCCCCGTCGATCCGGCCACTACGCTCTTCCGCCCGGGCTCCACCTCCAAGCTGTTCACCTGGGTGGCCGTGATGCAGCTCGTCGAGCAGGGCCGGCTCGACCTGGACGCCGACGTCAACACCTACCTGGAAACTTTTCAGATCGAGGACACGTTCGACGAGCCGATCACGCTCCGCCACATCCTCACTCACACAGCCGGCTTCGAGGACGGCGGCTTCGGTTACCTGATCATCGACGACCCCGACCGGATCCTGCCGCTGGCGGAATCGATGAAGCGCTACCAGCCCGAGCGGGTGAATCCGCCGGGTGCCCAGACCGCGTATTCCAACTACGCCACGGCTCTGGCCGGGCTGATCGTGGCGAACGTCTCGGGCACGCCGTTCAACGACTACGTGCGCGAGAATATCTTCGAGCCCCTCGGCATGAACAGTTCCAGCTTCGAGGAGCCGCTGCCGGAGGACCTGGCCGACGACATGGCCATCAGCTACGGGCTGGAGGCCGGCCGCTTCGTCGAGAAGCCGTTCGAGATCATCTCCAACTTCGGTCCCGCCGGCGCGATGTCTGCGACGGCGACGGACATGGTGCGCTTCGGCCAGGCGTTGCTGAACGGCGGCGAGCTTGACGGCGCGCGCATACTGGAAGCCGAGACCGTCGAGCAGATGCTGGCTCCCGCCTTCAGTCACGACGACCGGTTGATGGGCATGGCGCTGGGCTTCTATGCCACCGACTACAACGGCTTTCGCGTGGTCGGACACGGCGGCGACACCCGCTGGTTCCACTCTTATCTCGGCATCGACCCGGAGAACGAGCTGACCTTCTTCGTCAGTTTCGGCGCCGGCGGCGGCAGCCCCGTGCGCTCGGCGTTCGCCCCGGCGCTCTATGACGAGTATTTCCCGCAGGAACAGGAACGGCCCGAGCCTCCCGAGGACTTCGCCGAGCGGGCGGCGCGCTATGCCGGCACCTACGGTTTCTGGCGCACCAACTTCTCCACCATCGAGAAGGCATTCCGCATGACCGGCATCGTGCAGGTGGCGCCGACGGAGGAGGGCACGCTGGTGGTCGCCCTCGGCGACGGCGCCAAGCAGTACGTGGAGGTGGAAGAGAACCTGTTCCGCCAGCTCAATCCCGACATCGCGCTGCTGAGCGGCGTCAGCCCGGCCCTCATGGCTTTCCAGGAGAACCAGCAGGGCGAGATCACCGGCTTCGTGCTCGACGGGCTGCCGTTCATGTCGCTGCGCCGGCTGACGCTCACCGCCACGCCGTCGTTCAACTTCACTCTGCTGGGGCTGTCGGTGCTGGTCTTCCTGGGAGTGGCGGCGCGGCGCTGGTACGCGCGCTCGGTGATCCGCTCGTGGGCGCCGCAGGACCGCTCGGCCTACCTGGCGGCCTTCCGGGTCAGCGCCGTGAACCTTCTGACGCTGGTCGCTGGCGGCATCGTGCTCGCGGCGGTCGGCGACAGCCTGTTCAGCGGCATCCCGTTCCTGTTCAAGGCATGGCTGGTGCTGCCGATCCTGGCGACGCTGGCGGGCCTGTACCTCCTGTATCGCACGGTGCTGGTCTGGTCGGGCGGGGCGCTCGCCGGTGTCTGGGCCCGCCTCCGTTACACGGTGGTGACGGCCTGCGCGCTGTTCATGTGCTGGTTCTACTGGTACTGGAACATCCTCGGCTTCCAGTACTACTGAGGGCCGCGGCATGGCACATCCAACGATCTCGCGCAGCCTGACGGTCACTGCGGAAGCGTGGGAATTCCGCAAACCGTTCCGCATCACCGGCCACACCTTCCGCAGCGCGGACATCGTCCATGTGACGCTGAGCGAGGGCGGGCATACCGGACAGGGCGAGGCTGCCGGGGTCTACTACCTGAACGAGACCGGCGAAGGCATGCGCCTGCAGATCGAGGCCGTGCGCGCCGAGATCGAGGCCGGCTGCGGCCGGCAGCGGCTGCGTGAATTGCTGCCGCCGGGCGGCGCCCGCAACGCCGTCGACTGCGCTCTCTGGGACCTGGAGGCGAAGAAGGCGGAGACGAGCATCTGGGACCTGACCGGCATCGAGCCGGGACCGACCTGCACGGTGCTCACGATCGGCATCGGCACGCCGGAGGAGATGGCGGAGTCCGCCCTGGCCCTGGACAGCCCGCGCCTGAAGGTCAAGCTGAACGACGAGATGCCGCTGGAGCGCATCCGGGCCGTGCGCGAAGCCCGGCCGGACGCCGAGATCATCGTGGACATCAACCAGGGCTGGAACTTCGAGCAGCTGGTCGAGCTGGCGCCCCGGTTCGGCGAGCTGGACATCGCGATGATCGAGCAGCCCCTGCCCCGGGGCGGCGACGAGGCGCTGGAGGGTTACAGCCCGCCGGTGCCGCTCGCCGCCGACGAGTCCTGCCTGTGCGTCAGCGAGTTCGAGCAGGCCGCGCGGCGCTACCAGATCATCAACATCAAGCTGGACAAGACCGGCGGCCTGACCGAGGCGCTGGAGCTGGCGCGGCTGGCCGAGGCGCGGGACATCGACCTCATGATCGGCAACATGATGGGCACCTCGCTCGCGATCGCGCCGGCCTACGTGGTGGCGCAGCTGTGCCGGTTCATCGACCTGGACGGCGCGCTGTTCCTGAAGAACGATCGACCGCACGCCCTGTCCTACGAGCACGGCATGGTGTCGGTGCCCACGCCGGAGCTGTGGGGATGAGGGTCGGGGCGCGGAATCTCGCGGCCATTGCGACGATCATGGCGGCCGTGACGCTGGCGCTTGTGGTCCCCGCCGCAGCGCAGACCGCGGCGGAATCCGCCACGTCGGTGCTGGAGCGCGCGACCCGCAGCTTCGAGGTGCCCGGCATGGCGGTCGCGGTCGTCCACGACGGGGAGGTTCACGCCGCTGGCGAGGGCGTCACGGAAATCGGCGGTGACGAGCCCGTGGATGCGGAGACCCTGTTCCGCATCGGCTCGGTCTCAAAGGCCTTCACCGCCGCCGCGCTGGCGGTGCTGGCGGACGAGGGGCGGCTCGGCTGGGACGATCCCGTGATCGACCACCTGCCCGAGTTCCGCATGCACGATGCCTGGGTCACGCGGGAGTTCACCCTCCGCGACCTGCTGACTCACCGCAGCGGCCTGCCCCTGGGCGCCGGCGACCTGCTCATCTTCCCCGACGGCAACGCTACGGTGGCCGAGATCGTGGAGGCGTTACGCCACTTCGAGCCTTCCAGCAGCTTCCGTTCGCAATTCGACTACGACAACCTGCTCTACGTGGTGGCCGGCGAGGTCGTCGCCCGGGTCGCCGGCACGAGTTTCCCGGGGTTTCTGGAGAGCCGCGTGCTGGCGCCACTCGGCATGGACGACTGCGTGGCTGCGGACGACCGCATCCCCGCGGATGCCGACACCGCGACGCCGCACATGCAGGTCGACGGCGAGATCGTCACCACGCCGACCCGCCTGACGCCGGTGGTCGCCGCCGCAGGAGGCATCGTCTGCAGCGCCCGCAGCATGGCGAACTGGATGTCCTTCGTGCTGAGCGGCGGCGAGACCCCTGGCGGCGAGAGGCTAGTCAGCGAGGCGCAGTTCCGCGAACTGACCGGGCCGGTGACCCTGCTGGGCGTCCCGTCCTATCTCGCGGAGCATGCCGGCAGCTACCTCAATGCCTATGCCCTCGGCTGGGGCGTCTCCACCTTCCACGGTGAGCCGATGCTCTCGCACGGGGGCGGCGTCTGGGGCATGACGAGCTTCCTCGCGATACTGCCGGAGCGCGACCTCGCCGCTTTCGCCACCGGCAACCTGATGTCCGCCGCACCCCGTGCGGTGGTCTACCAGATCATCGAGGAGCAGCTCGGCGAGTCTGCGCCGGGCAACGACTGGATCGAGATCATCGAGGCACTGGCCGGCGACCGCCGGTCGGCCGCCGAAGAGGCCGTGGCGGCCGCCTGGGAGGCGAGGGACGCCGACAGCGCTCCGAGCCTGCCGCCGGACCGCTACACGGGCACCTACCGGGACGACTGGTACGGCGACGTCCGCATCTACCGGGCGGAGGATGGGACCCTCTGGTTCGAGTCGCAGCGGAACCCGCCGCTGCGGGGTCCGCTGGAACACTTCCAGTACGACACCTTCGTCGCGCGCTGGACCGACCGCCGCCTGATGGCCGACGCCTACGTCACCTTCACCATCGGGCCGGACGGCGAAGTGGAGCGTATCCGCATGGAGGCGGTATCGCCTGCCACGGATTTTTCCTACGACTTCCATGACCTGGATCTGAGGCCCGTCGCCGACGAGTAGCGACCGGGCCGCCGGCCGGCGGCTTCACCTGCGGAACGGCAGCATCCTCCTGAGCACGTCGTCGCGCAGCAGGAAGTGGTGACGCAGTGCCGCCCCCGCATGCACGGCGGTCACCGCCAGGAGTGCCTGGCCGAGGAACTCGTGCGCTTCCTCGAACAGGTCCTCCAGATCCTCGTCGCTCGGAGCCAGGTCCGGCATGTCGATCAGCCCGAAGAACTCCGCGCCGTAGCCGGCCGCCGAGGTATAGGCCCAGCCGGTGAGCGGTATCGCGAGGATGAGCGCATACAGCGTCCAGTGGGAGGCGCTGGCCGCGATCCGCTCCCATCGGGGCATCGTCGGCGGATCCTCCGGCGTCCTGCTGAGCAGCCGCCACACGAGCCGTATGACGGCGAGCGCCAGTATGGTCATGCCGATCGACTTGTGCTGGTTGACCAGCGCGAATTCCTGGCGGATGGAATCGGTTTCGTCGATGCGCCAGGCCCAGACGAATTGCAGCACGACGCCCGCGACCACCAGCCAGTGCAGCAACTGGGCAATCAGGCCCCAGGCCGTTGCGGTGTTGCGCAGTGGAATCCGCATGACGGGGACTCTACCGCAGGGAGGCTCGGCGCGGTACATCGGGCGCGATTCGGCCGACGCGCGGCGGCGACTTCGGGCTGGCAGCTTCCGACCGGCAGCGCGGATTGCTACTCTGGCGCGTCTTTCCCCCTGTCAATATCGAGGCAACATGTCGGACTCAGATACCTACACGCCGCCCCGCGTCTGGACGTGGGACCAGGAGAGCGGCGGCCGCTTCGCCAAGATCAACCGGCCCGTCGCCGGCCCCACCCACGAGCAGGAGCTGCCGGTGGGCGAGCACCCGCTGCAGCTCTACTCGCTGGCGACCCCGAACGGCGTAAAGGCCACGGTCATGCTCGAGGAGCTGCTGGCGGCCGGGCACGCAGGTGCCGAATACGATGCGTGGCTGATCCGCATCGACGAGGGACAGCAGTTCGGCAGCGGCTTCGTCGCCGTGAACCCCAACTCGAAGATCCCGGCCATGATGGATCACAGCACGACGCCGCCGACCCGCGTGTTCGAGTCCGCTGCCGTCCTGCTCTACCTGGCGGAAAAGTTCGGCGCCTTCCTGCCGACGGACCACCATCAGCGGACGGAGTGTCTGAACTGGCTGTTCTGGCAGGCGGGATCCGCGCCGTTTCTGGGCGGCGGCTTCGGCCACTTCTATGCCTATGCCCCCGAGAAGTACGAATACCCCATCAACCGTTACACGATGGAGGTGAAGCGCCAGCTGGACGTGCTCGACCGCCGGCTGGCAGACAATCGCTATCTCTGCGGCGACGAATACACCATCGCCGACATGGCGGTCTGGCCCTGGTACGGCGCACTGGCGGCCGGCAAGCTCTACGAGGCGGGCGAGTTCCTCGACGTTCAGTCGTACGAGCACGTGCAGCGCTGGACCAAAGAGGTTTATGCCCGCGAGCCGGTGAAACGCGGGCGCATGGTGAATCGCGCGTGGGGCGAGCCGGCCTCCCAGCTGCACGAGCGCCACAGTGCGGAAGACTTCGAGACCCGCACCCAGGACAAGATCGGGGATTCCTGAGGACGTCATGGCCGAGACCGCGAACCCGGCAGCCGATCTGGAGATCCGCGTCATTCCGGTGACGCCGCTGCAGCAGAATACCTCGCTGCTGTGGTCGCGCAGGACGAAGGAAGGCGTGTTCGTCGATCCTGGCGGCGGCGCGCTAGATCCCGCTAGGCCGGGTACTCCCGGATCCACTGGGAGAACAGCCATTTCTCGCCGGCGGTCGGAGGCAGCCCGGCGTGCCGGGTGGCCGCGTCGGGCCGGCCGTTCCCGTCGACATTCGAGAACAGGATGGCGTCGCCCTTCCCGCCGCGATAGGAATAGCCGATCTCGGGGAAGTGGGTCTCGCCGCCCTCGAAGTCCGCGTTGAGGTAGATGAGGAAGGTCTCCGCGCGCTGGCCCCGCTGGGCCAGCTCCAGGAGGTAGGCGGGCTCGTCCGGGTCCAGCCAGTCGTAGTGGTCGGCAAAGGTCTGGCCGGGAGCGTAGTGCAGCACCTTCGGTACCTCCATCGCCCGGTCGGGCCGGCCGGTGGCGGCGGCGATGCGAGCCCGCAGCACGAACGTCAGGACGCCCGAGATCTCGATGTCCAGGTCGCACTGGGAGTTGGTGCGGCGCGCGTCCTCGGTGGTGCCGCCGGTGGCGCTGTCGTAGATGGTCGCCCGGGCGAGCCGCCGGCGGGCCCGATCGACGAGCCAGTCGCAGACCGCGGGGGAGACGAAGGCCTCGATGGTGCGGATGCGCGGCGCCTCGCGGACGGTGGAGCCGGCCGGCGGCGAGAGCCAGTCGTCGAGATCGATGGCGCCGCGCAGCGCGGCCCAGTCTTCGAGCTCCGACGGGCTGCCGGCAGGCCCGGCAGCGAGGACGGCAAGCGAACTGCGTGCCGCCCCGGAGCCGAGTTCCGCTGCGTGCTGCAGGCGGTCGAAGGCGATATCCCAGTTGCGCGCGCGCCAGAAGCCGGAGGCGGCGATCGTCGCCGCTAGCCAGGCAGCCTCCGGGTCGCCGGCCTCGGCAGCCTGCTCGATCAGTGCGATGCCGCGGGAAGGGTCCGCGGGACGCCCGCGGCCGGTGAGATGCTCGAGCCCGAGGCGGGCCGTAGCGCCGGCGTCGTCGCTGGATGCTGCGCTCTCGTTGCCTTCGGTATCGGGCATGGTCCGGTCGGGCCTCTCGCAGTGCTCTGCAGTCTAGGCGCGGAAAGAAATCATACGCCAGCGCCGGAACTGGGCGAACAGGCGGATCAGGTAGGTGTCCGGCATGGGGCCGAGCGCGCGCCGCAGCCGGTCGAATACCACTTCGGCCGGCGTGCCGCCGTCCATGGCGCCGCCGAGCAGCACATCGAGCACCCGCACCACGGTCTCGTCCTGCAGGCCGAAGGTGTGCGGTCCCCAGGGTGTCGCCACCTCGAAGATCGCGGCCACCTCCGACCCGCGCCGCTGCACCGCTGTCGGGCGGGTAAGGAAATACGGCCGCAGGTCGCCCAGCGCGCGGTAGCCGGGCCGCTTCGTCACGACGGCGTCGTCGAACACGCACGCATCCAGGTCGGTGAGGAGCAGACACCACAGCGCGTCCTCCGGCGTCTCCACGATGGGCTCGCCCATGACGTTGAAGGAGGTGTTGAGCAGTATC
>DASRVH010000066.1:0-3179 GCA_035655155.1 Woeseiaceae bacterium
TGTGCACCGGCGCCTGGCTGCGGGAGACCCGGGCGATCATGTCCCGGACTCTGTCGATGGCGGCGGAGCGGCCGAGCAGTTCCCGGGCGCTGTCGCCGGCGGCGGAGCCCAGCCGGATGGCGGCGCTGACGATATTGCGGAGATCCTTGACGTCCAAAGGCTTGGAGACGAAGTCGAAGGCGCCGAGCTTGAGCGCCTGCACGGCGGTCTCCACGCTGCCGTGGGCGGTGATCATCGCCACCGGCACGCCGGGCGTGTGGCTCTGCATCCACTCCACCAGCTCGAGCCCGTCGCCGTCGGGCAGGCGCATGTCGGTGAGGCACAGGTGGAAGTCGCCGTCGCGCAGTTTCTTCTTGGCGGAGGCTACGTCGCCGGCGGTCTCGGTGGCGATGTCCATGCGGTTCAGGGTCATCGCGAGCAGCTCGCAGATGTCCGGTTCGTCGTCGACCACCAGTGCCTGTACGTCTGTCGTCATGTCAGCTCTGCCAGCGGTTCGGGTCCGCGAATACGATGCGGAATACGCTGCCTCCTCCGTCGCGCGGCCGGTAGGAGAGGGTGGCCCGGTTCAGTTCACATAATTCCCGCGAAATATACAGACCGAGCCCCGTCCCTCCCTGCCGCGCAGTGAAGAAGGGCTCGAAGATCTTATCCACGGTGCCGGTCTCCACACCGTGACCCCGGTCAAGAACTTCCAGATAGGGGCGGTCGCCCGGTTCCACGCGGCCGGTGCGCAGCATCACCTCGATTCCGCCGGTCTCGCTGGCGTATTTCACCGCATTGTCGCAGAGATTCCAGAGCACCTGGCGGAGGTGGCTGCGGTCCATGCGCACCTCCAGGTCGTCGCCGGGCTCGACGGTGAGCTCGCCCTCGTTGAGCTGCAGCGTCTTGGCGAACTCCTGGGTGAAGTCCTCGAGCCAGGGGCCCAGCGCGAAGCGCTCCGGCTGGCTGGTGTCGCGGCGGGAGAGCTGAAGGATGTTGTCGATGATGTGGCTGACCCGGTCGGAGTGGGAGAGGATGATCTCGATCAGCCGCTTCTCCTCCTCCGAGATGGCCGGCGACTCCTGCAGCAGCTGCCCCGCGTGGCTCATGGCGCCCACCGGGTTGCGAATCTCGTGCGCGATGCTGGCGGAGAGGCGGCCCAGCGAGGCGAGCTTCGATTGCTGCACCCGCTCGGCGAGCAGGCTCGCGTCTTCGAGGAATACGAGCACCGGGCCGCGGCCCTTGCCGGTGCGGCCGAAAGGAGCGAGGTGCACGAGGATGGGGGTGCCCCCTTCGGGGTCGGTCATGGTGAACTCGGGCGGCGGGCCCTCCCGGTCCACCATGCGCCAGGCGCGCACGTGGCGGTCGAGTTCCGGCGAGAGCATCGCGAGCTTCATGCCGGGCGAGAAGTTATCTGCACGCAGCAGGTGCGCGGCGGACTCGTTGATGAGCCGCACCCGGTCGTCGGCGTCGATCACCACGATGCTCTCGCGCAGGTGCTGGACGATGTAGTTGTTGAGCTCGGCCATGTTGGCGAGGTCCACGCCCCGCTGGTGGGCGAGTTCCTCGCTCTCCTGGATGCGCCGCGCCAGCGGCCGCGCCGCCAGCGCCACGATGAAGATCACGGCGCCGAGGATGCCGGCCGCCGGGTAGCCGTCGGCGAACGCGGCGCCGCGCAACACCGAAATCATCTGACTGAACAGGATGCCGATGGCAGCCACGGCAGCGAAAAACAGGGACAGCCGGCCGGGCATCACCAGGCTGCCGCCGCCGACGAAGACGATGAGCAGACCGCCGAGGCCGCTGGAGACGCCGCCGCTGGCGTACATCAGCAGCAGGATCGCGATCACGTCGATGGAGATCTGGGCGTAGATCTGCAGGCCGGCCACCGTGCGGCGCAGCCCCATCAGCGTGAACGCCGCCACCATCAGGTAGGCGGCGGCAGTGCCGGCGAACAGTGCCGGTTGCTCGGCGCCCACGAGTCGGGGGTCGGTGTCGACGAAGAAGGCCAGCAGCGAGGCAGCGGCGATGAACAGGCGGAAGGCGGCGAGCGTGCCGAGCACTCGCCGGCCCAGTTCCGACGTGGTGCCGGCAGCCGCCTCCGGCACCGGATTCCCTTGGGTGTCTGCCGCGTTTTCTGCCATATCGGGTCGGGCCTGAAGGCCCTCCTACCTGTTCGTTGGGGCCGCATTGTAGAGGAACGTGCGTCCTGTCGGCCCCTTTGCCAATCCTCGACCTTTGCCCCACAATACGCACCTCTTCCGCGGGCGGCCGCGAACCAGAACGCAGAAACCGGCCCGCGTCTCCCAACTGACAGTCCGGACGAACGATGAATCTGCACGAATATCAGGCCAAACGGCTGTTCGCCGATTACGGCATCCCCGTGCCCGAGGGCCGGCCCGCGGAGACGGCCGACGCCGCCGTGGCGGCCGCCGAGGAGCTCGGCGGCGATCTCTGGGTGGTGAAGGCCCAGGTCCATGCGGGCGGGCGCGGCAAGGCGGGGGGCGTGAAGCTCTGCCGCAGCGCCGACGAGGTACGCGAGGCCGCCGAGGGCATGCTCGGCACGCAACTCGTCACCCACCAGTCCGGCCCCGAGGGGCTGCCGGTCAACGTGGTCTACGTGGAATCCGGCTCGGCGATCGAGCGCGAGCTCTATCTCAGCATGCTGGTGGACCGGGAGGCGAAGCGCGTTGCCATTATCGCCTCCGCCGCCGGCGGCATGGACATCGAGGAGGTGGCGGAGAAGACGCCGGAGCAGATCTTCTCGGTTGCGGTCTCGCCCGCCGCTGGCCTGCAGCCCTACCAGATCCGCCGGCTCGGTTTCGGGCTCGGCCTCGACAAGGGCCAGCTGAAGCAGTTCGGCAGTCTGCTGAACAAGCTCTACGCCCTGTTCGAGGACAAGGATGCGAGCCTGCTCGAGATCAACCCGCTGATCGTCACGGGCGACGGCAACATCGTCGCCCTGGACGCCAAGATCAATATCGAGGAGAACGCGCTGTTCCGCCAGCAGTCGCTGGAGGAGATGCGTGACGCGTCCCAGGAAGACGACACCGAGCGCGAAGCCCGGGAGCACGATCTCAACTACGTCTCGCTGGGCGGCGACATCGCCTGCATGGTGAACGGGGCGGGTCTCGCCATGGCCACCATGGACCTGATCAAGCTTCACGGCGGCGAGCCGGCCAACTTCCTGGACGTGGGCG
>DASRVH010000067.1:0-29832 GCA_035655155.1 Woeseiaceae bacterium
GGCGAACTACGCGGACGGCGGCCCGCTGGTGGATCCTTTCCCCGGGGACGAGCCCCTGTTCGTGATTACGGCGGCGAATTACCAGCAGTACGAGGAGAATCTCACCCCCGGCCAGATCGCCGTCCTGAAGCGATATCCGGACACGTACAGCATGCCGGTCTACAAGTCCCGGCGTACGGCAGGTTATCCCCAGGAAGTCTACGAGCAGGTCAAGTCAGGGGCCGTGGACGTCCAGCTCGTTGCCGGCGGCAACGGTCTGGAGAACCTCGCTTCCGACTTCCCGTTCCCGCTGCCGGAGAGCGGCATCGAGATCATCTGGAATCACGTAATGCGCTACCGGGGCGGCAGCTTCAAGCGCACCTACGCCCAGATTCCGGTGCAGGCCAACGGTGCCTTCAGCCCGGTGATCTTCGAGGACCAGCTCACCTACGCACGCTACCTGGAAGACGCGCCGGACAACCGGCTGTTCTACTACAAGCAGCGCATCGTCGCGCCGGCGCGCCTGGAGGGCGACGTGCTGCTGGTGCACGAGAACATCAACCAGGTGAAAGAGCCGCGGGCGGCCTGGGTGTACAACGCCGGTCAGCGCCGGGTACGCCGCGCGCCGGACGTGGCCTACGACGGTCCCGGTACCGCTTCCGACGGTCTGCGTACCGCGGACGACCTGGACATGTATAACGGTGCGCCGGACAAGTACAACTGGAAGCTCGTCGGCAAGAAAGAGCTCTACATCCCGTACAACTCCTACCGGCTGGCCGACAAGCGCCTGTCCTACGAGGACATCGTGATGCCGGGTCATCTGAATCCTGACTACCTGCGTTACGAGTTGCATCGGGTCTGGATCGTCGAAGCCACGCTGAAGGAAGGCGAGCGTCACGTCTACGCCAAGCGCGTCTTCTACGTGGACGAGGACCAGTGGCAGATCGCGGTGGCCGATCAGTACGACGGCCGCGGCGAGCTTTGGCGGGTCAAGGAAGCCCATCAGATCGTCCATTACCAGGCGCAGGTGCCCTGGGCGATCGCAACTTCATCCTACGACCTGATCTCCGGGCGTCACCTGCCGATCGGCCTCGACAACGAGGTGGACGGTTACTCGTACGTGTGGGGTTACGAGGCGACCGAGCGCGAGTACACGCCGGCGGCCCTGCGCAGGTCCGGCATCCGGTAAGAGACGCTACGCGCGGCCGGCTGCCGGGTGAGGGCGGCCGGCCGTGTTTTCTGCAGAGGGGGGAGTCCTTGAAGAAAGCGGTTGCAGCGCTGCTGTGCCTGTGGGCAATTGCGGGCACGGCTCAGCAGGAACCTTTCGCCTATCGTCCGGCCATCCCTTCGCCGGACGCAGAGCACGCGCTGCTGGTCGACCTCGACTGGGCAGGCGACCGGCTCGTGGCCGCAGGCGAGCAGGGCCATATCATCTATTCCGACGACTCAGGCACCACCTGGCAGCACGCCGAGGTGCCGGTATCGCTGATGCTGACGGCGGTGGATTTCCCGGCCCCGGACGCCGGGTGGGCCGTCGGCCACGAGGGCATAGCGCTGACCAGCGCCGACCGCGGCGAAACCTGGTCCGTCGCGCTCACCGGAGAAGATATTGCCGAGCTGCAGATCGATGCGGCGAAGGAGCTCATCGACGAAGCCCGCGCGAGGCTGGAGAACGCAGCGGACGGCGAGCGTGAAGACGCCCAGTGGGCGCTGGAGGAGGCCGAGTTCGCTCTCGAGGATGCCGAACGCGCCCGGGAGGAGGGCATCACGCACCCCGCTCTCAACGTCTGGTTCCAGAACGAGCGCAGCGGCTATATCACCGGCGCTTACGGGCTGCTGCTTTACACCGACGATGGCGGCGAGGCCTGGAAGCTGCGCTCACACCGGCTCGACAATCCCAACGGTTTTCACCTTTACGACATCGGACGCAGCGAATCCGGTGCGCTGCTGATCGCCGGAGAAGCCGGCCAGCTGCATCGCTCCAGAGACAACGGCGATACCTGGCAGGCGCTGGATTCGCCCTACGAGGGTTCGTTCTTCGGCGTCCTGACGACCGAAGCGGGCAGCGTGCTGATCTTCGGGCTGCGCGGACGAATCTTCCGCTCGGAGGACGATGGCGATACCTGGGCGGCCATTGACGCCCCGGGGGAGAGTACGCTGTTCGGCGGCCAGGTGTTCCCGGACGGACGCATCGTCCTGGTCGGCGCTGCGGGCACCGTTCTGGAAAGCCGTGACGACGGCCAGAGTTTCACCGCGTTGCCGCTCGACAGCCGTGCTTCGCTGGCCGCCGTCGAGCGGGTCGGAAACGGCCGCATGTTCATCGCCGGTTTCGGCGGCATCCGCACCGGTCTCGACACGGCTGAGGGTGCCGCACCATGACGGAAGACAGGAATCAGGAGTCGCCCGGCGGCGAGGACGAAGAAGCCCGCAGTCGCCGTTTGCAGGAGCAGCTCGCCCGCGAGGCGCACGTCGCGCCCCTGCTGTTTTCCAACCGGCCCATCATTTTGCTGCTGTTCGCGGCGGTGACGGCATTCCTCACCTTCCAGGCGAGTCAGCTGCGTCCGGACGCGAGCTTCGAGAAGATGATCCCGGTCTCGCATCCCTATATCGAAAACTATCTCGAGAACAAGCAGGATCTGGCATCGCTCGGCAATTTCGTGCGCATCATCGTGCAGACGACGGAAGGCGATATCTTCGACGCGGAGTTCCAGGAGACGCTGCAGGAGATCACCGACGAGGTCTTCTACATCACCGGTGTCGACCGCTCGAAGCTCGAATCGCTGTGGACGCCGAACGTGCGCTGGAGCGAGGTCACCGAGGAGGGCTTCCGCGGCGGCGCGGTCATCCCGGACGATTACGACGGCTCGCCGCGAGCGCTGCAGCAGCTACGGGAGAACATAGACCGATCCGGCCAGATCGGACGGCTGGTGGCCAACAACTTCCGTTCGGCGGCCATCATCGCACCGCTGGTGGACGTGAATCCGGAGACCGGCGAGAAGCTCGATTATTACGAGTTCTCCCAGGATCTCGAGCGCCTCGTGCGGGACAAGTACGAATCCGACACCATAAAGATCCGCATCACCGGCTTCGCGAAGGTCGTCGGCGACCTGATCGAGGGCGCGACGCTGGTGGCGTCGTTCTTCGGCATCGCCTTCCTGATCACGCTCGTCCTGCTCTACTACTACTCCCGTTGCCACTGGGCGACGATGATGCCGCTCGTCTGCTCGACCATGGCGGTGATCTGGCAGCTCGGTCTGCTGAAGACCCTGGGTTACGGTCTCGACCCGTACTCCATGCTGGTGCCGTTCCTGGTCTTTGCCATCGGCATCAGCCACTCGGTCCAGATCATCAACAACGTCGCCAACCGGTTCAGCGTCGGGGCCACCGCCGAGCAGGCCGCGCGTGGCACCTTCCGGGTGCTGTTCGTGCCCGGCATGGTGGCACTCGTCAGCGACGGCATCGGCTTCCTCACCCTGATGGTGATCGACATTCCGGTCATCCAGGAGCTGGCGCTGACCGCCGGTATCGGCGTCGCCGTCATCATCTTCACCAACCTGTTCCTGCTGCCGGTGCTGCTGTCCTACACCGGTATCTCGAAGCACGGCGTCCGCCACCTGCAGAAGCGTCGGGAGAAGCCGCATCCCGTCTGGCAGTTCTTCGGCAATTTCGTCCTGCGGGGACGCGCCACCGCCGCGATCGGCATCGCGATCGTGCTTGGCGGACTGGGGCTCTATTTCAGTCAGGATCTGCGCATCGGCGACCTCGATCCGGGCGCGCCGGAGCTGCGGCCCGACTCGCGTTACAACCTCGACAACGCGTTTCTGACCAGCAATTTCTCCACCGGTACCGACGTCTTCGTGGTGATGGTGGAGACACCCCCGCAGCAGTGCGGCGAATACGAGACGCTGGCGGCGATCGATCGCTTCCAGGAGGTCATGAGCGATAGCCGGGGCGTGCAGTCCGTCGTCTCGCTGGTGAACGTCTCCAAGCTGGTCATCCAGGCGATGAACGAGGGTAATCCCCTCTGGCACACGCTGAGCCGCAACCAGTACATCCTGAACAATTCGCTCTCCCGGGTGCCCTCGAACCTGATGAACGTGGACTGCAGCATGGTGCCCGTGCTGCTGTTCCTGGAAGACCACAAGGCCGAGACCCTGCAGCGGGTGGTCGATGACGCGGAGGCCTTCGCCCAGGCGAACAACAGCGACGACGTGCGTTTCGTGCTGGCCGCCGGCAACGCCGGCATCGAGGCGGCCACGAACGAGGTAATCGCCAAGGCGCAGTACCAGATGCTCGCGCTGGTGTACGGCGTCGTCAGCTTCCTCGTGCTTCTCGCCTTCCGCTCCTGGCGGGCGGTGGTCTGCATCATCCTGCCGCTGGCGCTCACGTCCGTGCTGGCGCAGGCGCTGATGGCATTCCTGGGCATCGGCGTCAAGGTGGCTACCCTGCCCGTAATCGCGTTGGGTGTCGGTATCGGTGTCGACTACGGCATCTATATCTACAGCAGGCTCGACTCCCATCTGCGTGACGGTCTCGGTCTCAAGGCCGCTTACGACCGAACGCTGCAGACCACCGGCCAGGCCGTTGCCTTCACCGGCATCACCCTGGCGGTGGGCGTCGCCACCTGGATCTTCTCTCCCATCAAGTTCCAGGCGGATATGGGTCTCATGCTGACCTTCATGTTCCTGTGGAACATGCTGGGCGCGCTGGTGCTGCTGCCGGCTCTGGCACGCTTCCTGATAGGCGCCGGGCCCGACCAGGATGCCGAGCTACGGTTGGCCGGCGCGGCCGGCACGGCGAACTGAATCCCTCGGGGCCGCGTGTCGCGGTCCCGGGTTTTGCGGATGACGGCACCCGGGGAGTCGGGTAGCATCCCTGCGGAGGGCTGAATGGAAGCGGTCTCCGTAAGAGCTTTTGTTGGAGTACGACCATGATCGAAGAAGTCAGGAAGCAGCAGCGCGCATTGCAGGATGCCAAGAAGGAGTTCCGCAAGGCGGCGGAGTCGGCGACCAAGCGGCTCAGCCGGGAGCGCGACCGCTTGATGCGCGAGATCAAGAAGGCCAATAAGCGCGTAGAGAAAGCCCGCAAGGACATGCAGAAGAAGGCGGAGAAGCTCGCCAGGGCCACCAGCGATAAGACCCGCAAGGAGCTTAAAGAACAGATCGCGAACCTGAAGAAGACGGTCGGCGAGGCACGGGAGGAAGCCGTCGACATGCGCAAGGACCTCGGGCTCGTGCGCGACGATCTCAATTCGGCGCGCAAACACCTTACCCATGCGCTGCGCATCGACAAGGCGATAGACCAGGTCGAGAAGCAGATCGAGAAGATGACCGGCAGGAAGAAGAAAAAGAAGAAGGCTGCAGCGAAGAAGACCGCAGCGAAAAAGACTGCGAAGAAGAAGCCCGCAAAGAAGAAAGCAGCCGGGAAGAAGGCCGCCACGAAGAAGGTAGCGAAGAAGACCGCGCGCCGGAAGGCGCCCGCCAGGAAGGCAGCTACGAAGAAGGCCTCCGCCAGGAAAGCATCCACGAAGAAAGCGTCCACGAAGAAAGCGTCGACGAAGAAAGCCGCCAGCTGAGTGCCGGTCGCGCGGCATCCGGCCCGTGCCGGCGGGCGGGTGCCGCTGCTCGCTGGTAGGGAGGGCGAAGCCCCTGACCGCGTGGTAGATCGCGACCGAGTACGCGCTTGCCGCAATGGCCAGTAGAGACGCAAACGATTATCATTCGGCTCCGAACCAGAGAGCTGAAATGACCCTTAAAGACCTCAAGAGCGGCGATCGCGTCCGGATCGCGGCGGTCGATCCTTCCGATCCGGGCGTCCAGCGCCTGATGACGCTCGGCCTCGTGGAGGGCGCGGAACTCACCTTTCTGCACCGCTCCCTGGGCGGCGATCCGCTGGAATTCCGTATCCACGGTACCTCAATCTCGCTGCGCCAGGATCAGGCCAGGCGGTTCCGGGTGGAGCGCCTGGAAGGAAATCACGTCCCCGAAGGGGAATGAGCAATAACCGGGAAATAGCCGTTCCCCTCTCGTCAGTCGCGATGACCCGCCGGGCGGCGGGCACCATCGCGCTGGTCGGCAATCCGAACGCGGGGAAAAGCACGGTCTTCAACCGGCTCACCGGCATGCGCCAGCATACGGGGAACTACCCGGGCGTCACCGTCGAGAAGAAGTCCGGCCGCGCCTCCCTGCCCGAGGGCGAGTTCGACCTGATCGACCTGCCCGGCACCTACGGCATGAGCCCCTACTCCGCGGACGAGCGCATTGCCGTGGACGTGCTCCTAGGCCGCATGCCGGGCACGCCGCCGCCGGACGGCATTCTGGCGGTGGTCGACGCGACCCAGCTCTATCAGGGCCTGTACTTCCTGCAGCAGCTGGTCGAGCTGGAACGGCCGCTGCTGGTTGCGCTCACGATGACCGACATCGCGCGCCGCAACGGCACGCACATCGACGTGGAGGCGCTGTCCGCGAAGCTCGGCGGCATCCCCATCGTCCCGGTCGTCGCCACCACGGGCCGGGGATTCGTCGAATTGAAGAGCCGTCTCGCGCAGCTGCCGCACACGGCTGCGCCGCAGAGCGTCCGCTTCTGGCCGGCGCTGAGGGAGAAGGCGGAGCGCCTGAGAGCGGAGCTGGCGGAACTGCCTCCCCATGTCGGCATCGTCGACATCGAGCGCGCGCTGGTGGACGACGACCCGGCCACCGCGGCCTGGCGTCAGCAGACCCTGGACGAACGAGGCCGGCAGGCGGTCGCGGACGCCAGGCGGGAGCTTTTCGGCGAGGAGCCGCCCCGGGCCGTCGAGGCGCGTGAACGTTACCGGTGGATCCGCGAGACTCTCGCGGACGTGCAGCAGCAAGGCTCCGCCATCGAGCGCCAGGGCGCCCGGATCACTGCCTGGTTCAGCCGGCCCTGGCCCGCCACCGGGCTGTTCGTCCTGTCCATGGCCGTGGTCTTCCAGGCCGTGTTCGCCTGGGCGACGCCCATGATGGATCTCATCGACGCGGCCGTCAGCGGTGCAGGCGCGTTCCTGCAGGCCCGGTTGCCGGATGGCTTCCTCGCCAGCTTCCTGGTGGACGGCGTGATCGCCGGCGTCGGCAGCGTGGTGATCTTCCTGCCCCAGATCATGATTCTGTTCCTTTTCCTGATCCTCATGGAGGATACGGGCTATCTCGCGCGCGCGGCCTTCCTGGTGGATCGCGCCATGCGCAGCGTCGGGCTGTCCGGCCATTCCGTGATCCCGCTGCTGTCCGGTTTCGCCTGCGCCGTGCCCGCCATCATGGCGACCCGCGTG
Source organism: Woeseiaceae bacterium (assembly GCA_035655155.1). Taxonomy (GTDB): domain Bacteria; phylum Pseudomonadota; class Gammaproteobacteria; order Steroidobacterales; family Woeseiaceae; genus Lentisalinibacter. The sequence goes on from DASRVH010000067.1 coordinate 7,265, forward strand.
ATACCCAATCGTCGCGACCGCATCGCCACCATCCTCGCCGCACCGTTCATGACTTGCTCGGCCCGCCTGCCCGTGTATGCGCTGCTGATCGCGGCCTTCGTGCCGGATGGCGGCGTGGGACCGCTGAACCTGCAGGGTCTCGTGCTGTTCGGCCTGTACCTGCTCAGCATCTTCGGCGGGGTCGGCACCGCGCTGCTGCTTAAGCGCTCGGCGCTGCGCGGGGAGCGACCCACCTTCATGCTGACGCTGCCCGAGTTCCGTTATCCGAACCTGCGCACGGTGGCGATAAAGCTGCTCGATCGGGCGCGCATCTTCCTGCGCCGCGCCGGCACCGTCATATTCTCGGTGGCCGTGATCATCTGGGCGCTGGCCTGGTTCCCCCGCTCGGACGCCGTGGAGCAGGCGGCCGAACAGGCCGCCGCCCGCGCCGTGGTGACCTACGAAGGCGAGGCGCTCGAGGAACGGCTGCGGCAGATCGAGAACGAGGCGGCGGCGGCCCAGCTCGCCCAGAGCTGGCTCGGTCGGGCCGGGGAGACCATTGCGCCGGTCTTCCATCCTCTCGGCTGGGACTGGCGGGTGTCCGCGGCAGTGCTGGCCGGATTCCCGGCGCGGGAGGTGGTGGTGGCCGTGCTCGGCACCATCTACGCGGTCGGCGCCGAGGCCGACGACGAGCGCTTGTCCGAGCGCCTGAGGGCCGCGACGTGGCCCGACGGCAGTCCCGTGTTCACGCTGCCGATGGTGCTCGGGCTGCTGGTGTTCTATGCCTGGTGTCTGCAGTGCGCGGCGACGCTGGCCGTCATCCGGCGGGAGACCAACAGCTGGCGCTGGCCCGTCTTCGCCTGGTCCTACATGACCGCGCTCGGCTACCTCGGCGCTTTCGCCGTCTACCAGGGCTTCGGCTAGCGCGGCGTCAGGCGGCGGGTCAGCGCGGCGTCCGGGCCGCTTAACAGGGCCTAGTTCAGCCGCACGATGGCGTAGTTCAGGAAGCCGGCGAAGGTCACCCAGGCGAGATAGGGGATCATCATCAGGGAGGCCGCCAGCGAGATCCGTCTCAGGCCGACCATCAGTGCCACGATCGACAGCCACAGCAGGACCAGCTCCGCGAGCGCCCAGTCCGGACGTTTCACCTGGAAGAACATCACGCTCCAGCCCAGGTTCAGGAAGGCATTGACCCCGAACAGAGCGAGGATGCGGCGCCGGTCGGCGGCTCCGTCGGCGGCCGACCAGGCCAGCACGCCGCCGATGGCGGCCAGCACGAAGATGCTGGTCCAGACCGGCCCGAAGGCGACGTCGGGCGGCTTCCAGTCCGGCTGCGCCAGGTTCTGGTACCACGGGCCGAGGTCTGTCAGCAGCCCTCCGCCCGCACCCATGGCCAGGACGGCGAGGGCGGCGACGAGGATCGGCAGCGGGCGTACGGTTCTTGCGCTCAAGAAGAGGCGCTCAAGAAGAGGCGCTCAAGGAGAGGCGCTCACGGGGAGACGATGCCCAGCAGGTGCGCGAGGTCCTTGAAGAAGATGCGCACGTGCGCGACCGGCTTCGCCCGCACCAGGCGCTTGTTCATGTAGGCCTCCCAGGTGAGGCGCTGGACGTCCGGATCCTCGCAGATGCTGACGAAGCGCTCGCGCCGTTTGTCTGAGGAGTACCAGAAGCGCTGCAGCAGGCCCAGCACCCAGAAGACCCGGCCGTGCTCCTTCAGGAAGCGCTTGCGCGCCTGCTTCAGTGCTTTCGCCTTGCCGGTGGCGCAGAATTGCGCCACGGCCTCCGCGGCGTACTGGCCGCCGACCATCGCGTAATAGATGCCCTCGCCGGAGGCCGGCGCCACGATGCCGGCGGCATCTCCTGCCAGCAGGACGTCGCGGCCGTTGTCCCAGCGCTTCAGAGGCTTCAGGGGTATCGGCGCACCCTCGCGCCGCACGGTCTCGCACTCGCTCATGCCGGTGGCCGCGCGCAGCTCGGCCACCGCGCCGCGCAGCGAGAAACCCTTGTTGGCGCTGCCGACCCCCACGCTGGTGTGCTCGCCGTGGGGGAAGACCCAGGCGTAGAAGTCGGGCGACAGGTGCCCCTGGTAGTAGACGTCGCAGCGCTTGCCGTCGAAGTCTCCCTCGCCCTGGGCCGGCGAGCGGATGATCTCGTGATAGGCGGCGACGTAGGGGATGGCATCGCCCCCGGGAACCATCTGGTTCGCGACTCGTGAGTTGGCGCCGTCGGCGCCGATGACGGCCCGGGCGCGGACCGCCCGCGGCGGCGTGTCGCGGCCGTCCTCGCGGGCCCGGTAGTGCACGACGGCGGTGCCGTCGGCGTCTCGGGTGATCTCACGGAAGGTGCCCTGGCGCCGGTCGGCTCCCGCGGCCGCCGCCCGCACGCGCAGCCATTCATCGAACTCCTCCCGGTCCACCATGCCGACATAACCGCCCTCGATCGGCATGTCGACGCCGCGGCCGGACGGCGCCACCATGCGCGCCGAGTCCACTTTGGCCACCAGCAGCGCGTCGGGTATCTCGAAGTCCCGGATCAGACGGGGCGGAATGGCGCCGCCGCAGGGCTTGATGCGCCCCTCCCGGTCCAGCAGCAGCACGGAGCGGCCCTGGCGGGCGAGTGTGGCAGCGGCAGTGGCCCCGGCGGGCCCGCCGCCGACGACGACTACTTCGAATTCTTCCATGTCGTTTCCCCTGTCATTGTCTGCCCGTCTCCGTCGCCAGCCGCACGGGGCCGGCCTGCGGCGTTTCGGTGCCGTGCGCCTCGGTGTGGCCCACCCGCGCCGCGAGGACGGTGGCCACGAGGAACATCACCGCCTGGCTGGCGAACACCGCACCGTAGGCGGTGGCCGGCAGGCTCACGAGGCTGCGCATCACGTCCACACCCATGGTGCCGAGGAAGCCGCCCGCGCCGAAGGCCACGGCCTGGGCGGCGCCCCAGAGACCCATGCGGACCCCTTCCCGGCGCTCCCTGCCCGCCGCCACCAGCGCCATCATCGAGCCGATGGCGGCCACGGCGAAGGCGCCGTTGGCCATGCCCAGCGCGAATACGCTGGCCCGCAGCGGCCACTCGTCGGCGAAGAAGCCGCCCGCCGCCAGGGTCACCAGGGCGATGGCGGAGGCGATGCAGCCGCCGATGGTCCAGCCTCTCAGGGTGCCGAAGCGCCGCGCACCGACGGCCACCAGGATCATGCCGACGAGCATGCCCGTGTTCTGCACGCCGGCGAGCTGGGTGGACTGGCCCGGGGTCAGGCCGAACACGGTGCCGGCAAAGGGCTCGACGATCAGCTCCTGGCCGCTGTACGCGAGCATGGAGACGAACACGAAAATGGAGAACCGCCGGGCCCGCGACTCGGACCAGACCTCCGCCAGCGCGTGGCGGAACGGCGGCCCCGGCTCTTCGTCGACGGCCGCAGCGTCGGCAGCGTCGGCAGCCGCGGCAGCGGAGGCCGAGCTGCCGCTACCCTCCAGGTTGCGGATGGCGACCAGGGTCAGCAGGAAAGCCGCGCCGCAGACGACACTGGTGACCGTCACCAGCCGCGGCATAGAGAAGGGGTCCAGGAAATGGCCCGCCACCCCGGCCGTGACGGCGAAGCCGGCGATCATCATCAGCCAGACCGTGGTGGCCGCGGGGGCGCGTCGCTCCGGCGTTACCCGCTTCGCGAGCAGCACCAGCAGCGACGTGCCGGCCGCGCCGACGCCGACGCCGATCAGCAGGAATGCCAGCGCGGCCAGCGCCGCGCCGGCCACCGGATCCGTGGCCATCCAGGCCGTGGCGCAGGAGGCGGCAATGCCGCCGACGCCGAGCACCGCCATGCCGCCGATGATCCACGGCGTGCGCCGGCCGCCCAGGTCGGAGCCATAGCCGAGCCGCGGCCGGGAGACCTGCACGGCGTAGTGCAGCGCCACTAGCGCGCCGGGCAGCATGGCGGCAAGGCCGAGCTCGACCACCATGACCCGATTCAGCGTGGAGGTGGTCAGCACGACAATGGAGCCAAGCGCGGTCTGCACCAGGCCGATGCGGAAGATGCCGAACCAGCCCAGCGGCTTCACGACGCGAGTTCCAGGGCCCGCAGCCCGAACGCGCTGATCATCATGCCGGAGACGTACAGCGTGATGCCCGTGCCGTTGTACCAGGCGGCCTTGCCGCGCGGGTCCTTCAGCAGCCGCGGCATCAGCGCGAGCTGGCTGGCGAGCACGGCGGCGACGCCGAGGGCCCAGGGCACCAGTCCCCACCACCAGAGGAAGCCGATGACCGCCACCTGGGGCAGTGCCATGGTGATGCAGGCGAGGATGGCCGCGCGTTCCGGCCCGATGCGGGCCGGGATGGAGCCGACGCCCATGCGCAGGTCGCCTTCCACCGATTTGAAATCATTCAGCGTCATGATGCCGTGGGCACCCGCGCTGTAGAGCGCCGCCAGCACGAACACGCGCCAGTCCGGCATGGCGCCGCCGATCATGACGGCCGCGCCGGTGATCCAGGGCAACCCCTCGTAGCAGGCGGCGACCGCGGTATTGCCCCACCAGCCGTTCTGTTTCAGACGCAGCGGCGGCGCGCTGTAAACCCAGGCCAGGGTCAGCCCGACCGCCGCGGCGGCGAGCACCCAGGTGCCGAGGGCCGCGGCCAGGAGCAGCGACAGCAACGTCCAGGCGATCGCGATATAGAGCCCCCAGCGGCCGGGGATCCTGCCGGACGGGATCGGCCGGTTCGGTTCGTTGATGGCGTCGACGTGGCGGTCGAACCAGTCGTTCGCCGCCTGGCTGGTCGCGCAAACCAGCGGGCCGGCCAGCGCGATGCCCGCGGTGATCACCAGCCAGTTGCCGGACAGCGCCACGCCGGAGGACACGACCCCGCACATGAACGCCCACATCGGCGGGAACCAGGTGATGGGCTTCAGCAGTTCGAGTACGGCCCCGGGCGCCGGGGCCGGCGCGTGGACGCTGCCGGTAGCCTGTGCGCCCATGGTTCAGGCCTCGGTGTCGGGCCCCAGGTCGCCGAGGCCGTAGCGTCTGAGTTTGACGTACAGGCTCTGACGGCTCAGCCCGAGGAGCTCGGCCGCGGACGCGCGGTTGTCGTCGGTCAGCTCGAGGGCGGCTTCGATGCAGAGCTTCTCGATGAGGTCGGTGGCTTCGCGGACGAGTTCCTTCAGGGGCACCCGGCCGACCAGGTCCTTCAGCTGCTCCACCGAACGCGGCAGCGCCTGCATGGTCTGGTTGTCGGTCGCGAGCCGCGGGCCGACGTCCCGGATCACGAAGCCGAAGCGCAGCCGGTCCTCGCTGCGGATGGCCACGGCGGAGATCTCCACCTCGGTGACCGTGCCGTAATTGCCCTGCACGGAAGTGGAGAACAGCCGCACCGAACCGTGCTGGCGCACGTTGGCGATGAGCACGTTCAGATCCACGCCCGGCCGGCCGAGCCACTGGTCGAGCGATTCGCCCTTCGCTTCGTCCTCGCCGGCGAGCTGCGCCAGTTCCAGGAAGGCGGCGTTGGCGCTGACGATGCGCCCGTCCTGGCTCGTGACCACGATGCCGTCCGGCGCGCTCGCCACCACGCTGGCGAGCTGGCGCTTCGCCTCGGAGAGCGACGAGTCCGCGTCGCTGCCGTCCAGCGTATGCAGGCGCACCAGCATCAGCGTTCCGCTCTCCTGCCGCAGGAGCGCGGCACGCAGGGTGAGGCGCCGATCGTCGGGCAGCCTCGCCTGTATGTCCTCGGCACGTCCGGCTGCCCGTACCTCGGCCAGAAAGTCGTGGATCGCCGTGGTGCTCTTCTTCGCGAAGGCATCGGCGAGGGGCCGGCCGACGATCTTCCTGCCCCGGTCGCCCAGCAGTTTCTCCGCTACCGGATTCACTTCCAGGACCTTCTGGCTGCCCGCATCGACGATCAGCACGGCCTCGGAGGCGGTCTGGAACAGGAAGCGGTAGCGGGTCTCGAGCTGGCGCAGATTCCAGTAATCGCGCTCGACGGACTGCTGGGCGTCCACCAGCCGTTGCTGCAGGTTCGCGATGGCCTGCAGATCGCGGCCCACCGCCACGATGTTGCCGTCCTTGCGCAGGCGCACGGTGCAGTAGCGTACCGGTATGTTGTGCCCTTCGGCCGTGAGATGGTTGACGTGACGCCAGCGCGGGGTCTCGCCCCGGGCCGCGTCCTCCAGCAGCGCCTCCACCTTCGGCCGGCTGTCGAGCGCGACGGTCTCGAGCCACGGTTTGCCCAGCCAGTCGTCGCCGAGCTCCGGCGGCAGATCGCTGCCGCCCAGGGACAGATCGACGATGACGCCCTTATCGTCGATCACCAGCGCGATGTCGGCGCTGGCCGCAATCAAAGTCGCAATGGTATTGGCGGTGAGCTGGTCCAGCGTGCGGGCCGCGGAGCGGAAGGCCCTGGTGATGGCCGTATGCCGGTTTCCCCTTGCGCTTACGTGATGCGGGTTGGTCACTAATGCCTCTTCAGTTGCCGGGGCAGTTGCAGCGCGTTTACTGCTGCCTGCCGCCCGTCCAGGGCCGTCGCGTCGGCGCCGACTTCGCGCACGAGCTCGGGGTTATCGATGAACACCCGGCCGCCGACGAGCACGCCGATCTCCGGGTTGCGGGATTGGTTGCGGATGGTCTGGATCCATTCGGTCAGTTCGTCCAGCCGGTCGTTGCAGCTCACCGAGAAACCGACCACCGAAAATTTCTCGGCATTCACTACCTGCAGGACGTCGCTGTGGCTGGCGGAAGGGCCGCCCCAGACGTCCCAGCCCTCGCGACGGAAGAATTCGGTCACCATGAGCAGGCCGAAGGTATGCTGCTCGCCGGGCACCGGCGCGAGCAGGGCGCGCTTGACCTCCACGCCGTTGCCCGCGCGCATGAAGCCCGGGCTCATCTCGCGCACCAGCTGGTGCAGCCGGCACAGCCCGACGGTCACCTCGGTGAAATCGCAGAGATCGTCTTCCCACAGGCTGCCCAGGTAGCGGGCCGTCGGGCCGAGCAAATCGAGGAACAGTCTTTCCCGCCGGAGGCCCTTGTCGCGCAGCGAGCGCACATAGGTCAGGGCGAGTTCCTGGTTCGGTGAGAGCACCAGGGCGGCGAGTTCGCGCACCGCCTCGGGGCCCACGCCGGGCCCGGTCTGTTCCTGCTGGTCGTCGAGCGCGACCTCTTCCTTATGCGCCAGCACTAGTCTCGGGATGGTTTCGGATTCGATGATGCGAACCAGCTGGGCCAGACGGTCCCGCGGTACCTCGCAGTCGTCATCGTCCTCTCTCCATCGGTCCTCGTCCGTTTCGCCGCTCTTCGCCAGCGGATGATGGTTTGGTCCCTGGTCGTCTCCGGCCAGATGTCGAGCTCCCCGTTCGAGCATCGCACGCCTCCTTCTGTGTCTTTCGCAGCCGACCGAAATCCTTCGGCCGGGCCGCTGCGGGCCCCTCGAGGCCCTGCTCCGGCATCCACCGTCCTTGCCGCTCTTCGGCGGGTCTGGCGGCGGATGCGCTCCCCACTTGGGCAGCTTGTCCGACAACCGGCGCGCGCCCTTACGGGGACGCGAGCCTTAATCATCGAATTCTACCCTCCGTTTGTCAAGTCTTGTTTACGTCCGGTTTAGTTGACAGATCGAAACAAGGCGTCTAGATTCCTTAACAACGGCACCGAGACCAGCGAGACACGTGGTCGCATGACCCGGCAAAAGAACAGAAAACCTCTTTACACCGAAGCGGAGCGCAGGAGGCGGGACGAGTCCCGCTGGACCCTGGTCCAGGGCATCCTCGCGCCGCTCCAGTTCCTCGTATTCCTGGTGAGTTTCGCCCTGGTGGTCCGCTATCTCGGCACCGGCGAGGGCTACTACGCCGCGACCGTCTCCGTCGTCGTCAAGACGTTGATTCTTTACGCAATTATGGTGACGGGGTCGATCTGGGAGCGGGTGGTGTTCGGCCGCTGGCTGTTCGCCCCCAGCTTCTTCTGGGAGGACGTCGTCAGCATGCTCGTCATGGCGCTGCATACGGCTTATATCGCGGCTCTTGTCTTTGGAATTATGGAGGCGCGCCATCAGATGCTCCTCGCGTTGGCAGCGTACTTGGCTTATGTCGTCAACGCAACGCAGTTCCTGCTGAAGCTGCGCTCCGCGCGGCTCGAGCAATCGGCGCCGCGGGCGGTGCACCGCGGGGCAGGGTACGCCGTCGAATGAACCGGAGCGCGGCAGCCACCAGCCTTCCGAACGGCTGCTCCGAGCGGCCGGTGCTCCGCGAGCGGGGCCAGCGGGAGGTCTTCTGCGGGCTCACGGGCATCGTCTGGCTGCACCGCAAGATTCAGGACGCTTTCTTTCTGGTGGTGGGCTCGCGCACCTGCGCACACCTTATACAGTCGGCCGCCGGCGTCATGATCTTCGCGGAGCCGCGCTTCGCCACGGCCATCCTGGAGGAGCGCGACCTGGCTGGGCTGGCCGACTGCAACGACGAACTGGATCGCATTGCCGCGCAGCTGTTGGAACGGCGGCCGGAGATCCGCACCCTTTTCCTGGTCGGCTCCTGCCCCTCGGAGGTCATCAAGCTGGACCTCGCCAAGGCGGCCGAGCGCCTGTCCCATGCCCACCGGGGCCGGGTCCGTGTGCTCAACTACTCCGGCAGCGGCATCGAGACCACCTTCACCCAGGGCGAGGACAACTGCCTGCAGACCCTGGTGCCGGAGCTGCCGGCACTGCCGGCGGGCGAGCGCTCGCTGCTGGTGGTCGGCACGCTGGCCGACGTGGTCGAGGACCAGTTCGCCCGGCTGTTCCGCGAGATCGGCATCGAGGATGTGGGTTTCCTGCCGCCGCGGGCCGCGGCGGAGCTGCCGCCGGTGGGTCCGGGCACCGACGTGCTGCTGGCCCAGCCGTTCCTCGGCGAGACGGCAAGGGCGCTTGCCGCGCGGGGCGCACGGCTGATCGACGCCCCCTATCCCTTCGGCGTCGAAGGCACGCTGGCCTGGCTCGAGGCGGCGGCCGCGGTGAGGGACATCCCCGCCGATCGGGTCCGCGAGGCCACCGACGCGCCGGCTTCGCGCGCACGCCGGGCCCTGGCGCGTTACCGGGAGAAACTCGCCGGCCGGCGCATCACCTTCCTGCCCGACTCCCAGCTCGAGATACCGCTGGCGCGCTTCCTGCACGAGGAATGCGGCATGGAGCTGGTCGAGGTGGGCACGCCCTACCTGGACCGCCAGGTGGTGACGGCGGAGCTGGAGCGCCTGCCGCGGGACGTGCGGCTGTCGGAGGGCCAGCACGTCGAACGACAGCTGGACCGGGTGCGCGAAGACGCGCCCGACCTCACGGTCTGCGGCCTCGGGCTCGCGAATCCGCTGGAGGCGGAAGGCTTCCGCACGAAATGGTCCATCGAGCTGGTTTTCACGCCGGTGCACGGCTTCGAGCAGGCGGCCGATCTCGCCGAGCTGTTCGCCCGGCCGCTGAACCGGATGGAAAGGCTGGCGGTGTGACGTGCAGCTGACCCTCTGGACATACGAAGGTCCGCCCCACGTCGGGGCCATGCGCATCGCCACCTCGATGGAGGGTGTGCACTACGTGCTGCACGCGCCCCAGGGCGATACCTACGCAGACCTGCTGTTCACCATGATCGAGCGGCGCCCGACTCGCCCGTCGGTGACCTACACCACCTTCCAGGCCCGCGACCTGGGTGCCGATACCGCGGGCCTCGTGAAGCAGACGCTCAGGGACGCTTATGACCGTTTCCGTCCCCGGGCGATGCTGGTGGGCGAGTCGTGCACCGCCGAGCTGATCCAGGATCAGCCCGGCGCGCTGGCCGAGAGCATGGATTTCCCCGTGCCCATCGTGCCGCTGGAACTGCCGTCCTACTCGCGCAAGGAGAACTGGGGCGCCAGCGAGACCTTCTACCACCTCGTGCGCACGCTGCTCGCCGGCCGGATACCGGCGCCGGGCAGCGAGCCGCCGGCGAGGCCCGAGGGAGGCCGGCCCAGCGCCAACCTGCTCGGCCCGTCGGCGCTCGGTTTCCGCTGCCGTGACGACGCGCGCGAGATCGCGGGCCTGCTCGAGAGTCTCGGCGTGGACGTCAACGTGGTGGCGCCCGAGGGCGCCACGCCCGAAGACCTCCAGCGCATCCCCGACGCGGACTTCAACGTCTGCCTGTACCCGGAGATCGCGCACACGACCTGTGCCTGGCTCGAGCGCATGTTCCACCAGCCGTTCGTGAAGACGGTGCCCATCGGCGTGGGCGCCACGCGGGACTTCATCGCCGAGGTCGGCGAGCTGGCGGGCCTCGACGTCAGCGATGCGCTGTCGACCTCCGAATCGCGGCTGCCCTGGTACTCCCGCTCCGTCGACAGCACCTACCTGACGGGCAAGCGGGTGTTTATCTTCGCCGACGCCACCCATGCGGTGGCGGCCGCCCGGATCGCCAGAGAAGAGATGGGCTTCGACGTCGTCGGCCTCGGTACCTACAGCCGCGAATTCGCCCGCGAGGTGCGCCAGGCGGCGAAGGAATACGGCGTAGAGCCGCTGATCACCGACGACTACCTGGAGGTGGAGGCGCGGGTGGCCGAACTCGAGCCGGAACTCGTGCTCGGCACCCAGATGGAACGCCACATCGCCAAGCGCCTCGGCATCGGCTGCGCCGTCATCTCCTCGCCGGTGCACGTGCAGGACTTCCCCGCGCGCTACTCGCCGCAGATGGGCTGGGAAGGGGCCAACGTCATCTTCGACGCCTGGGTGCACCCCCTGATGATGGGCCTGGAGGAACACCTGCTGACCATGTTCCGGGACGACTTCGAATTCAACGACGAGGCGATGCCGTCCCACCTCGGCCACGGCCGCAAGCCCGCTGCCGGCGAGCGCAGTGAGGCCGCGCCTGCCGATGGCAATCACCTCGAAGACACCGTCGACACCACCGTCGCGCGGTGGACGGAAGACGCCGAGCAGGAGCTGAAGAAGATCCCGTTCTTCGTGCGCGGCAAGGCCCGCCGGAACACCGAGCGCTATGCCACCGAACAGGGCGTGGCGAGCATCACCGTCGAGACACTGTACGATGCCAAAGCACACTTCGGCCGCTGACCGCACGACGATGAACTTCGTCATGGTGACGCTGGACAGTCACATGGCGAGTGCCGTCGAGCGCGCCCACCGTCAGCTGCGTCGGGAACTGCCGGGGCTGTCGATGCATCTGCACGTGGCCACGGAATGGAGCGCCGACGAGGATGCGCTGACCCGCTGCCGGGAGGACATCGCCCGAGCCGACATTATCGTGGTCACCATGATGTTCATGGACGACCACATCCAGCCCATCCTCGAGGATCTGCGCGCCCGCCGGGACGGCTGCGACGCGCTGGTGTGCTGCATGTCCGCCGCCGAGGTGGCGCGGCTCACGAAGCTGGGCAATTTCCGCATGGACGGCAGCCAGAAGGGGCCGCTCGCCTTCCTGAAGAAGCTGAAGCCGAAGAAGACCGAAGGCGGCGGCAGCACCGCCGGTGCGCGCCAGATGGCCATGCTCCGGCGCCTGCCGCAGATCCTGCGCTTCATCCCCGGCACCGCCCAGGACGTCAGGGCCTACTTCCTGACCCTGCAGTACTGGCTGGCCAGCTCCGACGACAACGTGGCCAACATGGTGCGCTTCCTGATCGGCCGTTACGCCGACGGGCCGCGGCGGGGACTGCGCGACCGGGTGAAGGCCGCGCTGCCGGCCGAGTACCCCGAGGTGGGTGTCTACCATCCGCGCCTCAGGCAGCGCATGGGCGAGGACGCGCGCCGGTTGCCCAAGGCGGACGGGCGCAACGGCACCGTCGGGCTGCTCGTGATGCGCTCCTACGTCCTCGCGGGCAATACGGACCATTATGACGGCGTCATCGCCGCGCTGGAGGCGCGCGGCCTGAGGGTGATACCGGCGTTCTCCAGCGGACTCGACGCCCGTCCCGCGGTCGAGCGCTTCTTCCGCCGCGACGGCGAGACCCTGGTGGACGCGGTCGTCTCGTTGACCGGTTTCTCCCTGGTCGGCGGGCCGGCCTATAACGACTCCGCGGCCGCCGAGCAGCTGCTTGGCGAGCTCGACGTGCCCTACCTGGCCGCCCACGCCGTCGAGTTCCAGTCCCTGGAGCAATGGGAGGATTCCACCCTCGGCCTGATGCCGGTGGAGTCCACGATGATGGTGGCCATCCCCGAACTCGACGGCGCGACGGCGCCGATGCTGTTCGGCGGCCGCTCCACGAGCGCAGCGGAGGATCGCAGGCGCGACATGCATCCCCAGCCCGAACGGGCCGCCGCCCTGGCCGCCCGGGTGGAGCGCCTGATACGACTGCGGCGCACGCCGGCGGCCGAGCGCCGGGTGGGCCTGGTGCTGTTCAATTTCCCGCCGAATTCCGGCGCCACCGGCACGGCGGCCCACCTCTCGGTATGGGCCTCGCTGCTGCACACGCTGCGCGCGCTGGCGCGCGACGGTTACGACGTGGAGGTGCCCGAGAACGAGGATGCGCTGCGCGAACGCCTGCTCGGCGGCAACGCCGGCCGCTACGGCGCCGACGCGAATGTCTGCGCCCGCATCGGCAGCGACGATCACGTGCGCCGCGAGACCTGGCTCGCCGACATCGAATCCCAGTGGGGACCGGCCCCGGGCCGGCATCAGACCGACGGCAGCTCGATCTTCGTGCTGGGCGAGCACTTCGGGAACGTGTTCGTCGGCATCCAGCCCGCCTTCGGCTACGAGGGCGACCCGATGCGGCTGCTGTTCGAGCAGGGCTTCGCACCCACTCATGCCTTCTCCGCCTTCTATCGTTACCTGCGCGAGGATTACGCGGCGCACGCGGTGCTGCACTTCGGCACTCACGGCGCGCTCGAATTCATGCCGGGCAAGCAGACCGGCCTGTCCGCCGCCTGCTGGCCCGAGCGTCTCATCGGCGATCTGCCAAATCTCTATCTCTATGCGGCCAACAATCCGTCGGAGGGCACGATCGCCAAACGCAGGGCGGCGGCCACGCTGATCAGCTACCTCACGCCGCCGGTAGCCCAGGCCGGCCTGTACCGGGGCCTGGCCGATCTGAAAGCCAGCATCGAGCGCTGGCGCGCACTGCCGCCGGAGTTCGACAACGAGGCTGGCGAACTCGCCGCCCTGATCCAGGCCCAGGCCGCGGAGCTGGATCTGGCCGCACTCGAGCCCGAGTGGTCCGCCGACGCGGCGGCGGCCGAGATCGCCCGCCTGAACGAGGCGATGCTGGAACTGGAATACGCCCTCATCCCCCACGGCCTGCACGTCGTGGGCGAGGCTCCCTCGGAAGCCGAGCGGGCCGACATGCTGGCCGCCATCGCCGAGGGCTTCACCGGCGAGCGGCCGCCCGAGGCCGCCGTGCAGGCGCTGGCGGCCGGGGCCTCGGCGGCCGAGGCGCTCGCGGCGGGCGGCATGGAGGGCAACGAGACGAATTTCGAGGTCTTCGGCGAACTGGCCGCTGCAGCGGCGCTGCTGTCAGAAGACCACGAGATAGACGCCATACTCAAGGCACTGGACGGGCGCTTCGTCCGGCCGGTGCCGGGCGGCGACCTGCTGCGCACCACCGACATCCTGCCGACGGGCCGCAACCTGCACGGCTTCGACCCGTTCCGCATGCCGAGCGCCTTTGCGCTGGCCGACGGCGCACGCCAGGCGGACAAGCTGCTGGAGCGTCACCTGGCCGAGGGCAACCGCCTGCCGGAGACCACGGCGCTGGTGCTCTGGGGCACGGACAATCTCAAGAACGAAGGCGCGCCGATCGCCCAGGCGATGTCGCTGATGGGCGCCCGCCCGCGCTTCGACAGCTACGGCCGCCTGTCCGGCGCCGAGCTGATCCCGCTGGCCGAGCTGGGCCGCCCGCGCATCGACGTGGTGGTGACGCTGTCCGGCATCTTCCGCGACCTGCTGCCGCTGCAGACCCGCATGCTCGCCGAGGCCGCGTGGCTGGCCGCCGGCGCGGACGAGCCCTGCGAACGGAACTTCATCCGCAAGCACGTGCTCGCCTACCAGGAATCCCACGACTGCGACCTGGAGACCGCGGCACTGCGGGTGTTCAGCAACGCCGCCGGCGCCTATGGCTCGAACGTCAACCACATGGTCGACAGCGGCTGCTGGGACGACGAGGACGAGCTGGCCGATACCTACACCCGGCGCAAGTGCTTCGCCTACGGCCGCAGCGGCCGGCCGGTGCAGCAGGCCGAGCTCCTGAAGAACGTGCTGGGCGGCGTGGAACTCGCCTACCAGAACGTGGATTCCGTCGAGCTCGGGGTCACCACCATCGATCACTACTTCGACACCCTCGGCGGCATCAACCGCGCGGTGAATTCCGCCGCCGGGCAGAGCGTGCCCGTCTACATCGGCGACCAGACCCGGGGCGAGGGCACCGTGCGCACGCTGTCCGAGCAGGTGGCGCTGGAGACCCGCACCCGGATGCTCAACCCGAAGTGGTACGAGGGCATGCTGAAGCACGGCTACGAGGGCGTGCGCCAGATCGAATCCCACATCACCAACACCATGGGCTGGTCGGCCACCACCGGACAGGTGGCGCCCTGGGTGTACAGGCAACTGACGCAGACCTTCGTCCTGGACGAGGAGATGCGCCAGCGGCTGGCCGACCTGAATCCGACGGCCTCGGCGCGGGTGGCAAGCCGCCTGCTGGAGGCCCACGAACGGCAATACTGGACGCCCGACGAGAGCATGCTCGAAGCATTGCAGCGGGCGGGCGATGAACTGGAAGACCGGCTGGAAGGCGTGGTCGAGGGGGTAGCAGTAGCATGAATGTAACGAGCGTTCCGATGTCCGAGATCGGCAACCGGAGCCGCGGCCTGGACGGCGAGGGCAGCGTGCAGGTGCACATGGAGCCCGAGAAGATCGGCCGGGCGAAGGTATTCGCCGTCTACGGCAAGGGCGGCATCGGCAAGAGCACCACCTCGTCGAATCTCTCCGTGGCGTTCTCGAAGCTCGGCAAGCGGGTGCTGCAGATCGGCTGCGACCCGAAGCACGACTCCACCTTCACGCTGACGAAACGGCTGGTGCCGACGGTCATCGACGTGCTCGAGTCCGTGGACTTCCATCCGGAGGAACTCAGGCCCGAGGACTTCGTGTACGAGGGCTACAACGGCGTCATGTGCGTGGAGGCCGGCGGTCCGCCGGCCGGTACCGGCTGCGGCGGCTACGTCGTCGGCCAGACGGTGAAACTGCTGAAGCAGAATCACCTGCTGGACGACACCGACGTGGTCATTTTCGACGTGCTCGGCGACGTGGTGTGCGGCGGTTTCGCGGCGCCGCTGCAGCACGCCGATCGCGCCCTGATCGTCACGGCCAACGACTTCGACTCCATCTTCGCCATGAACCGCATCGTCGCGGCCATCCAGGCGAAGGCGAAGAACTACAACGTGCGCCTCGGCGGTGTCGTCGCAAACCGCAGTGCCGGCACCGACGAGATCGACCGCTTCAACGCCGCCATCGGCCTGGATCGCGTGGCGCACTTCCCCGACCTGGACGTCATCCGGCGCAGCCGGCTGAAGAAGTCCACGCTGTTCGAGATGGAGGACGCCGAAGGCCTGGAGGCCGTGCGCCAGGAGTACCTCCGCCTGGCACAGGCCCTGTGGGACGGCACCGACCCGATGGACGCCGCGCCGATGAAGGACCGGGACATCTTCGATTTTCTGGGGTTCGACTGATGACGACCATGACCTACCAGGAACGCCGCGGCGAGCTGGAGACCTATTTCGACCGGACGGCGGTCGATGCCTGGCGCCGGCTCACCTCCGACGAGGCCGTGGGGCGCATACGCGCCACGGTGCGAGCGGGCCGCGGCCGCATGCGTGAGCGGCTGCTTTCCTGGCTGCCGGAGGACCTGGAGGGGCGCACCCTCCTCGATGCGGGCTGCGGCACCGGCGCGCTGGCGGTCGAGGCCGCCCGCCGCGGCGCCCACGTGACCGCCGTCGACCTGTCGCCGACGCTGATCGAGCTGGCCCGGGAACGTCTGCCGGCCGAGCTCGGCACGGGCCGGATTGATTTCCGCGTGGGCGACATGTTCGACGAGAGCCTCGGCCGCTTCGATCACGTGGTGGCCATGGATTCCCTGATCCACTACGACGCGCCGGACATCGTCCGCGTGCTGAACGGCTTCGGCCGGCTGGCCGGCACGTCCATCCTGTTCACGTTCGCGCCGCGCACGCCCGCGCTGGCACTGATGCATGCCGCCGGCCGTCTGATCCCGAACCGCCATCACCGTGCGCCCGCCATCGTGCCGGTCGGCCGCGGCGCGCTGCATCGGCGCATCGGGCAAGCAGGCGCGCTGGAACGCTGGCGCACCGGCCGCGACGAGCGCATCGCGAGCGGCTTCTACACGTCTCACGCCCAGGAGCTGATCCGCGCATGAAATCGCTGAACGGCAGGCTGGCGAAGAGCTGGCGGGGCGTGAGTCCCGCGCTGCTGCCGTTCGCCGATGCGGCTTCCGCCGAGCTGCCGCTCGGTCGGCTGCTGCGCCTGTCGCTGTTCCAGGTCTCCGTCGGCATGGCGATGGTGCTGATCGCCGGCACGCTGAACCGGGTGATGATCGTCGAGCTCGGCGTGGCCGCCTCGCTGGTGGCCGCCATGGTGGCGCTGCCGATCGTGTTCGCGCCGTTCCGGGCGCTGGTGGGGTTCCGTTCCGACACTCATCGTTCGGTGCTGGGCTGGCGTCGCGTGCCCTACATCTGGTTCGGCACTTTGCTGCAGTTCGGCGGCCTGGCAATCATGCCGTTCGCGCTGATCCTGCTCTCCGGCGACTCCAACGGCCCGGCGTGGATCGGCCATGCCAGCGCGGCGCTCGCGTTCCTGCTGGTCGGCGCCGGGCTGCATACCACCCAGACAGCCGGCCTCGCCCTGGCCACCGATCTCGCGCCGGAGGAATCGCGCCCGCGGGTGGTCGCATTGCTCTACGTGATGCTGCTGATCGGCATGGTGGCGAGCGCCCTGGTGTTCGGCGCGTTACTGCGCGACTTCAGCCAGGTGCGCCTCATCCAGGTGATTCAGGGGGCCGCGCTCGCGACCTTCGCCCTGAACATGCTGGCGTTGTGGAAGCAGGAGGCCATGCAGCCGGAGAAGACCGACCGCAGCCTGCCGCGGCCGTCGTTCACCGACGCCTGGCGCGCGTTCGCCGAGGCGCCCGGCGCGCGGCGCTTCCTGGTGGCCGTGGGTCTGGGGACCGCGGCGTTCAGCATGCAGGACATCCTGCTCGAGCCCTACGGCGGCCACATACTCGGACTGAGCGTCGGCGCCACCACTGCGCTGACCGCGCTGCTGGCCGGCGGCACGCTCGTCGGCTTTGCGCTGGCTGCGCGGCATCTCGCTCGCGGCGGCGACGCCTTCCGGCTGGCCGGCGTCGGCGCGCTGGTCGGGCTGTTCGCCTTCCCCGCCGTGATCTTCGCGGCGCCGCTCGCCTCGGCCAACCTGTTCCGGGCGGGCACCGTGCTGATCGGATTCGGCGCCGGGCTTTTCTCCGTGGGCACCCTCACCGCCGCCATGGCGATGAACCGGGGGCGCTACACCGGACTCGCCCTCGGCGCATGGGGTGCGGTGCAGGCCAGCGCGGCCGGCATCGCCATCGCCGCCGGCGGCGCCATCCGCGACCTGGTGTCGGGACTGGCGAGCGCCGGTGTTTTGGGGCCGGCCATGAACAATGCCTCGGCCGGCTACAGCTTCGTCTACCACCTGGAAATACTGTTGTTATTTGCGACGTTGATCGCGATAGGACCGCTCGTGCGTCATGCGCCTGCGGCGCCTGAGCGGTCGCCATCGAGGTTCGGCCTGGCGGAATTCCCGGGCTGAGCGGTTTGCCTCAAGGAGATTGACTATGGAAACCGGCGCTATTACTGGCTACATCGACGTAGCACAACTCGTTCTCTACGCCTTCTGGATATTCTTCGCCGGCCTCATCATCTATCTGCGCCGGGAAGACAAGCGGGAAGGCTATCCGCTGGAGTCGGAGCGCTCCGGCAGCATCACCGTGCAGGGCTTCCCCGCGGTGCCCTCGCCGAAGACCTTCCTGCTGCGCGACGGCCACACCGTCCAGTCCCCGCGCCACGAGCCGCCGGAGACCGACATCAGGGCGAAGCCCGCCGCGCCGTTCCCCGGCTCGCCGCTGATCCCGGACGGCGACGGCATAGGCGCCGGCGTCGGGCCGGGTGCCTTCGCCAATCGTGCCGACGAGCCCGATCAGACCTACGACGGTCGCGCCCGCATCGTGCCGATGCGCAGTGTGAGCGAAGCCGAGGTCGACCGCCGTGACGCCGATCCCCGCGGCATGGAACTGGTCGGCACCGACGGTGAAGTGGCCGGCACCATCAAGGACCTGTGGCTCGATCTGTCCGAGCCCCACGTGCGCTACCTGGAGGCCGAGGTGGGCGGGGCGACGGGCCCGCGCCGCATTCTCGTGCCGATCTACTTCGCGAAGATCCACGGCGGCCGCGGGCAGGTCAGGGTGGACGCCCTCAAGGGCCATCAGCTCGCGCACGTGCCCGGCACGGCCAACCCGGATCTGGTCACGCTGCTCGAGGAAGACCGCATCATGGGCTACTTCGGCAGCGGCACGCTGTATGCCGATCCGGTGCGCCAGGAGCCGCTGATATGAGTCATCACGACCACGCCCCCGAGTACATGCCGGGCATCCCGGAGCCGCTCCCCGAGGGCGAGCGGCTGCTCTGGCAGGGCTCGCCCCGCTGGCAGAACCTCGCTATCGACGCGCTGCACGTGCGCAAGCTGGTCCTTTACTTCGCCGTGCTGGCCGCCTGGCGCATCGGCGCCGACCTGGCCGGCGGCCAGGCCATGGGCGCCGCGCTGACAGGGGCAGCGGGCCTGGCCGTGCCCGCCGGGCTCGCCGTCGGCGTGCTGCTACTGATCGCCTGGCAGATGGGCCGCACGACCATCTACACGGTGACCACCGAACGGGTGATGCTGCGTTTCGGCATCGCGCTGCCGATGACGGCCAACATCCCGTTCTCGCTGGTGCAGTCGGCGGCGGTGAAGATCGGCTCGGACGGTTCCGGCGACATACCGGTGGACGTCAAGCCCGGCAACGGTGTCTCCTGGCTGATCTTCTGGCCGCACGTGCGGCCCTGGAGCTTCGGCAACGCCCAGCCCATGCTGCGCGGCATCCCGGATGCCGAGCGGGTGGCGGGAGTGCTGGCCGATGCCCTGGCCCAATACTCGGGCCAGACATCGGACCAGACATCGGACCAGACATCGGGCCAGACATTGGGCCAGACATCGGACGAGGCGGCCGGCCGGACGGCGGGCCACGGGCCGGCGCGCGCCGGCGAGCGATTGGCCGAAGAGGCGACGGCCGGCTCGTTCGCCGCCGCGGCGCGTTGAGGGTCCGCCGATGAGCGATACACACGGCGACCGCATCCCGCGCCCGGCCATCCTCGGCGCGCTGGCGCTGGTGGCGGTCACCATCCTGGCCGCCGCCGGGGCACGGCTGACGGGCGTGGGCACGGTGGAGGTGCCTCCCTCGGCCGCGGTCGACAGCCGGGAACTCGCGTTCGCGGACGCGGCGGACGGCTCGGTGGTGGTGCGGGACGCGGCGGGCGACGTGCTGTACGTCGTAGAGCCGGGCACCAACGGGTTCCTGCGCGGCGTGCTTCGCGGCCTGGCGCGGGACCGCAAGCTCCGCGGCATCGGGCCGGAGCCGGCCTTCGTGCTCACCCGCTGGGCCGACGGCAGGCTGACGCTGGAGGACCCGGAGACCGAGCGCCGGTTGTATCTGGGTCCCTTCGGCAGCGACAACGTGAAGATATTCGTCACCCTGCTGCAGGCGGGCGCGGGCGAGAGCGCACAGACGGCCGCCAACGGCGCGGCGACGCAACGATAAAGAGGAGAGAAGGATGGAAGCGACGATGGATGCGGGCCGGGATCGGCCGGGGGTCAACGAGTCCACCACGGCGGCGACGACGGAGACGCTGCTGACGCCGCGCTTCTACACCACCGACTTCGAGGCGATGGACCGGCTGGACCTCGGCCCCGTGCGCGAGGAGTGGGAAGCGATGATGGACGAGTTCAGGAACGACGCCAATCGCAACCACTTCGTGCGGCCGCCGGAGTTCGAGGACGAGATCCGCGAGCTGCCGGAAGCCCTGCGCAAGGAGTTCATCGACTTCATGGTGAGCTCCGTCACCTCGGAGTTCTCCGGCTGCGTGCTCTACGCCGACATCAAGCGGGCGGTGGACAACCCGGACGTCAAGGAGCTGATGGGCTTCATGGCCCGGGACGAGTCCCGCCATGCGGGCTTCATCAACCGCTCGCTGAAGGACTTCGGCGTGGCGGTGGACCTCGGCTTCCTGCGCCGGGCCAAGAAGTACACCTTCTTCAAGCCGAAATACATCTTCTACGCCACTTACCTGTCGGAGAAGATCGGCTACGCGCGCTACATCACCATCTACCGGCATTTCGAGAAGCATCCGGAGCGGCGTTTCCATCCCATCTTCCGCTGGTTCGAGCAGTGGTGCAACGACGAGTACCGCCACGGCGAAGCCTTCGCGCTGATCATGCGCGCCAATCCGCGCCTGCTGCGCGGCGCGAACAAGCTGTGGATCCGCTTCTTCCTGCTGGCGGTGTACGCCACGATGTACGTGCGCGACCACACCCGCCCCGAGATGTACGACGCGATGCAGATGGATCCCACCGAGTACGACTACCGGGTGTTCGAGATCACCAACGAGATCACGAAGCAGGTCTTCCCGCTGCAGCTCGACATCGACGATCCCCGCTTCCGCCGCGGGCTCGAACGGCTGCGGCGCATCTCCGAGTCCGCCGCGGCGGCGAAGGAGCGCGGCGGGCTCGTGGGGCTGGCGAAGCGGGGCGCGCTGGCGGCGGCGGGCTTCGCCATCTTCGCCCGACTGTATACTCTGCCGGCGAAAAGAAACGAGCTCCCCGCGACGGTGCGGATGGCGCCGGTCTGGTAAAGAACGAACTGGTAGAGGAAGCGCCGCGTGCCCGAATATGTCCTGCCGGTACTGTTTGCCCTGTTCCTGTGGTGGTTCAGCACCGGCGTGGTCTTCTATCTGGACGGGCTGCCGAAGCGCACTTTCCCGTGGAGCATGGCCGGCGCGACGGCCGTGCTGGTGGCCGCGCTGGCCGGCCTCGCCGCCGCGGCCGACGATACCACCGTCGCCGGCGCCTACCTCTCGTTCAGCTGCGGGCTGCTGGCCTGGGTGTGGGTGGAGGCGAGTTACTATCTCGGTTATCTGACCGGCCCCCGCAAGCACCGCTGCGAGGAGGGCTGCTCGGGCTGGCGTCATTTCGGGCACGCGCTGCAGACCAGTTACTACCACGAAGCCGCCATCGTCGTCGTGGCGCTGGTCATGGTGCTCGTGACCGCGGGCGAGCCGAACCGGCTCGGACTGTGGACCTTCGCCGTGCTGCTCGCCATGCACGAGAGCGCCCGGCTGAATGTGTTCCTGGGGGTGCGCAATCTCAACGAGGAGCTGTTGCCCGACCATCTCGATTATCTCGCCAGTTTCCTCCGGCGGCGCTCGATGAATCTGCTGTTCCCGTTCTCGGTCACGGTCGCGACGCTGGTGACGGCGTGGATGATCGGCGCGGCGGCATCGGCGGCGACGCCCCACGACGCCGTGGCCTGGACTTTCCTGTCCGCACTGATGGCGGTGGCGGTGCTGGAGCACTGGTTCCTGGTGTTGCCGCTCGACGTATCGGCGTTGTGGCGCTGGAGTCTCGGCTCCCGCGGCACTGCGGCGCCGGCGCCCGAGGAGCGTGCCGATGACGGCCCCGCGTCGGTTTTCGCCGGCCGCTACTGAAACCCGCGACCGGAGTCTCTGAGATGGCGGCACCCTTTCCGTTTTCCGCGATCGTCGGTCAGGACGAGATGAAGCTCGCCCTGATGATCGCCGCCGTCGATCCCGGCGTCGGCGGCGTGCTGGTGTTCGGCGACCGGGGCACGGGCAAGTCCACCACCGTGCGTGCGCTGGCGGCGCTGCTGCCGAAGATGCGGGCGGTGACGGGCTGCCGCTACGGCTGCGATCCCGATGCCGCGGACGACCGGTGCGACGAGTGCCGCGAGCGCGGGCGGCAGGGCGAACTGGGGAGCCGCACGCTGCCGGTGCCGGTGGTGGACCTGCCGCTCGGCGCCACCGAGGATCGCGTGGTGGGCGCACTGGATCTGGAGCTGGCCCTGACCCAGGGCGAGAAGGCCTTCGAGCCCGGCCTGCTGGCCCGCGCTCATCGCGGCTTCCTGTACATCGACGAGGTGAACCTGCTGGAGGATCACCTGGTGGATCTGCTCCTGGACGTGGCCGCCTCCGGCGAGAACGTGGTGGAGCGCGAGGGGCTGAGCGTGCGTCATCCGGCGCGCTTCGTGCTGATCGGCAGCGGCAACCCGGAAGAAGGCGAGCTCAGGCCGCAGCTGCTGGACCGCTTCGGACTGTCGGTGGAAGTGCGCACGCCGGAGGAACTGGCCACCCGCATCGAGGTCATCCGGCGCCGCGACGAATACGAGCGCGGTCCCGCCGCGTTCGTCGAGAAGTGGAAACGACGCGACGGCCGCCTGCGGACGAAGATCCGCAAGGCGCGCGAGCACATCCACGACGTCGCGGTCTCCGATGCCATGCTCGAGCAGGCGGCCCGGCTCTGCATCGCTCTCGGCACCGAC
>DASRVH010000068.1:0-36890 GCA_035655155.1 Woeseiaceae bacterium
GTGGGAGGTCGACTTCTGCTCGATGGAGATGGCGGGCGACAGTCCCTCGATGTGGTCGACGTCCGGCTTCTCCATCATGGAGAGGAACTGGCGCGCGTAGGCCGACAGCGATTCCACGTAGCGGCGCTGACCCTCCGCATAAATGGTGTCGAACGCCAGCGAGGACTTGCCGGAGCCGCTGAGGCCGGTCAGCACGATCAGCCGCTCGCGGGGCAGCGACAGATCGATGTTCTGCAGGTTGTGCGTCCGTGCGCCGCGTATTTCGATACTGTCCATGGGAGCCGGCGGTGAGCGAGGGTCAACCTGTTAATATACGCCGCCTGCTTCCCGCCGCGCAAAAGCGCGGCCGCACGGCGGACCCGCAGCGACACCACAGGACCGGACATGCCAGACGAACAGACGACCCCGACCGACGGGCCGCGTAAACGCATCTCACTCGAGCCGGGGGAGGGCCGCATCATCGGCATGGTCAGCGGCATGGCCATGCTGCGCATGCTGGGCCTGTTCCTCCTGCTGCCGGTGCTCGCCCTCTGGGCGTCCGGCCTGGAGGGGGCCACCCCCATGCTGGTCGGTCTGGCGGTGGGCGGTTACGGGATTACCCAGGCCGTGCTGCAGGTGCCGTTCGGCACGCTGTCCGACCGCATCGGCCGCGTGCCGGTCATCGTGCTCGGGCTGACCGTCTTCGCCCTGGGCAGCTTCGTCGCGGCCATGAGCCACCACATCCTCGGCGTGATCGCCGGTAGGCTGCTGCAGGGGGCGGGCGCCGTCTCGGCCACGCTAACGGCGCTGCTGGCCGACCACACCCGGGAGGAGATCCGCACCCGGGCCACCGCCATCCTCGGCATCTCCATCGGCAGCTCGTTCCTGATCGCGCTGGTGCTCGGTCCGCTGGTGGCCAGCGTGACCGGCGTTCGCGGTCTGTTCTGGCTCGCAGGCATCATGGCGCTGACGGCACTGGCGCTCGCCACGGTGCTGCCCCGGGCGAAGCCGGGCGCCCATCACGGGGAGCAGCGGCGGCCGGCGGGGCGCCTGACCCCGGGCGTCGCCGCCATCGATGCCTCCATCTTCCTGCTGCACATGATGCTCACGGCAAGCTTCGTGGCAGCGCCGTTCCTGCTGCGCGACGCGCTCGGCGTGCCCATGGAGACCCAGTGGCGCACTTACTTCGCCGCCCTGGCGCTGTCCCTGGTGGCCACGGTTCCCCTGGTACTGCTGGGCGAGAAGGGCCGCGGCAGCTGGATCTTCGTCCTCTCGGTGGGTCTGCTGGCCCTCGGCCAGGGCCTGCTGTGGCAGGCGGCGGACGGCTGGATACTGGCCCTGGCGGGCCTGGCGATCTTCTTCGCCGGGTTCAACTACCTGGAGGCCCGGCTGCCGGCCCGCCTGTCGGTGGTCGCCGGCCCGGACGGCCGCGGCGGCGCGCTGGGGTTGTTCTACACCTCCCAGTTCCTCGGCGCGTTCGCCGGCGGCGTGGTTGGCGGGTGGCTGATGGGCGTGACCGACTACAGCGGCGTGTTCGTCTCCCTCGGCGTCATCGGCGTCGCCTGGCTGCTGGTGACGATCGGGCTTGTTTTCGGGCGTAATCCCGCATTATAGCGGTGGGCATTTGGCGACCCAGCGCCTACAATAGCTCACCCTCGACGGCGAAGAGCCTGCGCTCCTCGCCGCGGCATCCAACCAAGAAGAGCAGGGGATCCTGATGGCCCGCGGAATCAACAAAGTCATACTGGTCGGCAACCTCGGCCAGGATCCGGACACGCGCTACATGCCGAGCGGCAGCGCAGTCACAAACCTTCGCATCGCGACCAGCGAGCAGTGGAAGGACAAGCAGACGGGCGAGCAGAAGGAGCGCACCGAGTGGCACAACGTCGCCATGTTCGGGCGTCTCGCCGAGATCGCCGCCGAGTATCTGCGCAAGGGCTCCCAGGTCTACATCGAGGGCAAGCTGCGCACGCGCAAGTGGCAGGACAAGCAGGGCAACGACCGCTGGACCACCGAGGTCATCGCCGACGAGATGCAGATGATGGGCGGCCGTGGCGGCGGCGGCGGCGGCTCGGCGCCGATGTCGTCCCAGGACTCCGGCCCCTCCGGCGGCAACTACCCGGATTCGGGCGGCGGCGAGGAGTTCGACGACGACATTCCGTTCTGAGGGCAGCCCCGGAACGCTGACGCCAACCTGAAAGGTCCCCGCGGGGTCCATTGCACTCTGTGAGCCCGGTCGCGGCAGCGCGGCGCGGGCTCTGCTACGTTTGCGGGCTGTCCGCCGGTACGGTGGGCGAGCTGCTGATCAATGGTTTATGCAAACAAGGAACCGGAAATGGGAGCCTACAAGGAGCCGCACGGCGGCGCACTGATCGAACTGTACCTGGACGAGGCCGCGGCGGCCGAGGAGAAGAAGCGCGCCCGCGACATGGCGTCCTGGGACCTGACGCCGCGCCAGCTGTGCGACCTCGAGCTGCTGCTGAACGGCGGCTTCTCTCCCCTGAGCGGTTTCCTGGAGCAGGCGGACTACGAGGGCGTCGTGAAGGACATGCGCCTCGCCTCGGGGCTGCTCTGGCCCATGCCGGTTACCCTGGACGTGGGCGAGGAGTTCGCCGCGGACGTAGCCGAGGGCGACGAGATCGCGCTGCGCGACCAGGAGGGCGTGCTCGTCGCGACGATGCAGGTGACCAGCCGCTGGACGCCGGACAAGGAGTCCGAGGCGCTGCAGGTATTCGGTACGACCGATGAGTTGCATCCGGCGGTGGACTACCTGATGAACAAGTCCGGGCCGGTCTACCTGGGCGGGCCGCTGCGCGGCGTCGAGGCGCCGACTCATTACGACTTCCGCCACCTGCGCGACACCCCGCGGGAGATGCGCGACCGGTTCCGCAAGCTCGGCTGGCGCAAGGTGGTGGCGTTCCAGACCCGCAACCCCATGCACCGGGCGCACCAGGAACTCACCTTCCGGGCGGCTCGCGAGGTGGAGGCCAACCTGCTCATCCACCCGGTCGTCGGCATGACCAAGCCCGGCGACGTGGACCACTACACCCGGGTGCGCTGCTACGAGCACGTGCTGGGCCAGTACCCGGACCAGACCACCTCGCTCAGCCTGCTGCCGCTGGCCATGCGCATGGGCGGGCCGCGGGAAGCGCTGTGGCACGCCATCATCCGCAAGAACTACGGCTGCACCCACTTCATCGTCGGCCGCGACCACGCCGGGCCGGGCAAGGACAGCCAGGGCAACGACTTCTACGGTCCCTACGACGCCCAGACCCTGTTCCGCGAGCACGAGCAGGAGCTCGGCATCTCCATGGTGCCGTTCCGCCTCATGGTGTACGCGGAGAACCGGGCCCAGTACATGCCGCTGGACGAGACCACCGACCAGGACAACGTGCTGAACATCTCCGGTACCGAACTGCGCCGGCGGCTGCAGGAGGGGCTGGAGATTCCGGACTGGTTCTCGTTCCCGGAGGTCGTCTCGGAGCTCCGCCGCACCCACCCGCCCCGGCACAAGCAGGGCTTTACGGTCTTCATGACCGGGCTGTCGGGCTCCGGCAAGTCCACCATCGCCAACGCGCTGATGGTGAAGCTGCTGGAGGCGGGCGGCCGGCCGGTGACGCTGCTCGACGGCGACATCGTGCGCAAGAACCTCTCCAGCGAGCTCGGCTTCTCGAAGGAGCATCGGGATCTGAACATCCTGCGCATCGGCTACGTGGCGAGCGAGATCACGAAGAACGGCGGCATCGCCATCTGCGCGCCCATTGCCCCCTACGCCCGCACCCGCCGCGAGGTGCGTCAGAACATCGAGCCGCTCGGCGGCTTCGTCGAGGTCCACGTCGCCACCCCGCTGGAGGTCTGCGAGGAGCGCGACCGCAAGGGTCTCTACGCCAAGGCGCGGGCGGGCATCATCAAGGAGTTCACCGGCATCAGCGATCCCTACGAGGAGCCGGAGGCGCCGGAGATCCGCATCGACACCCAGGAGATGACGCCGGACCTGGCGGCCCACCGCATCCTGGTGATCCTCGAAAGCCTGGGTTTCTTGCGCTAGGTTTCCTGCGCTAGGATCGACCTCATGACCGGCAGGCTCTACATCAGCACCTACGGCTGCCAGATGAACGAGTACGACTCCGACAAGATGGCGGACGTGCTGCGCGAGTCCCATGGGCTGGCGCTGACGGACGACCCGTCGGAGGCCGACGTGCTGCTGGTCAATACCTGCTCCATCCGGGAAAAGGCCCAGGAGAAGACCTTCTCGGAGATCGGGCGCTGGAAGCGGCTGAAGGCGGAGCGACCGGAGCTGGTGATCGGCGTCGGCGGCTGCGTGGCCAGCCAGGAAGGCGACGCCGTGATTCGCCGGGCCCCCTACGTGGACATGGTGTTCGGCCCGCAGACCCTGCACCGGCTGCCCGAGATGCTCGAGCGGGTGCGGCGTTCCGGCGAGCCTGTGGTGGACGTCTCCTTTCCCGAGATCGAGAAGTTCGACCGCCTGCCCGAGCCCCGGGCCGAGGGTCCCACGGCCTTCGTCTCGGTGATGGAGGGCTGCAGCAAGTACTGCTCGTTCTGCGTCGTGCCCTACACGCGGGGCGAGGAGATCAGCCGGCCGTTCGACGATGTCATCGTCGAGGTGGCGCAGCTGGCGGACAAGGGCGTGCGGGAGGTGAACCTGCTCGGCCAGAACGTGAACGCCTACCGGGGTGCCATGCACGACGGCACCATCGCCGACCTGGCCACCCTGATCCATTACGTGGCCGCGGTCGAGGGCATCGAGCGCATCCGTTTCACCACCTCGCACCCCGTGGAGTTCACCGATTCGCTGATCCGCGCTTACGCCGAGGTGCCGAAGCTCGCGTCCTACCTGCACCTGCCGGTGCAGAGCGGCTCCGACCGGGTGCTCGCGCTGATGAAGCGCGGCCACACGGCGCTGGAATACCGCCAGAAGATCCGCCGGTTGCGCGAAGCCCGGCCCGGCATCTCGGTTTCCTCGGATTTCATCGTCGGCTTCCCCGGCGAGACGGACGCGGATTTCGACGCCACGATGAAGCTCATCGCCGACGTGGGCTTCGACCAGTCCTTCAGCTTCATCTACAGCGCGCGGCCGGGCACGCCGGCGGCCTCGCTGCCGGACGAGATCACCGCCGGCCAGAAGAAGCGCCGCCTCGCCCTGCTGCAGGCCCGGATCAACCAGCAGGCGGCGGCGATCAGCGAGGCGATGGTCGGCACGACCCAGCGCGTACTGGTCGAGCGCCGTGCCCGCCGCCATACGGGACAGGTGGCCGGCCGCACCGAGAACATGCGCTGGGTGAACTTCGACGGCGACGAAGCGCTCATCGGCGAGTTCGTCGAGGTGCAGATTACCGAGGCGATGCCCAATTCCCTGCGCGGACGCCTCGTCGTGCCGCCGGCCCGGCGCCGGGCCTCCTGACTTCCCCTCGTCACGAGGAGGGGTTAGGCTAGAAACCTGTCAACCCGAACCGGGAGTTTCCTCTTCTCTTGGAATCCGTAAACGAAGCCAGGGACATCGTCCTGGAGCCTGCCGACAACAACCGTCTGGCCAATCTCTGCGGCCAGTTCGACGAACACCTGAGACAAATCGAGCGCCGACTGGGCGTGGAGATCGCCAACCGGGGCAACCGTTTCCGGGTGGTGGGCCAGCCGGGCGCGGCGCGCGCCGGCGAGCAGGTGCTGCAGGAGCTGTTCCGTCTGACCGGCAGCGAACACCTGGATCCGCACCGGGTCCACATCTGCCTGCAGGAATCGGCAATGGAGGCCCGGGAAGCGCCTCCGGAGGAAGGCCCCGCCACGGACGCGCCGGCCCGGGAGCAGTCCGAGGAGACGCTCCTCAAAACGCCGCGCAAGCGCATCCGCGCCCGCGGTCCGAATCAGCGTCACTACCTGGTGCAGATCCGCGAGAACGACCTGGCCTTCGGCATCGGCCCCGCCGGCACCGGCAAGACCTACCTGGCCGTGGCCGCCGCCATCGAGGCGCTGGAGCGCGACGAGGTGCGCCGCATCGTGCTGGTGCGACCGGCCGTGGAGGCGGGCGAGCGCCTCGGCTTTCTGCCCGGCGACATGTCCCAGAAGGTCGACCCCTATCTCCGCCCCATGTACGACGCTCTGTACGAGATGATGGGCTTCGAGCGCGTGGGCCGGCTGGTGGAGCGCAACGTCATCGAGGTGGCGCCGCTCGCCTTCATGCGCGGCCGCTCCCTGAACGAATCCTTCGTGCTGCTGGACGAGGCGCAAAATACCTCCGCCGCCCAGATGAAGATGTTCCTGACCCGCATCGGCTTCGGTTCCCGGGCGGTGGTGACCGGCGACGTCACCCAGATCGACCTGCCGAAGGGGCAGCTGTCGGGCCTGCGCCACGTCATGGACGTGCTGCGCGGGATCGAGGGCATCGGCTTCAGCTACTTCACCGCCGCCGACGTGGTCCGTCATCCTCTGGTGCAGCGCATCGTGGAAGCCTACGACGCCCACGGCGACGGCGGCCTGTAGTCGCATCAACAGGCGCTGATCGTGTCTCTTGCACTGGTCCGGCAGGTGGCCCTCTACGGCGGGGACGGCCGGTCCGGCGAGGGCGTCGCCGCGCTCCCGGGGCGCCATGCACTCAGGCGCTGGGCCGAGACGGCGCTCCGCCGCGCCGGGCTCGAGGCGGGAGAGCGGGAGCTGACGGTGCGCATCGTCGGCGAGGCCGAGAGCCGGGAACTGAACGCGCGCTGGCGCGGCAGGGACCGGCCCACCAACGTGCTGGCGTTCCCCGGCGGCGAGCCGGGGCTGCCCGGCGAGGAGGAGGACTACCCCCTGGGGGACCTCGTGGTCTGTGCGCCGGTGGTGGCGCGGGAGGCGGCCGAGCAGGGCAAGGCGGCGGAGAGCCACTGGTGCCACATGATCGTCCACGGCACCCTGCATCTGGCCGGCCACGACCACGAGACGCCGGAGGAGGCCGCCCGCATGGAAGGCCTCGAGCGGGAGATCCTCGCGGAACTGGGCCATCCGGACCCTTATCGGGAGGATTGAAAACCATGGACACTGGTACAATATCCAGCTCGGCGCGATCTGCGCCGCCTCTATCGGAATCATGACGGAAGACAAACCTCCCAGTAGCAACGGCTCCGAGCCGCCCGGTCTGTTCAGTCGCCTGCTGAAGGCGCTGCGGGGCGAGCCCAGGGGCCGTGAAGAGATCCTCAACATCATCAAGGACGCCCAGGCGGGGGACATATTCGACCCCGAAGAGCAGGCCATGCTCGAGGGCGTGCTGGAAGTCTCCGCCACCCAGGTGCGAGACGTGATGATCCCCCGTTCCCAGATGGTGGTCCTGGAGAAGGACCGGCCCGTCGAGGAGATGCTGAAGATCATCATCGAATCCGGGCATTCCCGCTTCCCCGTCATCGGCGAGGACCGGGACGAGGTGCTGGGGATCCTGCTCGCCAAGGACCTGCTGCGCTTCGTCGGCCAGGCGGAGTACTCCAGCGAGGACATCGTCCGCTGGCTGCGGCCGGCCGTCTTCATCCCGGAGGCGAAGCGCCTGAACACGCTGCTGAAGGAGTTCCGCGCGAGCCACAACCACATGGCCGTCGTCGTGGACGAATACGGCGGCGTGTCGGGCCTCGCCACCATCGAGGACGTGCTGGAGGAGATCGTCGGCGAGATCGACGACGAGCACGACCCGGAAGAGATGCCCTACATCCAGGAGGCGGGCGAGAAGGGCGGCCGCCCGGTGTACGCCGTGCGCGCGCTGACCCGTATCGAGGACTTCAACGAGCATTTCGATACCGACTTCAGCGACGACGACTACGACACCGTGGGCGGCCTGGTCATGCACGAACTCGGCCACCTGCCGCGCCGATCCGAAGCCATCGAATACGGGGGCTACCGATTCACGGTGACCCGGGCGGACCGCCGGCGCATCGATCTGCTGGAGGTGTCGCCGGCCGAAGAGGCCCGGGGCGACTAGCCCCGGCCGGGGCCCGTCCCGCACGTCGTCCGGCATGCGTGAGGCCCTGCAAGCGGCGTCCGGTTATCCGCGACTCCTGAGCCTGGCGGCGGGACTCACGCTGCCGCTGGCCTTCGCGCCGTTCGGGTGGTGGTGGTATGCGCCCGTGGTCGTCGCCGCGGGCGCCGCGCTGTGGCCCGGGCGCAGCCCGCGCCGGGCCGCCGCCGCCGGCTTCGCCTTCGGCGCGGGCGCGTTCCTCTCCGGCACCTACTGGCTGTATATCTCCATCACGATCTTCGGCGGCGCACCGGCGGTGCTGTCGCTCTTTCTCATGCTGGGGCTGGTGCTGATCATGGCGGTGTACTACGCGGGCACCGCCTGGATCGTCGCGCGCCTGACCGCCCGCGACACTCTCCATGTGCTGTGGGTTCTGCCGACGGCCTGGGTGGCGATGGAGTGGCTGCGGGGCTGGCTTCTGAGCGGCTTCCCCTGGCTGTCGCTGGGCTACAGCCAGACCGACGGCCCTCTGGCCGGCTTCGTTCCCCTGGGCGGCGTCTACGGCGCGAGTCTCGCCGTGGCGGTGCTGGCGGCGGCGCTGATCGTGCTGGTCCGCGAGCCCCGCTGGCGGCTGCCGATCGCGGCGCTCGTCGTCGCCGTGCCCGCGGCCGGTGCCGGACTCGCCGGCATCGAGTGGACCGCCCCGGACGGCGTGCCCCTGCGCGCCTCGCTGGTGCAGGGGGCGATCACTCAGGATCGCAAGTGGCTGCCGGAGGAGCGGGCGCCGACGCTGGCCCTGTACCGGCGGCTGACGCTGGCCGAGGCCGACGCCGACATCATCGTCTGGCCGGAGGTGGCGGTGCCCGCCGAAACCAGCCAGGTGGCAGACTATCTGGCCGGCATCGACCGCATCATGGAGGCTCGCGACGCCTCGCTGCTGCTCGGCATCATGGACTACGACGAGGACCTGCGCGGCTACAGCAACAGCGTGCTGCTGCTGGGGCCCGGCGAGGGGATCTATCGCAAGCGCCACCTGGTGCCTTTCGGCGAGTACTTCCCGGTGCCCGACTTCATCCGGGAGTGGATGCGGCTGATGAGCCTGCCGTATACGGACACGGCCGCCGGTCCCGAGCGCCCGGAACTGCTGCAGGCTGCGGGCGAGAAGGTGGCGCTGACCATCTGTTACGAGGACGCCTTCGGCGCGGAGCAGCTCTATGCGCTGCCCGAGGCGACGCTGCTCGTGAACGTGAGCAACGACGCCTGGTTCGGCGATTCCATCGCGCCTCATCAGCATCTCCAGATCGCCCGCCTGCGCAGCCTGGAGGCCGGCCGCTGGCAGCTCCGCGCGACCAACACCGGCGTCACGGCGTTCATCGACCCCCGCGGACGCATCCACTCGCGCTCGCCCCAGTTCGAGACGGCGGTCCTGCGGGCGCGGGTGCAGCCCCGCACCGGGCTCACGCCCTATGCGGCCACCGGCAACTGGCCGGTCGTCGGGCTATGCCTGGCTGTGCTCGCGGCGGCGGCACTGGCCGCCCGGCGGCGCCGCTGACGGCGGTACCGGCCGCCGGGTGCCTCATGTATCCTTGCCGGTCCTGAACGGGTTGGCTGAAGACGGCAGACGATGGACAGCAATTACAGGCCGGAGGCGACAGAGCCGGCCGCCCAGCGCTACTGGGAAGAACACCGGTGTTTCGAGGTGGACGAGGATCCCGGCCGGGAGAAGTTCTACTGCCTCACCATGTTCCCCTATCCCAGCGGGCGCCTGCACATGGGACACGTCCGGGTCTTCACCATCTCCGACGTGATCGCCCGCTACCAGCGCATGCAGGGGCGCCATGTGCTGCAGCCCATGGGCTGGGACGCGTTCGGCATGCCGGCGGAGAACGCGGCCATCAAGAACGATGTGCCGCCGGCCGAGTGGACCTACCGGAACATCGACTACATGCGCGGCCAGATGAGGCGGCTGGGCTACGCGTACGACTGGCGCCGCGAGATCACCACCTGCCGGCCGGAGTACTACCGCTGGGAGCAATGGCTGTTCACGAAGCTGTTCGAGAAGGGGTTGGTGTACCGCAGGAACTCGGTCGTGAACTGGGATCCGGTGGACCAGACCGTGCTCGCCAACGAACAGGTCATCGACGGCCGGGGCTGGCGTTCCGGTGCTCTGGTGGAGCGCCGGGAGATCCCCCAGTGGTTCATGAAGATCACCGCCTATGCCGACGAACTGCTGGAGGCGCTGGACGGCCTGGACGGCTGGCCGGAGCCGGTGAAGGTGATGCAGCGCAACTGGATCGGCCGCTCCGAGGGCGTGGAGATCGCTTTCCGCGTGCCCGGCGAGGAGGCGCCGCTCACGGTCTATACCACCCGTCCGGATACGCTGATGGGCGTCACCTACATGGCGGTGGCGGCGGAGCACCCGCTGGCGGTGAAGGCAGCCGAGGGCAATGCGAAGCTGCAGGCATTCCTGGCGGAATGCCGCTCTACCCATGCCGCCGAGGCGGCCATGGAGACCATGGAGAAAAAGGGCATGCCGCTCGGCATCTCGGCCATCCATCCCTTCAGCGGCGAGGAAGTGCCGCTGTGGGTCGCGAACTTCGTGCTGATGGGCTACGGCACGGGCGCCGTAATGGCGGTGCCGGGCCACGACCAGCGTGACTGGGACTTCGCCCGCCGGCACGGCCTGCCCATCCGCCGGGTGATCCGCCCGGCGGACGGCTCCGAGGTGGACATGGACGAGGGCGCCTTCACCGAGTACGGCATCGTGATCAACTCCGGCGACTACGACGGCATGGATTTTCGCCAGGCCTTCGACGCCATCGCGGACCGGCTGGAGGCCGAGGGCATCGGCCGGCGCACGGTGAACTATCGCCTGCGCGACTGGGGCGTCTCCCGCCAGCGCTACTGGGGCACGCCGATACCGATCATCTACTGCGGCGCGTGCGGTGCGGTGCCGGTGCCGGAGGAAGACCTGCCGGTGGTGCTGCCCGAGGACGTGACCATCACCGGCGCGGGCTCGCCGCTGAAAGACATGCCGGAGTTCGTCGAGGCCGACTGCCCGAAGTGCGGCGCTGCCGCCCGTCGGGAGACGGACACCTTCGATACCTTCGTGGAGTCCTCCTGGTATTTCTCCCGCTATACCTGCCCGGACGCGGACTCCATGCTGGACGAGCGCGAGGCCTACTGGATGCCGGTGGACCAGTACACCGGCGGCATCGAACACGCGATCCTGCATCTGCTCTATGCCCGTTTCTTCCAGAAGCTGATGCGCGATTGCGGTCTGTCCGCCGCGGACGAGCCGTTCACCAACCTGCTCACCCAGGGGATGGTGCTGAAGGACGGCGTGAAGATGTCGAAGTCGGCGGGCAACACCGTGGACCCCCAGGAACTGCTGGAGCGCTACGGCGCCGACACCGTGCGGCTGTTCATGATGTTCACCGCGCCGCCGGACCAGGCGCTGGAGTGGTCGGATTCCGGCGTCGCCGGCGCCCACCGCTTCCTGAAGCGCCTGTGGAAGACCGTGTGCGAGCACTTGCAGGCGGGCCCGGTCGAGGCCGGCGCCGAGGCCGGCGAGGCGGCGACCGCGCTGCGCCGCAAGCTGCACGAGACCATCGCGAAGGTGAGCGACGACATCGGCCGGCGCTACACCTTCAACACCGCGGTGGCGGCGGTGATGGAGCTGCTGAACGCCATCACCCGCACCGAGGGCGACGAACCGGCGCTGCGGGCGGTGCGCCAGGAGGCGCTGGAGGCCATCGTGCTGATGCTCTCGCCCATCGTGCCCCACATCACCCACGACCTCTGGCAGGCGCTCGGCCACGAGTCGGCGCTGGTGGAGCAGCCCTGGCCCGCGGTCGACGAGGCCGCCCTGGCCCAGGAGACGATAGAGGTGGTGGTGCAGGTCAACGGCCGTCTGCGTGCGCGCGTCAGCGTGCCGGCGGATGCCGGCAAGGACGCCGTCGTCGAGCGTGCGATGGCCGACGAGAACGTGCGCCGCCACACCGAGGGCAAGACCGTACGCAAGACCATCTACGTGCCGGGCAAGTTGGTCAATGTGGTGGTCTGAGCGGCTCCTCGCTCGGTTGTCGGCCCTGCTGCCGGCCCTGCTGCCGGCGCTGGTGCTGGCCGGCTGCGGGTTCCAGTTGCAGGGCAGCGAGAGCCTGCCGCCGGAGATCGCGCGCACCTATATCAGCTCGGCCGACCGCTACACCGCCTTCCACCGCGCACTGGGAACCGCCCTGGAGGCGCGTGGTGTCGAGGTGACGGACGACCCGGCCGAGGCGTCCGCCGTGCTCGACATCTCCCGGGACGAGACCGGGCAGCGGGTCCTCTCGGTATCCGCCCGCAACGTCCCGCGGGAGTTCGAGATCTACTACACCGTGGAGTATTCGGTGCGGACCACCGAGGGCACGGTGCTCGAGCCCCAGCGCATCACGCTCACCCAGGACTACACCTGGGAGGAGACGCAGGTGCTCGGGAAGCGGCGCGAGGAGGAGATGCTGCGTGACGCACTGATCCGCGACCTCGTGCGTCAGGTGGTGCGCCAGCTCGCCAGCATCGACTGATCATGCTCCGCTGCGCCGACCTCGCGGACGGGGCCATCCGCGCCCTGTTCGCGCCCTACCGGCTGCGCATCGGGCGAGTGCCGGACGGCAGCCCCATACCGGGCAGCTACTGGGGCGAGCCGGAGGCCGGCCTCGTGGACCGCACGCTCTACTACCGGGGCGACACCCCGGTGCATTCGCTGCTGCACGAGGGGGCGCACTACGTCTGTCTGTCGCCCGCGCGCCGCGCCGGCCTGCACACGGATGCCGGCGGCGACGACCTGGAGGAATGCGCGGTCTGCTACCTCCAGGTGCTGCTAGCCGATGCTCTTGCCGGGGTCGACCGCGACCGCCTGCTCGCCGACATGGATGCCTGGGGCTACAGTTTCCGGCTCGGCAGCGCCGCCGCGTGGTTCCGCGAGGACGCCGCGGATGCGCTGGCGTGGCTGCGCCGCGAAGGGCTGGTGGACGGGCGCGGGCGGCCGCGGCCGGTGCTGCGCGGGGCCGCGGCTTGAGGCCGGCCACGGAGCGGCCCGGCGGGAGAATCCTGGCTGCGGGCGAGCGGGTCTCCTATAGTGGTCTGCCCGTCACGGCAGGGCCTGCACCATGACCGTCTTCCTGCGCTACGCGGCCTATGCCCTCGCCACGGGCGGCCTCATCGGCCTGCTGGTCCTGCTGGAGGTCGAATTCCCGGGCAGCCTCGGCCTGCAGGTGTTCCGGGGCCCGTCCGATGCGCTCGGCACCAGCGAGTACTCCCTGGTCGAATCCCTGCAGCTCGTGCTGATCGTCGTCAGCGGGCTCGTCTTCGGCGCCGTCGCCTGGTGGCACCGCGGTCAGCGGCCGGTCGCGATCGGCTTCGCCGCCCTGGCGCTGGCCTGCCTGATACG
Organism: Woeseiaceae bacterium; assembly: GCA_035655155.1. Lineage (GTDB taxonomy): Bacteria > Pseudomonadota > Gammaproteobacteria > Steroidobacterales > Woeseiaceae > Lentisalinibacter. The sequence continues at coordinate 13,341 of DASRVH010000068.1, forward strand.
CGAACTCGACTACTTCCTGGATCTCTGGTTCGCCGACAACCTCTGGCAGGTGCTGCTGGCCGTCGTGGTGGCGCTCGGCGGCGCCTATCTGCTGCGCCACCGGCGCCGTTACGCCGTCGGCTGGGCGCGGCTGTGGCCGTCGCCGGCGGCCACGCTGCTGTTCGCCGGCGCGGTGGTGCTGTTCCTGTTCTCCAACCTGATCGGCCACGAGGATTTCTGGCGCGTGCTGCAGGGCGAGGACTACCGGCGCATCGCCAAGCTGGCGATGGAGGAGATGACGGAACTGGCCGGCTACGCGCTGTGCTTCAGCGGGGCCATCGAGTACTACCTGGAGGCGCGCCAGCTGGAGGGCGCCGGCCCGTCGGCTCCCGGCGATCGCCTCGCGCGCCTGCTCGGACGTCCCTGAAGCGCGCCCTCAGCGGGCGAGATAGCGCTCGAGCCAGCCCAGTACCTGCCGGTGCCACTGCACGCTGTTCGCGGGCTTCAGCACCCAGTGGTTCTCGTCCGGATACCACAGCAGGCGGCTCTCCACGCCCTGGCGCTGCAGCGCCGTGAAGGTGGCCAGCGCCTGGGTGCCGGGTACCCGATAATCCAGGGCCCCGTGGACCACGAGCATGGGCGTGCGCCAGTTCGTCACGTAGTGCACCGGGTTGTGATTTTCGTAGGCGGTCGGGCCGGCATAATACGGGCCGCCGAATTCGTGCTCGGGGAACCAGAGTTCCTCGGTGGCGAAATACATCATGCGCAGGTCGAACAGCCCGTCGTGATTGACCAGGCAGCGGAACCGCTCCGGCCAGTTGCCCGCGATCCAGTTGATCATGTAGCCCCCGTAGGAGGCGCCCAGCGCGCACGCGCGCTCGCCGTCCAGCCAGGGGTAGGCGGCCAGCGCCGCCTCCAGGCCGCGCTTCAGGTCGGTCAGAGGCTTGCCGCCCCAGTCGCCGTTGATGGAATCGGTGAATGCCTGGCCGTAACCGGTCGAGCCGTGGAAATCGATGAATACGGCGCCGTAGCCCGCCGCGGCGTAAACCTGCGGGTTCCAGCGGTAGTGGAACTGGTCCGCGAAGCTGCCCTGGGGGCCCCCGTGGATCAGGAAGGCGATCGGATATTTCGCTTCGGGGTCCCGGTCGACGGGTTCCATCACGTAGCCGTACACCGTCTCCTCGTTCCAGCCCGGGAAGCTGAACTGCTCGAATTCCGCCATGCGGATATCGGCGAGGCGCTCGTCGTTGACCGCCGTGATCTGCTCCAGCGCCAGGGTCTCCAGGTCGAGCCGGTGCAGATCGGCCGGGGCGCGCAGGGAGTGCTTCACGAATACGATGGATTCCGGCCCGACGCTGATGCTGCCCGCCGTGCCGGCCGCGGTCAGCGGCAGCACGGTGCCGCTCTCGATGTCGATGCGGAACAGGAGCCGGCGGCCCCGGTCCTGGGCCACCGCATACAGTTCCCGTCCGTCCGGGGAGAAGGCGATCTCGCTCGGCGAGCGGTCCCATTCCGGCGCCACCTGGCGGGTGCGGCCGGAGTCCGTGTCACGCAGCATGATGCGCCGGCGGTCCGACTCGTAGCCCGGCGTCGCCATGGACAGCCAGGCCAGGCTTCCGCCGTCCGGCGAGAACACCGGATGGCCGTCCCGGCCCGGGTTCTCTTCGGTCAGGTTCCGCACCCGGCCGCCGCCGGCGGCGGCCGCGTAGAGGTCATAGTCGGTGGACCAGGCCTCCTGCCGGTCCTCGGGTTTGGCCGTGAAGACGAGGCCCCGGCCGTCCGGGGAGAAGACATAGTCGGCGACCCCGCCGAACGGCCGCGACGGAATCTCCGCCAGCAGACCGGCCGAGGCCAGTCGGGGCGGTGCGTCGCCGGCCAGGCCGTCCTCGCCGAGGGACGTCGTGAACAGGCGCGAGACGGTGCCGTCCTCCCAGCGGTCCCAGTGGCGGACCATGAGCCGGTCGTAGACGCGGCCGCTCTCGGGGCTCTCGGCGCGCGCGGCCAGGCGATCCGCGGTGCACCCGAGGTCCGCTTCGCAGTCCGGCAGCACGGCGGCGGTGAACGCGAGCGCCGTGCCGTCCGGGGAGAGGCGGAAGGTCGACACCGGCACGGGATAGTCGGTGACCTGAACCGGCTCGCCGAAATCGAGCGGCATCATCCAGATCTGGCGGGAGCCGTTGCGGGCGGAGAGGAAATACAGCCGCTCGCCGTCCGGGCTCCACTGCGGCGACGTGTCGTTCTCCGGGTGATTGGTGAGCCGGCGCGGTGCGGCGCCTTCCTGCAGCGCCAGCAGCCAGATATCGCTGCGCCCCCTGTCGGCCTCCCGGTCGGTTTCCCGCAGCGTATAGGCCACGGCGCTGCGATCGGGCGCCACCGCCGGCTCCGACAGGCGCTTCAGTTCGACCAGGTCGTCGGCGGTCAGGCCCTGCGCGCCGACCGGCCCGGCCAGGCCGACACCCAGGAGGGCGATGGCGGCGAGGACGACGAGGGCCACGAGGGGCACGAGGACGATGGGGCCGGCCCGGCCGACGCGGCGGCGTGCAGCGGAGAACGCCACGGCTTCAGAGCACGGTGGGGTTCGGCGCGTCGCCGTAGACCGCTTCCGGGTCGAACACCTTTTCGGTCTCGGTGAACTCGAGTTCCACCCGGTCACCGGCGGCGTCCGGCCCCAGCGGGACCTTGCGGTAGAAGCAGGAGCGGTAGCCCACGTGGCAGCTGGCGCCGTTGCCGGCGACATCGACGCGCAGCCAGACGCAGTCCTGATCGTCGTCGATCAGCAATTCGCGCACGTGCTGCACGAGGCCGCTGGTGGCGCCCTTGTGCCACATCACCTGACGGCTGCGGCTGAAGTAGTGAGCCTCGGCGGTCTCGATGGTGCGCGCCAGGGCCTCGGCGTTCATGTAGCCCTGCATCAGCAGCTCGCCGGTTCGGTAATCCGTGGTCACCACCGGGATCAGCCCGTTTTCGTCGAAGCGGGGCGCGAGTTCGTTACCTTCTTCCACCTGCTCGATGCTGCGGCGCGTCTCGAACCTGACAGTCGGCTCGGCCATGTCTGCTCCTGGGCGATGGGTTGAAAACCCGCCATTATAGGCGATCGACAGCGGGTCCAGTATTGCTATCATGGTCGGCCGACCGGGAATTTTCCGTTATTTTCTGCCGACAAGGTTTCCCCCGAGAGTCTCGCAGCGCCATGACGATCACACTCCACGACACCATGCGAGGGGAGAAAGTCCCTTTCGAGCCCCGGGATCCGGAGCGCGTGACGATGTACGTCTGCGGGCCCACCGTGTACAACTTCGCGCACATCGGCAACGCCCGCCCGGCGGTCGTGTTCGATGTGCTGGCGCGCGTGCTGCGCCGCCGCTACCGCCTGATCTATGCCCGCAACATCACGGATGTGGACGACAAGATCAACCAGGCCGCGAAGGACACGGGCCAGCCCATCTCGGCCATCACCGAGCGCTTCGCACACGCCTATCACGAGGACATGGCGGCGCTCGGCGTGCTGCCGCCGGACATCGAGCCCCGGGCCACCGCGCACATCCCGCAGATGATCGCGATGATCCAGTCGCTGATCGACGGCGGCTATGCCTACGAGGCGGAGGGTCACGTACTCTTCCACGTGGAGGCGTACGAGCACTACGGGGTGCTGTCGCGGCGCAACCTGCGCGAGATGATCGCCGGGGCACGGGTGGAGGTGGCACCGTACAAGCGGGCGGCTGCCGATTTCGTGCTCTGGAAGCCCTCCGGCGAGGACCTGCCCGGCTGGGACAGCCCGTGGGGCCGGGGCCGGCCCGGCTGGCACCTGGAATGCTCGGCGATGTCGGAGAGTCATCTCGGCGAGACCATCGACATCCACGGCGGCGGCCAGGACCTGATGTTCCCCCACCACGAGAACGAGATCGCGCAGAGCACCTGCGCCCACGGCGGCCGGCAGTTCGCGCGCTACTGGGTGCACAACGGGTTTCTGAACGTCGAGCACGAGAAGATGTCCAAATCCCTCGGGAACGTGCTGCTGGTGCGCGACCTGCTCGAGCGCTGGCCGGGCGAAGCCGTAAGGATGGCACTTCTGTCCGCGCATTACCGCCAGCCGCTCGATTGGACGGAGGAGCTGATCACCGAATCCCGGCGCAAGCTCGACCGCCTGTACGGCGCCCTGCGCGCGGCGGCGCCGAGCGCGGAAGAGGTGGCCGCCGCGGAACCGGCGGCGGATTTCCTGGAGGCGCTGGAGGACGATCTGAACACGCCGCGCGCCATGGCGGCGCTGTTCGATCTGGCCCGGCGGGTGAACAAGGCGGAGGACGAGACCGAGCGCCGCCGGCTCGCCGCTGCGCTGGCCGCGAGCGGAGAGGTGATGGGCCTGCTGCAGGAGGACCCGGAGGTCTGGTTCGCCGCCGGCGGCGACGAGCTGCCCGATGCGGAAACGATAGAGACGCTGCTGCAGCAGCGCCAGGCGGCCCGCAAGGCACGGGACTTCGCCGAGGCGGACCGCATCCGCGACGAGCTGGAGGCGCGTGGCATCGTGATCGAGGACGGACCGGACGGCACGCGCTGGCGTGTGGCGAGCTGAGGACTAGCTGAGGACTATGAGCGAGATCGAACAGGCCGAGCAGGAGCTCATCGAGGAATTCGCTTTCTTCGACAACTGGATGGACCGCTACCAGTATCTGATCGAGCTGGGCCGGCGGCTGCCGGACTTCCCCGCCGCGGAGATGACGGAGGAGAACAAGCTGCAGGGCTGCCAGTCCCAGGTCTGGCTGGTGTCCTCGGCCGAGGACGGCCGCATGCATTACCGGGCCACCAGCGACGCGGCCATCGTCAAGGGGCTCATCGCGGTGGTGCTGCGGGTCTACGACGACCGCCCGCCCGAGGACATCGTGGCGGCGGAGCCGTCCTTCATCGCGGCGCTGGGTTTCGACGAGCACCTGAGCCCCACCCGCAGCAACGGGCTGATGGCCATGCTGAAGTCCATCCGCACGCGGGCGGCGGCGGAGTGCGCCGGCACGACCGTCTGATGGGCGCGCGTCTTCTGCGCGGCCTGCTCCTGGGCCTGATTCGTGGCTATCAGCTCCTGGTCTCGCCGTTCCTGGGCGCGAACTGCCGCTACCAGCCGACCTGTTCCGAGTACGCCCGTGAAGCCATCGCCGGCCACGGCGCGCTGAAGGGCGGGGCGCTCGCGCTGCGCCGCATCGGCCGCTGCCATCCCTGGGGCGGCAGCGGCTACGACCCGGTGCCGGAGCCGGAGGATGCCGCCGGCGAGGCCCAGCCGCGGCGATGACGGTGCGGGAGTTCCTCCGCGAACTGGTCTATCCCGTCACCAACGGCAGCCTCGCCGTTGCCATCGTCTGCTTCGCGGCACTGGCGCTGCTGGCGGTAAAGGCGGGCCTGTTCGGCCTCTGGCTGGCGGTGCTGCTGAGTTTCGGCGGCGCCAAGTACCTGCTGGCCGTGCTGCGGGCCCGGGCACTGGGCGAGGAGCCGCCGGTGGCGGAAGTCGATCTGTTCAATCCGGCCACGCGGCTGTGGATGCTCGGCGCCTGGGCGGCGATGACGATCGCGAGTTTCGGGGCGGTTCTGCTGAACGGTGCCGGCCATGGCTCGGCAGCGATGCTTCTGCTGTACGCGGCCGCCTTCCTCTTCCCGGCGGCCGCGCTGCGGCTCGCGGTGACCCAGTCGCCGCTGGAGATGCTGCGACCGCTCGCGCTGGCCGGCACGATCCGGAAGACGGGGGTCGCCTACGGGTGGATATTCGTCGCCGCCGCGATCGCCGCGCTCGTGAACGGCCTCGCGGCCGGTTTGCCGCAGCCGGTCCGCTTCCTCGCTGCCGCCTACGAACTGGTGCTGCTCTTCAGTCTGAGCGGCGCGGTGTTCTACGCCCGCCGGGCAGCGCTCGAATTGCCGGTGCGCCGCTCGCCGGAGATCCATGCGGCACGGCGGCGCCAGGCCGCGGAGCGCGAGCGCCGGGCCGTTCTCGACCACGCGTACGGCCACGTCAGCCGCGGCAACGGCCCGGCAGGCGTGGCGCACGTCCGCGACTGGCTGGAGCGCAACGACGACGACGTGGAGGCCTGGCGATGGTTCTTCGAGGCATTCGGCGAGTGGGAATCGCCCCGCGCCCGGATCAACTTCGGTCGGGACTACATCGGCCGTCTCGGCCGCGCCGGCGCCTGGGAGGAGGCTCTGGCGGTGCTGGAAAGTTGCCTCGCTCTCGACGGCAGCTTCCGCGCCCGTGACGAAGACCGGAAGCCGCTGCAGGCCGCCGCAGAGCGTCACGGCCGGGCAGGGCTGGCGGCCGCGCTCCGGGGCGGGCCGCATCCGGGGTCGGCGCAGGGCTGGCCACTCGCTTAGCCACTCGCGCCGCCGTGGCGCGGCGCGGGCCGGCCGCACCACACGGCGTTCATCACGTGGGCCAGGCCGAGGACGACGGCGCCCGACATCGTCAGTGCGGTGTCCGCCGCCGGGCCGTAGACGTGGTGCCCCAGCGTGGCGCCCAGCACGAGCAGGGTGAGCCCGGCGCCGCCCAGCCAGAGCACCGGGTTGCGACGATGCTCCCGGTAGCCTCTGGGCAGGGCGATGGCGCTCAGGGGTATTACCAGCGCCAGCATCGCGACGTGGGTCCAGCCGCCGTCGAAGCCGAGGCCGACCACCGCCGGCGCCGCCACCGTCGCCAGCGTCAGTGCGAGGCAGTGCAGCAGGCAGAGCCCGGACAGCGCGACCGCCAGGCGGTCGAGGCGCCGCCGATGTCGTGAGGGGGTGTTTTCCACGGGAACCTGGGGTTACGCTAGCCGGACGACCCGGCGCGTGCCGGTATTGAAAGATATAACATTACATTTCTGGCGGCAATGGCGGCGCCCGAAACGCGGTCACTGCGACCTGACAGGCCCTTGGCGAGATCATTTACGGAAACCTGACGGAAGAACGTCCCGTGAAGCGAAAACTGCTGGAAATCCTCTGCTGCCCGGTTACCCACAAGTCCCTGCACCCGGCGACGCCGGACGTACTCGAGCGGCTGAACGCCGCGGTCTCCGAGGGGCGTCTGCTGCGCCACGACGGCAGTCCGGTGGAGCGGCGCCTGGAGGAAGCCCTGGTGACCGAGGACGACCGGATCGCCTATCCGGTCGAGGACGGCATCCCGGTGCTGCTGGAGGATGAGGCCATCGCGCTCGCCCAGCTGTCTACGCCCTGACCGGGTGGCCGAGGTTCCCTGCCCGCGCGCCGCCCATGTATGATCGGCGCAGTACCGAGCCCGAAATTCCAGAGTGAAAATCAGCGCCGACCAGCTCAAGGCCCACCTGAAAGAACGCATCCTGCCGCTTTACTTCGTGACCGGCGACGAGCCGCTGCTCGTGGCCGAGGCACTGGACGCGATCCGCGCCCGGGCCCGGCAGCAGGGTTACACGGACCGGGAGGTTCTGACGGCGGAGCGGGGTTTCGACTGGAACCGGGTGCTGGCCGGCGGCGCGAGTCTGTCGCTGTTCGCCGAGAAGCGGATTCTGGAGCTGCGCCTGCCCACCGGCAAGCCGGGCGATGCCGGGTCGCGGACCCTGGTGGAGCTCACCGCCTCCCTGCCACCGGACACGCTGGTGCTGGTGTCCGCGCCGAAGCTCGAACGTGCGCAGCTGTCTTCCAAGTGGGTGAAGGCACTGGACGCGGCGGGCGCCGTCGTGCAGGTCTGGCCCGTGGATGCCCGCGCGTTGCCGGGCTGGATCGCCGGGCGAATGCGGGAGCTGGGCCTGGAGCCCACCCGCGATGCGGTGCGGTTGCTGGCCGACCGGGTCGAGGGCAATCTGCTCGCGGCCGCCCAGGAGCTCGAGAAACTGCGCCTGGTGCACGGCGAGGGGCCCGTGGACGCGGACCAGGTGGAGGCCGCCGTCGCGGACAGCGCGCGCTTCAACATCTTCAAGCTGAGCGATGCGGCCGTCGCCGGTCACGCGGATCGGGCGCTGCGCATCCTCGGCTCGCTGCGCGCGGAAGGCGTCGAGCCGGTGCTGGTGTTGTGGGCGCTGACCCGGGAGCTGCGCACCGCCGCGCTGGTCCGCGACGACCTCGAAGCGGGCGTCGCGCTGGCGCGCAGCCTGAAGCAACGGGGCGTCTGGTCGAGCCGGGAGGATCTGCTGCGCGCGTGCGTCGGGCGGCACAGCCCGGCCAGCCTGCATGCGCTGATGCGCCGCGCGGCCCTGGCGGATCGGGTGGTGAAAGGCCGCGCCCCGGGTCAGCCCTGGCAGGAGCTCGTGGCGCTGACGGCGGGCATGGCGCGGGGGCCGCGGGTCCGGCGGGCCGCGTGAGGCGCAGGGCCACAGGCGGGGAGGGCGTGCGCCGATGAACCCGATGGGCGTATTCGGCGGGACCTTCGACCCCATCCATTACGGCCACCTGCGGACGGCCTTCGAGCTGCTGCAGGAACTGCGGCTGTCGGAGCTGAGGTTCATGCCCTGCGGCACGCCGCCGCATCGGGGCGAGCCCATCGCGGACGCCGTTCTGCGCGTGCGCATGGTGGAACTGGCCACGCAGGCCCAGCACGGCTTCGTCGTGGACGACCGGGAATTGCAGCGCGAGGGGCCCTCCTATTCCGTCGACACGCTGGCAGCCCTGCGCGCGGAGTATCCCACCCGCTCGCTCTGCCTGATCGTCGGCATGGATGCGTTCCTGAGCCTGCCCCGCTGGTATCACTGGCGCGAGATTCTGCAGCTCGCCCACATCATCGTGGCCCACCGGCCGGGCTGGCGCGCGCCCGACATGGGTCCCCTGGGCGAACTCCTGGTGGACCGCGGCACGGGACGCATCGGCGATCTGCACGAGTCGCGGGCGGGCAGCATCTATATCCATGCCGTGACCCAGCTCGAGATCTCCTCCTCGGACATCCGGGCGCTGGTCAGGGCCGGGCGCGATCCGCGTTTTCTGATGCCGGACGCGGTGCGGGATCTCATCGACGAGAGCGGCTGCTACCGGGCGGCGGCCGGGGACGAAGACGGCGGGCAATGAGTGGAGACGGTACGGATGACGAAGGACTACAGGAGACTGCATGAACAGTGAAGAGCTGCGCGATCTGGTGGTGGCGGCGCTGGAGGATCTGAAAGCGCGGGACGTCAAGGTGCTCGACGTGCGCCATCTCACGACCATCACCGATTACATGATCATCGCCAGCGGCACTTCGGACCGCCACGTCAGATCCGTCGCCGACCGGGTCATCGAGCGCGCCGGCGAGGCGGGAGTGAAGCCCTACGGGGTGGAGGGCGAGGAGAAGGGAGACTGGATCCTCGTCGACCTGCAGGACGCGCTGGTTCATGTCATGCAGCCCGAGACACGGGGCTTCTACAACCTGGAGAAGCTCTGGGACATCAGCGAGCCCCGGAACAGCGCCGCGTCGACAGAGCGCTGAGCGGCTGCCGTGCGCGTGCGAGTCGTGGCCATCGGCGGCCGGCCCCGTTCCTGGGTCGCGCAGGCCTGGGAGCAGTACGCGAAGCGCCTGCCGCCCCAGTGGCGCACGGAACTCGTGGAAGTGCCGGGCGCCCGGCGCTCGGCCCGGCAGCCCGACGCCGAGGTGAAGGCCGCCGAGGCAGACCGGGTGCGCGGGGCGCTGCGCCCGGGCGAGCGGGTCGTCGCTCTGGACGAGCGCGGCCGCGGACTGGACAGCGAGGGGTTCGCTGCGCGGCTGTCCGGGTGGCTCGAGGAGGGCCGGGACATCGCTTTCGTGATCGGCGGCGCCGACGGGCTCGATGCGGCCTTGCTCGCCGCGGCGGATTTCCGCTGGTCGCTCTCGCCGCTGACCCTGCCGCACGAGATGGTGCGCGCCGTGCTGGCCGAGCAGCTGTACCGTGCCTCCACCATCATCGCCGGCCACCCCTACCATCGGCCATGAGCAGCGGCGCCGCGCCCCACAGCGCAACGGTGGTGCTGGCATCGGCATCGCCCCGACGCCGGGAGCTGCTGGCCGCGTACGGTCTGGAACCGGTGGTGCGACCGGTGGGCGTCGACGAGACCGCCCGCCCCGGGGAGACGCCGCGGGACTACGTGGAGCGGCTCGCCGTTGCCAAGGCGGAGGCGGCGGCCGCGGACGCCTGGCGAGCCGTCGTGATCGGCGCCGATACCGCGGTGGTCCTGGACGGCGAGATCTACGGCAAGCCTGCCTCGGCGGCGGACTTCCGGCGTATGATGGGCGCGCTGGGCGGGCGCTCCCACGAAGTCTACACGGGCGTCGCGGTCGTGCACGAAGGGCGGTCCGCGGTCCGCACGGTGGTGAGCCGGGTCCGGCTCAGGCAACTCGATGAGAGAGAGATGCGGCAGTACTGGGCCACTGGCGAGCCCCGGGACAAGGCCGGCGGTTATGCCATCCAGGGCCTCGGTGCGCTGTTCGTGAGCGGACTCGAGGGCAGCTATTCCGGCGTGGTGGGACTGCCGCTGTACGAGACCGGGGAGCTGCTGGCTGCCGCGGGCGTCGATCTGCTGGCCCTGGCGGCAGCCGAGGGGGAGCGAGAGAGCAATGGGTGAGGAAATCCTGATCAACGTCACGCCGCGGGAAGTCCGCGCCGCCGTGCTCGAAAACGGCGTGCTGCAGGAGATCTTCATCGAGCGGGCCGCGCGGCGGGGCCTCATCAGCAATATCTACCGCGGCAAGGTCTCGCGGGTGCTGCCCGGCATGCAGGCGGCCTTCATCGATATCGGTCTCGAGCGCACCGCGTTCCTGCACGCCTCCGACATCGTCGCACCCGCGCCGGTGGAGGACGTCCCAGCGGGCGGCGGCACCGGCGCAGGCAATGGCGCCACCAATGGCGATCGCCCCCGCCATGCGAACATCCGCGACCTCGTCAGCGAGGGCGCGGAGATCGTGGTTCAGGTGCTGAAGGATCCCATCGGCACCAAGGGCGCGCGGCTGTCCACCTTCGTCACGCTGCCGTCGCGTTTCCTGGTGCTCATGCCCCACGGCAGCGGCATCGGCATCTCCTCGCGCATCGAGGACGAGGCCGAGCGCGCACGCCTGAAGAGCCTGATGGAGGCGATCATGCCGGAGGCGCCGGAGCACGGCTACATCGTCCGTACGGCCGCCGAGGGCGCCGGCGTGGAGGCGCTGCGGGCCGACATGATCTTCCTGCAGCGCATGTGGGAGGTGATTCAGGAGCAGGCGGGGGCCCAGCGCGGCATCGGGCTGATCCACGAGGATCTGCCGCTGCCCGTGCGCATCCTGCGCGATCTCGTCAGTGCCGACATCGAACGCATTCGCGTGGACGACGGGCGCACCTTCGAGAAGATGAAGGGCTTTACCCGGCGCTTCCTGCCGGATCTGGAGCCCATCGTCGAGCTCTACGACGAACGTCGTCCCATCTTCGACCTGTACGGGGTGGAGGAGGAGATCAGGAAGGCCCTGGACCGCACGGTGCCCCTGAAGTCCGGCGGCTACGTCATCATCGACCAGACGGAGGCGATGACCACCGTCGACGTCAATACCGGCGGTTACGTTGGCAGCCGCAACCTGGAAGAGACCATCTACCGCACCAATCTGGAAGCCGCGGTGACGATCGCGCGCCAGCTCAAGCTCCGCAACCTGGGCGGCATCATCATCATCGACTTCATCGACATGGAGGAGGTCGAGCACCGGGAGCGGGTCATGCAGGTGCTGGAGCGCTCGCTGGCCGCCGACCACGCCCGCCACCAGATCACCCAGGTCTCGCCCCTGGGCCTCGTCGAGATGACGCGCAAGCGCACCCGGGAGAGCCTGGAACATATCCTGTGCGAGGCTTGTCCAACCTGCGAGGGCCGGGGACAGGTACGCACGGCGCAGACGGTCTGCTACGAGATTTTCCGCGAGATCCTGCGCCAGCACCGGCAGTTCAGTTTCGAGGGCCTGATGGTCCTCGCCCACCAGGACGTCATCGAATTGCTGCTGGACGAGGAATCGGCCGGCCTGGCGGAGCTGGAGGAGCTGACCGGCAAGCCCATCCGGCTGCAGACCGAATCGCTGTACGCCCAGGACCACTTCGACGTGGTGCTGCTCTGACCGGACGGAGATGAATCGCTACGCTGCAAGCGCGCTGAAGTTTTTCGCCTACACCGTCGCCGCGCTGGTGATCCTGCTGGCGGTGGGGGTCGGGCTGCTGCGCCTGATGCTGCCGGAGCTGCCCGAGTACCGGGAGGAGATCCGCGCACGGGCCAGCGCCGCCATCGGCCTCGACGTGGAGTTCGAGCGCATCGACGCCCGCTGGCGGCTGAACGGGCCGGAGCTGATATTCACCGACGTCACGCTGATCGATCCCGGCACCGGCGATGCGGTACTGGATGCCGACGAGGTGAGCGTCGGCGCGGCCATCCTGCGCGTGCTGCGCGAGCGCCGAATCAGTGTCGGCCGGCTCGCGGTGACCGGCACGAGCGTGACCGTGGAGCGGCTCGGCGACGGCCGTTTCGCGGTCCAGGGCCGCGCAGCCGAGACCTCCGAGGACGTCTCCGGCAGCGACGTGCCCCGGGACATCCGCATCGTGCTGGAGGACGTGGATTTCACCTACAGCGATCCCCGCGCCCGCGGCGGCCCGCTGCAGGCCCGGCTGACCAGTCTCGAGTGGAACCGGTCCGGCGAAGACCAGGAGCTGGAGGCCCGGCTCGAGCCCGGCAGCGAACTCGGCAGCGCGCTGCGCATCCTCGCTACGCGCCGGGGAGGCCGGCAAGGCGACGCACCGGTGTGGGACGTGAACGTCGAGGCCAGCGATCTGGACCTGGGCCGGCTGGCCTCCATCCTGCCCGAGGAATGGCCGGCGCCGGCGGCCGGCATGGCCGATGTCGAGATCTGGTCCCGGTTCCGCGACGGGCTGCTGCGCAGGGCGGGGGCCACGCTGGACGCACGCGGCCTGGCGCCCGCCGTGCCGGGTGACGCGCCGCCGCCGACGCCCTACGATCTGAGCGCCCGACTGGAGTGGGCACTGAACGACGGCGGCTGGCTGGCGGCGGTGAACGATCTCAGGATCCAGCGTGGCGACACTCTGCGGCCGGACAGCTACGTCCAGGTCTCGGCGGAGACCGACGAGAACTCGCGCCTCTCCGCCCTCGAGATCCAGTCCGGATTCCTCTCCATGGACGACATCCGGCCGTTCGCGGCCTGGCTGCCCGCCGCGCTCGCGCAGCCCTACGCCGATTACGATCCCAGCGGCAACCTGGTGTCGCTGCGTCTGCGTCTCGACGGCCTGCCCGAAGGGGTGCCGCTGGCTTATTCGCTGGAGGCCGAACTGCGCGATGCCGGCTTTGCGCCGCATGGCTCGATCCCCGGCGTCCGCGGCATCTCGGGCACCGTGCGTGCCGACGAGCGCAACGGCCGGCTGGTGCTCGACAGCCGGGCACTGGTGCTGGACGCCCCGGAGGTGCTGGCCGCACCGATCGACTTCAGCCGGGCGGATGCCACCGTGGTCTGGCGCGGGACCGGCAGCGGGCTCACCGTGCTTTGCGACCGCTTCATCCTGGAGGACGAATGGCTCGCCACGGAGAGCAGCTTCGAGCTGGACTTGCCCGGCGGCCCGGAAGCGTCATCGCCGCGGCTGGATTTCACCGCCGAGTGGCGGCTGACCGATCTCTCGCGCACGCCCCGCTATCTGCCCGTCCGGGTGATGCCGCGTCTCGCGGTGGAATGGGTGGAGAAGGCCCTCGTCGCAGGCCGGGCGGAGCGCGGCACGGTGCGTTTCGACGGCGCGCTCGCGGACTTTCCGTTCGAGGACGGAGAGGGCGTCTTCCGTGCGCGAACCAGTATCCGCGATGCCGTCATGCGTTTCGCGCTGCAGTGGCCGGATGTCGAGCAACTCGACGGCGAAGTCGTCCTGGACGGCATGCGTCTCTCGAGCACGGAGAACTCTGCGGTCACCATGGGCGCCGCCATCGAGGATGTCTACGCGGCCATCGAAGACCTGCGCAAGGGCGTGCTCGAGGTGCGCGGTTCGGCGACGGGCACGCTGGCGAACGTCGTCGACTACGCCGAGGCGTCGCCCATCTCGGGACTGTTCGGCGGTCGCCTCGCCGATGTGACGGCCGCGGGACCGGCAAGCGTGGATGTCGACCTGACGATGCCGGTGACGCGCATCGAGGAATACGCGGTGGAGGCGGCGGTCAGCACGACGGACGGGCGGCTGTCCCTGGCGGGATTCCCGCATCCGCTCACTGCGATCGCCGGCACGGCCCGCATCACTCGCTCCGGCGTCGAGGGACGGGACATCGAGGCCGCCTTCCTCGGCAGCCCGGTACGGATCGAGCTGACCTCGGCCGGCGAGGCCAGCAGCGACATCGCGGCGATCGCACTGGCCGAGAGCCGCATCGGCGCGCAGGCGCTGGTGCAGCAGGCCGGCCTGCCGTTGGCCGGCGATATCGCCGGCGAGACCGACTATCAGGCGACGGTGCGCTTTCCGAAGGCGGGACTGGAGACGGGCCCGCCGGTCACGATCCGGATCGAGTCCCGCCTGGAAGGGATGAGCGTGAGCCTGCCGGAACCGGCGGCCAAGACGGCGGAGGAGTCCTGGCCGTTCAGTTTCGAGGTCGCGTTTCCGGAGCCGGGCCTGCTGGGGATCACCGGTTTCTACGGCCAGACGGCCAAGTGGACCGCCGAGGTCGACCGGGAACCCGACGGCTGGCGACTCAGCCGCGGGAACATCCACCTGGGACCGGGCCTGCCGTCGCTGCCGACGGGCACCGGTCTTTACCTCACCGGCAGCCTGGATCGGCTGCGGCTCGGAGACTGGCTGGACCGCGCCACGGCGGGAGAAGCCGGGCCCGGCGGGTTGATCCGCGCTGCGGACCTGACCGTCGGCGATCTCTATGCGTTCGGCCAGCGGGCCCGCAGCGTCGGCCTGCAACTCGAGCGCAATCCCAGCGACTGGCTGGTGCAGGTGGACGGGCCCACGGCCGCCGGCTCGATCATCGTGCCGGCCGACCTCGCCGGCGGGCGGCCGCTGGTGCTGGACATGGAGCGCCTGCACCTGCTCGAGGCCGACCCGCAAGCCGGCGATCCCGGCAGCCCGGCCCGGTATCCGCCGCTGGACGTGCGCATCGCCGACTTCCGGCTGGGCGAGCGGGATTTCGGCGCGGTGTCGGCCACGTTCCGCAAGACCGAGACCGGCATCGAGAGCGACGACCTCACCGCGAACGCAGCCACCTTCGAGTTCAGCGGCGGCGCCGGCTGGCGGGTGGACCTCACGGATCCCACAGGTCAGCGTGCCGGACTTTCCGGACGTCTCGACAGCACCGACGTGAAGGAGACACTGAGCGCGCTCGGCTATTTCCCGGGCATCAATGCCGAGGAGGCCACCGTCACTCTGGATCTGTCGATCTCGGGCCCGCCGCGCAGCGAGTTCCTCGCGGAGCTGGACGGCGACGTCTCCATGCGCATCCTGAACGGCCGGCTCGACGAGGTGGATCCCGGCGCGGGCCGGGTCTTCGGCCTGCTGTCGGTGGCAGCGCTGCCCCGCCGCCTGTCCCTCGACTTTCGTGACGTGTTCAACAAGGGCCTGGGCTTCGACAAGATCGAGGGCACGTTCCGCATCGTCAACGGCGATGCCTATACCTGCGACCTGAGCCTGGAGGGCTCCGTGGCCGATATCGGCGTGGTGGGCCGTGCCGGGCTGGCGCAGCGGGACTACAACCAGACGGCGCTGGTCAGCGCCGACGTCGGCAGCAGCCTGCCCGCGGTCGGCGCCGTCGTCGGCGGCCCCCCGGCCGCAGCGGCGCTGCTGCTGTTCTCCCAGATCTTCAAGAAGCCCCTGCAGGAGCTCGGCCAGGCCTATTACCAGGTGAGCGGCGACTTCGACGACCCGACCATCGAGCGCACCGATGCGCGCCGTTTCGGGGCCACCAGCGAGCTGGCCGGCTGCCTGAACCAGGGCGAGTGAGCGCGGCCCGTCTGATAGGATAGGCGACTAGCGGAAACGACGCGCGCCTGGACGGACGCCCGGGCGCGAACGGAGACTTTCACTGTGACCGAAACGAACGCGCTGGAGACGGCGCAGAAGGAATTGCTGGGCCCCGCCGGTCTCGACGAGGGCCACCTGAGCCGGACGCTCGGCACCATCATGCGGCGTTCCATCGACGCAGCCGACCTGTATTTCCAGAGCTCGCGTTTCGAGGGCTGGAGCCTCGAGGACGGCATCGTCCGCGAAGGCAGCTACAGTCAGGAGCAGGGCGTGGGCGTGCGCGCGATCTACGGCGACAAGACCGGTTTCGCCTATTCCGACGAACTGGTGCTGCCGGCGCTGGAGCAGGCCGCCGATGCCGCGCGCGCCATCGCGGCGGGCGGCGGCGACGCGCGGGTGCAGGCCTGGAGCCGCAGCCAGCCGCCGGCGCTCTATCCCGCGGCCGACCCGGTGTCGAGCCTCGGCGACGGGCAGAAAACCGAACTCCTGCGCCGCGTCGACCGCGAGACACGCGCGCTCGACAGCCGGGTCAAAGAAGTGGTGGTGAGCCTGGTCGCCTCCCACGACCTGGTGATGATCGTCGGCAGCGACGGCACCATGGGGGCCGATTCCCGCCCGCTGGTCCGCTGCAACGTCCACGTCATCGTGGAGCAGGACGGCCGCCGGGAGCAGGGCTACAGCGGCGGCGGCGGCCGCACCGATCTGACCTTCTTCCTCGAGAACGACCGGGTCATGGATTACGCCCGGGAGGCGGTGCGCCAGGCGCTGGTCCAGCTCGAGGCGGTGCCGGCGCCGGCCGGCAGCATGCCGGTGGTGCTGGGACCGGGCTGGCCGGGCGTGCTCCTGCACGAGGCCATCGGCCACGGCCTGGAGGGCGACTTCAATCGCAAGGGCACTTCCGCCTTCTCCGGGCGCATCGGCGAGCAGGTCGCCTCGGAGCTCTGCACCATCGTCGACGACGGCACGCTGCCGGGGCGGCGAGGCTCGCTCACGATCGACGACGAAGGCACGCAGTCGTCCTGCACGGTGCTGATCGAGAACGGTCGGCTGAAAGGCTACATGCAGGACAAGATGAACGCGCGTCTGATGGGTGTCGCGCCGACCGGCAACGGCCGCCGCGAGTCCTTCGCCCATCTGCCCATGCCGCGCATGACCAATACCTACATGCTCGCGGGGCCGCACGATCCGGGCGAGATCATCGAGTCGGTGGAGTACGGGCTGTACGCGCCCAGTTTCGGCGGCGGTCAGGTCGATATCACCTCGGGCAAGTTTGTGTTCTCCGCCAGCGAGGCCTACCTCATCGAGAACGGCCGCATCGGCGCGCCGGTCAAGGGAGCCACCCTGATCGGCAACGGCCCGGACGTGCTCACGCGGGTGTCCATGGTGGGCAACGACCTCAAGCTGGACGCGGGCGTCGGGGTCTGCGGCAAGGAAGGGCAGTCGGTGCCGGTCGGCGTCGGCCAGCCCACCCTGAAGGTCGATCGCATCACGGTGGGCGGCACGGGCTGAGCTGCGAGCCGGCCAGCCGCCGGCGGGCTTGGCACCCCGCTCTGTGAAAGGCGTCACTGCAATACCCGTCCGGTCCGGCTAATCTCCGTGGCCACTGTCTGCAAAGGTGGCACTGATCATGGATTTCGAACGCACCTACACCGAATCCGAGCTGGACCCGGCGGCACTGGAGTTTGCCAGGAGCCTGCGCGAGCGGCCCATGGAAACCCCGCGTGACATGAATATCGACGGTTTCGGCGAGTCCCTGGGCGCCCGGCTGCTGCGTCTGTTCCGCGGCCGCAAGGACTGAGACGCCGGCTCCTCCGCCATCCCGCGCTTGACGCGGTCCCCCCGCGCTGCATTAATTAGCTGAATCCGACCAGTACGGATGCCCGTCACAGGGGACGGTCGTCGAGCTCAGGGGGGAGCGATGTGGCTTTCTAAACCGATCTACGAGGTGGTCCCGTACTTCTACCTGCTGGCCGGCTGCATCGCGCTGGCGGCATCGCTCTACCTCGACTACTGGTACTGGCCGTCGATCTGCTTCGTGGTGGGCATGTTCTCGCTGCTGGGCGGCATCGTCGTGCTGCTGAAGCGCCGGGATCACCGGCAGCGGCGCATGGAGCGCGAACGGGAGAGCGACGTACCCGAGTAGGGGTTCAGGTGGCGTAGAGATCCTCGTCCGGTTCGTCCTGTTCGTCCTCGTCTTCGTCCGCCTCTTCGGCGGCTTCCGCCAGCTCGTCCTCGTCCAGCTCCTCGTCCTCTTCGAGCTCCGCGTCGCGCAGGTCGGTATAGACGAGTTCGTGCTTGCCGAGGACGATGACGTCGCCGTCCTCCAGGTTCTTCTTCTTGATCCGGTGTTTGGCCAGGAACACGCCGTTGGTGCTGTTCAGATCCTCGAGCACCGAGCGCTCCAGGTCGCTCACGATCTGGCAGTGGTGACGGCTCACGTACTTGCTGTCGATCCGGATCTCGTTGTCCGGCGTGCGTCCGATCACCGTGCGGCCGACCTCCAGGTTGTGGCTCTCCACCACCCTGCCCTGGAGGCGTACGTCGATACGCGCGAGCGTCATCTCGCCGGTATCACGAGGGTCCAGTGAGGCGGGGCGCAGTATCTGCCCCGTATTGCCGGGTTCGGCATGCTCGGTGGGCTCGGCCGCCGGCGCCTCGACCTCCCAGGCCAGTTCCTCCAGCGCCGTCTCGATGATCTCGGGCGTGATGCGCTGCTGATCTTCGGCGAAAGCGCACAGCATCGCGGTATCGCACAGCGTGTTGATCAGCCTCGGCACGCCGCCGGTACGGCGGTAGATGAGATCGAGGCAATCCTCGGCGAAGATCTCCTCGGCGTCCGCGCCCGCCACCTTCAGCCGATGGCCGATGTACTCGCGCATCTCCCGGTTGGTGAGCGGGCCGAGGTGGAAGCGCAGACGCACCCGCTGGGTCAGCTGCTTCAGCCGCGGCGATTCGATCTTGTCCTTCAGCTCGGGCTGGCCGGCCAGGATGATGCGCAGCACCTTCTCCTTGTGGGTCTCGATGCCGGACAGCAGCCGGATCTCCTCGAGCACCTTCGGGCTGAGGTTCTGCGCCTCGTCGATGATCAGCACCACCTTCTTGCCCTCGCCGTACTGCTCGACGAGAAACATGTTCAGCATGTCCAGCAACTCGGCCTTGCGGGCCTGGAACGGCTTGAAGCCGAACTCCGCCAGCACGGCTTGCAGAAACTGGCTCGGCGAGAGCTGGGTCTGCGACACCATGGCGTAGACCACGTCGTCGCCGAGCTCGTTCAGAAACGACTGGATCAGAGTCGTCTTGCCGGAGCCGATCTCGCCGGTGATGACCACGAAGCCGTCCGCGAGCCAGATAGTCGACTCCATGTACGCCTTGGCGCGAGCATGCTGCTTGCTCCAGTAGACGAAGGCCGGGTCCGGCGTGAGACGGAACGGCTGCTCGGCGAGTTTGAAGTGCTCGAGATAGGACATGTTCTGCCGATCGATCCTCCGGGCTTACCCCGGAACAACCTTAAACATTAACACCAAAAGCGGGCGTTCTTACAGGGAACGGTTCTCATTCCCGGCGGAGACCAGCGCCTGCAGCCGTGCCAGGCGCCGGTCCCGCTCTTCCGGCGAGTCGGCGACGACCGTGACGTGGCCCAGTTTCCTTCCGGGGCGCGGGGACTTGCCGTAATCGTGCAGATGGGCGTCGGGCACGGCCAGGATGCCGGCAGCCGCCGGCATCGTGCCGATCAGGTTCAGCATGCCGGCATGGCCCCGCACGCCGCAGTCGCCGGCCGGCAGTCCGCAGACGGCGCGCAGGTGGTTTTCGAACTGGCTGCAGGCGGCGCCCTCGATGGTCCAGTGGCCCGAATTATGGACCCGCGGCGCGAACTCGTTACCGAGCAGACGCCCCTCGGCGACGAAGAATTCGACGGCGATGGTGCCGCGGTAGTCGAGCCGCTCTGCCAGCGCCCGGAGATGGGCCTCGGCCAGCTCCTGCAGCCCGGCGTGCGCTGCGGGCGCGCAGGAGGTGTGCAGGATGCCGTCCCGGTGGACGTTCCCGCTCAGTGGATAGCAGGCGAGCGTCCCGTCCGCGCCGCGGCTGCCGATGACGGAGACCTCCCGGTCGAAGGCGACCAGCCGCTCGGCCAGCAGCGGCACGCCGGCCAGTGCCTCCCAGGCCGCCGGCAGGTCGGCCTCGGCGAGAATGCGATGCTGGCCCTTGCCGTCGTAGCCGAGGCGCCGGGTCTTCACGATGAGAGGCAGGCCGATGTCGCGACACGCGGCCTCCAGCTCCTCCCGGCTGTCCACCGTCCGCCAGGGCGCCACCGGGATGCCGGCCGCCTCGAACGCCAGCTTCTCGTTGCGGCGGTCCTGGGCGGTGGCGAGGGCCCCGGGCGGCGGGTAGACGGGCGTGTCGCCGGCAGCAGCGGCGAGGGAGTTCACGTCCACGTTCTCGAATTCGTAGGTGAGGACGTCGCAGCACGCAGCCAGTTCGGCGATGGCGTCCTGCTCGTCGAAGGCGGCGGAGATGTGCTCGCCCACCGCCGCAGCGGGCGCTTCGGGCGACGGGTCGAGGAACACGAACTCCAGTCCCAGCGGCAGGCCCGCCAGGCCGAGCATGCGGCCCAGCTGCCCTCCGCCGACCACTCCGACGCGCATGACGCTCAGACTTCGGCCGGGTCGTCGGCAGCCGGGTCGGGACGCGCGAGCACCTTCTCCGTCTGCCGCCGGCGGTAGTCCTCGAGCGTGCGGCGGATCTCCGCGTCGCCGACGGCGAGGATGGCCGCCGCGAGCAGGGCGGCGTTGATGGCGCCGGCCTTGCCGATGGCGAGCGTGCCGACCGGGATGCCCGCGGGCATCTGCACGATGGAGAGCAGCGAGTCCATGCCCGAGAGCGCCTTGGACTGCACCGGCACGCCCAGCACCGGCAACGGCGTCTTGGCAGCGGCCATGCCGGGCAGGTGGGCTGCGCCGCCGGCGCCGGCGATGATCACGCCGAGGCCACGGCCGGCCGCCGTCTCGCAGTACTCGAACAGCAGGTCCGGGGTGCGGTGGGCGGAGACCACGCGGGTCTCGTGGGGGATGCCGAGCGCATGCAGAGTCTCGCTCGCGTGGGCCATGGTGTCCCAGTCGGAAACCGAGCCCATGATGATGCCGACCTTGACGTCCATGGCGGCATTCTACAGGGGCGGGCGCAGCGGTTGTATCGTGGTCAGGGCCACCGGGAATGACCGGGCCGCGGGGACGGGTGGTGAACGCGCCGCCTCGTCACCGGGCGCGCGCCCGTTTAGAATCGCCCGCACCGTCGTACACGACCGAGCCGGATCGCGGAGGAGCCGCCATGAGTCATACCCTGGAGATCAGCCCGGCGGAGGAGCGGCGCTTCGCCGACCTGGTGTCGCAGGCGCTGGAGACGGCGGCCCGGGCCGGCGCCGACGAGTGCGAGGCGGCGGTCAGCCACGACCTCGGTCTCTCGGTCACCGCCCGCATGCGCGACATCGAGACGCTGGAGTACCAGAACGACCGCTCCTTCGGCGTTACCGTTTACTTCGACCGGCGCAAGGGCAGCGCCAGCACGTCGGACTTCCGCGCGGAAGCCATAACGGAGACCGTGGAGCGGGCCTGCTCCATCGCCCGGCGCACCGCCGAGGATCCCTGTGCGGGCCTCGCGGATCCCGCCAGGCTCGCCGTGGATCCGCCCGACCTGGCGCTGGACCATGCCTGGGAGATCTCGCCGGAGGCGGCGCGGGAGATGGCCATCCGCTGCGAGGGCGCGGCACTCGACAGCGACCCGCGCATCAGCAATTCGGAGGGCGCCACGGTGGCGACCAGCCGGGGCGTCAGAGCCTACGGCAACAGCCACGGCTTCTTCGGTGCCTACCGGCGCAGCAGCCACAGCATCAGCTGCGCCGTGCTGGCCGGCGACGACGGCGGCATGGAGCGCGACTATCACTACACCGCCGGCCGGGACCCGGCGCGGCTCGAGGGACTGGAGGCCGTGGGCGCGAAGGCCGCCGAGCGCACCCTGCGGCGCCTGGGTGCCCGCCAGGTCACGACGGCGAAGGTGCCGGTGCTGTTCCCGCCCGAGCTCGCCCGGGGTTTCATCGGCCATGCCGTGGGCGCCATCAGCGGCACGGCCCAGTACCGGCGCTCGTCGTTTCTCCTGGACGCGGCGGGCGAGACCGTCTTTCCCGACTTCCTGAACATCCTGGAGCGTCCGCACATCCCTGGCGCCTTCGGCAGCGCGCCGTTCGACCGCGAGGGCGTGGCCACTACCGACCGTGATCTGGTCTCCGCCGGCGTGCTGCAGGGCTACGTGCTGTCCACCTACTCGGCGCGCCGGCTGGGGCTGGAGACGACGGGCAACGCAGGCGGGGTGCACAACCTGCTGGTGGAGGGCAATGCCGAGGGCCTCGAGGCGCTGACCCGGCAGATGGGCCGCGGCCTGATCGTCTCGGAACTGATGGGTCAGGGCGTGAACGCGGTCACCGGCGACTACAGCCGGGGCGCGGCCGGCTTCTGGGTGGAGGGCGGCGAGATCGCCTATCCGGTGAGCGAGATCACCATTGCCGGCAACCTGCGCGAGCTGTACCGGAACATCGTCGCGGTGGGCCGGGACCAGGACCTGCGGGGCGTTATCCGCTGCGGCTCGGTGCTCGTCGCCGAGATGACCGTCGCCGGCAACTGAGCGCGCTCAGCCCCGCCGGGCGGCGGGGAGCCCGTCAGCCGCCTTTCTCATCGCCGCCCTCGAGCCGGTCGAGGAGGTCGCTCAGGCTGCGGTCGTCCACCACGGTCTCCAGGGCCTCGTCGATCCGGTCGCCCAGCTGCGCGATGGCGGGCGTCCACTCCGGCGCTCGCCAGGAGCCGGTGTCGCCGCCTTCGCGTACCGCATCGAGGATGTCCCGCAGCCGGATGCGCGCTGGCTCCCGGGCGGGCACCAGGCGCTCCTGCTCGGTGCTGGTGACGAGCCCGGCGTCTTCGAGGCTGGCGACCACCTGGGACACGACGATGCCCGGGATGGCCAGTTCCTTCGCCAGTTCGCGCACGGTGCGGCAGCCCGAGCCGTCGCGGAAAGCGGCCCCGACCAGATACATGACGTTCAGCGCCAGGCGTTCGCGCAGCCCGTTCGCGAGCCGGGTCTCCCGGCGGCCGAGGCGCAGGAAGCCCGGGTTCTGGTTGTAGAACGCGATCTGCGCGCCGAGCAGCAGAATGAGCCAGTTCAGATACAGCCACATGAGCACCAGGATGGCGATGGCGAAGCTGGCGTAGACCACCTGGATGCGCCCGCCGGCACCCACGAACACGTTTGCGAATACCGCGCTGGTGGTCGCCCACAGGATGCCTGCGGTCAGGCCGCCGACGAAAGCCGCGCGAATCTTCACCCGGGTATTCGGGATCAGCTTGTAAAGCACGGTCAGCGCCAGGATGGCGAGCACGTAGGGCGTGAGTTCGCCGGCCGCGACGATGGCCGTGCCGAAAGGCTCGATCTCCATCAGCCGCTCGGTGAGCGCATTGTTGCGGACGGAGGCGATGATGCCGAGCGCGACCACCAGAACGACCGGCCCCATCAGCAGGACGCTGAAATATTCCGTGAAGCGCCGCGCGATGCTGCGCGGGTTGTTGACGTGCCACACGAAATTCACGCTCTCCTCGATCTTCTGCACCATCGAGAAGGCGGTGTAGATGAAGAACGCGAGGCTGACGCCGCCCAGCACGCCGCC
>DASRVH010000069.1:0-2661 GCA_035655155.1 Woeseiaceae bacterium
CACCGCCGTCGCGCAGATGGACGAGGTCACCCAGCAGAACGCCGCGCTCGTCGAAGAGTCCGCCGCCGCTGCCGGCTCCATGGAAGACCAGGCGCACAACCTCGCCGAGGCCGTCGCCATCTTCCGCATCGACGACGGCAAATCCACCCACATCGCCAACCCGCAAAAGACCGCCAAGCCGGTCGCCAAGCCGGTGGCCAAGCCCGCCGCGGCCAAGCCCAGGGCGCCCGCCAAGCCGCCCAGGCCCGCCACAGCCGACGCCGGCGAAGAGTGGGCGGAGTTCTGATTCTCCCCTGACAGGCCATCCCCCCGGCCTTTTGGCCCCCGGCAGCATCGCTCCCGGGGGCTTTTTTTCGTCCGCGGCAACGCTTGATTTTCTTGGTCCCGGCCGGTGCCGAAGACGGGGCCCGCCGACGCTCGCTCATGATTTGCTGCAGCCGGCCGAAACATACTGAAGAGACGAGCGAGGAAGATCCCAATGGCATTGCGCAAACCCGAATTCAAGCTGCAGACGCGGATCGCCGCGCCCGTATCGGCCTTCATCATCATCTTTGTGCTGGGCGGCGCGCTCGTACTCGCAATGCTCGACGGCAAGCGGGTCGCGGACGGTGTCGAGCAAGAGGCCGCGCAACAGCGGGCCGCCGCTCACAGCGTGCTGGAAATGATCGACACGCTGGTGACCTCGCAGGCCAGGGGCGCGATGGGGGTGCTGCAACAACGCGGCGCCGCGGCAGGTTCGCCGAGCCTGGACGGCAGGACCGAGGTTGGCGAGCGCTCCGCACCCGGTCTCTACTTCGGGGAGCAGCTGCAGAACAACCGTTTCGAACTCGTGGACGGCGTGGCGGACACGCTGGGCGGAAGCGCGACGCTGTTCGTGCGGGACGGCCAGGATTTCGTGCGCGTATCCACCAACGTGATCAGCGGCGGCAAGCGGGCCATCGGCACCGTGCTGAGCCCCACCGGCCGCGCGATGGCGGCGATCCGGCAGGGCAAGTCGTATTTCGGCCTGGTGGACATCCTGGGCGAACCTTATATCGCCGGCTATTCGCCCATGCTGTCGGCCGCGGGAGACACGGTCGGCATCTGGTACGTCGGTTTCAAGCTGGACATGGCCGTGCTCGAAGCCTTCGTCGCGGATGCAAGCCTGCTGCAGAGCGGTTTCCTCGCCCTGCTCGACCAGGGCGGGAAGATTCGTTTCCTGTCTTCTCATGTTGCTCCCGAAGCTGCCGACGCCGCGCTCGCCGCAGGCCAGGAAGGCGGCTGGATCGTCCGGCGCGACACCTTTGCGCCCTGGGGCTTCGAGCTTGCCAATGCCTACCGCGCCGACGAGGTGAGCGCGGCGTCCAGCGGACGGGCCCTGGCGATTGTCGGCGCAGGCATCGGCGCCTGTGCACTCATGATCCTCCTGCTGGTGTGGCTGGTCAGGCGCCTGGTGATCCGGCCGCTGGGCGGCGAGCCGGCCTATGCCGTCGCCGTGGCCGAACGCATTGCCGAAGGCCGGCTGGACGAGAAAGTGGAGCTGCGGCCAGGTGACCAGCACAGCGTGATGGCGGGAATGGCCCGCGGCCAGGCCAGCATCAGCAAGCTGGTGGCGCGGATGCGCCACATGTCCGCTGAACACGACAAGGGCGACATCGACGTGGTCATCCCGGTCGACGAGTTCCGGGGCGACTATGCCGCCGTGGCCAGTGGCGTCAACGAAATGGTGGACGGCCACATCGCGGTGAAAAAGAAGGCGATGGGCTGCGTGGCCGAGTTCGGTCGCGGCAACTTCGAGGCCGAGCTGGAACAGTTCCCCGGCAAGAAGGCCTTCATCAACGAGACCGTCGAGAAGGTCCGCGAGAACCTCAAGGCCCTGATCGCCGACGCCAACATGCTCTCCGACGCCGCACTGGCCGGCAAGCTCGACACCCGCGCCGACGTCAGCCGCCACGAGGGCGACTTCAGAAAGATCGTCGGCGGGGTGAATGAGACCCTCGACGCCGTCGTCGGACCCATCAACGAGGTCAAGCGCGTCATGCTCGGCCTCGCCGAGGGCGACCTGCGACAGAAGATCGACGGCACCTACCACGGCGAGTTCAAGGTCCTCCAGGAAGCCGTCAACGACTCCATGGACAAGCTCAAGGAGCTGATCTCCGGCATCAAGGGCGCCGCCGACACCATCAACACCGGCGCCAAGGAAATCGCCGCCGGCAACACCAACCTCTCGCAGCGTACCGAGGAACAGGCCTCCTCCCTCGAAGAGACCGCCTCTTCCATGGAAGAGCTCACCTCCACGGTGAAGCAGAACGCCGATAACGCCAGGCAGGCCAACCAGCTCGCCCACGGCGCCAGTGACGTCGCCACCAAGGGCGGCGACAAGGTCCGCGAGGTCGTCGTCACCATGGGCGCCATCACCGAGAGCTCGCGCAAGATCTCCGACATCATCCAGGTCATCGACGGCATCGCCTTCCAGACCAACATCCTCGCGCTCAACGCCGCCGTCGAGGCCGCAAGAGCCGGCGAACAGGGTCGCGGCTTCGCCGTCGTCGCCGGCGAGGTCCGCAACCTCGCCCAGCGCTCCGCCGGCGCCGCCAAGGAGATCAAGACGCTCATCGGCGACTCCGTCGAGACCGTCGAGGGCGGCTCCAAGCTGGTCGAAGAGGCCGGCGCCACCATGGA
>DASRVH010000070.1:0-3781 GCA_035655155.1 Woeseiaceae bacterium
GCCCTTCACGTTTTCCTCGTCCGTGATGTTGCGGCCGAAGACCGCCACCTCCCAGGAGCCGTCGATCTTGCCGTAACCGAACTTCACGCCGCCCTCGAAGGTGTCCTCGGAGGAGAACTCCGCGGACTCGTACAGGAAGAAGTTCGTGTCGCCCTGATAGGCCCAGTCGGTGTAGGCGAAGAACTCGGCGTCGTCGCCGACCGGCACCGTGTAGCGAGCCGTGAAGTTCAGCATGGTCTCCGGCGCCTGCGGGAACGGGTTGCCGTCGACGATGGCGTTGCCGTTGCCGTCCAGCGGGTCGAGCACGGTGCACAGACCGGAGCCGCAGGGCGCGACCCGCAGCTCGGAGTCGTCGATCTCGGTGTCGTTCCAGCTGAAGCCCGCGGTGAAGCTCAGGTTGTCCGTCGCCAGCCACTCCGCATCCACGTCGATGCCGGTGCCGGTGCCGGTGTCGGCGTTGACCAGCTGGATCAGGTTGCCGGCGCCGCCGATGGCCGAGAATTGCTGATCCTCGATCTCGTAGTAGTAGATCGCGGCATTCAGGCGCAGCCGGTCGCCCAGCAGCGTGGACTTGAAGCCGCCCTCGATGGAGGTGATCGTCTCGGAGTCGGCGGAAGACGGCGGCGCGCCGAAGGCGATGTCGCGGCCCTGGATGGTGGGCGCCCGGAAGCCGTTCGCCAGACGACCGTACAGGTTCACGTCGTCGCTCAGCGCGTAGCTCAGGCTCACGTCCCAGCTCACCTGCTCATCGGAGACGTTCACCGGCGTCACGCCGGCCGAGAACAGGTCCTTCTCGTCGTCGGTGTAGCGCACGCCGCCGGTGATGTTCCAGACGTCGCTGATGTCGTAGCTCACGTGGCCGAACACGGCCCAGGAAGTGTTCTCATGGGCGACGGTGGTCGGCGGCACGAAGAACGGGAAGGTCGTGACGGCGAACTCGGAATCGAAGTAGAAGAAACCGGCCTGCCAGAACAGACGATTGCTCGCGTCCGCCGCCACCCGGATCTCCTGGGTGAACTGATCCAGGTTGTCGATGCCGTCCTGGGTCTGGGACGGGAACGGGATGCACACGTCCGTGGCGGGATCGCTGCCCGGAGGACAGGGACCCTGGAACGGCAGGAAGACGGCACCGAAACCGCCGTCGATGTCACCCAGGCTGCTGTTCTCCACCGTTTCGTGGGCGGTGATGGAGGTGACCGTCATCGTGTCGCTCACGTCCCATTCGAGCTTCAGCGAGCCGCCCAGCGCCTCGGCTTCCTGCGGGTTGTTGTT
This sequence comes from Woeseiaceae bacterium, assembly GCA_035655155.1. Classification (GTDB taxonomy): domain Bacteria; phylum Pseudomonadota; class Gammaproteobacteria; order Steroidobacterales; family Woeseiaceae; genus Lentisalinibacter. Next base: position 1,273 of record DASRVH010000070.1, read on the forward strand.
GCCCTCGTCGAAGAACACCGTATCGCGGTCGAAATTGACGTTCAGGTCGTTGCTGCCCGGGCCCAGGATATTGGCACGGAACACCGAAGCGGTGCCGTCCATCGTGCGGCCGTGCACGTTGGCGAGCGCGCTCAGATCATCCGTGATCTGCCACAGGGCCTGCAGCCGGTAGGCGAGATCCTCGAAGCCGCCCATGACGTCGTCTTCCTCGGTGAAGGCGTTCGAAATCCAGTCGTCCCGGTTCATGTACAGCATGGAAGCGCGGACCGACAGATTGTCCGCCAGCGGGCCGCCGACGGCGGCATCCACCACGGTGGAGCCGTAGCGGCCGTAGGAGAGGTCGACGCGGCCCTCGGTCTCGTCGGTGGGCTTGCGGGTATCGAACTTGATGATGCCGGCCGGCGTGTTGCGGCCGAACAGCGTGCCCTGCGGCCCGCGCAAGACTTCCACGCGCTCGACGTCGAACAGCGGGAAGCTCTTCAGGATGACGTTCTCCTGCACCACCTCGTCCATGATGATGGACACGGACTGGGAGGCGGCCAGGTCGAAGTCGGTGTTGCCGAGACCGCGCAGGTAGAACCGCGGCGCCAGCCGTCCGTTCGACGACTCGGCATACAGGCTGGGCACCCGGGTTGCCAGGGCGCGGATGTCTTCGCCGGCATCGAACAGGTTCTCGAACCGCGCGCCGGACAGGGTGGAAACCGAGATCGGCACCTCCTGCAGGTTTTCTTCACGGCGCTGCGCCGTGACCACGATCTCCTCGAGGACGCTGTCGTCCTGGGCCAGCGCCGTACCCGGCAGCGCGGGCAGCGCCATCAGGGCCGCGAGCGCCAGCGCGCAGAGCCGGCGGGCCGGCCGTGCGCCATCGAGGATTGTCGGTTTTCTGCCACGCATCTTGTTCTCCTTGGAGGGGCGAGGGTAGATTGGGCGAATCTTACGTATTTGTGACGCGGAACGGTAGGTTTAGTTCGCCTTCGTTTCCGTTTTGTTGCAGAAAACCGACAAACGGCCCGCCGCGACGGCCCTCACTCCAGCGATTCGTAGCAGCCGGGAGTGAACCGGGGCAGGCAGACGCACTGGAAGACGAGATCCCCGGCTCCCGTATTGGTCACCCGCTGGGCGGTGCCGGCCGGGATCTCAACGACGTCGCCCGGCCCGATGGGACAGGGCTCGCGATCGCCCACCTCCATCAGGCCGCGGCCCTGCTCCACCACGTACCATTCCCGCACGGAGAGACGATGCCTCTGGGTGGTGACCCCCGGCTCGACGCGGCATCGCGCCAGCGAGACCTGCGGCACCTCCGCATCGTTCAGGAGTTCGGTGATGTAGCAGCGTTCCTCGGTCCAGACTTCTTCGGGCATGGCAGCATTCTCCTCGGGCGGCGGTCGCGCCGGCAACAAGGGCCGACCGCCTGCGCTAGAATACCGGCTCGTCCCGCAATCGATCACCGGCGATCATCCGCAATCAGCCGTAACAGGCCCCGCGCTGAGGAACCCATGGCAGCCAAGCACATCAACGCCCGGCCCGGCGATTTCGCCGAGACCATCCTCATGCCCGGCGACCCGCTGCGGGCGCGCTACATCGCCGAGACCTATCTGGACGGCGCCGACCGGGTCACCGACGTGCGCAACATGTGGGGCTACACGGGCAGCTACGAGGGTCGGCCCGTATCCGTCATGGCGCACGGCATGGGCATCCCTTCGGCGTCCATCTACACGAGCGAACTCATCACCGGGTACGGCGCGAAACGGCTGATCCGGGTGGGCAGCTGCGGCTCGGTGCATCCCGACGTCCGGCTGCGAGACGTGGTGATCGGCATGGGCGCCTGCACGGACTCCGGCGTGAACCGGATGCGCTTCCGCGGCTACGACTATGCGGCCATCGCGAGCTATGCGCTGCTGGAACGCGCGGTGACAACGGCCCGGGAACACGGCGTCCGCCACCACGTGGGCAATCTGTTCTCCGCCGATCTTTTCTACACTCCGGAGCCGGAGATGTTCGACGTGATGGAGCGCTACAACGTCTACGGCGTCGAGATGGAGGCCGCCGGCATGTACGCGCTCGCCGCCGAGCACGACGTGGAAGCGCTGGCCATCTGCACCGTCAGCGACGACATCCGCTCCGGCGACGCGCTCACCGCCGACGAGCGCCAGACCACCTTCGACGAGATGATCCGCATCGCGCTGGATACCGCCGTCTCGGTCCAGGCCCAATGAGCCGGCGCGCGGCCAAAACGACCGGACCGGCGCTGCCCGACCTCTCGCGGACGGCCCGCGTGGACGAGGTCGGCGTGGCCGAGCGGGCGGCCCGCTTCCGCACCCGCAGCATCAAGACGGCCTCCAAGGTCGAAGCCCTGAAACTCGTGCTCTCGATGATCGACCTGACCACGCTCGAGGGCCAGGACACGCCGGGCAAGGTGCGCCAGCTGTGCCAGAAGGCCATCCACCTGCACGACACCCTGCCCGACCTGCCCCACGTCGCCGCCGTCTGCGTCTACCCGACCATGATC
>DASRVH010000071.1:0-2999 GCA_035655155.1 Woeseiaceae bacterium
GTACGATCGGCTTCGATACGCCCGTTGCTGCCTGAGTTCAGAGAGCAACTGCCGATAATAGCTGTCAATCGGCATCCAATCGTGACCCCCTATCGGCGTCTAATATTGACCCCTCCGGAGCTGAGCTGGCCCGGCGCTGCGTAGTCCTCATGTAACGCAGCGGCGGCGGGCCGTATCCCTCCGGTGGAGGCCGTCTGACGGGATTTCGACGCCGGTGATAAGTCCGACCTTATGGCCGACCATAAGTTCAGACCCGAGATTGAAGTCCTTTCTGCCGCGGATGGCCCGCGTCGGCGGCACTGGGGCGAAGCTGACAAGGTTCGGATTGTGGAAGAGAGCTTTCGGGGACACCGGCAAGTATCGTCGACGGCCCGTCGGCATGGTGTGTCGCGCTCTCTGCTGACGACTTGGCGGCGGCAATACCGCGACGGCGAGCTTGGTGACGATACGCCGCCAGCGTTCATCCCGCTGGCACTTTCTTCTGGGACGCCCGCGCCTGTGCCCTCGACGGCACCAGTCGCACCGCTTGACGCCCGTGATGTCCAACTCGAGGTCGTGCTGAGGAATGGGCGGCGGCTTCTTGTCCCCTCGGCAGTGGACCCGGAGATGCTGGCGCGGCTGCTTCCGGTGATCGACGGCCGATGATGGCCTTCCCGGCGGGGGTGCGCGTCTGGATCGCGGGCGGGGTCACCGACATGCGGCGCGGCATGAACACGCTGGCGATCCAGGTTCAGCAGGGTCTCGGGCGTGATCCGCACGCGGGCGAGATCTTCTGCTTCCGCGGCCGCAAGGGCGACCTGGTCAAGCTGCTCTGGCACGACGGCGTCGGGATGTCGCTCTACACCAAGCGGCTGGAGGCGGGGAAGTTCATCTGGCCGACCAGCGGGAGCGGCGAGGCGGTGCAGATCTCCGCGGCTCAGCTCGGGTATCTCCTGGAGGGGATCGACTGGCGCAATCCGCGCTGGACCCAACGCCCTGCAAAGGCGGGATAAATCGGCCTCATCGACCCTATTTGCATGGGCTTTCCGATGCTGTCGTGGTAGGTCTCGGCCATGTCAGATGCCGCATCCGAGATCGCCAGATTGCGCGCCGCGCTCGTGGCCTCGGAAGCCCGTGCCGAGGCCGCCGAGAGCGACCTGGCGCAGGCCCGGGCGGTGGTCTCGACCTCCGAAGCGATGATCAAGCATCTCCGGCTCGAGATCGCCAAGCTTCGGCGCGAGCAATACGGCCACAGCTCTGAGCGCCGTGCCCGGTTGATCGACCAGATGGAGTTGCAGCTCGAGGAACTCGAAGCCGCGGCCACCGAGGACGAGATCGCGGCGGCGAGGCTGGCGAAGACCACGACCGTGGCGGGGTTCGAGCGTCGCCGCCCGGCCCGCAAGCCGTTCCCCGACCATCTGCCGCGCGAGCGGGTGGTGGTCGAAGCCCCGACCGCCTGCTCGTGCTGCGGCTCGGATCGCATCGTGAAGATGGGCGAGGACGTCACCGAGACGCTCGAGGTCATCCCCCGGCAGTGGAAGGTGATCCAGACCGTCCGGAAGAAGTTCACCTGCCGGCAGTGCGAGACGATCAGCCAGCCGCCGGCACCGTTCCATCCCACGCCCCGAGGCTGGGCTGGCCCGAACCTTCTGGCGATGATCCTCTTCGAGAAGTTCGGCCAGCACCAACCCCTGAACCGGCAGGCCGAGCGCTACGCCCGGGAAGGCGTCGATCTCAGCCTGTCGACCCTGGCGGATCAGGTCGGCGCCTGCGCCGCCGCGCTCGCACCGATCCATGCGTTGATCAGGGCCCATGTCCTCGAGGCCGAACGCCTGCACGGCGATGACACGACGGTGCCGCTGCTGGCGAAGGGTGGAACACGCACGGCCCGGCTCTGGACCTATGTCCGCGACGACCGGCCCTTCGCCGGCGGCGCGCCGCCCGCGGCGCTGTTTTACTTCTCGCGCGACCGGGAGATGGCCCACCCCAACCGGCATCTCGCAGGATGGCAGGGGGTCCTCCAGGCCGATGCCTACGGCGGTTACAACGACCTCTATCGCGGTGATCGTGATCCCGGTCCGGTGAGCAGCGCGCTCTGCTGGAGCCATGCCCGCCGGAAGTTCTTCGAACTCGCCGACATCAAGGGGAATGTCCGCAAGGGTAAACCCGCCCACGACATCTCTCCCGTCGCGCTGGAGGCGGTGGCGAGGATCGACGCCATCTTCGACATCGAACGCCAGATCAACGGGCTGGATGCCACGTCCCGGCTCGAGGTCCGGCAACGGTTGTCCCGTCCGCTGGTCGAGGAACTCCACCACTGGATGCGGACAGAGCGCGGCACGATGTCGAAGCACAACCCCGTCGCCAAGGCGATCGACTACATGTTCAGGAAGGACCGCTGGGAGGCCTTCACGCGCTTTCTCGAGGATGGCCGGATCTGCCTGACGAACAACGCAGCCGAACGAGCGCTCCGCGGCGTGGCCCTCGGCCGGAAGTCATGGCTCTTCGCCGGCTCCGAGCGCGGCGGCGACCGCGCCGCCTTCATGTACTCCCTGATCGTGACCGCCAAGATGAACGACGTCGATCCTCAGGCATGGTTGGCCGACATCCTCGCCCGGTTGCCTGACATGACCGCATCGCAGGTGCCGGACCTGCTTCCCTGGAACTGGAAATCCTCGAACATCCGCCAAGCCGCCTGACCGCGGCCCACGCCGGATGCTTACGATAGACCTCGACGAGCTTCAAGAGCACGACGGGGTCATAGAGATGATGGCGGCCCCAGACTCGGCCGGGACCGTTCGTCGAGATCTGCGGCCGGCTGGCAAAGCGGACATTCGACCGGAAGCGGTGGAAGTAGCTGTCGACACTTCGGAGCGTGGCGAGGCGCATCAGCCTGGCCTTCTCTCGCGCCTCCAGGCCCGGATGATCTGTGAGCAACAGGACCCGCTTGTTGGGCTCGCTCTTCGTCGGAAACGGATACCGGAACCAATCACCGACAGGCTCCCCGACAAGCCGGATCG
>DASRVH010000072.1:0-24756 GCA_035655155.1 Woeseiaceae bacterium
GGCGGCGGCGGCAACGGCACCATGAGCGTGGTGTCGCTGGAGGGTGAGGAGAGCGGGGGCGACGACAATAAGGACGAGAACAAGGACGAGGAGAAGAAGGAGTCGTCGATCGCCGCGCAGATCGGCGTGGCCATCGGCGGCACCGGCGGCGAGGGTGCGGCGGGCGGCGCCGTGACCGTGGTCAACACCGGCAGCATCGGCACCGAAGGCGAAGAGGCCGCCGGCATATTTGCGCAATCCGTGGGTGGCGGCGGCGGCAACGCGAGCCAGGTGATCTCGAAGTTCAAGGGTCCCGGCGCGCAGATCGCCTTCGGCATCGGCGGCAGCGGCGGCGAGGGCGGTACCGGCGGCGACGTGACCGTGGAAAACCTCACCGGTGAGGACGGCGAGCGGGGCCTGATTGTGACCAGTGGCGACCGCGCCCACGGCATCATCGCGATGAGCATCGGCGGCGGCGGCGGCAATGGCAGCACGGTGATCTCCGGCCCGGCCGAGGACGATGGCGGCCTGTCGCTGGACCTGCCGAAGTCGGTGACCGCCAGCGTCAACATCGGCGGCGAGGGCGGCACGGGCGGCACCTCGGGCCTGGTGACCGTGCTCAACGACGGCGAGATCGTGACCTACGGCGAGGGCGCGCATGGCATCTTCGCCCAGTCCGTCGGCGGCGGCGGCGGCAATGGCGGCGCGGTCTTCGCCGAGGCGGGCGGCGTGCCGTTCGCGGGCGAGCTGCCCCAGCGCAGCATGTCCATCGGCGGCAGCGGCGGCAGCGGCAATGTCTCCGGCGACGTCGTCGTGACGAATTCCGGCGCCATCGAGGTGTTCGGCGACGGCGCCTACGGTGTCTTCGCACAGAGCGTGGGCGGCGGCGGCGGCAACGGCGGGATGGCCGGCAGGAAGCCGGAGGGCGCAGATGACGATGACGGTAGCTTCGTGGACGACGTCCCGCCCGGCCCGTCGCTGATGAGCTTCGCGCTCGGCGGCGAGGGCGGCGAGGGCGCGGACAGCGGCGACGTCACCGTGGACCACACCGGCAGCATCGTCGCGCACGGCGACAACGCCTACGGCATCTACGCGCAGTCGGTGGCGGGCGGCGGCGGCACCATGGGTGCCACTTACGACAGCCCGGCCGGCAGCGCCACCGACTTCATCCTGCCGATGATCCTCGGCAGCCGCGACGGCGGCACGGGCGAAGCGGGCACCGTCACCGTGAACACCGAGGGCTCGATTCTGATGCTCGGCGCCAACAGCCGCTCGCACTTCGTGCAATCGGTGAACGGCGGCGGCGGCAACCTGGATCTGGCGCTGGACGCGACCGCCATCACCCAGGGCCGGGTCGGCTCCACGCCCGGCGACGGCGGCCTGGACGCGAACGGCGTCGTCTCGCTGGCCATCGATATCGGATCTGCATTCGTCGAGGAGGGTGCCGGCGCAGCGATTGAAGCAGCCCACGAGGGCGATCTCTTCACGATGGGCGACAACTCTGCGGCGGCCACGTCCCAGTCCGTGGGCGGCGGCGGCGGCAGTGGCGTGATCCGCATCGCCCGCGACGAGAGCACCCGGGTCAGCCTGGACGTCGACTTCGGCGGCGAGGCGTCCGAGAACAGCGGCGGCGGGGACATCGCGCTCGACCGCGAGGGCGACACCGCGACGGCGGGCGAGAACGCCACGGGCACGCTGATCCAGTCGATCGGCGGCGGTGGCGGCAACCTGATCGTCAGCGTGACCACCGAGAGCGGCGCCACGGACGGTGACGGCGAGGGCGGCAGTGGCGCAGAGACGGACGGCAAGGCCGACGGCGAGACCGTCGTCGCGGCGGCCGGGTCCGACGACCTGGCCGGGACGGAGAAGGTGGCGGCCGACGGGTCGACCTCGCCATTCCTGGCGGTCACCGATCGTCGTCTCGACGAGACGCGGCTGAGCGCGTTCGCGCCTATCGCAGAGGCTGACGGATACTCGGCGGCTCCCGCGCTGGCCGCCTCTCTGCCGGCGCAGAAAGCCGCCGGCCGCCCGCCGGTGACCTACCAGCCGGTGAAGGATCCGGGTGCGGCGACGGCGGCTACGGAACCGGCGGCCGCGGCGGCCGAGGCGGCGCCGGCGAGCAACCGGGCCAGCATTGCCCTCGGCGCCAAAGGCAGTGCCGGCAACGACGGCGGCAATATTCAGATGGCCATCGCCGGCGACACGGCGACCGAGGGCTCGCTCTCGCCCGGCCTGGTCGTGCAGAGCATCGGTGCAGGCGGCGGTGATGCGCGCATCCGCGGCGTGGACGAGGTGGACGTGACCTTCGGCGGCACCGACGGCGCCAGCGGTGACGGCGGCGATCTGGTGCTCGATCACACGGGCGATATCTTCACCGCCGGCGCCCTGTCCCACGGCGTCGTGCTGCAGAGCATCGGCGGCGGCGGCGGACTCGTGCTGACGGACACCGGCGGCGAAGGCCTGACCTGGAGTCTCAGGACGAAGAATGCCGGCTCCGGCGGCGACATCACGTTCCGCCAGTCGGGCGACATTGTTACTGCCGGCGACGGCGCCATCGCGGTGCTGGCGCAGAGCCTGGGCGGCGGCGGCGGCGCGCTGGACCGGGCGTACCTCGGCAGCGCCGGCGGCGAAGGCAGCGGCGGCGACATCACGATCGACCTCGAGGGCAGCGCGATTGCCGAAGGGTTCCAGGGCGTCGGCGTGTTCGCCCAGTCGAGCGGCGCGGACGGGCGGGGCGATATCGACCTCAGCCTGGGCGCGGGCCACTTCATCTATGGCGGCACCGACGGGGTGGCCGTGTGGTTCTCGGGCGGCGCCGACAACGGACTGGAGAACTTCGGCACGATCATGACCGCCGACGGCATCGACGGCCGGGCTCTCGTCGCCGACGCCGGCAGCACCGCCGTGGTCAACCATGGCACCATCGCGGGCGACGTCTCGCTGGCCGCCGGGCCGAACAGCTTCGTGAACCACGCCGACGCCGTCTTCGCCGCCGGCGCGACGGTGGATCTCGGCAGCAGCGCCAGTCTGCTGACCAACGACGGGTTCCTGGCGCCGGGCGCAGCGTCCCGCGCGGAGAGCGTCGCGCTGAACGGCAGCCTGCTGCAGAGCGCGAGCGGCATGACCCTCTCGGAGATCGACTTCGCGGCCGACACCATCGACCAGATCCTGGCGAGCGGCAGCGCCGACCTCGCCGGCACCGTCGACGTCTCGCTGCTGAACGTCGGCAGGATCCCGGTCGGCACTTTCCGCAGCACCCTGTTCCGCGGCGAGGAGGGCGCGACCGACAGCGGACTCGAGCTGCAGACGGCGCCCTCGGTCGTGATCGTCTACGACCTCGATTTCACGGCGGAAGAGGCCGTGCTCGACTACACCGTGGACTTCGATCCGGACGGCATGGGTGAGAATCTCTCGGCGATCGGCGACTACCTGAACCGGGGACAGATGGCGGGCGGCGGCGACGAGGCCTACGGCGCGCTGATCACCAAGCTCGTCTACGACCCCGACCTGCCCACCTATCGGGAATCCCTCTCGCAGCTCTCGCCGGAATTCTACGCCGGCCATCAGGTGCAACTGATAGACAGCAGCATCGACTTCACCGAGCGGCTGATGAGCTGCCGCCAGCTGGGCGGGCAATTCCATTTCACGCGGGAAGGGAGTTGTGTCTGGTTCCAGTACGACGCCTACGACACCAGCCTGGACAGCCGCGGCGACTTCAAGGAATACGACGGCTCCACCAGCCGCTTGTCGCTCGGCGCGCAGAAGACGCTGGACAATGACTGGTCGCTGGGCTTCGCTGTCGCCCGGGAGAGCGCGAACGCGGACGGGTACGACAATCGGTGGTCGTCCAGCGGCACGACCTACCACGTCGGTCTGTCGGCGAAGCGCCGCTACGGGCCGACGAAGCTCTCGGGCGTCCTCTCCTACGGCTGGAGCGAGACGGACAGCTACCGCACCGGCGTGCTCACCACGCCGTTCACGACCCGCGTGAGCCGGAGTATCGACGTCACCACCGGCCGTCTGCGCCTCTCCCACGATCTCGACTACGACAGCTGGTACCTCAGGCCGATGATCGAGGGCGGCATCACCCAGATCCGCGCGAACCCGGCGGCAGAGAGCGGTGCGGGCGCGGCGGACCTGATCTTCCAGAGCTACAGCGAGACCCATCCCTGGGTACGGCCGGCCATGGAGGTGGGCAGAGAGTTCGCGGTCATGTACGACAGCATCCTGTGGCTGAGCTTGACGCTCGGATTGCGCCAGTACCTGGACGGCAGCGAGACCGAGGTCAGGACGCGGCTCGCCGGGGCGCCGGTGGACATCGAGCCGCTGGTGATCGCCTCGGACCTCGGCGACCCGCTCTACGATGCGGGGATCGGCATCGAGTTCCTGAGCCGCGACAGCCTCACCGCCCGCTTCCACTGGAACGCGAACCTGCGCGACGACAGCGAGTCCGACGCGCTGACGCTGCGCTTCGAGTTCCCGCTCCCCTGACGGAGCATGTAGGAGGGCCTTCAGGCCCGATCCCGTTTTCTATTGGCGTTGGCCCGCCATCGGGCGGGTCAGGGTCGCGGGGACGCTCAGTGTGGGAGGGCCTTTAGGCCCGATCAATCGCGGCTGAAGCCGCTCCTAACATCTTCTATTGGCTCCATCGGCCCGGACGACCCCGCCACCCTGACCCGCCCGCTGACGGGCCCGCAGCCGAGAGGGATGGCACCCGTCAGTAAGCGTCCCTGACTGGCAGCTCCGTCACGCCACCACGAGCACGGCCGTCATGCGGGGGTATCCCTCGCCGCGACCTTTTGTCGGGAGCAAGAGGGATACCCCCGCAGGGCGGCCACAATAGAAGGGGACCAGGGGAGGAGGAATCGGGCCTGAAGGCCCTCCTACCGGGCCGGGGTGGTGCTGCCGTCGGGGGACACGCCGAGTGCCCGCCAGCGGTACTCGCCGTTGACCGTCACCGTCGCCACCCAGATGCCGTTATCCAGCCGGAAGGCACCGAAGCTGTCGATGCAGTTCGCGCCCTGGCCGCCGTCTTTCAGCGTGAATTCGTAGCAGGCGAGGATCTGCCAGGCGTCGTCGCCGGGCTGGTAATGGCGGCCGATGGTCCGCGCGATCGTCACCTCTTCGAAGAAGCCGGTGTCGATCAGCGCGCCCGCCATGCCCTGGGTGATGGTGGCGGGCGGCGGCGCCGGCCGCTCGGCCGGCAGGCAGCCGGACAGGGCGGCGAGCAGGAGCGTAGCGGGCAGCAGGTGTGCCGGGCGCGGCATCAGCCTCCCTCGGCGCCTTCGCCGATCTGGCTCTGGATATAGTTCTGCAGCCCGGTCTTCTCGATCAGCCCCAGCTGGGTCTCGAGGAAGTCCACGTGCTCCTCCTCCGACTCGAGGATGCGCTCGAAGATCTCGCGGGAGACGTAGTCTTTCACGCTCTCACAGTATCCGATCGCCTCGCGCAGGTCCGGGATGGCGTCCATCTCGAGCGCGAGGTCGGCCTTCAGGATCTCCTCGACGTTCTCGCCGATCTTCAGCTTGCCGAGGTCCTGCAGGTTCGGCAGGCCTTCGAGGAAGAGGATGCGCTCGATGAGGGTGTCGGCGTGCTTCATCTCGTCGATGGATTCGCCGTACTCGTAGTCACCCAGGCGGTGCAGGCCCCAGTCCTTGAGCATGCGCGAGTGCAGGAAGTACTGGTTGATGGCCGTGAGTTCGTTCTTGAGCGTCTTGTTCAGATGCTGGATGACGGTGGTATCGCCCTTCATGATGTTCCTCGTCCTTAGGTTGGCGTTGTGTCAGACGAGGATTCTAACGAAACGGCGGCGCGGGCGCGATTTCTGCGCGCGGCGCCGTCTCGGGCTGGACCTTACCCGGACGCCGGTACGGCCCTACCGAAGCATGTAGGAGGGCCTTCAGGCCCGATTCGCGTTTTCCTAGCCGGCGGGCGCCGGCTCGGGCCGCCAGCGTCCCACCGGCGCGGGAGCGGCGGTGGAAGCCTCACAGCGGGCGATGATGGCTTCGGCGTCTTCCTGGCAGCTGCCGCAGCAGGAGCCTACGCCGATGTGGTCCTTGAGGTCATAGAACGTCTGCGCGCCGTCCTTGACGGCTTTCTCGATCTGGCGATCGGTGATGGCTTGGCAGATGCAGACGTACATGGGTTTTCACCTCTGAATGCAATACTAAGCGCGAATGCGAATGATTGTCAATTACGTATTTGCCGAAATATGAAAAACCTTGTGTAGGAGGGCCTTCAGGCCCGATTTTCGGGTTGAATCGGGGCTAAAGCCCCTCCCACATCAATGGGCATGTAGGAGGGCCTTCAGGCCCGATCCCTCCCTGGAGGGTGACCCCCTCCCGCACCCGGCGAGGTAGCAGCAGAACCGGATGCGGAAGGAGGCCGTGCGCCAAACTGCAAATCTCATGTAGGAGGGCCTTCAGGCCCGATTCATTGCCCCAATCGGGCCTGAAGGCCCTCCCACAGAACCATTAGATATCCCAGGTGAACCCGATAAACGCCGTCCGCGACCGTCCCGGCCGCAGCCCCGCCGGGCGCCGTGCCACGGCATATTCCTCGTCGAGCAGGTTGTCCACGCGGAAGATGGCGCGGAGATCGGGGCGCACCTGCCAGCCGGCGGCCAGGTCCCAGACGACGAAGCTGTCGACGCCTTCACGGGGTCCGAGGTCGCCGCTGCCGGCGGTGGTGCGGGTCTCGTCGGTGTAGCTGGCGGCGATGTCGATGCTCCAGCGCTCGGCGGCCAGGCCCGCGCTGGCGCGCAGCTGGTGTTCGGGGATGTAGGGCAGCTCGTCGCCGGCCTCCACCTCGCCCCAGGGGTCGAAGCCGCTCTCGAAGCTGTTGTCGAACTCGGCGGTGGCCGTCCAGGTGTAGGCCAGCGACAGCGGCACCTGGATGCCGTTGCCGAAGCCGTTGCCGAAAGGCTCGCGCAGGTTCCACGCGCCGGTCAGCTCGAGGCCGCTGACGGTGGCCTCGCCGCCGTCGAACTGGTCGCCGATGTTGCCGCTGCCGCCGGTCGACGCCGTGACGGTACCCACCAGGTTCTGGTAGTCGTTCAGAAATCCAATGGCCTCGAAGCTGCGGCCGTTCTCGCCCCAACGCACGCCGAACTCGTAGTTCCAGCTCTCTTCCTCGTCGGCGGTGGATCCCGGCCCCGGCGGGTTGAAGCCGCGGTGCACGCCGGCCAGCAGGCGCCAGTTCTCGCCGATGTGGTAGAGCGCGCCCATGCCCGGGATGAAGACGTCCACGCTGTTCTCGCGCACCCGGGTCGGGCCGATGGAGCGGTCGGTGTTGTCGGTGGAGTAGTCCTCGCGGACGAGGTCGATGGTCTCGTAGCGGAAGCCGGGGCTGAGCACCCAGTCTCCGACAGAGATCTCGGCGTTGACGAAGCCGGCCAGGACCTCCGCGGTGCTCACGCGGTTGGTGGCGCTGCCGGGCTCGGCGTCGGTGGTGAGCACCAGCAGGCCGTCTTCCATGCGGTAGGCGTCGTCGTCCTGGAAGCGGTCTTCCTCGTCCTCGTGGACGCGCAGGCCGAAGGTGAGGCCGATGTCGGCGCCGCCGACGGCCCAGTCGTAGCCCAGGCGGGCCTGGACGCCTTGGGAGTAGTACTCGCGGTTGTTGTTGCGCTTCTCGAGCGCGTCGTCGGCGCTGGTGGCGCCTTCCAGGATGGCGAGTTCGGCGGCGTAGGTGTCGGGGTCCGACAGGATGCTGCTGATGCCGACGTCATTCACGCTGGAAAGCTTGTACCAGTTGCGCTCGAAGTCGTTGCGATACGCCGTCACCTCGCCGTACCAGGGCCCGGTGGGATCGATGGTCCAGGACAGCTGCACCTGACGGTGGTTGGTGTCGATGACGTCGTCCTGGGAGGCCGCGTAGCGCCGGTACGGGTCCTCGGCGAAGTCCTCGTCGGTGAGGCCGAGGTAGGTCTCGTCCGAGGCCTGCTCGGTGTAGCCGAGTTTCAGGTCGAGCGACTGGTAGAGATCCGACCCGGGAGCGCTGTTCACGCGGAACTTCGCCATGTAGTCCTGCAGCCGGTAGCCGGCGTCGAAGTCGCGGGGCGCATCAATCGTCTTGAAGCCGTCCGTGGACTGCTGGGCCGTCTCCAGCAGCCAGCCGAAGCGCTCGGCCCGGTAGCCGTAGCGGGCGATGCCCTGGAGCGTGGTGTCCTCTCCCGCCCGTGCTTCGAGGCGTCCGCCGGTCGACGACGGGATGGGGGTCGAGATCATGTTGATGGCGCCGCCGATGGTGCGGGCGCCCACGCCGATGGAGGAGGGGCCCTTCAGGACCTCGAGCGCGTGCATGCGCTGCTGGGTCGGAAAGTAATAGGCGGAGGGAGCGGCGTAGGGGGCCGGGGCGATCAGCACGCCGTCCTCGAGCAGCGCGATGCGGCTGGAGCGGTCCAGGCCGGAGCCGCGGATGCCGATGTTCGGCCGGAGGCCGTAGCCTTCCTCTTCCTGCAAATACACGCCCGGCGCGGCCTTCAGCACGCGCATGATATCCGCGTTGGCGAAGACCTCGAGGTCTTCCGGGCTGAAATACTGCGCCGAGCCGGCGATGTCGGAGACCTGGTTCGGATCGCCGAGGATGGTGACGACGTCGATGACCTCGCCCTCGTCGGTGGTTTCCTGCGCGATGGCCGGGCTGGCGATCAGAGCGAGGGGTAGGAGGGCCTTCAGGCCCGAAAATCTGTTATATGGCATGCCCATAAATCCCGGTTCTGGTTCTCGATCTGCGAGCCTTCTCGATCTGCAAGTTCTGTCCACGGACGGCCGCAGGCCTGTCGATGGCCGTAAACTAGATCAAATGAGAATCATTCGCAACCGTAAATCGTAAGCATTTATACTTACGCGTTTCGCCGACCCGTCCAGATGAACCACCATCCGCCGGCCACTCGGCCGCCAGTCGAGTGCGCCGCCCGGCAATTCGCAGCTCCGAGTGTGACCTGGCCACTCCCACGCCCCGCAGTGCCGTGGCACTATGCGCGATGGGCAAGGAGCCGGCCATTCGGACGGAAAGCCAGACGGAGAGCGATTCAACCGTGAACGACACGCCGCGCAAGCTATTGATTGTCGAGGACGACCCGGGGCTGCAGAGCCAGCTCAAATGGTGCTTCGAGGACTACGAGGTGCTGACGGCGGAGAACCGCTCGGACGCCATCGCGGAACTCCGCCGCCACGAGCCCGCCGTCGTCCTCCAGGATCTCGGCCTGCCGCCGGACGCCGAGGGCGTCAGCGAGGGCATGGCGACGCTGGAGGAGATCGTCAGCCTCGCCCCCCATACCAAGGTGATCGTGGTCACCGGCCACGGCGACCAGGAGAACGCCGTCAAGGCGGTAGGCATCGGCGCCTACGACTTCTATCAGAAGCCGGTGGACACCGACACGCTGCGCCTGCTGGTCGACCGTGCCTTCCATATCTACGAGCTGGAGGCCCAGAACCGCCGCCTGATGAGCGAGGAGGGCGTCTCGCCGCTGGACGGGATCGTCGCGGCCAGCGAGGCCATGCTCCAGGTCTGCCGCATGATCGAGAAGGTGGCGCCCACGGACGTCTCGGTGCTGCTGCTCGGCGAGAGCGGCACTGGCAAGGAACTCCTCTCCCGCGCGCTGCATTCGCTCAGCAACCGCAAGGACGAGCGTTTCGTCGCCATCAACTGCGCGGCCATCCCGGAGAATCTGCTCGAGTCCGAGCTGTTCGGCCACGAGAAAGGCGCCTTCACCGGTGCCCACAAGACCACCCCTGGAAAGATCGAGACCGCCAGCGGCGGCACGCTGTTCCTGGACGAGATCGGCGACATGCCCATGCCGCTGCAGGCGAAGCTGCTCAGATTCCTGCAGGAGCGGGTGGTGGAGCGCGTGGGCGGCCGCGACGAGATCCCGGTGGACGTGCGCGTGATCTGCGCCACCAATCAGAAGATCTCGAATCTCATCGAGGAGGGCCGCTTCCGCGAGGACCTCTACTACCGCATCAGCGAGATCACCGTGAACATCCCGCCGCTGCGCGAGCGCGAGGGCGGCCGGCTGATCCTTGCGCGCAAGCTGCTGGAGAAATACTCCAAGCAGCACAAGCGCCCGCTGCGCGGCTTCAGCCAGGACGCCCAGGAGGCCATCCAGAGCCACAACTGGCCGGGCAACGTCCGCGAACTCGAGAACAAGATCAAGAGCGCGGTCATCATGGCCGAAGGCAAGCAGGTGACCGCCGCCGACATGGGCCTGGGCGACAAGGTCGGCGCCCAGCAGACGCTGAACCTCCGCGAGGTTCGCCAGGAGGCCGAGACGAAGGCCATCCGGCTGGCGCTGATCCAGACCTACGGGAACATCTCGCGGTCGGCGGAACTGCTCGGCATCACCCGGCCGACGCTGTACGACCTGCTGGATAAGTACGGTCTCTCGGCGGACGGCTTCGCGCGCAAGAAAAGCGGGTAGGAGGGGATTTATCCCCGATGCGTTTACATAATCGGGCCTGAAGGCCCTCCTACAGAAGATCTGCGCATATGGGACGATGCAGCACGCGGCCCTGTCGGCAGGGTTTACAAAGACTTACGGCGCTTTTCTTAACTGCTGGTTTTGTAAGGCATTCCCGTTTTGGCACGAAAGCTGCTCTGTTACCGGCAGACGAGAAGTCTTTTTGACAGGAGCGCCACGTGAACTTTAACGCCACGATCATTCGCACCGCCGTACTGCTGACTGCCGGCCTGTTCGGCCTGTCTGCGCACGCGGACGTCATCAAGAGCGACGGCAACGTCACCATCCGTTCGCTGCCGCATGAGATCACGGAAGACTTCCAGCTCGAGGATCTGGTGCCGACGGACAACCCGCTTTCCAGCATCGCGTATGCACCGGGTTCCATTTCGTTCATGGACGGCAATGAGCAGCCGCTGCGGGGAATCAATCCTGGCCACGAGTCGGACTACCCCGACGACTGGTGGCACGGTAGTGGACTCGTTTATGTGACCGAGACGGACACGATGATCGTCGACTTCTCGAACCTCTACGTCACTGCCTTCACGTTCCGCCTTGGCGCGAATAAGGAGGCGCAAGCCTGGATTCAGGCATTTTACAGTGATGACACTGGTGCGACTGGCTCGCTGAGGACGGACGGTTGGTTCACCGGCATCGGCCCGGACAGCTCCCCGGAATACGGTGTATTCGTGACGGATCAGAGTAGCTGCCGCAAGCTGACCAGTGTGGTGATCGATCCGAACTTCACCTGGGGCCTCGGCGACATGCAGATAGCGACCAGCGACACCTGCACGACGCAGGTGCCCGAACCCGGCTCGCTGGGCCTCCTCGGCGCAGGCCTGCTGGCTATGGGTTTCGTCTGGCGCACCCGCCGCCGCGCAATGGTATCCGTGTAGGAGGGGCTTTAGCCCCGATTGGAATAATGAATCGGGGCTAAAGCCCCTCCTACCAGCACCTCCTACCAGCCCCTCCTACATTTCTTTGTGCTGCCACCAGACGGCGTACGTCAGCGGATAGTCCTCCGGCCGTTCCACCAGCTTGGCCCGCACCGGGTTGTGGACGACGTAGTCGCCTACCACCTCCACCACCTCGTCCTTCCGTAGCGCGTGGTCGTGGAATCCCGGCTGCCAGATGCGGCCGCAGCCGTTTCGCGCCTTGTTGATGCGCAGCGCCGAGCGGCCTTTCATCTGCGCCACCACCGATTGCAGCCTGCGACCGCGCTGTAGCTCGAACAGCCAGTGCAGGTGGTCCGGCATCACCGTGTAGGCGAGGGTGCGGGTGGCGCCGGTCTCGTCCGAGCGGCGCAGCTCGTCCACGACCATGGAGCCGCAGAAGAGGCAGGTGAAGATCGTGCGCCGGGCGTGGCAGCAGGTGGTGACGAGGTAGATGCGCTGCGCTTCTGACCAGCGACCGAGGCGCAGGGCATGAGATCTGGGTCGGGTACCTGCCATGCGGACAGCATGGCCAAGACAAGGGTTTGCAGCGACTCGGCTTTCCGGTCTTTATGCTCCGAAATCGCTTGGGAGAACCACTGATTGTGGGAGGGGCTTTAGCCCCGATCCCTTTAAAAAACCAGGCCTATGGGCCTGTCGGGCCTGAAGGCCCTCCTACCTGTTTAGCCCCCGCCCCTAATGCGGCTTGAACGCGTCCGGGTTCAGCTCGTGCCGCGCCAGCAGCTTGTAGAAATCCGTCCGGTTGCGCTTCGCCAGCCTTGCCGCCTGGCTCACGTTGCCCGACGTGATCTGCAGGATCTGGCTCAGGTAGTTCCGCGTGAACTCGTCCCGCGCTTCGGAGAAGGAGGGCAGCTTGCCGCCGTGCTCGCCCAGCGACGAGCGCACCAGCTCCGCACTGATGACCGGCGATCGGGACAGCGCCACGTTCTGGCGCACCACGTTGTAGAGCTGGCGGATGTTGCCGGGCCACTCGGCGGTGACCAGCATCTCGACCGCTTCCGGGGCGTAGACCTTGCGCTCGCCGCCGGTCTCCTCCGCGATGGTCTTCAGGAAGTGGGCGACCAGCAGCGGGATGTCGTCGCGGCGGTCGTCCAGCGGCGGGACGTGGATGTTGACCACGTTCAGCCGGTAGTAGAGGTCTTCGCGGAAGGTGCCTTCGGTCATCATCTCGCGCAGGTCCCGGTGGGTGGCGGAGATGACGCGGACGTCGACGGGAACGGAGTCCGTCGCGCCGACCGGGCGCACCTGGTCCTCTTGGAGAACGCGCAGCAGTTTGACCTGCAGGCGCATGGGCATGTCGCCGATCTCGTCGAGGAGCAGGGTGCCGCCCTCGGCGGCCTGAAACAGGCCCTTGTGGGCGCGGGTGGCGCCGGTGAAGGAGCCTTTCTCGTGGCCGAAGAGTTCCGACTCCAGCAGGTGCTCGGCCATGGCGCTGCAGTTGATGGCCACGAAGGGGCCGTCGCGCCGGTTGCTGGCCCGATGGATGGCCTGGGCCATCAACTCCTTGCCGGTGCCGCTCTCGCCGGTGATGAGCACGCGCGTGCCGCTGTCGGCCACCATGCGGGCCTGGTTCAAGCGCTCGCGCATGATCGGGTTGCGGGTGATGATGTCGTCGGCCCAGTCGTCTTCCGCCGGTGCCTTGGCCGAGACCTTCAGCGCACGCTCGACGTGGTCCAGCAGCTCGGCCTTGTCGATGGGCTTGGTCAGGAAACCGAAGGCCCCGCTCTGGGTGGCCGAGACCGCGTCCGGGATGGTGCCGTGGGCGGTGATGATCAGCACGCGGAGCCCCGGCGATCGTTCCTGCAGTTCTTTCAGCAGGCCGATACCGTCCATCTTGTCCATGCGCAGGTCGGTGATGACCAGGTCAGGCTCGAAGCGGTTCAGCACCGCCAGCGCCCGGTGGGCGCTCTCGACCGCCTCCACCTCGTATTTCTCTGCGCGCAGCCGGATGGAAAGCAGGCGCAGCAGCCCCGGGTCGTCGTCGACCAGCAGGATGCGACCCTTGTTACCGGACTTGGGCTCGGCCTTGCGCTCAGCGTTGTTCGTCGGCATCGGAGCGTTCCCTGATTGATCTCTCGATGGTGGTGATGGCGCGGAGTTTCTCCTCCGCCTCCTCGAGTGCCCGCGCGAGTTCCCGGTTCTCCGCCCGGGCCGCCGCCAGCTGCTGCTCGAGCTGCTGGCGGTCGTCGTCCGCGGCGCGCTCGTACTGCGAGCGCAGCTGGCGGTTCTCCGTCTTCAGGAGCAGCCGCTGCTCCACCACCTCCAGCTGCAGCTCGGCCAGTGTGACCTCGGCCGGCAGCAACAGTTCGGAGCGCGCCAGAATCTCGGTCAGCATCTCCCGGGCCCGCTCCGCGTCGGCGCCGGCGTGTCCGGGGGTCGCGAGCGCCAGCGCCAGGTGCAGCCGGTTGGTCGTCGTCGGCGACTGCAGGAAGGCGTCGTCCACCCGGGCGAACACCTCGGCCTTGGTCGCGGGATCCCCGGCCGCGAGGTCGCGCATCGTCCGAAGGTAGCCGGAGACGTCGGCGCCATCAACGTCGCGAGTGGCACTTTCGTCATCGCCGTCCCGGTCGAGCCAGCCCGTGGTAGAAGTACACCCACCGGCGAGTAAGAGGGCGGAGAGCAGGGCCGCGATCCATCCGGGTCTTGCGCTACGCATTGGCCGCCATCCTGTCGTTCAAGCTGATCTGTTCCTGGGGGATGTGCAGGCGGAAGTGCGCGCCGCCCCAGGGCGAGTCCACCAGTTCCACGCTGCCGCCGTGAGCCTGCACGCACTCCAGCACCACCGACAGGCCGATGCCGGTGCCCGCCACCGGGCCGTCGTGCTGCTGGTTGGCACCCTGGTAGAAGGCCTGGAAGATGCGGCTGCGCTCCTCCTGGGGGATGCCGGGACCCGAGTCGGCGACGTCGATGACGAAGCTGGAGTTGGTGGCGATGGCACGCACCTGGATGTTGCCGCCGCGGGGCGTGTACTTGATGGCGTTGGAGACCAGGTTGTCGAGCGCGGTGCGCAGCTTCTCCTCGTCGGCGTTCACGCGGATGTCCTCGACGTCCAGGGCCAGTTTTATGCCCTGGGTCTTGATGGCCAGCCGGTGGTCTTTCAGCACGCCCGTGATCAGCGCCTTCAGCGAGAAGTCCGAGAGCATCAGCATCTCGCTCTTGGTCTGCCAGGCGCTGAAGGAGAGCAGGTTCTCGATGAGACGCTGCAGCTTCAGGCCGTTGGAGCGGAGGATGTCGGTGACCTCGCGCTGGGGGTCGTCCAGCGGCCCGACGGCGCCGTCGAGCAGCAGGTCCGTCCCCTCGCGGATGTTGGCGAGCGGGGTTTTCAGCTCGTGGGACATGTGGCGCAGGAAGCGGTTTTTCTCCTGGGCGAGTTCCAGCAGACGCACCCGCAGCCATTCGAGCTGGCGGCCGAGCGCCTGCAAATCCGTGGGGCCGCCCACGCGGATGGGCCGGGAGAAGCCGCCCTGGCCGAGCTGGTTGATGGCGCTGTCGATCTGGCGAATGGGCCGGGTCACCAGCAGGGCGAATACCAGCACCAGGATCAGGATGATCGGGATCAGCGCGGCGGCCTGCCAGGCGAGCGTGGCCTGGAAGTCGCTGGCGTCCTGCTGCAGCGCCGCCAGCTCGCGGCCGATGAAATCATTGATGGCCACGCTGAACTCGCCGGCCTGGCGCGAGAGTTCCTCGAGCTCACGGGTGGCCTGCAGCACGCGCTCGGAATCCGCCGGCTGGGTGCGGATGGTGAAGACGGCGGAGCCGGTGCGCCGGCCCAGGACGTCCGCCGCCTCGGCAGCGCCCGCCCGCTCGGCCAGCGGCGCCAGCGCGGTCAGGCGGGACTCGAAGCGCGCCGCATCCTGGGTCATCAGGTCCAGGTAATCCTCGGTCTGCTGCACCTGATACAGCTTGGCCAGGCGCTCGAGCTCGCGCAGCCGCTCCAGCAGCAGGCGGGTGTTTTGGGTGGCGGTGACGCTCTCCAGCACCAGGCTCTCGCTCTCGTCCGCGTAGCGCCCCAGCTGCACCAGCGCCCACACCACGGCCACCATCAGGGGGATGGTGACCAGGCCGAAGCCCATGAAGAGCAGGCCGTTCAGTGATCGGGGGCGCGGGAATCTCATGGCCGGAGTTTAACGTAATCCCTCTGCCCGGAGCGCCGCGCCCCGGTCAGCCGGTGGCCCGGGACGGGGCGTCCCGCGCCGCGAGCTTGCGCTCCCAGTTCAGGGCATGGGTGACGATGGTGTCCAGATCGTCGTAGCGGGGCTGCCAGCCGAGGGTCTCGCGCACCTGGTCGGCGACGGCCACGAGGCTGGGCGGATCGCCGGCCCGGCGCGGCTCCTCGCGGATCTCGATGGCGTGGCCGGCGGCCCGCTGCACGGCGTCCAGCACCTGGCGCACGCTGTAGCCGTGGCCGTAGCCGCAGTTCAGCACGCGGGAGTCGCCGCCGGCGCGCAGGTAGGTGAGGGCGTCCACGTGCGCCCGGGCCAGGTCTTCCACGTGGATGTAGTCGCGCACGCCGGTGCCGTCCGGCGTGTCGTAATCGGTGCCGAAGATGGAGACGTGAGAGCGTTTGCCCACCACCGCCTCGCAGGCCACCTTCGTCAGCAGGGTCGCCTTGGCGGTGGACTGGCCGATGCGGCCCTCCGGGTCGGAGCCGGCCACGTTGAAATAGCGCAGCGCCACGTAGCTCGGCCCGCCGGCGGCGGCGAGATCGCGCAGCATCCACTCGGTCATGAGCTTGGAGGTGCCGTAGGGGTTGATGGGCGCGGTCGGCGTGGTCTCCGCGGCGCGGCCCTCCGGCGGGATGCCGTAGACGGCGGCCGTGGAGGAGAACACGAAGTGCTGCACGCCGTGGCGCTGGCAGGCCTCCAGCAGGGTGCGGCTGGAGGCGGTGTTGTTGCGGTAGTACTTCAGCGGATCGGCGACGGACTCCGGCACGATGGTGTGTGCCGCGAAGTGCATCACCGTTTCGATCTCGTTATCGGCGAACAGCCGGTCGAGGACGGCCTCGTCGCCAGTGTCGCCCTGCACGAGTTCGCCCGCCAGGACCGCGTCGGCGAAACCGGTGCAGAGATTGTCCAGCGTAACCGGGCGCTCGCCGGCCTCGCCGAGCTGGCGCACCACGTGGCTGCCGATGTAACCGGCGCCGCCGGTGACGAGTATGTTCGCTTTGCTCATGTCGTTACCTGGTCTGCATGGGTGTCCGCACAGGGCCGAAATTGCCGGGCGTCGCGCCGGACCCGGTGTCTGCCCGGGCATCCGGGCGCACCCGTCCAGCGAAAAGTCTAGCAGGCAAGGTGTTGAAAAAACGTGAACCCGTCCGCGCGGCACGAGTCCGATGAACGATAGGGTCGGATGCGGGCGACGGGGTCCGGCGCTCGCCGGCCGGCCTGCCGGACGCTATTATCTTCGATCGTTGCCGTGAGGTCATTGGCCAATATCGCCCACCCATATCGCCCACCCATATCGCCAACCCATAACGCCGCGTGCCCGGCACCTGCAGAACGGATACGGGAATATGCAGTCATACAGGAAGTTCACTCTCGTCGCCCTCGTCTCGCTGCTGGCCGCCTGTGGCGGTGGGGGAGGCGGTGACGGGGGCACCATTGCACCGCCGAACGAGCCGCCCGTGGCGGATGCCGGCGCGGATCAGCAGGTGCGGGGCGGGGACGCCGTCACCCTCTCCGCGGCGGGTTCCTCCGACAGCGACGGCACGATCACGGCTTATTCGTGGTCCCAGACGGCCGGCACTTCGGTGACCCTGCAGGGCGCCTCCACGGCGACGGCGAGCTTCACCGCGCCGAACCTCACAGACACCCTGGAATTCACGCTTACGGTCCGGGATGACGACAACGCGACGGCCACCGATACCGTGACCGTCACCATCGAGCCGAACGAGGCGCCCACCGCCGATGCGGGGGCAGACCAGACGGTGAACGAGGGCAGCCTGGTCACGCTGGCCGGCAGCGGCACGGACCCGGACGGCACGATCGCGAGCTATTCCTGGGCGCAGGTCGGCGGCGGAGCGTCGATCGCACTGAGCGGAGCGGACACCGCCACTGCCACGTTCGATGCACCGCCACTGGCGCTGGGCGACACCCTGACGGTGACCTTCGAGCTCACCGTGACGGACAACAACGGCGCCACCGACACGGATACCGCCACCATCACGGTGAATGCCGTGGCCGGTGTCAACGTCCCGCCGGTGGCCAACGCGGGCCAGGACCGGGTGGTCTTCGGGACGCAGACGGTCACCCTCGATGGGTCGGGCAGCAGCGATGCGGAAGAATCGCTTTCGACGCTGGGCTTCCTGTGGGAGCAGACCGCGGGCACTCCTGTCACGATAACGGGCGCCGACCAGCCGCAGGCCACCTTCGTCGCCCCGGACGTGACGGCGGATACGCCGCTGACCTTCGGGCTGACGGTGACCGACAGCGACGGAGCGAGCGACACGGACCTGGTCGAACTCACCGTGCGGGAGGCGCCGGCAACGGTGACCATCAGCGGCAAGGTGCAGTTCGAGTTCGTGCCGCGCGGGCCTATCGGGACGGGACTGGATTTCTCCGGCACGGAGGTCCGCCCGATCCGCGCCGCCACCGTGCAGGCGATCGCCGCGGCGGACGGCGCCGTGCTCGCCGAGGGCGTGGCGAGCGACAACGGAGACTATTCGCTGACCGTGCCGTCGCTGACGGAAGTATTCGTCCGGGTGCGCGCTGAGCTCAAGCGCTCCGGCGCGCCGGCATGGGATGTCGAGGTCAGGGACAACACCGGCAATATTGCGGTGCCTCTCGAGCAGCGTCCGTTGTACGTGCTGGACGGCGGCACCGCGGACAGCGGCGGTGCGGATTCGGTAAGGAACCTCCTCGCGGAGACGGGCTGGACCGGTTCGGGCTACACGGAACCGCGGGCAGCGGCGCCGTTCTCCGTGCTGGACATCATCTATCAGGCGATGGAGCTGGTCACCGGCGTGAATCCGGGGGCGCAGTTTGCACCGCTGGATGCATTCTGGAGCGTGAACAACACGCCGAACGTCAGTACGAGGGACCTGGATACCGGCGAGATCGGCACGTCGTTCTACCGCGGCGATCTGGATTCGCTGTTCCTGCTCGGCGACGCGAACGCGGACACGGAGGAGTTCGATACCCACGTGGTGGCACATGAGTGGGGCCATTATTACGAGGACGTGCTTGCGCGGGCGGACAGCACCGGTGGCAGGCACGGACTGGACGAACGGCTGGATGCCCGGCTCGCCTTCGGCGAGGGCTGGGGCAACGCCGTCGCCGGCATGATCATGGATGATCCGCAGTACTTCGATACGTTCTTCCGCCCGACGGGTCAGACCAGTTTCGGATTCAGCGTGGAATCCGACGGCACGTTTGCGCCGGGCTGGTACAACGAGTCGTCCGTGCAGCTCATCCTGTGGGATCTGTTCGATGATGCGGCCGACGGCAACGACAGCCTGACGCTCGGTTTCGAGCCGCTGCACGAGGTGCTGACGGGGCCGCAGCGGGTGACGCCGGCCTTCACGACGCTGTTCAGCTTCATCCACGAGCTGAAGCAGGCCAATGCTCCACAGTCGGCGGCCATCGACGATATCGTCGGCGGTCAGAGCATCGATGTCATCGGTGACATCTGGGGCGACAGCGAGGCCGGCAACAATCCCGGCGCCACCGATCTGCTGCCGGTGCATGCACAGCTGCAACTCGGCAGTACGGTGACGGACCTCTGCGTCACTCGCCAGTTCGACCCGAACGAGGACGGCAACAAGCTCGGCATCTTCCGCTACCTGCGCTTCACGGTGAACGCCACCGGCAACTACCGCATCTCGGTGACGACGACGAACCCGCCGAGCGCGCCACAGGGCGAGCCGGCGCAGTTCTCGGATCCGGACTTGTTCCTGTTCCGGTCCGGGGAATTCGTCGGCCAGTCACTGTCGCCGAATCAGAACTCCGAAGTCTTCCAGGACACGCTACCGCCTGGAACCTACACCGTAGAGCTGTTCGAAGCTGGATTCCCGAACGTCTACAACTTTAGCTCCGGCAGCGCCGACTTCACCCAGGACACCATGTGCTTCGACGTCTCTCTGAGCCAGTTCTAGGCGCCACCCACACGACATCGCGCCCACACTACATCCGCAAGGGAACAGCCATGACCCACAGAACCTCCATCCTCACTGCCGGCCTGGCGACGACCGTGGCCGCGCTCCTCCTGGCTGGCTGCGGCAGCGAAGAGCCGACCGTTGCCGATCAACCGGTTGCGGACACTACCTCGACAGCTGCCGAGGATGTCCCGAAGAAAGCCACCACGGCGGAGATCGCCGCGCGGCAGGGCGACTCCCCCGGCAAGCCGGTGGCTCCCATCGACATCGACTACGAGGTGCTGGGCGAGCCCCGGCCCGGCGAGCCCGTCGAGATCGAGCTGAAGCTGCGCTCGAGTCTGGAGGGCCCGGTGACCGTCCAGCTCCAGCCCCGCGAGGGTCTGCAGATGGGCGCCAGCCAGGCGGCGGAAGTCAGGCGCGAGACGCTGCGGCCGCTGGACGAGGCGTCATCGGCAGCTGAACCCGCCACCGAGCGGGTCGTGGTGATCCCGTCGGCCGAAGGCCGCTTCTACCTCACCGTGCTGGTCAGCGTGACGACGGCGCAGGGCGAGCAGATCCGTGCGGTGTCCATCCCTGTGCAGGTGGGCGACCAGCCGCCGACCCTGCAGCAGAACGGCGAGCTGAGGACCACCGAGGGGGAGACGGTCCGGTCGCTGCCGGCGAAGGAGAGCGGCGGCAACTGAAGTCGGCGATTGAAGTCGGCAAGTGCGTCCGGAATTCGCTATCGGAATCAGCGCATTGGACATAAGCCTTGAGGCAGGCTCGAACGTAAGCGGGAAAAATTTCCCATCCCCTCGATCGAAACGAGAGTTGGATCACAGACACCTCTGGTGACGCCGACTATCGTCCGGTTCATTAGCGCCGGTGTTGCCGGCGCACCTGGTGAAGCTCTGGGAGAAGCTCCGGTTCGACGCTTGCCGCGAGCGCGCCCGGGGGTCCCGGAGGAATGGACCGGCCGCCCATGCACCCGACTCTCAAAGAACAGATCAGGCAGGCGACCGCCGACGGGGAGCGGCTCGATTATCCGAGCCTGCTCGAGCTGGTGGAGGCGCGCTACGCCGAGCTGGACCGGCTGGTCACGACCACGCAGGACGAGCCGAGCCGCAATGCGGACCTGCGGGTGGTGCTCGACAGCGTCGCCGACGCCGTGCTCACAGTCGATCCCGACGGCATGATCCGCTACGCCAACCGGGTCGCCCACCAATTGTTCGGCTACGAGATTGGCGCCCTGCCGGGCGTGATGCTGCCGGCATTGCTGCCCCAGGCCGGGAAGATCCCGGTCAAGATGTTCCTGCAGGCCTACATCACCAACCTGGACGATACCTACCTGGAGCTCGAGACCGGCCAGACCGAGGCGCTGCGCGCCGACGGCAGCCGGTTCACCGCCGAGATCAACACCACCCGGCTGTCGGAGAAGACCAGCGGCGCCTTCGTGCTGTGCCTGCGGGACATTTCCGAGCGGCTCGAGGCCGAAGGGGCGCTGCGCGAGAACGAGGAGCGCTACCGGGCGCTGGTGGATCACGCCACGGAGGCCATCGTGGTGCTGGACGTCGACAGCGGCCGGTTCGTGGATGTGAACGAGAACACGCTGAGCTTCTTCAACATGTCGAGGAAGCGGCTGCTGGCGATGGGCCCGGAGGGCATCTCGCCGGAGCACCAACTGGACGGATCGCTCTCCTTCGGCAAGGCCAGGGGTTACGTCGACCGTGCGCTGAACGGCGAGCAGCCCTGCTTCGAGTGGCTGCACGTCGACGCCGACGGCCGTGAGATCCCCTGCGAGGTGCGTCTCGTGCGGCTGCCCTCGGCGAATCGCAAGCTGCTCCGCGGCAGCATCACCAGCATCGCCGAGCGCAAGCGCAACGAGCTGATCGCCTTCGGCGAGCACAAGGTGCTGGAGATGGTGGCCTCCGGCGCCAGCCTGAAAAGCACGCTGAAGGCGCTCTGCCGGACCGTGGAGCAGGTGGCCGCCGGCGCCCGCGTGCTGGTGACCACGCTGGACCGGGACCGCTCCGCCTTCCGTGTGGCCGCTGCCACCGGTCTGCCCGAGGCGGTGCTGGACGCAATCGACGGCTTCCAGGTGGACTCCGCGACCACCTCCTGCGGCCGCGCGGTGGCCGAGAACACCCAGGTGATCACGCCCGAGATCGCCCGCGACCCCGGCTGGGCGTCGCTGGCGGACTTTGCCGAGGCGCACGAGCTGCGCGCCTGCTGGGCCTTCCCGCTGGTGGGCGGCGCTGACGACGTGCTGGGCACGCTCGCGCTGTACTTCTCCGAGATCCGGGAGCCCTCCACGGCGGAGCTGGACCGCATCACCGGCCTGGTGCGCCTCGCCGGCATCGCCATCAAGCGCCGCTACGACGAGGAGGCGCTGCGCTCCAGCGAGGCACGCTTCCGCGGGCTGTTCGAGCACGTGGTGGAGGGCGTCTACATCGCCAATACCGAGGGCGAGATCGAATCGGCCAATCCGGCGCTGATGCAGATCCTCGGCTACGAGGACGAGGAAGACCTGAAGCGGGAGGTGAAGTCCTCCACCGCTTACGTGAACCCCCAGGACAGCGTGCGCTTCCGCGAGAAGCTGGAGCGCGACGGCGTCGTGCGCAATTTCGAGGCACGGATGAAGCGCCGCGACGGCAGCGAGATCGTGGTGCTGGAGAATTCCCGCGCGGTCCTCGATGCCGACGGCAAGATCATCGCCCACGAGGGCACCATCACCGACATCACCGAGCGCAAGATCGCCGAGACCCGCATCTTCGAGGAGAAGGAGAAGGCGCAGGTCACGCTGAAGTCGATCGGCGATGCGGTCATCACGACGGACGCCGACGGCAACGTGGACTACCTGAACCCGGTGGCCCAGGACCTCACCGGTTGGGAGCTCCGGGCCGCCCGCGGCAAGCCCGTCGGCGAGATCCTCTCCATCGTGCACACGCACACGCGGGAGGCGGTGGACAACCCGGTGGAGCGCTGCCTGCGCGAAGGCCGGGTGATCGCGCTCACCGAGGATTCGGTGCTGATCAACCGGCTGTCCAACGAGATCCCCATCCAGGATTCCGCGGCGCCCATCCGCGACCGGGTGGGCAACATCATCGGCGCGGTGATGGTGTTCCACGACGTGAGCAAGGAGAGTCGGCTCTCCCGCCAGCTCTCCTACCAGGCGGCCCACGACAGCCTCACCGGGCTGATCAACCGCCGCGAGTTCGAGAACCGGCTGACCGCCGCGCTGGAGGAGGCGAGCCTGGATACGGGCGTCTCCCACGGTCTGCTTTATCTGGATCTCGACCAGTTCAAGGTGGTCAACGACACCTTCGGCCACACCGCCGGCGACGAGCTGCTGCGCCAGCTGGCCGAGCGCATCCAGGGCTGCATCCGCTCCAGCGACGTGGTGGCGCGGCTGGGCGGCGACGAGTACGGCATCTTGCTGCAGAACTGTGACTGCGAGCGGGCCGTGAGCGTGGCCGAGACCATCCGCGGCGCGGTCGAGAACCACCGCTTCGTCTGGCAGGACAGCGTGCAGACCGTGCGCGCGTCCATGGGCGTGGTGATGGTGACTCACGAAACGGTGAGCGTCGGCGCGCTGATGAGCGCCGCCGACGTCGCCTGCTACTCGGCCAAGGATCTCGGCCGCAACAAGGTGCATCTGTATCAGGACGGCGACGCCTCGATGCGCCACCGCGAGATGCAGTGGGTCTCGCGCATCACCAGCGCGGTGGAGGAAGACCGCCTGGAGCTCTACTTCCAGCCCATCGTGGCTATTGGCAAAGAGGGCGAAGAGGGCGGTTACGCGGACGAGTGCGGTCACTACGAGCTGCTGCTGCGGATGCGCGACGAGGACGGCGAGCTGGTGCAGCCGAACGTGTTCATCCCGGCGGCGGAGCGCTTCAACCTGATGCCCATGCTGGACCGCTGGGTGGTGAGCGAGACGCTGGATCACCTGGCCGACCGGGTGGGTGCCGACGGGCAGGCCACCTATACGCTGGCGCTCAACCTTTCCGGCACCTCCCTGAGCGACGACCGCTTCCGCGCCTGGGTGATCCACGAGCTGCGCCGGCGCAAGCTGCCGACGGGCGCCATCTGCTTCGAGATCACGGAGACCGCGGCCATCGCGAACCTCGATCGGGTCATCCACTTCATGAAGGAGCTGAAGGACGTCGGCTGCCGCTTCTCGCTGGACGATTTCGGCAGCGGCCTGTCCTCGTTCACCTATCTCAAGCACCTGCCGGTGGACTACCTGAAGATCGACGGTGCGTTTATCCACAACGTGGGTGAGGACGCCAAGGACCAGAGTCTCGTCGATGCCATCAGCCGCATCGGCAAGGCGCTCGGCATCGCCACGATTGCCGAGCGGGTGGAGAGCGAGCAGGTGCTGGAGATCCTGGGCAGCATCGGCGTGGAGTACGCCCAGGGCTTCCACATCGCCCGGCCCGAATCGGTGCGCCGATTCGCGCCCTGGGGCGAGACGGGACGGGACACCGAAGACCGGGCGCTGGCCTGAAGACCCCTCCCTGCCGGCACCTGGGTGAATGGGTTACACTCGGTGGCGTATGAAAGACGCACCCGAGCCGGTACACATACCCGCCCAGGCCGCCATGGAACACGCGCAGCGGGCATTGCTGGCGCCGGACGAGCCGCCGCCGTACGACATCGTGCATGGACGCAGCGACCCGCCGGTGCTGATCGTCTGCGATCACGCCAGCCGGCGCATCCCCCGCACCCTCGACAATCTCGGCATGGACGAGAAGGGGTTGTCCACCCACCTGGCCTGCGACATCGGCGCCGGCGAACTCACCCGGCGGGTGGCGGCCAGGCTCGAGGCGAATGCGGTACTGGCCCGCTATTCCCGGCTGGTCGTGGACTGCAATCGGCACCTCACCGATCCGACCGCCTTTCTGAGCCGGGGCGACGGCCACATCATCCCGGGCAACGAGGGCCTCACCGAGCAGCAGAGGGCCTGCCGCGCGGACGCGCTCTACTGGCCCTACCACCGGGCCGTCGAGGAGGAGATCCGCCGCCTGACCGACGGTGATCGGGTGCCGGCTTTCATCTCCATCCACAGCTTCACGCCGGTGCTGGACGGGCGGGGCCGGGACTGGGACGTGGGCATCCTCTGGGACACCGACCCGCGTCTGCCGCGGCCCATCCTGGAGGGACTGCACCGCATCCCCGGGCTGGTCATCGGCGACAACGAACCCTACTCGGGCCGGGCGCCCGCCGACTTCACCGTGGACTACCACGCGGAGCGGACGGGGCTGCCCCACGCCGCCTTCGAGATCCGGCAGGAT
>DASRVH010000073.1:0-45692 GCA_035655155.1 Woeseiaceae bacterium
CGACGCCGGCCACCGGCGCCTTCAGCGGCACGCCCGCGTCCATCAGGGCAAGGCTCGAGCCGCAGACCGAAGCCATGGAGCTGGAACCGTTGGACTCGGTGATCTCGGAGACGACCCGGATCACGTAGGGGAACTCGTCCATGTTCGGCATGACGGCCTGGATGCCGCGCCGGGCCAGCTTGCCGTGGCCGATCTCGCGGCGCTTGGGCCCGCCCATGAAGCCCGTCTCGCCGACGCAGTACGGCGGGAAGTTGTAATGGAGCATGAAGGGCTCCTTGTACTCGCCCTCCAGCGCGTCGATGATCTGCGCGTCACGGCCCGTGCCGAGCG
This sequence comes from Woeseiaceae bacterium, assembly GCA_035655155.1. GTDB lineage: Bacteria > Pseudomonadota > Gammaproteobacteria > Steroidobacterales > Woeseiaceae > Lentisalinibacter. Next base: position 331 of record DASRVH010000073.1, read on the forward strand.
TCGCGGTGACAATGGCCTGCGTCTCGCCGCGGGTGAACAGCGCCGACCCGTGGGTGCGGGGCAGCGTGCCGACACGGACGCTGATCGGGCGCACCGTGCTGTGGTCGCGGCCGTCGATGCGCGGCTGACCGTCCAGCACCCGGTTGCGGACGATGGACTTCTCGAGCTTGCCGAGAGCCGCGGACACCTCGTCGGCGCCGTAAGCGGGCTCCTCGCCGCCTGCCAGCTTCTCGCGGGCCTCGCTCTTCGTCTTGGCGACCGCCTCCTGACGCTCCTGCTTGTCGCTGATCTGGTAGGCCTCGGTGAGCGCGCCGCGGGCGATCTCCGCCACCTTTTCCTCGAGGGTGGCGTCCGTCTGCGGAGGCTGCCAGTCCCAGGCCGGCTTGGCCGCCTGGCGCGCCAGTTCCTCGATCACCTCGATCGCCGCCTGCATCTTCTCGTGACCGAACATGACCGCGCCCAGCATGACGTCCTCGGCGAGGACGTGCGCTTCGGACTCGACCATCAGCACGGCCTCGCTGGTGCCCGCCACCACGAGGTCCAGCTGGGAGTCTTCGAGCTGGCTGGCCGTCGGGTTCAGCAGATACTCACCGTCCCGGTAGCCCACGCGGGCGGCGGCGATCGGACCCCGGAACGGCATGCCCGAGAGCGCCAGCGCCGCCGAGGCGCCGATCATGGCCGGGATGTCGGCGTCGATCTCGGGGTCCAGGGAGATCACCGTGGTGATCACCTGCACCTCGTTCATGAATCCTTTCGGGAACAGCGGCCGGATGGGACGGTCGATCAGGCGCGACGTCAGCGTCTCCTTCTCGCTCGGCCGACCCTCGCGCTTGAAGAAGCCGCCGGGGATACGGCCCGCGGCGTAGGTCTTCTCCTGGTAGTTGACGGTGAGCGGGAAGAACGGGCGGCCCGGATCCGCTTCCTTGCGACCCACGGCCGTCGCGAGGACGACGGTGTCGCCCATGCTCACCATAACGGCGCCGTCCGCCTGTCGGGCGACCTCGCCCGTCTCCAGCGTCACTTCATGATCGCCGTAATTGAAACTCTGCTTGATTACTGTCACGCCTGATCCTTCTGTCTGCTAATGCGAAAACTGGATGCAGGTCCGGCGACCGCGGGGTCGGCGCACCTGCATCCAGTCCATGTTCCGATTCTGCGCTGGGGTTGTTGGTCAGCAATTGCCGATCAGCAATTGCCGATCAGCGGCGCAGGCCGAGCCGCTTGATCAGGTCCTGATAGCGGTCCTGATCCTTCTTCTTGAGGTAGTCCAGCAATTTCCGACGCTTGTTGACCAGCATCAGGAGCCCCTTGCGGGAATGATGGTCGCGCTTGTGCTCGGAGAAATGCTCGGTGAGATCGGTGATGCGTGCGGACAGCAGCGCGACCTGGACCTCCGGTGACCCGGTGTCGGCGTCGCCGCGGCTATACTCCTTGAGGATGCTGCTCTTGCGTTCAGTCGAAAGTGGCATTGTTCGAAAACTCCAGTCTCAGTGCTCTTTGCCCTTCTGTGCAGCCCGGCATTGTAACTCGGGTCCGGGCCCGCTAACAATCTAAATACAATCTAAATTTCGGCGGTTTTTCCGCCGTGCGTGAATACCCGCCGGGGCCGCACGGCGCCCGGGAACGGTATCTCGCCCACGCCGAGGAAGCGCCCGGCGCGGTCGTAGACCCGCAGAGGGCCCTCCCGCGCCGAGTAGTCTGCCGGCACCTGCTGCCCCTGCAGGAAGCGCTCGGCCGCGCCCAACTCCACCTCCGCCGCCGGCCAGTCCGCCAGCGCCGCGTCCACCGGCTGCAGATAACCGTCCAGCGACTCGGCAGAGGCCGCCTCCAGCGCGTCCAGCGTCACCATCGCGGCGCCCGGGAAAGGCCCGACGGCCACCCGCCGCAGGGCTCGCGTGTAGCCCACGGTGCCCGCCGCCGCCGCGATGTCCTCCACCAGCGTGCGGACGTAGGTGCCTTTCGAGCAGCGCACCCGGAAGACGAGTTCATCGCTCTCCCGCGCAATCAGCTGCAGCGAGCGAATGCGCACGCGGCGCGGCGCCCGCTCCACTTCCAGACCCTCGCGGGCCAGTTCGTACAGGCGCCGGCCGCCCTGCTTCAATGCCGAATACATCGGCGGTACCTGCTCGATCTCGCCGGTGAAGCGCTCGAACAGCGCCTGCCAGTCCGCACCGTCCAGGTCCGGCAGCTCCGCCGTCTCGACCACCCGGCCCTCGGAATCGCCGGTATCGCGGCGCTCGCCGAGGCATGCCCGGACGAGATATTCCTTCTCGGCGTCCAGCAGCCAGGCGCTGATCTTGGTGGCCTCGCCGAAACACAACGGCAGCAGGCCCGTGGCCGCGGGGTCGAGGCTGCCCGTATGGCCCGCCTTGCGCGCCCGGAATATCCCGCGCACCCGCTGCAGGGCCTGGTTCGAGCTCAGCCCCTCCGGCTTGTCCAGCAGAACGATGCCGTGCACGTCACGGCGGGCCGGACGGCGGCGCTGGGCGGGGGCGCCCATCTCACTCCTCCGACTGCCGACCGCCGCCGGCGCGATCGATGAGGTCGGTCAGCGCGAGCCCTCGCTCGGCGCTGTCGTCGTGTTCGAAGCGCAGCTCCGGGACGTGGCGCACGGACAGCTCCTTGCCGAGACGGCTGCGCAGGAATCCCGCGGCACGGCGCAGCCCGTCCGCGGCCGCGTCCACGTCCGCCGCCGGATCCAGCACGCTGAACCAGACCCTGGCCACCGACAGGTCGCGGGACAGCTCGACGTCGCTGACCGAGACTTTCGCCAGCGCGGGGTCCTTGCTCTCAAAGCGCAGCAACTCGTTCAGCACACGCATGATCTGACCGCCGAGCCTGCGGCTCCTGGGGTATTCACGTGGCATGGCGGCGCGGGCGGTCAGTCGAGCGAACGGGCCACCTCGACCCGCTCGTAGCACTCGATCTGGTCGCCGGGCTTGACGTCGTTGTAGTTGCGAACGCCGATGCCGCATTCGGTGCCGGCGCGCACCTCGTTGACGTCGTCCTTGTAGCGGCGCAGCGATTCCAGCTCGCCCTCGTAGATCACCACGTTGTCACGCAGCACGCGGATCGGGTTCGAGCGCTTAACGTAGCCGTCCACCACCATGCAGCCGGCCACCTGGCCGAACTTCGGCGAGCGGAACACCTCGCGCACCTCGGCCAGCCCTACGATCTGCTCGCGGATCTCCGGCGACAGCATGCCGGTGATGGCCGCCTTCACGTCGTCGATGGCCTCGTAGATGATGCTGTAGTAGCGCACATCCACGCCGGTTTCCTTGATCGCGCTGCGCGCCGCGCTGTCCGCGCGCACGTTGAATCCGATCACGATGGCGTTCGACGCCGAAGCGAGGTTGATATCGGACTCGGTGATGCCGCCGACGCCGGAGGCGATCACGTCCACCTTCACCTCGTCGCCGGAGAGCTTGGTCAGCGCATCCCGCAACGCCTCGGCACTGCCGTGCACGTCGGCCTTGATCAGCAGCTGCACGCTGGTGGTCTGCCCCTCGGACATCTGCGAGAAGACGTCTTCCAGCTTGGCCGCCTGCTGCTGGGCCAGTTTCACGTCGCGGGACTTGCCCTGACGGAACTCCGCGACCTCGCGGGCCTTGCGATCGTCCTTGACGACCAGCATCTCGTCGCCCGAATTCGGCGTACCGGACAGGCCGAGCACGACGACCGGCGTCGACGGGCCGGCGCTGTTCACCGGCTCCTGGTTTTCGTTGAACATGGCCCGCACGCGCCCGTATTCCTCGCCGGCCAGGATGGCATCACCCGCTTTCAGCGTGCCGCTCTGCACCAGCACCGTCGCGACCGCGCCACGGCCCGTCTCCAGGCTGGACTCGACTACCACGCCCTTCGCCGGACCCTCGGCCACGGCCTTCAGGTCCATGAGTTCGGCCTGCAGGGAGAGCGCCTCCAGCAGGTCGTCGACGCCCTCGCCCGTCTGGGCGGAGACGTTGACGAACAGCGTGTCGCCGCCCCACTGCTCGGGGATCACCTCGTGCTGGGACAGCTCGTTACGCACCCGGTCCGGATCCGCTTCCTCGCGGTCGATCTTGTTCACCGCGACGACAATCGGCACCCCGGCCGCCTTGGCGTGCTGCACCGCCTCGATGGTCTGCGGCATGACGCCGTCGTCCGCGGCGACCACCAGGATGACCACGTCGGTCACCTGCGCGCCGCGGGCCCGCATGGCCGTGAAGGCGGCGTGGCCCGGCGTATCCAGGAACGTCACGCTGCCCTTCTCGGTGGGCACCTGATAGGCGCCGATGTGCTGGGTGATGCCGCCGGCCTCGCCCGCCGCCACCTTGGTGCGGCGGATGTAGTCCAGCAGCGAGGTCTTGCCGTGGTCGACGTGGCCCATGATGGTCACCACCGGCGAGCGCGAGACCTTCTCGCCCTCCACCTCGACGTCGGCGAGCACGTCCTCGTCGACGGAACTCTCGGCCAGCGGCTTCGCCGTATGGCCCATCTCCTCGACGACGAGCACGGCGGTGTCCTGGTCGATGACCTGGTTGATCGTAACCATGGCGCCCATGCCCATGAGCACCTTGATGACCTCCGGCGCCTTGACCGCCATGCGCTGGGCGAGCTCCGCGACCGTGATGGTCTCCGGGATCTCCACTTCGCGCACGACCGGGGCCGTGGGCCGCTCGAAGCCGTGCTGGGAATCCACGCTGACGGACACCGGGCGCCGGCGCTGGGGCCGCTTGCGTTTGCGCCGGCCGCTCTTGTCTCCGGCTACGTGCAGTTCCTTGCGGCCGTAGCGGGTGCTCTGGTCCTTCTTCGATTCTTTCTCGCGGCGTTCCTTGGCGGCGGCTTCCTTGCGTTCCTGCTCGGCGCGCTCGGCCGCCTGCAGGGCTGCGGCGGCTTCGGTCTCGGCCTTCTCGCGAGCCTCGCGCTCCTGCTCTTCCTTCTCGTGCTGCTCGGCCCGGGCAGCCTCGGCCTCCTGCTCGCGCAGCTTCTCCTGGCGCTCCGCCTCGATGCGCTCCTGCTCCAGGCGTGCCGCCTCCTCGCGCTCCTGTTCGTCGCGGCGCTGGCGGTCCAGCTCTTCCTGCTGGGCCTTGGCCTGCTGTTCCAGCACGTCGCGCTTCACGTAGGTGCGCTTGCGGCGCACTTCCACGTTGACCGTGCGGGAACGGCCCTGGGCCCCGGAGAGGCGCAATTCCGACTGGGACTTGCGCTTCAGCGTGATCTTCTTCGGACCGGCCCCACTGCTCTCGTCGCGCCCGTGGGAACGACGCAGGTGCGAGAGCAGCTCGAGCTTCGCATCCTCGCTGATCGTATCGTCCTGGCCGCTGACCTTGATGCCCGCTTCGTCCAGCTGAGAGATCAGCTTGTCGACCGGTACCTTCAGTACCTCTGCGAACTGTGCGACAGTGACTTCAGCCATACCTAAAACTCCTGTTAATCAGGCCCGCTCCTGCTGCTGCTCTTCTTCCTGCTCGAACCAGTGCGCGCGCGCCGCCATGATCAGCGCAGCGGCCTGCTCCTGGTCCATCTCTTCCTGGATATCCAGCAGATCGTCCACCGACTGCTCCGCCAGGTCTTCCCGCGTCACCACGCCCTCGCTGGCCAGCAGGTAGGCGAGTTCGCGGGTCATGCCGTCCAGCGCCAGCAGATCCTCGGCGGGCTCCGCCTCGTCGATCTTCTCCTCGCTGGCGATCGCCTGGGTCAGCAGGACGTCGCGGGCGCGGTTGCGCAGCTCGTCCACGATGTCCTCGTCGAACTCCTCGATCTCGGCCAGCTCGGCCGCGGGCACGTAGGCCACTTCCTCCACCGTGGAGAAGCCTTCCTGCACCAGGATCATGGCCACCTCCTCGTCGACGTCGAGGCCCTTCATGAACATCTCGGTCAGCTCGCGCATCTCCGATTCGCTCTTCTCCTCGGCGTCGGCGGCGGTCATGACGTTCAGCTCCCAGCCGGTCAGCTCGCTCGCCAGGCGGATGTTCTGGCCGCCGCGGCCGATGGCCTGGGACAGCTTGTCCTCTTCCACCGCGATATCCATGCTGTGGGCCTCCTCGTCCATGACGATGGAGACCACGTCCGCCGGCGACATGGCGTTGACGACGAACTGCGCCGGATTGTCGTCCCAGAGGATGATGTCGACACGCTCGCCGGCCAGCTCGTTGGACACGGCCTGCACCCGGGAGCCGCGCATGCCGACGCAGGCGCCCACCGGGTCGATGCGCCGGTCGTTGCTCTTGACCGCGATCTTCGCCCGCAGGCCCGGGTCCCGGGCGGCGGCGACGATATCGATCAGGCCCTGCCCCACCTCGGGGACCTCCAGGCGGAACAGGTCGATCAGGAACTCCGGCGAGGTGCGGGTCATGAACAGCTGCGGGCCCCTGATCTCCGACCGGACCTCCACCAGGCGCGCCTTGATGCGGTCCTGGGGACGCACCGGCTCGCGCGGGATCATGTTCTCGCGCGGCACGAAACCCTCGGCATTGCCGCCCAGGTCGATGTAGACGCCGTTACGGTCCACCCGCTTCACCAGGCCGCTCAGCAGTTCGCCGACCCGGTCCTGGAATTCCTCGACCACCTGCTCACGCTCGGCCTCGCGCACCTTCTGCACGATCACCTGCTTGGCGGTCTGGGCGGCGATGCGGCCGAACTCCACGGACTCCATCGGCACCTCGACGTAGCCGCCGGGCTCGGCGTCGGGGTCTATCTCGACGGCGTCGATCATCCTCAGCTCCCGGTCCGGGAACTCGAGTTCGGTGGAATCGTCCTCGAAAACCAGCCAGCGGCGGAAGGTATCGTAGTCGCCGGTCTGGCGGTCGATGGCCACGCGCACGTCGATATCCTCGCCGTGGCGCTTGCGCGTGGCGGACGCCAGCGCCGCCTCGATCGCCTCGAAGATAATCTCCTTGTCCACGCCCTTCTCGTTAGAGACGGCGTCGACCACCATCAGAATTTCCTTGCTCATACCTGTCGTCTCTCCGCCCAGCCCGATATGGTGGCTAAAGCTCGGGAACCAACCTCGCCTTGTCGATGTCGGCGATGCGCAGCCGATAGAGTTCGCCGTCCACACGCATCGCCACGTAACCCTCTTCCACGCCTTCCAGCGTGCCGCGGAACCGCCGCCGGCCTTCCAGCGGGGCTCTCAGCGCGACCTTCGCCTCGCTGCCGATGAAACGCTCGAAGTGCTCGGGACGCTTCAGCGGCCGGTCCAGACCGGGCGAGGACACCTCCAGCACGTACTCGCCGGGGATCGGGTCCTCCACGTCCAGTACGCCGCTCACCTGGTGGCTCACCCGCTCGCAATCCTCGAGGTTCACGCCTTCGGGCTTGTCGATATAGAGCCGCAGCAGTCCCTTGCCTCCGCCGATGCGGGCCTCCAGGTCCACGAGCTCGTAGCCCATGGTCGCCAGCGTCGGCTCCAGCAGCTGCCTGATCTCTTCCTCTGTCACTCTTCCTCTGTCACGGGCCCGTGTCTGGGACCCCAACAAAAAATGGGCCCCAGGGCCCATTTCGTTCCTGCTCCTGCCCCGGCCTGCCGGCCCTGGCTCCGGCAGACCTTTCCGGGCAAACAAAAAGCCCCGAGCGGGGCTTTTTGTCACCAAAAACCTTGGTAGCGGGGGCAGGATTCGAACCTGCGACCTTCGGGTTATGAGCCCGACGAGCTGCCAGACTGCTCCACCCCGCATCCGCAGAACACGAATAGTACTAGAGAAGACACGGTGGTTTCAACCGTCCCGGCAAGAACGGTCACCGAGCCGGCCGGTTCCCTCAGGCCATGACGCTCGCGCACAGGGCCAGCAGCGTGCCCGGCACCAGGCCGAGGCCGAGAATCGCCAGCCCGTTCACGCTCAGCACCACCTGCATCTCGCGCGGCGCCGTCAGCGGCGCGCTGTCGTCGGGCGCGTCGAAATAGACGAACTTCAGCACCCGCAGGTAGTAGAAGGCGCCGATCACCGAAAAGACCACCATCAGCAGGGCCAGCCAGGTGTAGACGACGCCCTCCGGCGCCAGGCGACCGGCATCCAGGACGGCGGAGATCACGTTCAGCTTGGCCCAGAAGCCCACCCAGGGCGGGATGCCGGCCAGGCCGAACATGAAGCAGGCCATCATCGCCGCGAACCAGGGACTGCGGCTGTTCAGCCCCTTGAAGTCGCTGATCTCCTCCGCCTCGAAACCCTGCCGCGAGAGCAGGATGACCATGCCGAATGCGCCTGCGGCCATCAGAACGTAGGTGATGGTGTAATACATGGCGGCCTGGTAGCCCGTCTGGGTGCCGGTGAAGATGCCGAGCAGGATGAAGCCGACGTGGCCGATGGTCGAGTACGCCAGCATGCGCTTGATATTGGACTGGGCGATGGCCACGACGTTGCCCAGGCCGAGAGAGAGCACGGCCAGGATCATGAGCATGCCCTGCCAGGCGCCGTGCAGCTCCGGCAGCCCGTCCACCAGTATGCGCATGGCGAGTGCGAATGCCGCCACCTTCGGCGCCGAGGCGATCAGCAGGGTCACTGGCGTGCGCGCGCCCTGGTAGACGTCGGGCAGCCACATGTGGAACGGCACGGCACCGAACTTGAACGCGATGCCGACCACCAGGAACGCCAGGCCGAACCACAGCGCGACGTCGTCAGGACCCGCGCTGCGGATGGCCAGCGACAGCGGGCCGAACTCGAGCACGCCCGTCACGCCGTAGATATACGAGATGCCGAACAGCAGCATGCCCGAGGCGATGGCGCCGAGGACGAAATACTTCATGGCCGACTCGGCGGCCACGGCCGAGTCCCGGTCGAAGGCCACCAGCGCGTACAGGGCCAGGGAGAGCATCTCGAGGCCGAGATACATCGTCAGCAGGCTGTTGGCCGAGATCATCACGAGGACGCCCAGCAGCGCGAACAGCCCCAGGGTGTAGAACTCGCCCCGGCTCAGTCCGTTCACCGTCAGATACTGACGGGAATAGATGAATACCAGCGCCATGAGGCCCACCGAGACGATCTTCAGGATCTGCCCCATCGGGTCGGCCACGTAACTGCCCGAGAACGTCAGCGTGCGCAGGTCGGGCGCGGAGCCGAGGATGGCCGCGAGCGTCGCCGCCAGCGCGCCCATCGCCAGCCACCAGGTCACGATGCGGCGTTCGTCGCTCACGAACAGGTCGGCGATCAGCACCACGCAGATCAGCCCGAGCAGTACGATCTCGGGGAGCGCGGGGCTGAAATCGGGGACGATGAAATCCATCTGTCAAACCTTGGGTTGAGTGTTCCGGTTTACCGCGCCGTTCACAGTTTGGACCGGCTCATCTGATCGACCAGCTGGTCCACGCTCGCCGACATGAGATCCACCAGCGGCGCCGGCCAGACGCCCAGCAGGAGGACGGCGACGGCAAGGACGCCCAGCACCAGGAACTCCCGGCCGTTGATGTCGGACAGGCCCGCGACCCCCTCGTTGGCCACGTCGCCGAACACCACCCGCTTCACCATCCACAGGGTATAGGCCGCGCCCAGAACGAGGGTGGTGCCGGCCAGCAGCGCGTACCAGAAGGAGGCCCGAAAGCTCGACAGGATCACCATGAACTCGCCCACGAAGCCGGAGGTGCCCGGCAGCCCGGCGTTTGCCATGGCGAACAGGACCATGAACGCGGCGAATACCGGCATGGTGTTCACCACCCCGCCGTAGTCGGCGATGCGCCGCGTGTGCAGGCGGTCGTACATCACGCCCACGCAGAGGAACAGGGCGCCGGAGACGAGGCCGTGGGAGACCATCTGCACCATGCCGCCGGTGAGCCCGAGCGCAGCCCCGCTGACCGAACCGGTGGACTGCTCGATGTCCCAGAGCACGAAGAAACCCAGCGTGACGAAGCCCATGTGGGCGATGGAGGAATAGGCGATCAGCTTCTTCAGGTCCTGCTGCACCAGGGCGACGAAGCCGATATAGACCACCGCAATCAGCGACAGCGCGATCATCAGCCAGTCGAGCGCCTGGCTGGCGTCCGGCAGGATCGGCAGAGACAGGCGGACGAAGCCATAGCCGCCCATCTTCAGCATGATCGCCGCCAGAATCACCGAGCCGCCGGTGGGCGCCTCCACGTGGGCGTCCGGCAGCCAGGTATGCACCGGCCACATCGGCACCTTCACGGCGAACGCCAGCAGGAAGGCGAGGAAGATCAGGATCTGCGCCTCCATGCCGATGGGCATGGCGTGGAAATCCAGGATGCCGTAGCTGCCCGACTGCACGTAGAGCCAGATCAGCGAGACCAGCATGAACACCGAGCCGAGGAAGGTGTAGAGGAAGAACTTGAGGGTGGCGTAGATCCGCCGCTCGCCGCCCCACACGCCGATGATCAGGAACATCGGCACCAGCATCGCCTCCCAGAAGACGTAGAACAGCATCGCATCCAGCGCGCAGAACACGCCGACCATCAGCCCTTCCAGTATCAGGAAGGCGGCGAAATACTGCGCCGGGCGCTTCGTGATGCCGCGCCAGCCGGCGATGATCACCAGCGGCGTGATGAACGTGGTCAGCAGGATCAGCGGCACCGACAGCCCGTCGACGCCCAGGTGGTAGAAGACGTTGAAGGTCTCGATCCAGGACACCCGCTCGACGAACTGCATGGCGGCGCTGGCCCGGTCGAAGCCGGCGAACAGCGGGATGCTGGCGGCGAGCGTCGCGAGCGAGGCGGCCAGCGCCGTCAGGCGCATGGCCGAGGCGCGGGCCGAAGCCGCGTCGTCGCCGTCGCCGATGACCAGCGCGAGCACGCCGCCGGCGATCGGCAACCAGATGAGCAGGCTCAGAAGATAATCGAAATCCATGGACAGACCCGTTCAGAGGCCGGCGCTCAGCCGGCCCACAACAGCCAGCCGAGCAGCGCGGTGAGACCGATCACCATTGCAAACGCATAGTGGTAGAGATAACCGGACTGCACCCGCCGCGCCGCCGCGGCGATGCGCCCTATGGTCCTGGCCGTGCCGTTGACCATCACGCCGTCGATGACCGCCTGGTCGCCCGCCTTCCACAGCACGGTGCCGATGCCGCGGCCGCCCGCCGCGAACACCCGCTGGTAGAGTTCGTCGGCGTAGTACTTGTTGACCAGCAGGCGATAGAGCACCGACAGGCGATCGCTGGCCTGGGCCGCGAGTTCCGGCCGGCGCAGCCAGACGTACCAGGCGACGACGAGGCCCGCCAGCGCCAGATACACCGCCGGCCCGCCGAACGCGTGCAGGATGAAGCCGGCAGGCCCGTGGAACTCCTCGCCCACGGCGGCCAGCGCGCCGTGCTGCGGGGCCACCCGGATGGCGTCGCCGAAGAAATCCCCGAACAGCAGCGGGCCGATGGTGAACCAGCCGACCAGCAGCGAAGGGATCGCCAGCAGGACCAGCGGGACGGTGACCACCGCCGGGGTCTCGTGCAGGTGGGACCGGGTGGCCGCATCCATGCGCTCCTCGCCGTGAAATACGAGGAAGAACATGCGGAACGAGTACAGGGCGGTGACGAAGACGCCGAGCAGCACGCTCCAGTAGGCGATGGCATGGGCCATGCCGCCCTGCTCCACCCACGCGGCGTGCACCGTCTCTATCAGGGCGTCCTTCGAGAAAAATCCCGCCGTGCCCGGGAAGCCGATCAGCGCCAGCGAGCCGATCAGCGCCGTCCAGTAGGTCACGGGCATGTATTTCCTCAGCCCGCCCATGCGGCGCATGTCCTGCTCGTGATGCATGGCGATGATCACCGAGCCGGCCGCCAGGAACAGCAGCGCCTTGAAGAAGGCGTGGGTCATCAGGTGGAAGATGCCCGCCGCATAGGCCGATGCGCCGAGCGCCACGGTCATGTAGCCCAGCTGGGACAGGGTCGAGTAGGCGACCACCCGCTTGATGTCGTTCTGCACGATGCCGAGCAGGCCCATGAAGAATGCCGTCACCGCGCCGATGATCAGCACGAACGCGAGCGCGGTGGCCGAGAATTCGTACAGCGGCGACATCCGCGCCACCATGAAGATGCCCGCCGTGACCATGGTGGCCGCGTGGATCAGCGCGGAGATCGGCGTGGGGCCCTCCATGGAATCGGGCAGCCAGACGTGCAGCGGCGCCTGGGCCGACTTGCCCATGGCACCGATGAACAACAGGATGCAGATCACGGTCATGGCGTTCCAGGCACTGCCGGCGAAAATCTCTATCTCCTGACCGGCGATACGCTCGGCCTGGGCGAAAGTCTCGGCGTAGTCGAGCGTGCCGGCGAACATCACCACCGCGGCGATGCCGAGGATGAAGCCGAAATCGCCCACCCGGTTCACCAGGAAGGCCTTCAGATTGGCCACGATGGCCGTCGGCTTCTTGTACCAGAAGCCGATCAGCAGATAGGACACCAGCCCCACGGCCTCCCAGCCGAAGAACAGCTGCAGGAAGTTGTTCGACATCACCAGCATCAGCATGGCGAAGGTGAACAGCGAGATGTAGCTGAAGAAGCGCTGGTAGCCCGGATCGTCGTGCATGTAGCCGATGGTGTAGATGTGCACCATCAGCGAGACGAAGGTCACCACCACCATCATCAGCGCGCTCAGCCGGTCGATGAGAAAACCCACCTCCATGCGCAGGCCGTCGGTGACGGCCCAGGTGTAGACGGTGTAGTTCCGCACCTCGCCGCCGTCGAACAGCAGATCCTTCAGCACCAGCAGCGAGAGCACGGCGGAGAGGCCCACGGCGAGGATGGTGATCCAGTGCGCCCCGGCGCGGCCGATGCGCCGGCCGAACACGCCCGCAACGAAGGCCGCCACGAGGGGTGCGAGGACGATGGTGAGATGCATCGCTTGCATGCGCTAGCCCCTCATCGCGTCCATGTTCTCGACGTCGATGCTGCGCCGGCTGCGGAACAGCACCACCAGGATGGCCAGCCCGATGGCCGCCTCTGCCGCCGCCACGGTCAGGATGAAGAATACGAAGACCTGGCCGAGCTCGTTGCCCACGTAGCGGGAAAAGGCCACGAAATTGAAGTTCACCGCCAGCAGCATCAGCTCGATGCACATCAGCAGCAGGATGACGTTCTTGCGGTTGATGAAGATACCGGCGACCGCCAGCGAGAAGAGGATCGCCGAGAGTGTGAGGTAGTGCTGCAGTCCGATGCCGCTCACTGGCGTTCCTCCGAGTCCATGCTGACCAGGCGCACCCGGTCTTCGCGGCGCGCGCTCACCTGCCGGGAGATGTTCTGCACCTTCAGGCCCGGACGCCGGCGCATGGTCAGCGTGATCGCCGCGACGATGGCGAGCAGCAGTATCACGGCGGCCAGCTCGAAGGCGTAGACGTGCTCGGTGTAGAGCACCGAGCCGAGCGCCTTGGTGTTGCTGTAGCCCTCCGGCAGGGGCGGCGCGTCCGCCATCGTCGTCAGCCCGCGACTCTTCGCCCAGATGACCTGCACCAGTTCGACCACCATGATCAGGGCGACCACCAGGCCCAGCGGCGCGTAGCGGGTGAGCCCCTCGCGCACCGCCTCCACGTTGACGTCGAGCATCATCACGACGAACAGGAACAGCACCATGACCGCGCCGACGTAGACCAGCACCAGCACGATGGCCAGGAATTCCGCTTCCGCCAGCAGCCACAGCACCGCGCTGTTGAAGAACGCGAGCACGAGGAACATCACGGAATACACCGGGTTCCGCGAAAAGATCACACCGAGTGCCGCACCGATCAGCACGGCGCTGAAGACGTAGAAAAGCAGCGTCTCAAACAAAATCCGGTCCCCAATGGCTCCCGCTCCCGGGAGCCCCTCGTCTGTGGTCGATGGCGGCGCCCTGCCCTAGCGGTAGGGCGCGTCCGCGGCCTTGTCGGCGGCGATCATCGGCTCGTACTTCTCGCCGACGGCCAGCAGTTTCTCCTTGGTCATGATGTTCTCGCCCCGGTTCTCCATGTGGTACTCGTGGATCCGGGTCTCGACGATCGCGTCCACCGGGCATGCCTCCTCGCAGAAACCGCAGTAGATGCACTTGAACAGATCGATGTCGTAACGGGTCGTGCGGCGCGTGCCGTCCGGCCCGACGTCGGATTCGATGGTGATGGCCAGCGCCGGGCAGACGGCCTCGCAAAGCTTGCAGGCGATGCAGCGCTCCTCCCCGTTCGGGTAGCGGCGCAGCGCGTGCAGACCGCGGAAGCGCGGCGACTGCGGCGTCTTCTCCTCCGGATACTGCACCGTGACCTTGGTGCGGAACAGGTTCCGCCCGGTCAGCATCAGGCCGCGCCAGAGCTCGAGCAGCAGAAACGTCTTGAGGATATTCCTGACCATCCGCACTCTCCGCTACGCGCCGGCCGCCAGTCGCGCCCAGGGACCCACCTGCAGCCACGCGAGCACGGCCTCGACCGCGATCCAGACGATCGTCACCGGGATGAACACCTTCCAGCCGAGCCGCATGATCTGGTCGTAGCGATAGCGCGGGAACGTGGCTCGCAGCCAGAGGAAACAGAACAGGAAGAACGCGGTCTTCAGCGCGAACCAGAAGAAGCCCGACTGCACGATGAGGGCGTTCTCGCTGATGCCGGCGAACCCGATCAGCCCCTCGAACGGCGACAGCCAGCCGCCCCAGAACAGCACCGCCGCCAGCGCCGAGATCAGCACCATGTTGGCGTACTCGGCCAGGAAGAACACCGCGAAGGCGATGCCGGAGTACTCCACGTGGAAGCCGGCGACGATCTCCGATTCTCCCTCGGCCACGTCGAACGGCGCCCGGTTGGTTTCGGCGACGCCGGAGATGAAATAGACCACGAACAGCGGCAGCAGCCACAGCCAGAACCAGTTTGTGATGCCGCCCTGCTGGGCGCGGATGATCTCGCCGAGGTTCAGGCTGCCGGCCGCCATCAGCACGCCCACCAGCGCGAAGCCCATGGCGATCTCGTAGGCGACGATCTGCGCGGCGGACCGCATGGCGCCGAGGAAGGCGTACTTGGAGTTGGTGGCCCAGCCGGCGAGAATGACGCCGTAGACGCCCACCGAGGTGAGCGCGAGCACGTACAGCAGGCCCGCGTCGATGTCCGCCAGGACGAAGTCCTCGCTGAGCGGGATCACGGCCCAGGTGGCCAGCGCCGGCGTGATGGACAGCAGCGGCGCGATCACGAACAGGAAGCGGCTGGAATTCGTGGGTACCACGACCTCCTTCATCAGCAGCTTCAGCACGTCGGCGAACGGCTGCAGGAGGCCCCGGAAGCCCACCCGGTTCGGGCCGATGCGGTTCTGGATGGAGCCGATCACCTTGCGCTCGGCCAGCGTCAGGAAGGCCACGGTCAGGATCACGCACACCATCACGGCCACGATCTGCGTGGTGACGACCGTGACCATCTGCACCGTCTCCGGCAGCCGGCCCAGCAGCCCGAAACTGATGAGGTTCAGGAACTCGTTCACCCTGCGGCCTCCAGCCGGTCGTCGCGCTCACCGTCCTCGCGGCCCTCGCGGCCCTCGCGGCCGTCGACCGTCAGCTGCAGGGCGTGGGCGTGGCGAACCAGGGCATCCACCCGGTAGATGGGTACGTCGAGTATCGAGCCCTCGGGCTCCTCCTCCGCCGCCTCGCACGCGTGCTCGCTGGCATAGGCGTTGTCCGGTACCGGCGTGCCGATCCTGCCCAGCGCCTCGTCTCGCACCTGCTCGGCGGAGACGTAATCGAAGCCGGGCACATCCAGCAGATTGCCGATCACACGCAGTATCTTCCAGCCGGGACGCGCCTCTCCCACCGGACTGGCGACGCCGGCGAAGCTCTGCACCCGACCCTCGCCGTTCACGTAGGTGCCGGCCGTCTCGAACGGGGTGCCGAGCGGCAGCATGACGTCCGCCGCGGCCTCGATGCCGGGCGTGCGGTACGCGGTCAGCGCCACGACGAACTCGCTGCCGTCGAATGCCTGCCGCGCATCGGCAGCGAAGTCCTCGTCCGGGTCGGCGCCCAGCAGCAACAGACCCCGCGGCGGTGCGGCGATCAGGCTGGCGACATCCCGGCCGGGCGACTCGCGGCGGCCCCCGGCTGCAGTGCGATGAGGCAGGACGCCGGCCAGGCAGGCCCCGGCGGTATTCGGCCCCTCGGAGACGTAGCCGAGGCCAGAGCCGGTCAGATCGGCCAATGCGGCGGCCAGCGCGCGCAGATCGGCGTAGCGCGGGTGCCGCCCGGCGATCTGGCCGAGCAGTATCAGCCCGTCGTCGGCCTCGGCGAGGCTGGCCGCGGCGCGGCGATGTTCGTCGTCGGGCGTGACGCCCCGGGTCAGAGCGCGCACCGACGCCGGCACCGCGGTCTCCCGCAACTCGGCGGCAGCGGCCGTCACGCCGGCCAGCCCGGCAAGCAGACTGCCTTCGGCATACGCCTCCATACCGAAGAAATACGGATAGCGCTCCGGGTTCACGAAGGAGACCTTGGCGCCGCCCACGGCCGCCTTGCGGACGCGATGGGCCAGCATCGGCACTTCCTTGCGCAGGTTCGAGCCCACGACCAGCAACGCATCGAGATTCTCGAAACTCTGCAGGGAGCGGCCGAGCGCAGGGAATGCGGGGTCTGCGTCCTGGTCGCGAAAATCCCGCCGGCGCAGGCGATGATCCAGATTCGCGGTGCCCAGGTGTTCGCCCAGGCGGGCCAGCAGATGGCTTTCCTCGAGAGTCGCCGCCGGCGTCGTCAGCAACGCGACCTCCGCCGGATCCGCGGCGGCGATCTCCCGCAGCCGCTCGGCCGTCACGGACAGGGCATCCTCCCAGGAGACCGACTCCCAGTGCCCGTCACGCTTCACCATCGGCTCGCGCAGCCGGGCCTCGCTGTAGATGCCCTCGTAGCTGAAGCGATCCCGGTCGGCGATCCAGGTTTCGTTGATCTCCTCGTTGTGACGGGGAACGATGCGCTTGACCGTGCCCCGGAGCACGTGCGCATACAGGTTGCTGCCCGCGCAGTCGTGCGGCGACACCATGGGCCGCTGCATCATCTCCCAGGCGCGGGCGCTGTAGCGATAGGGCTTGTTGTTCAGCGCCCCCACGGGACACACGTCGATGATGTTGCCCGAGAGTTCGTGATCGACGCTCTTCTCGATGTAGGTGCCGATCTTCATGTGCTCGCCGCGATCCGTGGTGCCCAGCTCCTGGATGCCGGCGATTTCCTGGCCGAAGCGCACGCAGCGGGTGCAGTGGATGCAGCGGGTCATGTCCGTGGACACCAGCGGACCCAGGTCCTGGTCCTTCACCACCCGCTTGCCTTCGGTGTAGCGGGAGACGTCGCGGCCGAAGCCCATGGCGAGGTCCTGCAGCTCGCACTCGCCGCCCTGGTCGCAGATGGGGCAATCCAGCGGATGGTTGATCAGCAGGAACTCCATCGTGGCCTTCTGCGCCGAGACCGCCCTCGCCGAACGGGTGAAGACCTTCATGCCCTCGTTGACCGGGGTGGCGCAGGCGGGCAGCGGCTTCGGCGCCTTCTCCACCTCCACCAGGCACATGCGGCAATTGGCGGCCACGGACAGCTTCTCGTGGTAGCAGAACCGCGGCACGTAGATGTTCGCCGCGTCGGTAACCTCGATCAGCATCTGGCCCTTGCGCGCCTGCAGGGGCTTGCCGTCGACCTCAATGTTGACCAGATCGTCGCTCATGATGCTCGCTGTGCGGTAAGGCTCACGCGGCTCGGCGGTCGTCGTCCCCGACGATGCTCCGGCCCCTGTGCTCGACCATGTATTCGAATTCGTGGCGGAAGTGTTTCAGGAAGCTCTGCACCGGCCACGCGGCGGCGTCGCCCAGCGCGCAGATGGTGTGGCCCTCGATCTTGTTGGCCACGTCGAGGAGCCTGTCCAGATCGCCCGCCGTCGCCTCGCCCTCGAGCATGCGGGTCAGCATGCGGTACAGCCAGCCCGTGCCCTCCCGGCAGGGCGTGCACTGGCCGCAGGACTCGGCCATGTAGAAGCGGGAGATGCGCCGCAGGACGCGCACCATGCAGGTGGTCTCGTCCATCACCATCACGGCGCCGGTGCCGAAGGACGAGCCCGCCTCCTTCAGCGAGTTGTAGTCCATGGTGCAGCCCATGATGATGTCGGCCGGCAGCACGGGCACCGAGGAGCCGCCCGGGATCACTGCCTTCAGCTTGCGCCCGCCCAGCATGCCGCCGCAGCGCTCCAGCAGGTCCGGGAACGGGATGCCCATGGGCAGTTCCAGATTCTGGGCTCGCTCCACGTGCCCGGACACGGAGAAGATGGCGGTGCCGCCGGAGCCCTCCACGCCCAGGTCCGAGAACCACCTGGCGCCGTTGCGAATGATGGACGGCACGCTCGCGAGCGACTGGGTGTTGTTCACCGTGGTGGGCTTGCCGTACACGCCGAAGTTCGCGGGGAACGGCGGCTTGAAGCGCGGCTTGCCCTGCTTGCCTTCGAGGGATTCCAGCAGCGCCGTCTCCTCGCCGCAGATGTAGGCGCCGGCGCCGACGAAGGTGTAGAGGTCGAAATCGATGCCGGAGCCGCGGATGTCGCGGCCCAGCAGCCCTGCCTCGTAGGCCTCCGCGAGCGCCGCCTCGAAACGCGGCACCGGCTCTTCCATGAACTCGCCGCGGATGTAGTTGTAGCCCACCGTGGCGCCCATGGCATAACCGGCGATGGCCATCCCCTCGATGAGCGAATGGGGGTTGTAGCGCAGTATCTCCCGGTCGTGGCAGGTGCCCGGTTCGCTCTCGTCGGAGTTGCAGACGATGTATTTCTGCACCGGCGCGCTGCGCGGCATGAAGCTCCACTTCAGGCCGGTGGGGAAGCCCGCGCCGCCGCGGCCCTTCAGCCCCGACTCCTTGACCTCCTCGATCACCGCCTCCGGCGCCATCTCGCCCTTCAGGATGCGCTCCCACCCCTCGTAGCCGCCCACGTTGCGGTAGGCCTCCAGGCTCCAGGGCTCGTCCTGCCCGAGCGTGGCGTAGCAGATCAGATTCTCGTCGGTGCTCATCAGTCCAGTGCGTCCAGTATCTCGTCGATGCGCTCGGAGGTGAGGTTCTCGTGGTAGACGTGGTCCACCATCATCATCGGCGCGCCGCAGCAGGCGGCCAGGCACTCCTCCTCGCGCTTCAGATAGATGCGTCCGTCGCCGGTGCTCTCTCCCACGGAGATGCCGAGTTTGTTCTCGACGTGCTCCACCAGGTCTTCCGCGCCCCGCAGCATGCAGGAGACGTTGGTGCAGATCGAGACGCTGTGGCGGCCCACCGGCTTCGTCTCGAACATGGAGTAGAACGTGGCCACCTCGTATACCTGGATGGGCGGCAGTTCCAGGTACGCCGCCACGGCGTCCATGATCTCCGGCGTGAGATAGCCGGCGTTCTCGTGCTGCGCGGCATGCAGCGCGCCGATCACCGCCGAGCGCTTGCGCTCCTCGGGGAACCGCGCGGTCCATTTGTCGATCGCTTCGCGCACGTGGGCGCTCAGCCCGAGCGCTGCCGTCTGCTCGCTCACCGATCCACCTCCCCGAAGACGATGTCCTGGGTGCCGATCACGGCAACCACGTCGGCCAGCATGTGGCCCTGCACCATCTCGTTCATGGCTGCCAGATGGGCGAAGCCCGGCGCCCGCACCTTCAGCCGGTAGGGCTTGTTCGCCCCGTCCGAGATCAGGTAGCAGCCGAATTCGCCCTTCGGCGCCTCCACGGCGGCATAGGCCTCGCCTTCCGGCACCACGTAGCCCTCGGTGAAGAGCTTGAAGTGGTGGATCAGCGATTCCATGTCGTCCTTCATCTCCACCCGGGTCGGCGGCGCGATCTTGCGGTCATCCAGCATCACGGGACCCGGATTCTGCTCCAGCCAGTCGAGGCACTGGCGGATGATCCGGTTGGACTGGCGCAGCTCCTCGATGCGCACCAGGTAGCGGTCGTAGCAGTCGCCGTTGACCCCCACCGGGATCTCGAAGTCGAGCTGGTCGTAGACCTCGTAGGGCTGCTTCCTCCTGAGATCCCACTCGATGCCCGAGCCGCGCAGCATGGGTCCGCTGAAGCCGAGCTGCAGCGCCCGCTCCGGGGATACCACCGCGATGTTCACCGTGCGCTGCTTCCAGATGCGGTTGTCGGTGAGCAGGGTCTCGTAGTCGTCCACGCAGGCCGGGAAGCGATCCGTGAAATCGCGGATGAAGTCGAGCAGCGAGCCTTCCCGCGCCCGGTTCATCTCGTCCACTTCCTTCTGGCTGTGCCACTTCGAAGGCTGGTACTTCGGCATCTCCTCCGGCAGGTCGCGGTAGACGCCGCCGGGGCGGTAGTAGGTGGCATGCATCCGCGTGCCGGAGACCGCCTCGTAGCAGTCCATGAGGTCCTCGCGCTCGCGGAAGCAGTACAGGAACATGGTCATGGCGCCGATATCGAGCCCGTGGGCGCCGAGCCACATCAGGTGGTTCAGGATGCGGGTGATCTCGTCGAACATCACCCGGATGTACTGGGCGCGCAGCGGCGGCGTGATGCCGAGCAGCTTCTCGATGGCCATCACGTAGCCGTGCTCGTTGCACATCATGGACACGTAGTCGAGACGGTCCATGTAGCCGATGCTCTGGTTGTAGGGCTTGGACTCGGCCAGTTTCTCGGTGGCACGGTGCAGGAGGCCAACGTGGGGGTCGGCCTTCTGGATGACCTCGCCGTCCATCTCCAGCACGAGGCGCAGCACGCCGTGGGCCGCGGGATGCTGGGGCCCGAAGTTCATGGTGAAGTTCTGGATCTCAGCCATCGCTCGAAGTGCCTCTCAATTGTTCTTCGTAGCGATGGTCGTCGCGGATCACCTTCGGCACCAGCGTGCGCGGCTCGATCGTGACCGGCTGATAGGCCACCCGTCGCTTGTCCGGGTCGTAGCGCACCTCGACGTTGCCGGACAGCGGGAAGTCCTTGCGGAACGGATGGCCGATGAAGCCGTAATCGGTGAGGATGCGGCGCAGATCGGGATGTCCGTCGAAGAGGATGCCGAACAGGTCGAAGGCCTCCCGCTCGAACCAGTCGGCCGACGCCCAGATATCCGTGACCGACGGCATGCGCGGCGGGTTGTCCGGGCCGCAGTAGACCCGCAACCTGAGCCGCCGGTTCTTCGCGACGGACAGCAGGTGATAGACGACGGCGAAACGCTTCGGATCGAAGCTCTCCGCATCGTCGATGATCACCGGCTCCCGTTCGACGCCCCGGGAATACCCGGTATCCGTGGCGTCCCGGGTCTTCCACTCGTCGTGCCCGTAGTCCAGATAGTCGACCCCGCAGACATCCATCAGCATGTCGAAGGCGAAGTCGTCCTCGTCGCGCAGCGCCGTCGCCACCTCCATCAGGCGGCCCTTGCCCACCTCGAAGGTGATCTCGCCGCAGGTCGACGGCACGCGGGTGACCGCCTCGCCGAAGCGCTCGTCGATGGCCGCGGCCAGAGCCTCTCTGCGTTCACTCATGCGGATGCCTCAACGCGCGATGGTGCTGGTGCGGCGGATCTTCTTCTGCAGCTGGATGATGCCGTAGAGGAGCGCCTCCGCGGTGGGCGGGCAGCCCGGCACGTAGACGTCCACCGGGACGATGCGATCGCAGCCGCGCACGACCGAGTAGCTGTAATGGTAGTAGCCGCCGCCGTTGGCGCACGAGCCCATGGAGATCACCCAGCGCGGCTCGGGCATCTGGTCGTAGACCTTGCGCAGCGCCGGCGCCATCTTGTTCACCAGCGTCCCGGCGACGATCATCACGTCGGATTGGCGCGGGCTCGGCCGGAAGATCACGCCGAAGCGGTCCAGGTCGTAGCGGGCCGCGCCCGCGTGCATCATCTCCACGGCGCAGCAGGCCAGGCCGAAGGTCATCGGCCACATGGAACCGGTGCGCGCCCAGTTCACGACGTTGTCCACGGCGGTGACGACGAACCCCTTCTCCTGGATGCTGCCTTCCGGCAGCGGCGCGCGGGCCTCGTCCAGGCCGAATTCCTGCCTGTCCGTCTCGCTCAGTCCCATTCCAGGGCCCCCTTCTTCCACTCGTAGATGAAGCCGACCACCAGGATGGCCAGGAACAGCGCCATGGCCAGCAGGCCGAAGCCGCCGACCGTATCCAGCGATACCGCCCAGGGAAAGAGAAACGCGATCTCCAGATCGAAGATGATGAACAGGATGGCCACCAGGTAGTAGCGCACGTCGAAGCGCATGCGCGAGTCCTCGAAGGCCTCGAAGCCGCATTCGTAGGGTGCGAGCTTCTCCGGATCCTTGCTGCCGTGGCCGAAGACGAAGCCGAGTATCAGCAACAGCACGCCGACGCCCGCCGACAGCGCCAGGAAAATCAGAATGGGCAAATAGTTTTCCAGCACGATAGGTGCAGCCTGAATCTCGACAGATGGAAACCTCGGAGCCGATAGGCCCCAGTCGGCTCGCCATTGTATCAGCCCGACGGCATGGTGTAACGCTCACGCGGCGCTGCTGCCGCGTTTACCGGACTTGTCCAGCAATGAAAAAAAGCGGCGGCCCCTTCCGGGACCGCCGCTCGTGTCGTGTGTGGTGCCGACGGCCGGACTCGAACCGGCACGGCTTGCGCCACTGCCCCCTCAAGACAGCGTGTCTACCAATTCCACCACGTCGGCATCGATCGAACGAAACTTCTTTACGGGCCGGTTACCGGCCCTGGCCGTCGCCGCTTTCTTCTGCGGGCTGATCGACCGCGGGCAACTGATCCAGGCTTTCGTCCCCGGTGTCGCCGGCGGACTCCGGCAGCGGCAGCGGGTCCTCGATATCCTCGGCCGGCAGCGCCTGCGCCGGGCCCTCCTCCGTCTGACCGGCCTCCTGCTCGAGCAGGCTCTCGCTGCCGCCCTGCTGACCGCTCAGGTAGGCGAGCGCCAGGCAATTGGCGAAGAACAGGGTGGCGAGCACCGCAGTGGCGCGGGACAGAAAGCTGCCCGTGCCGCGGGCGCCGAACACAGTGCCGGATGCGCCGGAGCCGAAGGCCGCACCTGCGTCTGCGCCCTTGCCTTTCTGCAGCAGGACCAGCGCGATGATGCCGATGGCCATGAAGACCAGCGCCACCGTCAGGATGACGTAAAGTGTGCTCATAGTGTGTCTCTTATCCTGCCGCGGCAGCCGCACGCCCGATGGCGAGGAACTCCGCGGCCTTCAGCGACGCGCCGCCGATCAGCCCGCCGTCGATGTCTTCCCGGGCGAACAGGCCCGGCGCATTGTCGCCCTTCACGCTGCCGCCGTACAGGATGCGCAGTCCGTCGGCCACCTTCGCGTCCCGGTCTCGCAGCAGCCCGCGGATGAAGGTATGCACCTCCCCCGCCTGCTCGGGACTGGCCGTGCGGCCCGTGCCGATGGCCCAGACCGGCTCGTAGGCGACCACGGCATCGGCAAACGCCGCGATGCCGACCTCGTCGATCACGGCCATCAGCTGGCGGCGGATCACCGCCTCGGTCTCGTCGGCTTCGCGTTGCTCCAACGTTTCGCCGATGCAGAGGATGGGCACCAGGCCCTGCCTGTGCGCGGCGGCGAACTTCGCCGCCACCCGATCGTCGGTCTCGCCGTAGAGCGTGCGCCGCTCCGAATGGCCCACGATCGCGTAGCGGCAGCCGAGATCGGCCAGCATGGAGGCGGACACTTCGCCGGTGTACGCACCGGACTCGTGCTCGGAGACGTCCTGGGCGCCCAGCTCGACGCCGCTGCCGGCGAGCCGCTCGCCCACCGAGGCCAGGTACGGCGACGGCGGGCAGACCAGGAACTCGACGCCCGATGCCTCGCCCGCACCCTCGAGGATGCCGTCGATTAGCGCCCGGTTGTCCGCGAGGCTCCCGTGCATCTTCCAGTTGCCGGCGACCAGATATTGTCTCACAGTGCGTCTCCGCGCCCCATGGCAGGGGCCGTGAAAGGGCGCGAAGGATACCGGCCGGACCCGCGCAAATCAATGTCCGGCAAGGCCCGGCAAGGCCGGCAAAGGCCCCGCGGCGGCGGTCCCGCCGCCGCCGACCGCCGCGCCGCTTCAGGCTGCGCTGCGCTCTACCACCGAGGCGATGCGGAGAGCGAGTTCCTCCACCTCGCCGGCGTCCTCGCCTTCCACCATCACGCGGATGACGGGCTCGGTGCCCGAGGGCCGCAGCACCACCCGTCCGCGGCCGCCCAGGTGCTCCTGCACCTCCGCCACGGCCTTCTGCACGGGCGCCGAGCCGTCCAGATCGATGCGGCTCGCCACGCGCACATTGACCATGTGCTGGGGCATCCGCGGCATGCCGGCCGTCAGCGCCTTCAGCGACTCACTGCTGTCCTTCATGATGGCCAGCGTCTGCAGCGCGCTCACCAGCCCGTCGCCGGTGGTGGTGCGATCCAGGCAGATGATATGGCCGGAGGTCTCGCCGCCCAGGGTGCCGCCCGTCTCGCGCAGGAGCTGCATCACGTAGCGGTCGCCGACCTTGGCACGCCGGAAGTCGATGCCGGCCTCCCGCAGGGACAGTTCCAGGCCGAGATTGCTCATGACCGTGCCCACGACGGGCCCGCGCAGCTCGCCGGAGCGCTGGCGGGCCAGCGCCACCACGTAGAGCAGCTGATCGCCGTCGATGATGTTGCCCTCGTGATCGACCATCACCACCCGGTCGCCGTCGCCGTCGAGCGCGATGCCCACGTCGGCGCGAACGCCCGGCACGGTCAGCTGCAGCAGCTCCGGGTGCAGCGAGCCGCAGCCGTCGTTGATATTGCGCCCGTTCGGCGAGCAGCCGATGGGGATGACCTCGGCGCCCAGTGCGCCCAGCACCCGCGGCGCCACCTTGTAGCCCGCACCGTTGGCGCCGTCGATCACCACCTTCAGGCCCTGAAGGCTCAGGTCCGCGGGCAGCGTGGACTGACAGAATTCCATGTACTGGCGCCGCGCGCTGTCGATGCGCTGCGCCTGGCCGAGGTGGGCGGAGTCCTTGGTGCGCGCCGGCTGCTCCAGCCCCTGCTCGATGGCGAGCTCGATCTGATCCGAGAGCTTGCCGCCCTGGCGGTCGAAGAACTTGATGCCGTTATCGTAATAGGGGTTATGGGAGGCACTGATCACCACGCCGAGGTCGGCCTCGAACTTCTGGGTGAGGTGCGCGATGCCCGGGGTCGGCAGCGGCCCCAGCAGCAGCACGTCGGCGCCGGCGGCCACGAAGCCGGCCTCCAGCGCGGATTCGAACATGTACCCGGACACCCGGGTGTCCTTGCCGATCAGTACCTTGCCGCCGTCGGGCACCAGCACCTCCGCCGCGGACGAGGCGAGCCGCATGGCGAATTCCGCTGTCATGGGGTGATCGCCGACGCGCCCCCGGATGCCGTCGGTACCGAAATATCGTCTGCTCAAGTCCCTTCCCCTTGTTCTCTGGCACCGTCCGCTGCCGCCACTGCCGCGACAATCGCCAGTGCGTCCCGCGTCTCGGCCACGTCGTGAGCCCGTATGATATGGGCACCGCGCTCCGCCGCCAATGCCGCCAGCACCACGCTGCCGACCATACGCTCCTCTACGGGACGCCCCGTGAGCGCGGCCAGCAGTGACTTGCGGGACAGCCCCGCCAGCACCGGGTACCCCGTGGCACGAAGCGTTCCCAGGCCGGACAGCAGCGCCAGGTTGTGCGCCACGGTCTTGCCGAACCCGAAGCCGGGGTCGATCACGATCCGCTCCCGGCCGATGCCGGCAGCTTCGCAGTCCGCCGCCCGCGATACCAGGAACTCCGTCACTTCCGCCACCACGTCGCGGTAACGGGGATCGGCCTGCATGGTGCGCGGCTCGCCCTGCATGTGCATGAGGCATACCGCGGCATCCAGGCCGGCCGCTGCCTCCAGCGCTCCCGGACGACGCAGGGCATGGACGTCGTTGATCATCGAGGCGCCCGCGGCGACGGCCTCGCGCATGACTTCGGGCTTGGATGTGTCCACGGAGACGGCCACGTCTAGCTGGCCGCGGATAGCCTCGATCACCGGCAGCACGCGGTCGAGTTCCTGCTGGATGGACACCGGCTCAGCGCCGGGCCGGGTGGACTCGCCGCCCACGTCGACGATGGCCGCGCCGGCGCCGACCATGGCGCGTGCCTGTTCCAGCGCCTGGTCGCGGCCGATGAACCGGCCGCCGTCGGAGAACGAGTCCGGAGTCACGTTCAGCACGCCCATCACGACCCGGCTCGAGAGATCGAGGGTCGTCGCGCCCAGTCGCAAAGATCTACTCATAATGCCAGGGCGGTGATCCGTCGCCGGCGCTCCTCCGCCCGGCGTTCCGGTCACCCAAACGAAACCGGCAGCCCTGGGGCTGCCGGTGTTCGGGACTGACGGGCAGCCGCTCAGTGCTGGCTGGCCGGACCGCCGATCTTGCCATCGCCTTCCTTGCCACCCTGGGCCGCCTTTTCGTCTTCGTCGCCCTGCAGACCCGGCGGCCGGCCGGTGTCGTCCCAGTCGACGGGCGGACGCGGCTCGCGGCCTTCCATGATGTCCCTGATCTGGCCCTCGTCGATGGTCTCGTACTTGATGAGCGCCTCGGCCATCAGGTGGAGCTGCTTCTCGTTGTCGACCAGGATCTGCTTGGCGCGCTGGTAGTTGTCGTCGATGATCGCGCGAATCTCCTCGTCGATGGCATGAGCCGTCTGGTCGGAGACGTTCTTGTGCTCGGTGACGGAGCGGCCGAGGAACACCTCGCCCTCGTCCTCGCTGTAGGTCAGCGGGCCGAGCTTCTCCGACAGGCCCCACTTGGTGACCATGCTGCGGGCGATCTCGGTGGCCCGCTCGATGTCGTTCGACGCGCCGGTGGTCACCTTGTCGGCACCGAAGATCAGCTCCTCGGCGAGGCGGCCGCCGAACAGGCTGGAGATCTGGCTCTGCAGACGCTGCTTGGAGAAGCTGTAGCGGTCCTGCTCCGGCAGGAACATCGTCACGCCGAGCGCCCGGCCGCGGGGGATGATGGTGACCTTGTAGACCGGGTCGTGATCCGGCACCAGCAGGCCCACGATGGCGTGGCCGGCCTCGTGATACGCGGTCAGCTTCTTCTCGTCCTCGCTCATGACCATGGAGCGGCGCTCGGCGCCCATCATGATCTTGTCCTTGGCCTTCTCGAACTCCTCCATGCCAACCACCCGGCGGTTGGCGCGGGCGGCGAACAGCGCCGCCTCGTTCACCAGGTTCGCCAGATCGGCGCCGGAGAAGCCGGGCGTGCCGCGGGCGATGATGTTCGGCCGCACGTCGTCGCCGATGGGCACCTTGCGCATGTGCACCTTCAGGATCTGCTCGCGGCCGCGCACATCCGGCAGCGGAACCACCACCTGGCGGTCGAAGCGGCCGGGGCGCAGCAGCGCGGGGTCGAGCACGTCGGGCCGGTTTGTGGCGGCGATGACGATGATGCCCTCGTTGCCCTCGAAGCCGTCCATCTCGACCAGCAGCTGGTTCAGCGTCTGTTCGCGCTCGTCATGACCGCCGCCGAGGCCGGCGCCGCGATGGCGACCGACGGCGTCGATCTCGTCGATGAAGATGATGCACGGCGCGTGCTTCTTCGCCTGCTCGAACATGTCGCGCACGCGGGAGGCGCCGACGCCGACGAACATCTCCACGAAGTCGGAACCGGAGATGGTGAAGAACGGCACCTTAGCCTCGCCGGCGATGGCCCGGGCCAGCAGCGTCTTGCCGGTGCCCGGCGAGCCCACCATGAGCACGCCCTTCGGAATCTTGCCGCCGAGGCGCTGGAACTTGCTCGGGTCCTTCAGGAAGTCGACGACCTCCACCACCTCTTCCTTGGCCTCTTCCACGCCTGCGACGTCGGCGAAGGTCACGCTGACCTGGTCCTCGCCGAGGAGTCTCGCCTTGCTCTTGCCGAAGGACATGGCGCCGCGGCCGGCCCCGCCGCCCTGCATCTGGCGCATGAAATACACCCAGACGCCGATCAGCAGCAGGATGGGGAAGGAATTGATGAACAGCTGGGTCCAGAAGCCCTGGCCTTCCTGCTGCTTGGCGCGGAAGTCCACGTTGTTGTCCATGAGCTCGCCGATGAGGACGGTGTTGTCGCTCTCGGGGCTGTAGGTCATGTAGCGCCCGTTGTCGTCACGGGTGAAATGGATGTTGCGGCCTTCGAAGACCACCTCTTCCACGTTGCCGCTACGCACCTGCTCCAGGAAGTCCGAATACGGAACTTCCTGCGACTGGGTGCCGACGGGGCCGAAGCCCTGCGCCACGGACAGCAGGACGACGATGATGACGACAAAGACGATAATGTTCTTGGTGAGATCGTTCACTCCGGCCCCTCTTCCTCGGCCATGCTTAGACGCAGTCTAAACGTTAGACCGTACTACAGTTGATAGTTTCTCGCCAGCAGATAGACCTCCCGGCTGGAGGGCCGGGACGCCTTCGGCTTGACCACCCGGACCTGGCGGAAATGCTCCCGCGCGGCCCGCAAGAAATCGTCGAATCCCTCCCCCTGGAACACCTTGCAGATGAAGGTGCCGCCGGGGCTCAGCGTTTCGCAGGCGAGTTCCATAGCCAATTCAGCCAGATACATCGCACGCGGCTGGTCCACGGATCGATTTCCGGAGATGTTGGGGGCCATGTCGCTCAACACAAGGTCCGCCCGCTCCCCGCCGAGCTTCGCCGTCAGCTGCTGTAGAACTTCTGACTCGGTAAAATCCCCCTGCAGGAACTCCACCCCCGGAATCTCGTCCATCGGCAGGATGTCGAGCGCCAGCACCCGGGTCTTCTCGCCCCATCGACGGACCGCGTGCTGACTCCAGGCCCCGGGCGCCGCCCCCAGGTCGATGACGACGCCGGGGCGGCCCGGCAGGCGGGCCTTCTGCAGCAACTCCTCCAGCTTGTAGACGGCCCGGGAACGGTAGCCCTCGTCCCGCGCGCGCTGGACGTAGGGGTCGCGCTCCTGGCGCTGGCGCCAGCCGGCGGAACTGCCCTTCGGATTGCTCATGGTCTGCTCAGGACCCGCTCATGGACCGACCGCCGGCGCCCGGCTGCTGGTAAACTGCGGAGCCATGGCACTCAGCGAGAAACAGAGGAAGCATCTGCGCCGCCTCGGACACGACCTCAAGCCGATCATCCTGGTGGGGGAAGCCGGCGCGTCCGAAGGGGTGATCCGCGAATGCGACCTCGCGCTGGAGCACCACGAACTGGTGAAGGCGAAGGTGCACGGGGCCGACCGGCAGACCCGCGACGCCGTCGTCGACACGCTTGCCGAGGCCACCGGCGCCGAGGTGGTCCAGCGCATCGGCCACGTGGCACTGCTCTACCGCCGCCACCCGGAGAAGCCCCGCATCGTCGTCTGAGCCCGTCTGCGGAGCGCTGCAGCCCGCCCCGTCAGACGTAGCGCACCTCCAAGATCTCGTAGTGCTTGTCGCCGCCGGGCGCGGCCACTGTGACCTGCTCGCCCTCTTCCTTGCCGATCAGAGCGCGGGCGATCGGCGAGGTCACCGAGATCAGACCCGTCTTGATGTCCGCCTCGTCCTCGCCGACGATCCGGTAGGTGATCTCGTCGCCGCTGGCCTCCTCGATCAGCTGCACGGTGGCGCCGAACACCACCTTGCCGCCGTCCCCGAGTTGGGTGATGTCGATGATCTGGGCGTGGGAGAGCTTGCCCTCGATATCCTTGATCCGGGCCTCGATGAAGCCCTGCTGCTCCTTGGCGGCGTGGTACTCGGCATTCTCCTTGAGATCGCCATGGGCGCGCGCCTCCGCGATGGCCTGGATGACCTGCGGGCGCTCCTGACTCTTGAGACGCTTCAGTTCCTCGCGGAGCTTCTCCGCCCCTCGCAATGTGATCGGTACTTTCGTCAAGCTGCCAGCTCCTTGTGCAGATCCTGCAGTCGGTTGACCTCGTCGTCGTCCAGATGCGCAAGGGCCTTGCACGTCGCCACGGCTGCCGCCAGCGTCGTGTAATAGGTCACCTTCTTGTGCACCGCCTCACCCCGGATGGAGTGCGAGTCACGGATGGCCTGCTTGCCCTCCGTCGTGTTGACGATGAACGAGATTTCTCCGTTCTTGATAACGTCGACGATGTGCGGGCGCCCTTCCCTGACCTTGTTGATGCGCCGGCACGGCACACCGGCGGCCTTGAGCGCTCTCGCGGTGCCGTCGGTGGCCACGATATCAAATCCTCTGGCCACTAGCAGCTCCGCCAGCGCGACGGCACCGTCCTTGTCCCGGTCGCGCACCGACAGGAGCGCGGTGCCCCGGCGCGGCAGGATCACGCCGGAGGCGAGCTGGGCCTTGGCGTAGGCCTCGCCGAACGTCCGGCCGGTGCCCATCACCTCGCCGGTGGACTTCATCTCCGGGCCGAGGATGGGATCGGCCTCCGGGAACTTGGCGAACGGGAACACGGATTCCTTCACCGAATAGAAGTGGGGAGTGACCTGCCCGGTGTAGCCCTGCACCGCCAGGGACTCGCCCACCATCACCCGCGCCGCCACCTTGGCCAGCGGGATGCCGGTGGCCTTCGACACGAAGGGCACCGTGCGCGAGGCGCGCGGGTTGACCTCCAGCAGATACACGATGCCGTTCTGGATGGCGAACTGGGTGTTCATCAGGCCCACCACGTTCAGTCCGCGGGCGAGCTTCACCATCTGCTCGCGGATCTCGGCCTGAAGCTCCTCGTTCAGGCTGAACGGCGGCAGCGAGCAGCCGGAATCGCCCGAGTGCACGCCCGCCTGCTCCACATGCTCCATAATGCCGCCGATGAGCACGTCCTCGCCGTCGCAGATGGCGTCCACGTCCACTTCCGTGGCCAGGTCCAGGAAGCGGTCCAGCAGCACCGGGCTCTTGTTGGACACGCTCACCGCGGCTTCCATGTAGGCCACCAGGTCCTCCTCGGTGTAGACGATCTCCATGGCCCGGCCGCCGAGCACATAGGAGGGACGCACCACCAGCGGATAACCCACCTCGGCGGCCAGCGCCGGGGCGGAGGCCTCGTCCCGGGCCGTGCGGTTCGGCGGCTGGCGCAGACCGAGACCGTTGATGAGCGACTGGAAGCGCTCCCGGTCCTCGGCCAGGTCGATCGAGTCCGGCGACGTGCCGATGATGGGCGCCCCTGCCGCCTCCAGGTCCCGGGCCAGTTTCAGAGGCGTCTGTCCGCCGTACTGGACGATGACGCCTTCGGGACGCTCGACGTCGATGATCGCCAGCACGTCCTCCAGGGTCAGCGACTCGAAATACAGCCGGTCGGAGGTGTCGTAGTCGGTGGAAACCGTCTCCGGGTTGCAGTTCACCATGATGGTCTCGAAGCCCGACTCCCGCAGGGCCAGCGCCGCGTGCACGCAGCAGTAGTCGAACTCGATGCCCTGGCCGATGCGGTTGGGGCCGCCGCCCAGGATCATGATCTTGCGCCGGTCGGTGGGCTCCGACTCGCACTCCTCCTCGTACGTGGAGTACATATAGGCGGTGTCGGTGGCGAACTCGGCGGCGCAGGTATCCACTCGCTTGAACACCGGCACCACGCCGTGCTCGTGGCGCGCCGCGCGGAGCTCCGATTCCTCGGCGCCGATCAGCCCGGCCAAGCGGGAATCCGAGAAGCCCTTGCGCTTCAGCTCCCGCAGCCGCGCGGCCGTCAGAATCTCCCTGCCCTCGCTGCGCACGCTGTCCTCTTCGCGCACCAGGTCCCGGAGCTGGGCCAGGAACCAGGGGTCGATGCGGGTGATCCGCGCCACCTCGTCCAGCTTCATGCCGTGGCGGAAGGCGTCGGCGACATAGAGGATGCGTTCGCCGCCGGCGGCCCTGAGCTCGTGGCGCAGCCGCTCCATGTCCTTCTCGGCCGGATGCGAGGGGATGCGCTCCGCCAGGCCGTCGATGTTCGTCTCCAGGCCTCTGAGCGCCTTCTGCAGCGACTCCTGGAACGTGCGGCCGATGGACATCACTTCCCCCACCGACTTCATCTGGGTGGTGAGCCGGTCGTTGCTGCCGACGAATTTCTCGAACGTGAAGCGCGGGATCTTGGTGACCACGTAATCGATGGTGGGCTCGAAGGAGGCCGGCGTGGCGCCGCCGGTGATCTCGTTCCTGAGCTCGTCCAGGGTGTAGCCGACGGCGAGTTTCGCCGCCACCTTGGCGATGGGGAAACCTGTCGCCTTGGAGGCCAGCGCCGAGGAGCGCGACACGCGGGGATTCATCTCGATGACCAGCAGCCGGCCGTTGTCCGGGTTCACGGCGAACTGCACGTTGGAGCCGCCCGTCTCCACGCCGATCTTGCGCAGCACGGCGATGGAGGCGTCGCGCATACGCTGGTATTCCTTGTCGGTCAGGGTCTGCGCCGGGGCCACGGTGATGGAGTCGCCGGTGTGCACGCCCATGGGGTCGAAGTTCTCGATGGAGCAGATGATGATGCAGTTGTCGTTGCGGTCCCGCACCACCTCCATCTCGTACTCCTTCCAGCCGAGCACGGACTCCTCGAGCAGCACCTCGCTGGTCGGCGAGAGGTCGAGGCCGTTGGCCACGATGCGCTCGAACTCCTCCTTGTTGTAGGCGATGCCGCCGCCGCTGCCGCCCAGGGTGAAGGAAGGCCGGATGATGGTCGGGAAGCCGATCCCGGCCTGCACCTCGATGGCCTCCTCCAGCGTATGCGCGATGACCGAGCGGGGCGACTCGAGCCCGATCTCGGTCATGGCCTCGCGGAACTGCTCCCGGTCCTCCGCCATGTCGATGGCGTCGCGGGAGGCGGCGATGAGTTCCACGCCGTGCTGCTCCAGCACGCCTTCCCGCACCAGGTCGAGAGCGCAGTTCAGCGCCGTCTGGCCGCCCATGGTCGGCAGCAGCGCATCGGGCTTCTCGCGCTCGATCACCTTGGCCACCGCGCGCCAGTGCACCGGCTCGATGTAGACCGCGTCCGCCGTTTCCGGGTCGGTCATGATGGTGGCCGGGTTCGAGTTCACCAGGATCACCCGGTAGCCCTCCTCCCTGAGCGCCTTGCAGGCCTGGGCGCCGGAGTAATCGAACTCGCAGGCCTGACCGATCACGATCGGCCCGGCACCGATGATCAGGATGCTCTCGATGTCGTCGCGTCTTGGCATGGCGGCTCCTGACCGGCGCCGCCCGATCGGCGCCAGATCACTTTAAGAATGAATCCGAAGTTACTGTTATCTATGGCCCGACGCGGAGGCTTCCACCTCTCGGCGCTGGACTCTCGTGGCCTCGATCAGCTCCACGAAGTGCTCGAAGAGCGAATCGATGTCGTGGGGTCCCGGACTCGCTTCCGGATGCCCCTGGAAACTGAACGCCGGCCGGTCGCTGAGCTCGATGCCCTGGAGGGAGCCGTCGAACAACGATCGGTGGGTGGTGCGGACGTTATCCGGCAGGCTGTCCTCCGCCACAGCGAAGCCGTGGTTCTGGCTGGTGATGAGAACCCGCCCCGTGGCCAGTTCCTGCACCGGGTGGTTCGCGCCATGATGGCCGAACTTCATTTTCTCGGTGCGGGCGCCGGCGGCCAGCGCGAGAATCTGGTGTCCCAGGCAGATGCCGAACACGGGCATGCCGGCATCAAGCAATTGACGGGTCGCCTCGATGGCGTAGTCGCAAGGCTCCGGGTCGCCCGGGCCGTTGGAAAGGAACACGCCGTCGGGCTCGAGGGCGAGCACTTCGTCTACAGGCGTCGTGGCCGGCACCACCGTGATGCGGCAGTCGTGTTCGGCGAGCCGGCGCAGGATGTTGCGCTTGATGCCGAAGTCGTAGGCCACCACGTGGTTCGGCGCGATGCGGCGGGTCACCACCGGGTCTCTGTCGGGCCAGATGCTGCCCTGGGCCCACTGATAGGCGCCGTCGGTGGTGACGAACCTGGCGAGATCCATGCCCGCGATCCCCGGGAATTTCCGCGCATCGCGCAGGGCCGTCTCGGCCATGTCCTCGCCGGTCATGATGCAGCCGGCGAGCGCGCCCTTCTCCCGGAGCAGGCGGGTGAGCCTGCGGGTATCGATATCGGCGATGGCCACCACGTTGCCGCGGCGCAGGAACTCCCCGAGGGACTGCTCCGAGCGGTAGTTGCTGGCGACCATCGAGCGATCCCGGATCACGAGACCCGCGGCGAACACCTTGCGCGACTCCAGGTCGTCGCTGTTGCAACCGGTATTGCCGATATGGGGATAGGTCAGCGTGACGATCTGGCGGCAATAGGACGGATCCGTGAGGATCTCCTGGTACCCGGTCATCGCGGTGTTGAAGACCACCTCGCCGATGGTCCGGCCCTCGGCCCCGACGGAGATGCCGTGGAAAACCGAGCCGTCTTCCAGTGCCAGTACCGCAGGTGTCATCGTATGGCGGCCCCTCTTGCGTATCTATTGCGGTTTGCAGATGTGCAAAAGCGGAAGGAATCCCCCTGGTAAGCAACTGGGATACCCTTCCGCCCGGGCCGCCACGCTATGCGGCGACCCGCCATAGTGTAATGCACGCTTGCAGGTGACGCCAGATCGTATCCGGCGCCGCGGGCTTCAGCGGATGCCCAGCACGTCGGCCATGGCGTACAGGCCGGGCGGGCGCCCGGCGAGCCAGCGAGCGGCGGCCAGCGCGCCGGAGGCGAAGGCCGCCCGGTCCTGAGCCTGGTGCATCAGGCTCAGCCGGTCGTACTCGCCGCCGAACAGCACCGTGTGTTCGCCCACGATGGCCCCGGCGCGGATCACGGAGAAGCCGATGGCGCCCCGTTGCCGCGGGCCGCTCTCGCCCTCGCGGGCGTATACGGCCTTCTCCGCGAGACTCTCGCCCCGGGCCGCCGCCAGCGTCTCGCCCAGCATCAGGGCCGTGCCCGAGGGCGCGTCGCGCTTGGCCCGGTGATGGGCCTCGGTGATCTCGGCGTCGTAATCCGCGCCCAGGCGTGAGGCCGCCTCGCGCACCAGGAAGTTCAGCAACTGGACGCCGACGCTCATGTTGCGGTCGTAGACCACCGACACCGTCGCGGCGACGGCGCCCATGCGCTCGAGTTCCGCCTGCGCCACCCCGGTGACGCCGCAGACCAGCGGCACCCGGTTGCGCTCGACTGCCTCCAGCACGGCCGCCGTGGCCACCGGCAGCGAGAAGTCCACCACCACGTCGGCGCCGTGCAGCACCTGGTCCAGGTCGGCGGAGGTCACTGCCGCGGTATCCGCCGCCCCCGGATGCCAGCTGGCGACGGGCTCCCCCGACCGGACGTCGCCCTCCCGCACCCACGCTGCCGCGAGCTCCAGATCCGGCTCCCGGGCCACGATATCGATGACGGCGCGGCCCATGCGGCCGGCCGCGCCCAGTACGGCGATGCGGGTGGTATCGATGACGCTGCCTCCTCCGGTGGCTCCCGGCGACAGCTTACCCCGCGCTCCGGCGGGCTGTCAGCAGGCCGGGGAGCCGTTCAGGTGATGCGCTCGAAGAAGCGCTTGACGGTGTCCTTCCAGTTGCCCGAGTGCGGGTTGTGTGTTTCGCCGCCCGCCTCCACCGAGGTCTCGAACTCGCGCAGTAGCCGCTCCTGCTCCGCGGTGAGATTCACCGGCGTCTCGACGACGGCCCGGCAGAACAGATCGCCGTGGCGCGGACTGCGCACCGTGATGACGCCCTTGCCGCGCAGCCGGAAGACCTTGCCGGACTGGCTGCCCGGCGGGATCTTCAGCGAGACCTGGCCGTCCAGCGTGGGCAGGTCCACGGAGCCGCCCAGCGCCGCCGTGGCGAAGCTGATGGGCACGTCGCAATGCAGATCGGCGCCGTCGCGCTCGAACAGCTTGTGGGGCTTGAGATGGATCTCCACGTAGAGATCGCCGGGCGGACCGCCGTTGCGCCCGGCCTCGCCCTCGCCGGAGAGCCGGATGCGGTCGCCCTCGTCGACGCCGGGCGGAATCTTCACGGAGAGGCTGCGCTCGGTCATGACCCGGCCGCGCCCCTGACAGTCCTCGCAGGGGTCGGTGATGCGGGTGCCCTCGCCCCGGCAGGACGGGCAGGTCTGCTGCACCGAGAAGAAGCCCTGCTGCATGCGCACCTGGCCCACGCCGCCGCAGGTATCGCAGGTGTCCGGCGTCGAGCCGGGGGCCGAACCGCTGCCCCCACAGGTCTCGCAGCCGGTCAGCGAGGCGACGTCGATCTCCACCGTGTCGCCGGCGACGGCTCGCTCGAGCTCCAGCTCCAGGTCGTAGCGCAGGTCCGCGCCGCGGAATACCTGGCTGCGCCCGCCGCGGCGGCCGCCGCCGAAGATGTCGCCGAAGACGTCGCCGAAGATGTCGCCGAAGGCATCCGCCGGGTTGAAACCGCCGCCGCCCATGCCGCCGGCACCGCTGACCCCGGCATGGCCGAACTGGTCGTAGGCCGACTTCTTGCGCGGATCCGACAGGACCTCGTAGGCCTCCTTGGCCTCCTTGAACTTGATCTCGGCGTCCGCGTCGTCCCTGTTGCGGTCGGGGTGGTACTTCATCGCCAGACGCCGGTAGGCCTTCTTGATCTCGACCGCCGAGGCGTCCCGGCCGACGTTCAGTACCTCGTAGTAGTCACGTTTCGACATGCGCAGGTCCGTCGCGGAAACGGCTCCCGGCCGACAGCCGGGAGCCGCACTTCATTCATCCCCGTGCCCGCCACTCCGGCGGGCACCCCAATCTTCTTTCGCAGGCCGTCCGCGGGTCAGGCCGACTTCTTGTTCTCGTCGTCGTCCACTTCCTCGAACTCGGCGTCGACCACGTCGTCGGCGCCGCCGGACTCGCCGCTCTGACCACCCTGGCCCTCGGCACCGCCTTCCTCGCCGCCCTGCGCCTGCTCGTAGGCACGCTGGGCGACGGCGGCCGAGGCCTCGGCCAGTGCCTTGGAGCGGGCCTCGATGGCCTCCTTGTCGTCGCCCTCGAGCGCCTTCTTCAGGTCGCTGATGGCGGACTCCACGTTGTGGCGCTCCTCGCCGCTGGCCTTCTCGCCCAGGTCGTCCAGCGCCTTCTCGGCGCCGTGGATCAGGGCGTCGGCCTGGTTGCGCACGTCCACCAGCTCGCGGAACTTCCGGTCTTCCTCGGCATGCGCCTCGGCTTCGCCGACCATGCGGTCGATCTCCTCGTCGGTCAGGCCGCTGGAGGCCTTGATGACGATGTTCTGGCTCTTGCCGGTCGCCTTGTCCTTGGCCGAGACGTTCAGGATGCCGTTGGCGTCGATGTCGAAGGTGACCTCGATCTGCGGCATGCCGCGCGGCGCCGGCGGGATGTCCGCCAGGTCGAAGCGGCCGAGAGACTTGTTGTCGGCCGCCCGCTCGCGCTCGCCCTGCAGCACATGGATGGTCACCGCGGTCTGGTTGTCGTCAGCCGTGGAGAACGTCTGCTGGGCGTTCGCCGGGATGGTCGTGTTCTTCTCGATCAGCTTCGTCATGACGCCGCCGAGGGTCTCGATGCCGAGCGACAGCGGGGTCACGTCGAGCAGCAGCACGTCCTTGACGTCGCCCGAGAGCACGCCGCCCTGGATGGCCGCACCGAGTGCCACGGCCTCGTCCGGGTTCACGTCCTTGCGCGGCTCCTTGCCGAAGAAGTTCTTCACCTCTTCCTGCACCTTGGGCATGCGCGTCTGGCCGCCCACGAGGATCACGTCGTCGATCTCGGAGACCTTCAGGCCCGCGTCGGACAGTGCCGTCTTGCACGGCCCGATGGTGCGGGTGATCAGCTCCTCCACCAGCGACTCGAGCTTGGCCCGGGTCAGCTTGATGTTGAGATGCTTCGGGCCGCTGGCATCCGCCGTGATGTACGGGAGGTTGACCTCGGTCTGCTGCCCGGCGGACAGCTCGATCTTGGCCTTCTCGCCGGCCTCTTTCAGGCGCTGCATGGCAAGCGGGTCCTTGCGGATGTTGACGCCGCTCTCCTTCTCGAACTGGGAGGCGAGATACTCGATGATCCTGAGGTCGAAATCCTCACCGCCGAGGAAGGTGTCGCCGTTGGTGGCCAGCACCTCGAACTGGTGCTCGCCGTCGACTTCCGCGATCTCGATGATCGAGATGTCGAAGGTGCCGCCGCCCAGGTCGTAGACCGCGATCTTGCGATCGCCGCGCTTCTTGTCCATGCCGTAGGCCAGCGCGGCCGCGGTGGGCTCGTTGATGATGCGGCGCACTTCCAGCCCGGCGATCTTGCCGGCGTCCTTGGTGGCCTGGCGCTGGGAGTCGTTGAAGTACGCCGGGACGGTGATCACCGCCTCGGTGACCTCTTCACCGAGATAGTCCTCGGCCGTCTTCTTCATCTTCATCAGCACCCGCGCGGAGACCTCCGGGGGCGCCATCTTCTTGTCGCCGACCTTCACCCAGGCGTCGCCGTTGTCCGCCTCGACGATCTCGTAGGAGACCATGTCGATGTCGCGCTGCACGACGTCGTCCTTGAAGCGGCGGCCGATGAGGCGCTTGACCGCGAACAGGGTGTTGGCCGGATTGGTGACGGCCTGGCGCTTGGCCGACTGGCCGACCAGCACCTCGTCGTCCTTGGTGAAGGCGACGATGGACGGCGTGGTCCGGTCGCCCTCGCTGTTTTCGATGACCTTGGCCTTGTCGCCTTCCATGACGGCGACGCACGAGTTCGTCGTGCCGAGGTCTATGCCGATTACCTTACCCATGAAAATCTCCCCATAACGTGGTGTCAAAAACTGTGTTGCCGTCTAGATGGGGCCCGCCCCGCGGCCTTTCAAGCCTCGCCGCTCTGCGGTTCCGCGGCCACGATGACCCGCGCCGGGCGGAGCAGCCGCCCGTTGATGCGATAGCCCTTCTGGACCACCGTCAGGACGCTGCCCGGCTCCGCCTCGGCGGAGGGCTGCACGGTCATGGCCTCGTGGTACTCCGGGTCGAAGCGCTCGCCCTGCGGGTCGATCTCCTCCACCCCGAAGTCGCCGAGCACCTTGCGCAGCTGCTTCAGAGTGGCCTGCTTGCCTTCCAGCAGGCTGGCGGCGTCGGCCGCCCCGCCGGCGGCGATGCCCATCTCCAGGCTGTCCGCCACGCCGAGCAGCTCGCCGGCGAAGCGTTCGATGGCGTACTTGCGGGTGTTGTCCAGGTCCCGCGCCGCCCGCTTGCGGAAGTTCTCCAGCTCGGCCACGGCGCGCAGGTATTTCTCCCAGTTCTCGTCCGCGCGACGCCGTTCCGCCTCCAGCGGGTCCTCGTCGTCTCCGGCACGGCTCTCGCCTTCCAGCACCTGGGTCTCGGCGAACTCGTCCGCCGGCTCTCCGCGCTCGTCTTCCCGCACCGGGTCGTCGCTGCGTTCGGGATCGTTGCTCATAAACCACTACTCCGCTGCAATTGCCCGCGCCGCCGCAGGGGCGGCGCCTTTAACTTCTAGAGTTCTGTGTGAGGCCTAGACGCGGGAATTCAAGGCCGATCCCAGCAACTTCGCCGTGATATCGACGATGGGGATGACCCGGTCGTAGGCCATGCGGGAGGGGCCGATGACGCCGAGCACGCCGATGACCTCCTCGTCGACGACGTAGGGGGCCGCGACGACGCTGCAGTCGTCCAGGATGCCGTAGCCCGATTCCTCGCCGATGAAGATCTGCACGCCCTCCGCCCGGATGCTGCGATCGAGGAGATCGAGCATGAAGCGGCGCTCGTTGAAGGCCTCGAAGAGCCGGCGCAGCTTCTCCAGATCCGAGAGTTCCGCGAAATCCATGAGATTGGTCTCGCCGGCCAGCACGTAGTCGCTGCGGTGCTCGCCCGCGCCCTCGAAGGCGTGGTGGGCCATGGCCACCATGTCCAGCATGGTCTGGTTCATCGAGTCCCGGGTCTGCTCGAGCTCGTCGACCAGCTGGCGGCGGATGGTCTCGAGATCGCTGCCGGCATAGCGGTCGTTCAGGAAATTCGCGGCCCGGCGCAGCTCCGAGTCCGTGTAGGTCCGCGAGGTATGCAGGATGCGGTTCTGCACCTCGCGCTCGTTGACCACCAGGATGGCCAGCACGCGGTTATCGGAGAGCGGCAGGAACTCGATCTGGCGGAGCGTCACCCGCTCCGTGCGGGGCACGGAGACCACGCCGGCCATGCGGGTGATGTGGGACAGCAGACTCGAGGTGGAGGAGATCAGCGAGTCCGGGTCGTCGCGCAGCGTCTCCAGCTCCTGGCGCAGCCGGACCACCTCGGACTCCTTCAGCGGGCGCAGCTTCAGCAGGGTGTCCACGAAGAAGCGGTAGCCCAGCGCCGTGGGCACGCGGCCGGCCGAGGTGTGCGGCGCCGAGACGAAGCCCATCTCCTCCAGGTCCGACATCACGTTGCGGATGGTGGCCGGGCTGAGATCCAGCCCGGAGTCGCGGGACAGGGTGCGCGAACCCACCGGCTGTCCGTCGCGGACATACCGCTCGATCAGCACCTTCAGGAGGTGCCGGGCTCGCTCGTTGGGGACCGATCTGTCGACTTCGGCTGGCATAACGGACTACATCCTCGATTTTCGCCCGCTGGCACTCCACCCGCCAGTGTGCTAACAAACGCTAGCAACGGTCCGTGACCCCGTCAAGAAGACATCGCCGGGGGTCGGCCGGGCGCCTCAATTGGCGTAAGCTCGACGCACTGCAAGCGCCCTGCGTCCCTGCAGCCCCCTGCAGCCCCCTGCAGGGACAATAGTGACGATAGCGACGACACCTGCCCCATGACAAACACATTCGAGACCGTCGCCGTCTTCGGCCGCCATTCCGATCCCCGCGTCGCCGAGCCCATGACCGCCATCGCCGAGTTTCTCAGCGACAGAGGCGTCGACGTGCTCGTGGCCGCCGTGGTGGACCTGGAGATCGCCGGGCGGAGGGTCCCCGAGGACAAACTGGCGCCGTCCGCCGACCTGGTGATCGCCGTTGGCGGCGACGGGACCATGTTGTACGCCACCCGCCTCGCGGTCGGCCATTCGGTGCCGCTGCTGGGCGTGAACCGCGGGCGTCTCGGCTTTCTTACCGACGTGACGCCCGAGGCGATGCTCTCCAGCGTCGAGGCGGTGCTGGAGGGCGACTACAGCCGCGAGACACGCCTGCTGCTGAACGCCGAGCTGCAGCGCCCCGACGGCACCTGCGTCACCGACATGGCACTGAACGACGTCGTGCTGGCCCGGCGGGAGACCGGCCGCATGGTCGATTACGAGACCTGGGTGGACAACCGCTACGTCAACACCCATTCCGGCGACGGCCTCATCGTAGCGACGCCGACGGGTTCCACCGCCTATGCGTTGTCCTGCGGCGGGCCAATCGTCCAGCCGGACCTGGATGCCATGGTGCTGGTGCCGGTGTGCCCGCACACGTTGAGCGACCGGCCCATCGTGATTCCCGCCGCCTCCGAGGTGCAGATCCGCCTGTTCGAGCGGCCGGAGACGCGGGGCGAGATCACCTGCGACGGTTATCCGCTGGGCGCGCTCGAGGACGGCGACCGGCTGCTCGTCCGTGCCGCCGACGACCGCATCACCCTGATCCACCCCCCCGGCCACGACTACTACGAGATCCTGCGCTCGAAGTTGAATTGGGGCCGCGACAGCCGGGTGCGCCGCACCATCCGGGCCTGAGGGCAGGCATGCTGAAACGCATCCACATCCGCAATTTCGCCATCATCGACGAGATCGAGCTCGATCTGGGCGCCGGCATGACCGCGCTCACCGGCGAGACCGGCGCCGGCAAGTCCATCCTCATCGATGCGCTCGGCCTGATACTGGGCGACCGCGGCAGCGCCGAGGTCGTCCGCCAGGGCGCGAAGCGGGCCGAGATCAGCGCCGAATTCGAGATCGATGGCATGGCCGCGGTGGAGACCTGGCTGGAAGAGCAGAGTCTCGATCTCGACGGCGAATGCCTGCTGCGCCGGGTGATCGGCGGCGACGGCCGCTCTCGCGCCTACATCAACGGCAACGCCGTGC
This sequence comes from Woeseiaceae bacterium, assembly GCA_035655155.1. Lineage (GTDB taxonomy): Bacteria > Pseudomonadota > Gammaproteobacteria > Steroidobacterales > Woeseiaceae > Lentisalinibacter. The sequence goes on from DASRVH010000073.1 coordinate 41,930, forward strand.
CGGTGCAGAACCTGCGCGCGCTCGGCGAGCACCTGGTGGACATCCACGGGCAGCACGAACACCAGTCGCTGGGCCGCCGGGAGGCCCAACGCGACCTGGTGGATCACCATGGCGGCCACCAGGGCCTGCGCGAGGAACTCGGCGACGCCTGGCGGCGCTGGCAGCGCCTGGCCGACGAGCTTGAGGACCTTCGCACCCGGCGAAGCGAGCGCGACAGCCGGCTGGAGTTCCTGCGTTTCCAGGTGGACGAACTGGAGGCGCTGGCGCTGGGTCCCGAGGAGCTGGCCGAGCTGGAAGCCGAGCGCCGCCGACTCGCCAACATCAGCCGGCTCGCCGAGGGCTCGGCCGCGGCGCTCGCCGCGCTGTACGAGAATGACGAGGTCAGCGCCCAGTCCCTGGTGGCGGAATCCGTGCGGCGTCTGGAGGAACTCGCGGAACTGGACCCGGCGCTGGAGGGCGCGGCGCACCTGGCGGTCGAGGCCGCGGCCGCCATCAGCGAGGCGGCCGAGGAGATCCGCCGCTATAGCGGCTCGCTCGAATCCGATCCCGGCCGCCACGACGAGGTGGAGACCCGCCTCGGCGCCATCCGGGACGTGGCCCGCAAGCACCGCATCGAGGCCGGGGAACTGCCGGCCCAGCTCGAGCGGCTGCAGGCCGAACTCACCGCACTCGAAGAGGCCGACGTGCGGCTGGAATCCCTGGAGCGCGATGCAGCCGCGGCCCGGGAAAAGTACGACGGGCTCGCGGCCGAACTCACGGCGGCACGCCGACGCACGGCCAGCGACTTCTCCGAACAGGTCACGGCCGCCATGCAGACGCTCAGCATGTCCGGGGGCCGCTTCGTCGTGGCCGTGGAGACGCCGGCCGACGCCGAGCCCCGGGAGCATGGCGCCGACCGCATCGAGTTTCTGGTCAGCGCCAACCCTGGCCAGGAGCCGATGAGTCTGGCCCGGGTCGCCTCCGGCGGCGAACTCTCGCGCATCAGCCTCGCCATCCAGGTGGTGGCCGCCGGCGCCAGCGCCATACCGAGCATGGTGTTCGACGAGGTGGACAGCGGCATCGGCGGCGGCGTGGCCGAGATCGTCGGCCGCCGGCTGCGCCAGCTCGGCGACCAGCGGCAGGTGCTGTGCGTGACCCACCTGCCCCAGGTGGCGAGTCAGGCTCACCGGCAACTGCGGGTGGCCAAGGTGACCGACGGCAAGAGCACGCGCACGGGCATCACCCCGCTGGGAGACAAGGAGCGGGTGGAGGAGATCGCCCGGATGCTGGGCGGCGTGGAGATCACGGAGCGTACCCGCGAGCATGCCGCGGAAATGCTGGAGGAAGCCGCGGGCGGCCGCGAACGGAGCGCCTGATCAGTCGCCGGCGCCGGAGCCCTCTTTCTTTTTGGGCCGCACGTAGAGGACCAGGCTGTGGTCCGCAATCTCGTAGCCGTGCTTGGCCGCGATCTCGTGCTGCAGGCGCTCGATTTCCTCGTCGACGAACTCGATCACGTCGCCCGTCTCGATGCAGACCATGTGGTCGTGATGCTCGCCGTCGTCCAGCTCGAACACCGAATGCCCGCCCTCGAAATTGTGCCGCGTGACGAGCCCCGCGCCCTCGAACTGGGTGAGCACCCGGTAAACGGTGGCCAGGCCGATGTCCTCACCGGAATCCAGCAGCTCCCGGTAGATGTCTTCCGCGCTGAGATGCGCCTGGCTGTTGGCCTCCAGAATCTCGAGAATCTTCAGTCTCGGCAGCGTGACCTTGAGGCCCGCGTTTCTCAGTTCCTTCTTCTGCATCATCGTCTTCGATTCCCTGGCGCCCGCCCTGCCGTAACCGGGTGCGTTCATGTATGATCGGCACGCAATTATGGCTCAGATGGCGGCTGCGCTCCACCAGCGCGGCAGAGGCTTCCGCGAATGACCGAACGAGGCGCAATCAGAGAGACCGCGATCAGAGGGAAGAGCAGAGGCGCAGCAAGCGGACGGATGCCGGGGCGCGCATTGCGCGGCATCACGCTGGCGGCCCTGGCCGGGCTGCTGCTCGGCGGCTGCGTCTACCGCATCAATATCCAGCAGGGCAACCTCCTCGACGAGGAGCAGATCGAGCAGCTGGAAGTGGGCATGACCCGCAAACAGGTGCGCTTCCTCCTGGGCACGCCCATGGTCAACGACCCGTTCCACGCCGAGCGCTGGGACTACGTCTACTACCTCGCGCTGGGCCGCCGGGAGCCGATCATGTCCCACATGCTCACGGTCTACTTCGAGGGAGATCTCGTCTCCCGCATCGAGCGCCACGAAGGTCTCGAGGACGAGACCATGGAGCCGCGGGGACTGCCGGAGCCCGACCAGAGCGGCTAGCCGCCCTGCCCGGCACCCTTCTCCTCACCCCCGTCCTCATCCTCATCGCCGCCGGCCCGGCCGAGCGTCCGGCCCGCTTCCGCCGCACGCCGCCGCGCCTCCCGGGGATCGACGATCAGCGGCCTGTAGATCTCCACCCGGTCGCCGGCGCGCAGCGGCCGGTTCCGGTCCGCCACCTCGCCCCACACCCCCACCGCGCAGCGCGAAAGATCCGGCGCGCCCGCCTCCTCCGCGAAGTCGGAAGCCGGCTCGGCCAGGGCATAGGCCAGGGCATCGGCCACGGTCGCCCCCGGCGGCAGACGAACCGGCACGCACCACTGCCGATCCGGCAGGGCGCAGACCACTTCGACGTCCAGTTCGCCGCCCACTTCGCCGTCCGGCGGCGCGTCGTCAGGTGAAGGAGAGGACACCGATCGCGTTCAGGAACACCAGGATCACCGCCACCGGCGCCACCCAGCGGGCCAGGAAGCGCCACGCCCGGTACAGCCGGCCGGCGCCGCCCAGTTCCTCCGAGGTGGAGTTGGCGCACATGATCCAGCCCGCGAACACGGTGATGAGCAGGCCGCCGAGGGGCAGCATGATGTTGCTGGTGAGGAAATCGAGATTATCGAACAGCGTGCCGGCCAGGAAGGTGACCTCCGACAGCACGTTGAACGACATCACCGTGCCGAGTCCCAGGGCCCAGATTATCCCGCCGATGACGCTGGCCGCCGCCACCCGGGACACGCGGAAGCTCTCCACCAGCCAGGCTGTGGCCGCCTCCATGAGGCTGATGGCCGAGGTCCACGCCGCAAACGACAGCAGCAGAAAGAAGACGGTGGCGAAGATCACGCCGCCGGTCATGTTGCCGAAGGCAAGCGGTAGCGTCTGGAAGACCAGTCCGGGACCCGAGCCCGGGCTCAACCCGTTGGCGAAGACGATCGGGAAAATAGTCAGGCCCGCCAGCAAGGCGATGAATGTGTCCGCCGATACGACGGCGAACGAGGCCTTGGTGATGGATGTGTCCTCCGGCAGGTACGCGCCGTAGGCCATCACGGCCCCCATGCCGACGCTGAGACTGAAGAACGCCTGCCCCATCGCCGCCAGCACGGCATTCGGCGTCAGCGCCGAGAAGTCCGGCGTGAACAGGAACGCGAGCCCCTGCTGGAAATAGCCCGTGGTCATCGAGTAGCCGAGCAGCACGAACATCAGCACCAGCAGTCCGGGCACCATGAACCGCACGGCCCGCTCCAGACCGCCCTCCACGCCCTTGGCGACGACAAACACCGTGAGCGCCATGAACAAGGTGTGCCAGCCGGCTGCAGTCCACCAGCTGCCGACGATGCCATCGAAGATGGCCGAGATGCCGGCGGCATCCTGGTCCGTGAATGAGCCGGTTATGCTGTGGCCGATATACGAGAGCGACCAGCCCGCAATCACAC
>DASRVH010000074.1:0-2590 GCA_035655155.1 Woeseiaceae bacterium
CGCGCCTTGGCGCGCGTGGTCCGCAGATACCTGACGCGTGCCAAGGCGCACTGGCCGAAGGCCAGTTCATGGCTTCCCGCGTGGTTTGGGATCAGGGATTGCGCTTTCGGCTCTCGCGTAGCCTGAAGCTCTCGCCGTTCAGTTCGAGGATGTGGACGTGATGGGTCAGGCGGTCGAGGATGGCGCCCGTCAGGCGCTCCGATCCGAAGACCTCGGTCCATTCATCGAACGGCAGGTTCGAGGTGATGATGATCGAGCCGCGCTCGTAGCGCTGTGAGATGACTTCGAACAACAGCTCGGCGCCGGTCTTGGAGAGCGGCACGAAGCCAAGCTCGTCGATGATCAACAGGTCATGGGTGGCAAGACTCTTCTGGAGCCGCTGGAGCCTGCGATCGTCGACAGCCTCCATGAGTTCGTGGACCAGGGCCGCAGCGGTCGTGAAGCCGACTTTCCGGCCCTTCTGGCAGGCGGCCAGACCGAGCCCGAGAGCGACGTGCGTCTTGCCCGTACCGCTTGGTCCCAGAGCGATGACGTTCTCCCGGCGGTCAATGAACTCGCAGCGCGCCAGCTCCATGGTCAGCGCCTTGTTGAGAGACGGGATCGCCATGAAGTCGAAGCTGTCGAGGCTCTTGGTCGCCGGGAACTTCGCCGCTTTGATGCGGCGCTCGATCATCCGGCGTTCCCGCTCGATCAGTTCGAGCTCGCAGAGCCGCAGCAGGTACTGGACATGATCCTTGCCTTCTGCGGCGCACTGCCGGGCCAGCTTCGCATACTCGCTCTGGAACGTCGGCAGCTTGAGCTTCCGGAGATGGTGCTGGAGCAGCACCTGGGGCGTGTCGTTCATGCCGTCGTCCCGGACATCAGGCTGAGGTAGCTGGCCGTCTTCGTGGTCTCGACCCGTGCCCGGGGAAGGTACGGATAGATGTCAAGATCGAGCCGTGGCGGACGCCGCTCGATGCGACAGAGCACGAGGTGCTTGACGGCGTCATAGCCGATCGCGCCGAGCTCGAGGGCCTTGCGCACGGCACCGTGGACATGGTCCATCTCGAAGGTCTCGAGGAGCCGCAGAACCTGAACGTACTCGCGCTTGCCGGGTTTGCCCATCCGGGCCTCGAGCAGGCGGTGCAGCGTGGCGAACTCTGGCGGAAGGTCCCAGCCCTGGAGCGGAGCTGCCTGGTCCAGCGCCCCGATCTTCTGTTCCAGGAGCGGCAGGAAGTGCAGCGGGTCGAAGACCATGTCGGCCTTCTCGTAAGACCGCCGATGCCGGGCGACCACGTCGGTCCCGGCCCCGATCACGACCTCGCCGACATAGCCGCGGACCTGGACCTCGTGATGGGCATAGCCAACCGGCACCGAGTAGTCGTTGCCGCGGTAGCGCACCATCGAGATCGACGTGGCCCGGGTGCTGACCTTCTCGCAGGCGTCGTAGGGCGTGGGCGGCAGCACCATCAGCGCGTCGAGATCCCGCAGCAGCCGCTCGCCGATCGTCTCGGAATGGCCCCGGAGTACGGCATCCTGGCGCCTGAGGCATTGCTCTTCCAGCCAGGCGTTCAGCGCCTCGAAGCTCTCGAACCGGGGCATTGGCACCAGGAAGTTCCGTCGGCCGAAGCCGATCACGCCCTCCACGTTACCCTTGTCGTTCCCCTTGCCTGGGCGGCCGAACCGGTCCTCGAACAGGTAATGAGATTGCAGTTCCGAGAAGGTGATGGTCCGCTTGCGGGTCCCGTCGCCGAGGATCTTCGCCACCGCAAGGGTGGTGTTGTCGAACAGAATCGAGAGCGGCACGCCGCCGAAGAAGGCGAAGGCCGCGACGTGGCCGTCGCAGAACGCCTCCGTCGTCTCGGCCGGATACGCCTTGATGAAGAACGCATCCGAGTGCGGCAGCGCCATCGCGAAGTAACGGATCTTGCACACCGCCCCGGCAATCTCTGCGAGCGCCTCGCCGAAGTCGACCTGGGCGTGACCTGGCGGATGCGACAGAGGGACGAACACCTCCTGGGTCCGACGCTTCTTCTCCCGGACATAGTCCGTGACGATCGTCAGCTTGCCCGTGAAGCCGTGCTCGTTCCGGAGCCGCTCGAAGATCCGCGTCGCCGTATGCCGCTGCTTCTTCGGCATCGCCCGGTCCGCCTCGAGGATCTGATCGATGATCGGAATGAACGGGTCGAGCTTCGGCCGCGCCGGAGGCTTCGAGCGGCGATATCCGGGCGGCACCGAGTGCTTCAGGATCTTCGACACCGTCTTGCGGTCGATCCCGAACAACTGGGCGGCAGCTCGCTCGCTCAGCCCATCGACATGGCACGCCCGCCGCACACGCGCATAGAGGTCCACAGAATACATCTCCCCGCCTTCAGCTCGTTCGCATCAGGCGCAAAGTGGCGGAGTTTTACTCCGCGGCGGTCAGAACATCCGGCCGCTTCCGTGGCCCACTTTGTCTCCGGGAGTCACACCCAGGCCTTGATCAACGTGCCATCGACCGAGAAGTGCTCGTCGGACAACAGGGGCGCGACCTCGCGATGGGCCAGGATCGCCGCCATCACCTTGCGCGACATGTCGGTCGTCAGCAGCCGGTCGCGGTTCTTTGTAAAGA
>DASRVH010000075.1:0-6860 GCA_035655155.1 Woeseiaceae bacterium
AAGGTGCGCCGGGGAGAGACCGGTGCCCACAAGCACGAGCTGACGCCGGCGATCGAGGCGGAACTGGCGCGGATCTGGACGGAGGAGATCGGGGACCGCTTCGGACTGGCGGACTACGAGGCTTTCCGGGCCGCGATGGACGAGCGCCGCTGAGCGCGCGGCGGTTCCTTGTGTCTGCGCGCGCCCTCGGGGAAACTCGGGCCTCATGAGAATCGCCCTATGAAAATCGCCCTATGAAAATCGCGATAGTCGGGGCCGGCATCAGCGGTCTCACCACCGCCTTCTACGTCAAGCGCGCCCGGCCGGACTGGGAACTTACGATATTCGACGCCGAACCCGTCCCGGGCGGGACCATGTACACGGCAGACATGGAGGGATTCCGCTTCGAGGCGGGCGGCAATGGCTTTCTCTCCAACAAGCCGGACAGCCAGCAGCTGGTGGAGGATGCCGGTGCCGATCACCTGCTGCTGCCCAGTTCCGACCTCGCGCGGCGGCGATTCATCTACAAGGACGACTTGCATCCGCTGCCGGAATCGCCGCCCGCCTTCCTGAAGACGAAGCTGATCGGCTGGCCGGCCAAGCTGCGGGTGGCCATGGAGCCGCTGGTCCCGCGGCGGAAGAAGACGACGCCGGAGACGCTGCGGCAATTCGGCTATCGGCGCCTCGGCAAGGGCTTCACCGACGTCTTCCTGGATGCGATGGTGGCCGGCATCTACGCGACGACGCCGGACAAGGTCTCCGTAGAGGCGGCTTTCCCCCTGGTGGTGGCGCTGGAACGCGAACACGGCGGACTATTCCGCGGCATGCTGGCGAGGCGCAAGAAGCAGGCGGGGCCCGGCGGCATCCTGATGAGCTTCAAGGGCGGGGTGAGCGCGCTGATCGGGCACCTGCACCAGGTCATCGACGCGGAATGGCGCCTGGGCGAGCCGGTGGACGGCGTGTTGCGCCACAGTAACCAGGGTGGCCGCTACGTGCTTCGCACGCCGTCCGATACGCCGGAATTCGACCGGGTGGTGATCGCCTCGCCGTCCTACGCGGCGGCGGAGATGGTGAAAGACCTCGACGCCGGACTGGGCAAGCGCATCGGCGCCATCGATTACTCGCCGGTCGCGGTCGTCGGCCTGGGCTACCGGCAGCTGGATCGGGAGCTGCCGGGCTTCGGGCTCCTGACGACCACCAGCGCGAAGCTGCCCGTGCTGGGGGTGTTGTGGGACAGCAGCATCTTTCCGGACCGGGCGCCGGAGGGCGGCCGGATACTCCGGCTCATCATCGGCGGTCAGCGCAACCCGGAACTCGTCGACCAGGACGAACAGGGTCTGGTCCGCACGGCGCTCGAGGGCGTCCGTGCCACCATGGGCCTGACCGCCGACCCGGACGTCACTTACGTGAAGCGCTGGCCGCGGGGCATCCCGAGCTATGCGCCCGGACATATCGCGCGGGTGGACGCCATCTTCGAGCGGCTCGCGAGTCATCGCGGGCTCTATCTCAACAGCAATGCCTATCAGGGCATCGCGATGAACGACTGCGTGCGCAACGGCCGGCTGCTGGCCGAGCGCATCGTCGGGGAGGGCGGCTGAGCATGACCACGGATGCTGCATTGCTGTCGTTGCTGGCCTGTCCGCGCTGCGACCGGTCGCTCGAGGCCGACGACGATTCACTGCGCTGCCCGGGCTGTTCCACCGCCTTTCCGTCGCTCGCCGGCGTGCCGTGGCTGTTCGCCGACCCGGACAACGCGCTGGCGGAGTGGCGCCAGCGCTTCGACTTCGCGCTGACGGATATCGCGAAGGACGAGCAGGCGGCCGTGGCAGCGCTGGAGAAGGGCGGCCTGCTCGCGGCGACCGAACGCCGGCTGCGCCGTCAGATCGAGGCCTGGCTCGCTCACGCCGGAGAGCTGAAGGCCCTGCTCGCCCCGCTGGGCGCGGGTGCATCCGAGGCCACCTACGAGACGCATCTGGCGCTGCGCACCCGCCTGCCGACGGAGGTCGGCCTGACCGCCTACTACCCGAACCTGCACCGGGACTGGGTCTGGGGCGAAGAGGAGAACCGCCCGTCGCTCGAGGCGGTGGCCGGGGCGCTGGGCGGCGAGGCGCCCGGCCGCATGCTGGTACTCGGCGCCGGCGCGGGCCGGCTTGCTTACGACCTGCATCAAACGCTTGCCCCCGAACTCACTGCGGCCCTGGATTTCAATCCGCTGCTGGTGTTCGCCGCGGCGAAGCTCAGCGCCGGCGAGACCGTATCCCTGCACGAGTTCCCGATCGCGCCGCGCCGGGCCGGGGACGTGGCGGTGGCACGGGAACTGGCGGCGCCGGAGGCCGCGCGCCCGGGTCTGCAGCACGTTCTGGCGAGCGCGCTGAGACCGCCTTTCCGTGAGGGCGCATTCGACACCGTCGTCACTCCCTGGCTGGTGGACGTGCTGCCCGAGGACCTGGCCGTGCAGGCGGCACGCTGGAACCGTCTGCTCACCCCCGGGGGGCGCTGGGTCTGGTTCGGCTCGGCAGCCTTCCGCACGCCGTCGCCGGCCGAGAACTACAGCCTGGAGGAGGCGCTGGAGATTATTGCCATGGCGGGTTTCGGCGAACCGACCGTGGCCGAGCGGGAGATCCCCTACATGGACTCGCCGCTGAGCCGCCACGGCCGCCGGGAGCAGGTGGTCACCGTCGTCGCGGAGAAGACCGCGGAAGCCGAGCGGCCGCCCCGTCACAAGGCGCTGCCGGACTGGCTGGTGGTCGGCGCCGAGCCCGTGCCGGCGCTGGAGAACTTCCGCATGCAGGCGGTCTCCACGCGCGTGCATGCGTTCATCATGAGCATGATCGACGGCCGCCGCTCCATCGCCGACATGGCAAAGCTGATGGAGGAGAAGCGGCTGATGACCCGCGCGGAGGCCGAGAACGCGATACGCGGCTTCTTCATCCGCATGCTCGAGGACAGCCAGCGGCCACCGCCCCTCTGATCGGAGCTGTAGGAGGGCCTTCAGGCCCGACCAGGGGCAGACGGCAGGGCTGTGATAGCATCGCCCGCACCGCATGACGGTTCAGCGATGGGGGAGAGCAGCATGATCGATACGCGTCTCGGCCACGGCCTCGACATCCCGAAATCCCGCGACGAGCGCGCCCGCGAGCGTTTCGTCTCCTCGCTGCGGGCTCACGTGCTCACCGACGTGGCGGAGTCCATGAAGCAGGCGTGGGAGAAAGACGTGCTGCCCGCATTCCGCGCCGAGCACGAGCGGGACCCGGCCAACGCCGGGGAAGTGCACGCCGCACTCAGGCCCCATCCGCAGTTCCGCTTCTACTCGAGCCTGCGCTGCACCGCCCAGGAGGCGGTGTGGAACGCCGTCATCGACGAGCTGGATGACGACGTCGATGCCTTCAACCGGCGCTGCGCGGAGATCGCCGCCGACCAGTCACGGGCGCAGGGCACCCTGCAGCTGGACCCGGAGCTGGAGCTGCCGCGCTCGGCCACGGCCGTCGACGTGCACCTCATGCCCGGCAACTATCATGGATCCAGCGGCTCCCGCGGCAGCGACGACGCCGTGGCCGGCGCCATCTACGACAACGGCCTGAACGTCTTCGCCTTCGGCGTCATGGGCGAGCACCTGGACGACATCGGAATGTCCATGTCGAACTTCGTGCGTCTGCGCTTCCCGGACCTGCAACCGGAGAAGATCCTGGACGTGGGCTGCACCATCGGCCACAACACGCTGCCGTGGAAGCGCACCTTCCCGGAGGCCGAGGTGCACGGGATCGACATCGCCGCGCCCTGCCTGCGCTACGCTCATGCGCGGGCCCAGGCGCTCGGCGAGACGGTGCATTTCCATCAGCAGGCGGCGGAAGCGGTGGACTTCCCGGACGCGAGCTTCGACGTGGTCTTTTCCTCCATGTTCCTGCACGAGCTGCCGCTGAAATCCATCCGCGCTTTCCTGGCCGAGGCGCACCGGGTGCTGCGGCCCGGTGGCGTGCTGATCAACATGGAGCTGCCGCCGAACTCGGCCACCACGCCCTACGACGGCTTCTACCTGGACTGGGACAGCTATTACAACAACGAGCCCTACTACAAGGGCTTCCGCGACCAGGACTACAAGGAACTCTGCACCGGCGCGGGCTTCGCGGAAGATGCCTTCTTCGAGGCGGTGATGCCGCGCTACGGTTACGTCGACGAAGACGTCTTCGCGGGGGCCATCGCCGCCGATGCCGCCTTCGATGAGGACACGGGACGCCTGTCGGACATCATCATGTGGTACGGCTTCGGTGCGAGGCGCTGAGATCATGGCGGACGAGACACTGAGCCGCGAGGTCAGGGGCGGGCGCAAGGCCTTCTTCGAGGATCCGGCCGCGGACCGGCTGCTGGCCATGCTGACCGCCTTCCTCGGCGAGCACTGGGTCCTGCGCGAGCGGGTGGCCGCGCTGGAGGCGCTGCTGATCGAGAACGGCGTGGCGGATCGGGAGGCGCTGGAGAACTGGGAGCCGTCCGGCGAGGCCGCGGCCGCCGCCGCGGATGAGCGTGCCGCGCTGCTCCGCCGGGTGCTCGACGCCGGCCGCAACGTCGACCGCTAATGTAGGAGGGCCTTCAGGCCCGATCCGGCTTTCTTCTGGCGTTGGCCCGCCATCGGGTGGATAAGGGTCGCGGGGACGCTCACTCGGACGTCCTGTCCTCGCTCGCTTCGGCCAGACCTCCTTCCCGCCGTCATGGCTCCAGTCGGTCCGGACGACCCCGCAACCCTTATCCACCCGCTGACGGGCCCGTAACCGAGAGGGCTGGCACCAGTCAGCAGGCGCTCCTCATTGGCAGCTCCTGCACGCCACCGCATGACGGCCACAATAGAAAGGGGGTCTGGCAGGGCCAGATCGGGCCTGAAGGCCCTCCTACCCAACCTTCGTCCTTGAATGTGGTTTCATCTGTAACTAACATGGTGGTTTTCGCACAGGGCGCGGGGACACCGCGCGGGGAGAGACACAATGGCAGACCTGTTCGAAAACCCGATGGGACTGGACGGTTTCGAATTCGTCGAGTTCGCGTCTCCCGAGCCGGGCGTGCTCGAGCCCGTGTTCGAGATGATGGGTTTCACGGCGGTCGCGAAGCACCGCTCGAAGGACGTCACCCTGTATCGCCAGGGCGGCATCAATTTCATCATCAACAACGAGAAGAAGCACCCGGCCCGGTACTTCGCCGAGGAGCACGGGCCGTCGGCCTGCGGAATGGCGTTCCGCGTGCGCGACGCCCACGAGGCCTATGCCCGGGCGCTGGAACTCGGCGCCCAGCCCATGGACATCCCGACCGGGCCGATGGAGCTGCGCCTGCCCGCCATCAAGGGCATCGGCGGTGCGCCGTTGTATCTCGTCGACCGCTACGGTGACGATCAGAACTCCATCTACGACATCGACTTCGAGTTCTTCGAGGACGTGGACCGGCACCCGAAGGGCTGCGGCTTCCAGCTGGTCGACCATCTCACCCACAACGTCTACCGCGGACGCATGGACTACTGGGCGAAGTACTACGAGCGGCTGTTCAACTTCCGCGAGATCCGCTACTTCGACATCAAGGGCGAGTACACGGGGCTGCATTCCCGGGCGATGAGTGCGCCGGACGGCAAGATCCGCATCCCGCTGAACGAGGAGGCCTCCGAGGGCACCGGCCAGATCGAGGAATTCCTGATGGCGTACAACGGCGAGGGCATCCAGCACATCGCGCTCGCCACCGACGACATCCTCGCGAGCTGGGACGCGCTGAAGGCGCGCGGCATGCCGTTCATGACGCCGCCGCCGGACACCTACTACGAGATGCTGGAGGAGCGCGTGCCGGGCCACGGCGAGCCGGTCGATGAGCTGAAGAAGCGCGGCATCCTGCTCGACGGCAGCACGGAGGAGGGCGATACGCGTCTCCTGCTGCAGATCTTCTCCGAGACCCAGATCGGCCCGATGTTCTTCGAGTTCATCCAGAGGAAGGGCGACGAGGGCTTCGGCGAAGGCAACTTCACCGCGCTGTTCGAGTCGATGGAACGCGACCAGCTGCGCCGCGGCGTGCTGAAGCAGACGGGTTGAGGTCAGCGTCATGGCACTGAAACGCATCCATCACGTGGCCTACCGCTGCCGCGATGCGAAGGAGACGGTGGAGTTCTACCAGCGGGTGCTGGACATGGACTTCCTGCTGGCCATCGCCGAGGACGAGGTGCCCTCGACGAAGGAGCCGGATCCCTACATGCACGTCTTCCTGGACGCCGGCATGGGCAACGTGCTCGCCTTCTTCGAGATCCCGAACTCGCCGGAGATGGGCCGGGACCCGAACACCCCGTCCTGGGTGCAGCACATCGCCTTCGAGGTGGAGTCGATGGACGAACTCCTGGGGCTGAAGAAGAAGGCCGAGGACGAGGGCCTGGAGGTGGTCGGCCCGACCGACCACAGCCTGTTCCAGTCCATCTACTTCTTCGACCCGAACGGCCATCGGCTGGAGATCGCGGCCAACACCGCCACCGACGAGATGCTGGAGAGGCTCCGCGAGGTGGCCCCGGCGATGCTGGAGGAGTGGTCGCAGACGAAGCGCGCGCCGAAGCACGCGGCCTGGCTGCACGAGAAGGAACTCTCGTAACAACCACGTAGGAGGGCCTTCAGGCCCGATTTCTTCCGACCCGGCCGCCTTCTATTGTGGCCGCCCTGCGGGGGTATCCATCTTGCTCCCGACAAAAGGTCGCGGCGATGGATACCCCCGCATGACGGCCGCCTCGTAGTGGTGTGAAGGAGCTGCCAGTCAGTAGCGCTTGCTGACACGTGCCAGACCTCACGGCCACGGGCACGCCAGAAGAAAGCCGGATCGGGCCTGAAGGCCCTCCTACACGCGGGTGGGCGGGCGCGCTATCATCCCTGACCATG
>DASRVH010000076.1:0-25065 GCA_035655155.1 Woeseiaceae bacterium
TACGAGGCGGGGGAGGCGCTGCGCTTCGACGAACTCGCCATCCGCGCCGGCGTGCGCGGTATCCAGCAGGTGATGCGCCGCCTCGGCATGCTGCCTGCCGGGAAGTCGAAGCGCCGCGAATCCAGGCCGGTCACCGCGCTCGACAGCGGCTGGATCCGTTCGCCCCAGAGCGGCATCGTGCATGCCACGGTGCGCCTCGGCGACTACGTGAAGAAGGGCGACGTCATCGCCAACGTGCGCGACCCTCTCGGATCTTCGGACACCGTGATCCAGGCGGCCGACGACGGTGTGGTCATCGGGCTGTCGAAACTCCCGCTGGCGCACGAGGGCGATGCGATCGTGCATGTCGCGGCCTTCAATCAGCCCACGCGGGTCGCCCGCAGCGTGGAGGCGTTTCACCGCGGTCACGGCGGCGACGAACCGGCGACCGGATGAGGCCCATGTGAAACTCGGCCGGCGGTCGATTATGTTGCACTGCCGCGACATGAAGACGGCTCTCCGCCCCTGAAATTTGACACTCCGTGGGGTTTCTGCCACCTTTCAAATCCCGACAATTTCATCGACCGTCGCGTGCCGGGTAGACGACCTTCAGGTAAATACTGGGGCGGGGGAATACGATGCACTGAACCCGTCACGACGATGGACGCCGCGGCCCCACTGGGGCCGCTTTTTTGTGGCGGAACGCGAACTGCCGCCACGCCGCCCCCCATTTGAATTGCCGCCGACCGCGGCGCAGAATCCCGCGGAACGCCGTTGGCAGCAAAGGGAGCACGGGATGGGCAAGTTCGGCACGGGACAGGCGATCAGGCGCGTCGAGGATCAGCGGTTCCTCACCGGCACCGGCCGCTACCTGGACGACGTGGCGCCCGCGGATGCGGCCGTGCTGTATTTTCTGCGATCGCCTTTTCCCCACGGCGTCATCAGCGAACTCGATCTGGACGAAGCCCGCGAGGCGCCGGGCGTGCTCGGCGTCTACACCGCCGCGGACCTCGCGGACGCCGGCTTCGGCGATCTGCCGGGATCGGCGGTACCGAAGAGCGAGGGCCACCCCGGTCATGCCGCGCTCGGCCAGCCGCCGCTCGCGCGCGAGGTGGTCCGTTACGTCGGCGAACCCGTGGTCGCCATCGTGGCCGAGACCCTCGCCGCGGCGAAAGACGCCGTCGATCTGATCCTGTTCGACGTCGACGAACTGCCGGCGGTCACCGGCCTTGCCGATGCGCTGGCGGACGGCGCGCCGCGGGTGCACGACGACGTGGACGGCAACCTGCTCGGCATCATGACCCACGGCGATGCGGCAGCCACCGACGAGGCGTTCGCCGGTGCCCAACACGTGGTGGAACTCGAACTCGTCAACAACCGGCTGGCGCCGACGGCCATGGAGCCGCGGGGTTGCGTGGCCGTCTACGACGGCGGCGAGGATGCCTACACGCTGTATCAGGGCTGCCAGGGAGTGCACAACCTGCGCAAGCACGTGATGGCGGCCACCGGCATCGCGGAAGACCGGCTGCGCGTCGTCTCGCCGGACGTGGGCGGCGGTTTCGGCCTGAAGATGTTCCTGCAGTGCGAGACCGTGGCCGCCCTGCACGCGGCGAAGGTCATCGGCCGGCCGGTGAAGTGGCTGGCGGAGCGCTCCGAGAGCTTCCTGTCCGACTTGCACGGCCGCGATCAGGTGTCCCGCGCCGAACTCGCCCTGGACGGCGAGGGCCGTTTCCTGGCCATGCGGGTGCGCACGGACGGCAACGTCGGCGCCTACACCTCCCAGGCGGGCGCGTTCATCCCCTGGTTCGGCGCCGTCATGCTCACCGGCGCCTATGCCATCCCGGCGGCTTACGCGGAGATCCGCCTGGCGGTGACGAATACCGTGCCGGTGGATGCCTACCGGGGCGCCGGCCGCCCCGAGGCCATCTACCTGGTCGAGCGCCTGGTGGACAAGGCCGCCCGCGAGCTGGGCATCGATCCCGCCGATATCCGGCGGGGCAACTTCATCCCGCCCGAGGCCTTCCCGTACAGGACCGTGACGGGACAGGTCTACGACTCGGGCGAGTACGCGCGCCTGCTGAATGCCGCGCTCGAACGTGCCGACCGGGCGGGCTTCGACGAGCGGCGGGGGGCCTCGGAAGCGAAGGGACTGCTGCGCGGCATCGGGCTCAGCTATTACGTCGAGATCTGCTCGGCCATGGGCGGCGAGGACACCCATGTGCGGTTCGAGGAGGACGGCACGGTGACCGTGCTCATGGGCACCCAGTCCACGGGCCAGGGCCACGAAACCAGCTACGGGCAGATGGTGGCAGCGGGGCTCGGCGTGCCGCTCGAGCGCATCCGCGTGCTGCAGGGCGATACGAAGACCATCCCGACGGGCCAGGGCACCGGCGGGTCGCGGTCCATGGCCATCGGCGGCTCGGCGCTGACCCGCACGGTGGAGACGGTGGTAGAGTCCGGCAGGAAGATCGCGGCGGGGCTGCTGGAGGCGGACGCCGAGGACATCGAGTTCGAGGACGGGGCCTACCGCATCGTCGGGACCGACCGCACGGTGGCGTTGCCGGAGGTGGCCAGGGCCTCCTTCGACGACGGGGCGCGGCCGGACGGCGTCCGGCCCGGCCTCGCCTCCAGCGAGCATTTCGCTCCCGAGGCCGGCACGTTTCCGAACGGCTGCCACGTCTGCGAGCTCGAGGTGGACCCGGAGACCGGCATGATCGAGATACTCCGCTACACGGTCGAGGACGACGTCGGCAACGTGATCAATCCGCTGATCCTGGAAGGACAGATCATGGGCGGCATCGCCCAGGGGCTCGGCCAGGCCCTGTTCGAGGAGGCCATCTACGATCACGACACCGGCCAGCTCCAGACCGCCACGTTCATGGACTACACCATGCCCCGGGCCGACCGGCTGCCGGGCATCGACTTCCACTACACCGAGGTGCCGTCGCCGCGTAATCCGCTGGGCGTGAAGGGCGCGGGGGAGGCCGGCACCGTCGGCGCGCCGCCCGCGCTGGTCAACGCGGTGATCGACGCGCTGGCGCCTTACGGGATCGAGCATCTCGACATGCCGCTCACGCCCATGAAGGTATGGCGGGCGATCCGGTCGGCGCGGCCCGCGGCGTGAGGTGGCTCAGGCGATGCCTCGACGCCAGTCGGCCACCGCGCGGCCGATCTCCTCCGGCGAGTCCTCCTGGATGAAGTGGCTGCCTGCCACCGTCACTTCCGTCTGGTTCGGCCAGGTGCGGCAGAATTCCCGCTGACGGCCGGTCAGGATCGCACCCGGCTCGGCGTTCACGAAAAGCTTCGGGATCGCGCTCTCCGCCATCCATCGGCCGTATTCCTCGACCAGGCGGCAGACATCCTCCGGCTCGCCCTCGATGGGTATCTGCCGCGGCCAGGTGAGAGTGGGGCGCCGGTCCTCGCCGGGCTCCAGAAACGGCCGGCGGTACACGGCCATCTCCTCGTCGGTCAGCCCGCGCAGCACCGAGCCCGGCAGGACGCGCTCGACGAACAGGTTCTTCTCCAGGACCATCGCCTCGCCCGCTTCGGAGCGGAAGCCCTGGAACACGCCCCGCGCAGACTCCGACCAGTCGTCCCAACTCATCGGGCTCACAATGGCTTCCATGTAGGCGATGCCCAGCACGGCGTCGGGATGGCGCCGCGACCAGTCGAAACCGAGCGCGCTGCCCCAGTCGTGTATGACCCAGGTCACCCGGCTCTCGATCCCGAGTACCCGCAGGGCTTCGTCCAGATAATGCCGATGCTCGGCCAGCGTATAGCGGCCGGGACCGGAATCCGCGAGCTTTTCCGAATCGCCCATGCCGACTAGGTCGATGGCGATGCAGCGTCCCTGGTCCTCGAGATGGGGCATGACATTGCGCCACAGGTAGGAGGAAGTGGGGTTCCCGTGCTGGAAGACGATGGGGTCTCCCGAGCCCATCTCCACGTAGGCCATGCGCTTGCCGTGTGCCTCCAGGAATCTCTTCTCGTGTTCGGTGGTCCGCGTCATGGTCGTATCTCATCTGGCCAGGGGCATCGAGTATGCGCCAGGCTTGCCGCACGGTCACGAGCGGACTTCGCTCTGGAGGCACACAGCACGGATGTTATTCTGGCAGCCATGAAAACCCGGATGATTTCCCGTATACGATGCGCCGCCCTGATCGCCTTCGCGCTGACCGCTGCCGTGGCCGGCGCGGCGGAACGAGACGGCGGCGAAGACGAACGCTACATTTTCGCCTGGCCGTTCATCGATACCAGCGACATGGCGCCTCGCGGCGGCACCACCGAGGGTCCCGAGGTCAAGGCGGACACGGCGCCGAGCGCCGCCTGGCAGCGGCTGCACGAGGACGGTCTCGGCAAGAAGGAACGGGACCGCCGCGCCATTCTCGCCATGGCCGGTCCCTACCGGGCCAGCTTCGACTTTCTGGAGACGGTGGGTTTCTCTGCCGGTTTCGAGCCGGCGCGCCCGTTCCGCTCCTGGGGCACGGAGTACATCTACGTCGTCGCCGACGAGCCGGACTTCATCAGCCTGCAGCATGTCATGGTCATGGTGTTCCGGGAGCAGGACGGTTCGCTGTCGGAGCCGATGGTCATAAAGCACTGGCGCCAGGACTGGCGCTACGAAGACACGGTCATGCACGTCTATGCAGGCGATCGGCGCTGGCGCGAAGTGCGGCTCGACGCGGAGGCCGTGGCGGGACGGTGGACCCAGGCGGTCTACCAGGTGGACGACTCACCGCGCTACGAATCCTTCGGCGCCTGGGTGCACACGGCCAGCTATTCGCTCTGGGAGAGCGCCGAGACCTGGCGCCCGCTGCCGCGCCGCGAATTCAGCGTGCGCGACGACTACGACGTCCTGATCGGCACCAACCGGCACACCATCCTTCCGGACGGCTGGGTGCACGAAGAGGACAATCGCAAGGTCGCGCTGGAGGCGCAAGGGGACGGCATCGTTCCCGCGGATACCCTGGCCCGTGAGGCCGGCGTCAATCGCTACCAGCGCATATCGGATTACGACTGGTCCGCCGGCGAGCGCTACTGGCAGCGCACCGCCCCGTTCTGGCGGCAAGTGCGGGAGGCCTGGAGCGAGATTCTCCGGCGCCACGACACCGTCCGCGTCGCGAAGCAGGCCGACGGCCGAAGTCTGGTCATGACGATGTTCTCGCTGGCGGACGGCACCACCGCAGAGGGCTTCGATGCCGAGGCCGCCCGCGCGAGGATCGACGCCGTGCTGGATCGTTACGTCGATGCCAGGCTGTCGCGTGATGCCGACTGAGCGCCACCGGGGCCGCCGACGCCGATGTGGCGACCGTTTCCGATGCAACCTGTGGTATTTTCCACCCGGAAAGCGGGCGGTCCCTGCCCGCTCCAGGGGAGAGAAATGATGAGACAGATAAGAAAAGCAATCAGCGTTGCGGCGCTCTGCGCCGCGTCCATGACCATGGCCGCAGGTGCCTGGGCTGCCGAAGAATGGCCGTTCACCTCGGGCGACTACTGGGAAGTGACCGGGATCGACATCAAGGACGGCGGCGGCTACAAGTATGCCAAGTGGCTGGCGACCGAATGGCGCGAGAATCTCGAGTTCGCGAAGTCCAAGGGCTGGATCAAGGATTACATGATCCTCTCGAACCAGTACCCGCGCTCCGGCGAGCCGTCGATCTATCTCATCCGAATCATGGAAGACGTACCGACGGGTGCCGAAGGCGAGAAGCGGGCGGAAGAGTACATGGCCTGGCGCAAGAAGAGCATCGAGCAGATGCAGGGGGAGAGCGGTAATCGTGCGGAGTATCGCGAGGTCATGAGCACCTCGCTGCTGCAGGAACTCAATTTCCGGAACTGATCTTCGGCGCGCGGGGCTCCCGGTCTGCGGGTCGGGAGCCCCGCCGCGTTTCGACGGCCACAGACGCCATTCGATGCTGCGGTCACGGACCTGCGGCCCCTTCCTCCGTCGCGAAATTCCGTTAGACTAACCGGATGTTTCGCCTCCGCCCACGATTCCTGGCCCGCTGCACGGCGATTGCGCTGGTCGCGATCCTGGGCGGGCAGTTTGCCGCCGCCGGCCATGCCGCGGTGGCCGACCACGGCGTCGGCGAGCAGTGCGACGTCTGCCTCGGCGGCGATCGACTCGCCCATGGTCTGACGGATGCGCAGGCCGAGGCGCCGGCGGTCCATCACTCCCCCGCCGTCTGCGTCCCGGCGGCCGCAGGACACTCGTACTTTCCGCCGAGGCACGGGCACGCCCGGGCGCCTCCACGCCTCTGATCATCAGTGAACCGACCGTCACCGCGTCGCCCGCAGATCGTCCGGACATCGTCCATCGGTCGCACGAAGACGGGCCGGCGCGGCATCTGCTGATTCGATCAGAGGAATGAGACATGCGTATCTCGCGAGTGACTGCGGCACTGCCCGCAGTCTTATTGTGTGCCGGCGCCCTCCCGGCGCAGGAAGCCGCTGAGGAGGCGATCGAGGAGATCGTGGTGACCGCAGCGCCGCTCGGCGACGTGCTGCAGCCCACCAGCGTCTTCAAGGGCGCCGAACTGCTCACCGACCGTGCGCCTACCCTGGGCGAGACCCTGGCCGCGCAGCCCGGGGTGAGTTCCAGCTACTTTGGGCCGGCATCGTCCCGACCCATCATCCGCGGCCTCGGCGGCTCCCAGGTCATCATGCTCTCCGACGGCATCTCGTCGCTGGATGCGGCGGACGTCAGTGCCGACCATGCCGTGAGCATCGAGCCGCTGCTGGCGGAGGCCATCGAGATCATCCGCGGCCCGACGACGCTGCTGTACGGCAATTCCGCGGCCGGCGGCGTCGTGAACGTGATCGACAACCGCATCCCGCGGCGGCCTGCCGAGGAGCCGCTCTCCGGCGCCGTGGAGGCCCGCGCGGATACCGCCGCCGAGGAGCGGGCGCTGGTGGGGCGCCTGGACGGCGGCGTCGGCAGCTTCGCCTGGCACCTCGATGCCTACACGCGGGAGACCGAAGACGTCGAGATCGACGGCTTCGCCACCGCCGATCCGGACGACCGGGAGCCCGACGAGGAATCCGGGATTCTGCCGAACAGCGACTCCGAATCCGACGGTTATTCCGCGGGCGCTTCCTGGGTGGGCGAGCGGGGTTTCCTCGGTTTTTCCTGGAGCGGCTCCGAGATGACCTACGGCCTGCCCGGCCACAGCCACGAGCACGAAGAGGAGCATGGCGAGGAAGAACACGGCGAGGAAGAGGGCGGTCCGTTCATCGACCTGGAGCAGTCCCGCTTCGACGTGCGCGGCGAGTATGCGCTCAACGGCGAGTACTTCGAGGCGGTGAAGTTCTCCTGGGGCATCAACGACTACGAGCACGCCGAGGTGGAGCCCTCCGGGGAGATCGGCACCCTGTTCGAGAACGACGCCTGGCAGGCGAGGGTGGAGGCCATCCATGCGCCGATCGCCGGCTGGCGAGGCGCGTTCGGCCTGCAGCTCGACGACCGGGATTTCTCCGCCGCCGGCGAGGAAGCGTTCCTCGCGCCGACGAAGACCGAGTCTCTCGGCCTGTTCCTGGTGGAGGAGCGCGACTACGACTGGGGTCACGCGCACCTGGGCGGTCGGGTGGAATTCCTGGAGCACGGCAATGAGTTCGCCGCCGACTTCGACGACACCTCCGTGTCGCTGGCCGCCGGCGTCGATTTCGAACTCGCGCCGGACTACACGCTGATGCTGAACGTCTCGCGCACCGAACGGTTGCCGGCCGCCGAGGAGCTCTACGCCAACGGCCCCCATCTCGCGACGGGCCAGTTCGAACTCGGTCTCGCCGTGCTCGGCAGCGACCCGGACAAGGAGATCTCGCTGAACTACGACATCGGGCTCTCCGGCCGCGGGGAGCGGCTGCGATGGGACGTTCACGTCTTCTATAACCGGATCGGGGACTACATCTTCCAGAACCTGAGCGGCATGGAAGAAGACGGTCTGCCGGTGGCGGAATACGCCCAGGCCGACGCCGACTTCTACGGCGTCGAAGCCGAGGCGACGCTCTCGCTCGGCCGCCTCGGCGGCTTCGAGGCGGAACTCGGTCTGCTCGGCGACTTCGTCTATGCCGAGCTGGACGACGGCCGCTACCTGCCACGCATTCCGCCGATGCGCCTCGGCACGGGGCTCACGCTGCGCAACGACGCGCTGACCACGTCACTGGACGTTCTCTGGCATGCGGAGCAGGACAATATCTCCTCGTTCCGCACCGACAGCTACACCATGCTGAACCTGTCGGCGATTTATGCCATGACGCTGCAGGAGACCCGGCTCGATCTGTTCGTCCGCGGCACTAATCTGCTCGACGAGGCGGCGCGGCGCAGCACCTCCTTCCTGGCGCCCTATGCGCCGCTGCCGGGCCGCTCGTTCCACGCGGGCGCGCGTCTGCGCTTCTGACCGGCAGGAGGCCGCGCCGCGCCCGCAGTGGCGCGGCCTCCCGCCGCCGGCGCCCTGCGCCGCATTGCGTATCGTGTATATTGCCGGTCAGGGCAAGGAGACACTTTATGCAGCAACTGACCGGCCTCGACGCCACGTTCCTCTATCTCGAAACGGCTGCCACGCCCATGCACGTGGGCAGTCTCTGCATCTACGACCAGTCGACGGCGGCCGGCGGCCACGTGACGTTCAAGCAGATCATCCGCTTCTTCGAGGAGCGCCTGCACAAGGCGAAGACGTTCCGGCGCCGGCTGGCGAGCGTGCCTCTCGGCCTGGGCCGGCCCTACTGGATCGAGGACCCGGAGTTCGACCTGGAATTCCACCTGCGCCACATCGCCTTGCCGAAGCCGGGCGACTGGCGCCAGCTGTGCATCCTGACCGCGCGGCTGCTCGCCCGCCCGCTGGATCTGAACCGCCCCCTGTGGGAGGCGTGGGTGATCGAAGGACTGGACAACGTCGACGGCATCCCGCCGGGCAGTTTCGGCCTGGTGACAAAGATCCACCACTCGGCCATCGACGGCATCTCCGGCGCCGAGATCGCCGCGGCCATCCACAGCCTGACCCCCCACGATCAGCCGGAGCCGCCGCCGCGGCCCTGGACGGCGGAGCGCGAGCCCACCGACGTGGAGCTGCTGGCCCGCAGCGCCGCGGGCATGGCGGCCACCCCGATCAAGGTCGGCAAGCTCGTGCGCCACGTCGCTCCCACGCTGCCGAAGCTGGCCAGCGGCCTGGTGCGGCGCGACATCAGCCTGCCCCGGTCGGTGCCGCGCACCCGTTTCAACGCCAATGTCTCGGCCCATCGGGTCTTCGACGCACGCACCTTCGCGCTGGACGAGATCCGCGGCATCAAGGGCTTCGTGGAAGGCGCCACGGTGAACGACGTGATCGTCAGCGTCTGCGGCGGCGCGCTGCGCAAATACCTCGAGGCGAAGGACGAGCTGCCCGACGAGTCGCTCATTGCAATGGCGCCGATGAGCGTGCGTTCGGACCGGCAGCGCGGCGCGGAGGGCAACCAGGTCAGCGCCATGCGCCTGCCGGTGGGCAGCGACATCGAGGATCCGCTGGAGCGGCTGCGGGCGGTGCACGCGGCGAGCGACGAGGCCAAGCGGTTCACGCGCACGGCGGGTCCGGAACTCAGTATGGAACTCGCGGAGTTCCTGCCCACGACCACTTCAGGGCTCGCGGCCAGGGCCTATGGCCGCTGGCACATGGCCGAGCGCCTGCCGCCGGTGTTCAATACCGTCATCACGAACGTGCCGATCAGCAATCATCCGCTGTACTCCATGGGCACGAAAATGGTCGCCTATTACGGTCTCGGACCGGTGGTCCACGGCGTGGGATTGTTCCAGCCGGTCATCGGCTACGACGGCAAGATCACCGTGAGCGCCATCTCCTGCCGGGAGATGATGCCGGATCCGGCCTTCTACTGTGAGTGTCTGCAGGCCTCCTTCGATGAGCTGAAAGCGCTGACTATTGGTAAGCGCGCGAGGGCCGTGGTGAGCGCTGGCGGGGCGGCGGCACCGAAGCCCGCCGCCAGGAAGCCTGCCCGGAAAAAGCCCGCCGCGAAGAAGAGCGCCAGTAAGAAGAGCAAGCGGAAGAAGACGGCGGCGACGACGTCGTCTAAGCCGCAGGCCGACTAGCGCTCCAGCGTCGGCACCAGCGCGGGGCGGAGGATGGCACGGGTCGCCTGCTCCAGTGCGTAGGCATAGCCGATCAGCTGCGGCTCGGACCACGGGCGGCCGAACATCGTCACACCCACCGGCAGACCATGCACGTTGCCGGCCGGCAGCGTGACCGCGGGATAGCCGGATACCGCGCCCAGCCGCGAACTCGATATCGAGTAGTTGTCGCCGGCCACGAAGTCGATGGGCCAGGCGGGCGAGTTCGTCGGCGCAATGATCGCATCCAGCTCGTTCTCTTCCATTATGGTATCGACGAGCCTGCGGAGCGCGGGCCCGCTGTTCTCGAGCGCCGCCAGGTAGGCTTCGTCCGTCAGCGGCCCCCGGGACTCGGCCTGCTCGAAGGTCTCCTGGCCGAACCAGGGCATGGTCTCGTCCGCGCGCAGTTCGTTGTAGCGGATGAGCGCAGCCAAGCTGCCCCGGTCGCCCTCCATGCCGGCGTTGCCGAGGTAGCGGTTCAGGCCGTCCCTGAACTCGTACAGGAGCACCTCGTATTCGGCCTCGCGCACGCCTTCGGGAATCTCGAGGCCGATCGGGTCCACCACCTCGGCGCCGAGTTCGCCGAGCCGGGCGACCGCGGCGTCGAAAATCGCCTCCACCCGGGGGTCCGAGCCGGTTCCGTAGTATTGTCGCCAGACCCCGATGCGCGCGCCTTCCAGCGCGCCGGTATCCAGCGCGGCGAGATAGTCCCGCGGGCCGGGGTGGGCCTGAGCCGCCGGATCCGCGTTATCCGGTGCCGCCACGGCGGCAAGCAGCAACGCCGCGTCGCGGACGCTGCGCGCCATCGGGCCGGCCGTGTCCTGGCTGAGCGCGATTGGGATGATGCCGTCCCGGCTCACCAGCCCGACCGTGGGTTTGATGCCGACGACGCCGTTTGTGCCCGACGGGCAGACGATGGAGCCGTCGGTCTCGGTGCCGACGGCCAGCACGGTAAGCCCGGCCGCAACGGCCACCGCCGACCCGCTGGACGAGCCGCAGGGATTGCGGTCGAGCACGTGGGGGTTGCGGGTCTGCCCGCCGATGCTGCTCCACCCGCTCACCGACCGGGTGGAGCGGAAATTGGCCCACTCGCTGAGGTTGGCCTTGCCGAGGACGACTGCGCCGGCGCGCCGGAGTGCGGCGACATGGAAGGCGTCGTCCGGCGCGCGATGCAGCGCCAGCGCCACCGATCCGGCGGAGGTGGCCATGCGGTCGCCCGTATCGATATTGGCTTTCAGGATCACGGGTATGCCGTGCAGGGGCCCGCGCTTCTCCCCGACGGCGCGCTCCTGGTCCAGGTCGCGCGCGATCTCGATGGCATCCGGGTTGACCTCGATGATGGCGTTGAGCGTGGGGCCGGCGTCGTCCAGGGCTTCGATGCGGTCGAGGAACAGGCGCACCAGCTGCTCCGAGGTCAGGTCGCCTCGATCCATGCGTTCCTGCAGGGCGGCGGTATCGGCGTAGTGGAGGGCGCCTGCCGCCGGAGCCGCGGCGGCATACGCTGCGCCTGCCGGGGCGAGGCTTCCCAGCAGCCAGACCAGACTGAGAATGAGCGTGCGGGTGACGTTTCGCGGACGGTGATGCGGCATGGCGGGCGCCCCTGGTGCGGTAAGGCCGCCTATTGTACGGGTTCCGCCGCGACAGGGATGGCGTCAGGATCGGCAGCCAGGACCGGCAGAGGACCGGCGGAAAAGACCGGCAGCCAGGGCCGTTCAGGCGCTGCCGAATGCGCGGCCGCCGGCGCGGCCGCTGCTGCCGTCGGCGCCGTAGACCGGCGCCGTGCCCTCCGGCGCCCCGCGCAGCACGTCGAGCGCGCGCCCGATCTGCCGGCGGCGCAGATGGACGATCGCCCCGTTGGCCGCATTCGCGTCCCGGCACCGTTCGGCGACCTTGCCGAGTTCCCGCCACAGCTCCCGCAGCGGATGAGCGGGCAGGCAGTCTGCGAGCAGCGCCTCGATGCCGCCCTGATCCGCGGGATAGCCATGGTCGGCGAGCAGGCGGCGGCGCTGCTCGTCCAGTCCGTCGAGCCGGGACAGAAGTTCCTGCTTGCCGGCGCCAGCCTCGTGCAACGCCGCGGCGTCGCGCTCCTCGAGCGCGGCGCGCTCGGCCGCCAGCGCCGCTTCCAGCCGCTGTGCGCTTCGCAGCGCCTCACGGATCACGGTTTCGAGCGCACCCGCGCAGGCTGTGGCGTCCCGCTGGCTCATGAGTCGCTGCCGAGGCTCCTTTCGAACATCATCAGACGCGCGGCGATCTTCTCTGCATCGATCTCGTAATCGCCGTTCGCGATGGACTCCATGATGGCATCCAGACGCTCGTTCTGCATTTCCAGGCTCTCCAGCATCGTGCTCATGCGCTCCATCATCTGGGCGCTGCTGGTGAGCTGCACGGTCTCCCCGCCCGGTACCGGCGCTTCCTTCGCCTGACCGGTGCGCTGCGCCGCCCCGGCGGTCGGACGGCTGCCGCCGACCCCGTTCGGGCCGAGCGGCTGCCCCTGATTCGTTCCATCAATCTTATTGGACATAACTGGCTACCTCAGACATGAGTCTGTGTTATCCCGTGTATCGGCGATTCCGCGCGAAACTTTAGTGTCGGGTGACAATTTCTTTACCAGGCCGTATATGGTCAATTCATCCTAATTTCAACGACTTCGGGGGACCGTACGATCCCCTCGACGACCCGCCTGGAAGAGACGTTCTCCACCCGGATCCGCTGGTCCAGGGCGCCGTCCGACAGCGCCCGTCCCGCCATGCGGATCTCCATGCCGCCGTTGTCCACTACCAGGGTCACCTTCTGGCCTCGCCGGACGATCTGCTCGGCGTCCACCATGTTGTGAGTGAGCGGCGTGCCGGCGAGCACGGGCCGTTTCAGCCGTCGTCCCGGCAACTGGCGCAGGCTGCCCGCATAGGTCTTCAGGTGACTGGACAGATCGCGCCTCTCCGTGTGCACGTCTCCGGCGGCCAGCACATGGCCGCGGGGCAGCGAGCGAGAGACCACCAGCACGTCGGCGTAGCGGGCGATGCGCACCGGCACGAAGAGCTTCCAGGGCTTCGTGCCCTCGCAGCGCACGCCCACCACCAGGCGGTTGCCGTTGCCCATCCCGTTCGGCAGGAAGCCGGACAGCGGCACGTCGCAGCGGTTCATCCGCAGACGGGTGTCGAGCTCGCCCGCCTCCACGCGGACGTCGTCGCCGTCCGCGCCCAGCTGGCTGGCCGCGTACCGGGACGCAGTCTCGCGGATGGACTCGACCGGCTGCCAGTCCGCCGCCGCGGCCCCGCCGGCGAACAGGACGAGCGCGAGCGCAGCCAGCGCGGACCGTCCGCGCCGGATTTCAGTCGCTGCCGTCAATGTCCCGTCACTCTGCATAACCACTCTGCACAAGCAATTCCTCGTCCGGAAGCGGGCTCGGAGCCCCGGCGATACGCGGTGTGCGGCGTATCCGGGGTTCGCCCTGCGGCCGCTGCCGCCCGGCCGCGTTTCCGGCCGCCCTTCTCGGTGCAAGAGTCGATGCAAGAGCTGTGCCAGTGATTCCGCGGGACGCCCGGCGGCGCGGCCGCGCGTGGAGCGTCCGCCGTGCCGCGTCCGACTGCAGTCCTTTGCCGCCGGCAGCGGCAGAGCTTTGCCGCCCCGGCGATCGTGCGGGAACGACATCCATGAATATCAGCCACTTGCAGAGTTGGCACGGCATTTGCTGTGAATCCGGCGGAAGCGGGCGAAGTGCCTGCGAACCAGAGAGACACGATGAAGATCGACCCTTTCGGACAACACGCACTCGCACTGAAGCTGCGCTCCATGCGCACCGAGGTGCTGGCGACCAACATCGCCAATGCGGACACGCCCAATTACAAGGCGCGTGATCTGGATTTCGGTGCGGCGCTGGAGCGCGCGCAGTCCGGCCGGGTTGCCATGGCGAAGACCCATGCCGGCCATCTGGATACGAGCAACGGACCGGCCGGGGCTGAGCTGAAGTACCGGCTGCCGCACCAGCCGTCCCAGGACGGCAACACGGTGCAGCCCGATGTGGAGCAGGCGCAGTTCGCGGAGAACGTGCTGCGTTACCGCGCCAGCCTCATGTTCCTGGACGGCAAGGTCCGCACGCTGAAGCTCGCGATCAAGGGGAGTGAGTGATGTCGATGTTCCGGATATTCGATACCGCGGGTAGCGCGATGAACGCGCAGTCCCTGCGTCTGAATACCACGGCCAGCAATCTGGCCAACGCGGAGAGCGTCAGCGGCGATCCGAACAAGGTCTATCGCGCCCGCCATCCGGTGTTCGCCACCGCCATGCAGGAGGCGGCAGGCGCCGGCGAGAGCCATGCCGCCGGCGTGCAGGTGCTCGGCATCGTCGAGAGCCAGGCACCGCTCACCGTGCAGCACCGGCCTGAGCATCCGGAGGCCGACGACAACGGCAACGTCTATCTCAGCAACGTCAACGCGGTGGAGGAGATGGTCAACATGATGTCGGCCTCGCGCTCCTACCAGAACAACATCGAGATCCTGAAGACCACGCGCGACCTGATGCTGCAGACCCTGCAGCTCGGCCGCTAGCGCGTGTAACCAGGGTCCGTAACAGAACCGGCAAGCCGGAGGAGAGCACATGAATTCCATCAACGGTTTCGAGGACCTGGGCAGCCTGGGGATAGCCACCCGGCGCGAGTCCCAGCCCACCACGGCAAAGGACGAGCTGGGCCAGGAGCAGTTCCTCGAGCTGATGATCGCCCAGTTCCGCAACCAGGATCCCATGGAGCCGATGAGCAACGGCGAGTTCCTGAGCCAGCTGGCCCAGTTCGGCACGGTGTCCGGCATCGGCGACCTGCAGAACTCGTTCAGCGCGCTGTCCGAGTCCATCTACTCGGACCAGGCGCTGCAGGCCGCCGGGCTCGTGGGCCACCAGGTGCTGGCGCGCACTGATCAGGGCCATCTGGCGGAGGGCGGCACGCTGAACGGCGCCGTCAACCTGTCGGCCGGCGCCTCCGCCGTGACCGTGGAGATCACCGATCAGACCGGCCAGCTGGTGCGCCGCCTCGAGCTGGGCGGCCGCGGTTCCGGTCTGACCCAGTGGCAGTGGGACGGCATGAACGCCGAGGGCGAGCCGGTCGCGCCGGGCAATTACCGGGTCTCGACCATCGTCAGCCGGGGCAACCAGGTAGAGAACGCGCAGACGCTGGTCGGCGCCACCATCGAGAGCGTGACCCTGGGCCGTAACGGCCAGGGGCTGACGCTGAACATCGCGGGAGAGGGTTCGCTCAGGCTGAGCGAAGTCGACCGCATCCTCTGATCCGCACAGTCATTCGCATCGCACAGTCATCGGGTATTCGTTCAAGGAGACAGCACCATGCCTTTTCGCATCGCACTCAGCGGCCTGAATGCCGCATCGGCTGACCTGGGGGTCACCGCCAATAACATCGCCAACGTGAATACCACGGGCTTCAAGGGCTCGCGGGCGGAATTCGCCGAGGTCTTCGCCGTGGGCACCCAGAGCACGGGCTCCTCGGCGGTCGGCTCCGGCGTGCGCCTGTCGAACATCTCCCAGCAGTTCGCTCAGGGCAACGTGGATTTCACCGACAACGCGCTGGATCTGGCCATCGGCGGCGAGGGTTTCTTCGTGCTGAGCGACAACGGCTCGCGGGTCTACACCCGCGCCGGCAACTTCAGCGTGGACAACAACGGCTTCGTGGTGAATCCGGCCGGCAAGCGCCTGCAGGCCTATCCGCCCTCCGGCGACGGCAACTTCAACACCGGCTCGCTCAACGACGTGCAGCTGAGCACCGGCGCGAATCCGCCCCAGTCCACCACGGCGATCGACTACGGCGTGAACCTGCCCGCGGATGCCGAGCCGCCGACGATCACGCCCTTCGACCCGACCGATCCGAACACCTTCAATCACACAACCTCGGTCACCATTTACGACTCCCTGGGCTCGGCCCACACGGGCACCCTGTACTTCCTCAAGGATGCGGCCACCAATACGTGGAACACCCAGTTCACCGTGGATGGCAACGTCGTGGGTGCCGGCGACCAGCTGGTCTTCGGCAATGACGGTCAGCTGCAGTCGCCGGTGGGCGGCGTGATCAACCTGCCGGCCTACACGCCGGGCAACGGCGCGGCGGACATCACGATGTCCCTGAACCTGGAGGGGGCCACCCAGTTCGGCAGTAACTTCGGTGTGAACTCGCTGGCCCAGGA
This sequence comes from Woeseiaceae bacterium, assembly GCA_035655155.1. Taxonomy (GTDB): domain Bacteria; phylum Pseudomonadota; class Gammaproteobacteria; order Steroidobacterales; family Woeseiaceae; genus Lentisalinibacter. Next base: position 16,255 of record DASRVH010000076.1, read on the forward strand.
CGGTTTTGCGACCGGCCGGCTGACCGGTATCGAGGTGACCTCCGAGGGCATCCTGTTCGCCCGCTTCACCAACGGCCAGTCGACGGAGCTGGGCAAGATCGCGCTGGCGGACTTCGCCAACGCGGGCGGCCTGCAGCAGCTCGAGGACACGGCCTGGGGCGAGAGCTTCACCTCCGGTGACGCCCGTCTGGGCGAGGCCGGCACCTCGAGCTTCGGCCTGATCCAGTCCGGCGCCCTGGAGGCGAGCAACGTGGATCTCACCGAGCAGCTGGTGAACATGATTACGGCGCAGCGCAACTTCCAGGCCAACTCGCAGATGATCTCCACGGCGGACACGGTGACCCAGACGGTCATCAACATCCGCTGATGACGAACATCGACCGACGCAGCCCTGAACGATGGACATGAGCAATGGATGATCTCGTCTACGTGGCGATGACCGGCGCGAAGCAGACCGAGCTCGCGCAGTCCGTCAACAGCCACAACCTGGCCAACGCCAGCACCACCGGCTTCCGTGCCGACCTGCACGCGTTCAGCGCGCTGCCCATCCAGGGCTTCGGCGAGCCGACCCGGGTGAATGCCGTCGCCGAGAACTACGGCACGGACCACCGCCGGGGCGCGACGATGAGCACCGGCAGGGACCTGGACGTGGCCGTGCAGGGCGAAGGGTTCATCGCGGTGCAGGCGCCGGACGGCAGTGAGGCCTACACGCGGGCCGGCGACCTGCGGGTCAACTCGGTGGGCGTCATGACCAATGGCGCGGGCCATCCGGTGATGGGCAACGGCGGGCCCGTGGCCGTGCCGCCCCATGCCAGCATCACGGTCGGCGCCGACGGCACCATCTCCATCCGGCCGCTGGGCCAGGGGCCGGAGACGCTCGCCACCGTTGACCGCATCAAGCTGGTGCGCCCGGACACCGAACAGCTGGAGAAGGGCGCCGACGGTCTGCTGCGGCTGAAGGAGGGCGCGGTGGCCGAGGCCGATGCCGAGGTGCGCCTGACCTCGGGCGCGCTCGAGTCCAGCAACGTCAACGTGGCGGAGACGCTGGTGAACATGATCGATCTGGCGCGCCGCTACGAGCTGCAGGTGAAGGTGATGACCACCGCCGCCGAGGATGCCGACAAGGCCGCGCAACTGCTCAGCATGAGTGGATGACAGCACAGGAAAATCAGGAGCTAAACGATGAATCAGTCACTCTGGATCGCCAAGACCGGCCTCGATGCGCAGCAGACGCGCATGTCCGTGGTCTCCAACAACCTGGCGAACGTGAACACCACCGGTTTCAAGAAGGGCCGCGCGGTGTTCGAGGATCTCATGTATCAGAACGTGCGCCAGGCGGGCGGCCAGACCTCCCAGGACACCGAGCTGCCCTCGGGCATGATGCTCGGCACCGGCGTGCGGGTGGTGGCCACCGAGAAGCTGTTCACCCAGGGCAACGTGCTGCAGAACGGCAACGCGCTCGATACGGCCGTCCAGGGTCGCGGTTTCTTCCAGGTGCAGCTGCCGGACGGCACCACCTCCTACACCCGTGACGGCAGCTTCAAGCGCAACGCTCAAGGCGAGCTGGTGACGGCCAGCGGCTACCTGCTGCAGCCGGGCATCACCATCCCGGACGCGGCGCAGAGCATCACCATCGGCTCCGACGGCACGGTCTCCGTGCAGCTCGCCGGTCAGGCGTCGCCGGTCCAGGTGGGCACGCTGCAGCTGGTGGACTTCATCAATCCGGCCGGCCTGCAGCCGCGGGGCGAGAACCAGTATCTCGAGACCGCGGCCAGCGGTTCGCCCCAGCCGGGCACGCCCGGACTGAACGGTCTGGGCACGGTGATCCAGGGCGCACTCGAGGGCTCGAACGTCAACGTGGTCGAGGAACTGGTCAACATGATCGAGACCCAGCGCGCCTACGAGATGAACTCCAAGGCCATCTCGACCAGCGACCAGATGATGCAGTACGTGAACAACAACCTCTGAGCGAGCGCTTCGAGGTAAGACCGAGAGCGATCCCATGGATGCACTGAAACGAATCAAGACCGTCGCCACCGTCGCCGCCGTAGCGGCGTTGCTGGCGGCCTGCGGCAGCGCGCCCCGCTACCCGGAGAGCTACGCGCCGCCGCAGCCGGTGGCGCCGCCGCAACCCGCCGAGCCGGACGGCTCCATCTACCAGGCCGGCAGCGACGTACGGCTGTTCGAGGACCTGCGCGCGGGCCGCGCGGGCGACATCTTGACGGTCCGGCTGGACGAGCAGACCGCGGCGAGCAAGAACGCCCAGACCTCGACGGACAAGAACACCAGCGCAGAGTACACCGGCCCCACGGTGTTCGGTCGCCCGGTCACGAAGGACGGGGTGCCGATCCTCTCCGGTGCGCTGGACGGCAGCTCGGAGTTCTCGGGCGAGGGCGCCAGCAGTCAGTCGAACAGCCTGCAGGGCGATATCACGGTGACCGTCGTGGAGCGCATGGCCAACGGCAATCTGCGGGTACGCGGCGAGAAGTGGGTGACGCTGAACCAGGGCGAGGAGTTCATCCGCCTGTCCGGGATCATCCGGCCCTACGACATAGAACCGGACAACTCGGTGTCCTCGCGCAAGGTGGCGGATGCACGCATCACCTATTCCAGCAAGGGCGTGCTGGCCGCCGCCAACCGCATGGGACTGCTGTCGCGGTTCTTCAACTCCATCCTGAATCCCTACTGAGGACGCCGCGCCATGAACAACCGCAAACGGTTCCCGAACTTCCGCCAGGCAGCGGCCGCGGCGGCGGCCTGCGTCCTCGTGCTCGCGGCCGGCGCCGCCCAGGCCGAGCGGGTCAAGGACCTCGCCTCCGTTGCCGGCGTGCGCAACAACCAGATCGTGGGTTACGGCCTGGTGGTGGGCCTCGACGGCAGCGGTGACCAGACCAGCCAGACGCCTTTCACCGTGCAGAGCCTGAAGAACATGCTCACCCAGTTCGGCATCACCGTGCCGCCGAACGTGAACCCGCAGCTGAAGAACGTGGCGGCCGTGTCGGTGCATGCCGATCTGCCGCCCTTCGTGAAGCCGGGCCAGACCATCGACGTGACCGTCTCTTCCATCGGTAACGCGAAGAGCCTGCGCGGCGGCAGCCTGCTGATGACGCCGCTACGGGGCGCCGACGGCCAGGTCTATGCCATCGCCCAGGGCAACATGGTGGTGGGCGGCTTCGGCGCGTCGGGCCGCGACGGCTCCAGCGTGACGGTGAACGTGCCGAGCGCCGGCCGCATCCCGAACGGCGCCACCGTCGAGCGCGAGGTGGCCAACGCCTTCGATCAGGGCGACGCGATCATGCTGAACCTGCATTCGCCGGACTTCACCACCGCGCATCGTCTGGCCGACGGCATCAACGAGCGGCTCGGCGCCGACATGGCTCGGGCCATCGACGCGGTTTCCGTGCGGGTGCGCGCTCCCCAGGATGCCTCCCAGCGGACCTCCTTCGTCTCCGTGCTCGAGAACTTCGAGGTGGACCCGGGGCTGGCGCCGGCGCGGGTCATCATCAACTCGCGCACCGGCACCGTCGTGATTGGCTCCCAGGTGCGGGTGCGTCCCGCGGCCGTCTCCCACGGCTCGCTGGTGGTCACCATCAGCGAACAGCCCTTCGCCAGCCAGCCGCAGCCCTTCAGCGATGGCGAAACCGTCGTGCTGCCGGATTCCGAGGTGGAGATCACCCAGGAGGCGAACCGGATGTTCCTGTTCCAGCCCGGGACCAGCCTGAACGAGATCGTCCAGGCCGTGAACCGCGTGGGCGCGGCGCCGGGGGACCTGGTGGCCATCCTCGAGGCCCTGAAGCAGGCGGGCGCGCTGCGCGCCGAGCTGCTGGTCATCTGAGGCCGGGCCCGTGAAACCCGTCGTCACCGATTTTCAGCAATTCACGGCGCTGCGCAGCGAGGCGCGCGGCGGCGGGGATGCCGCGCTGCGCGAGGCCGCCAACCAGTTCGAGGCGATCTTCCTGCAGACCATGCTGAAATCCATGCGCGATGCCAGCATGGGCGACCCGATCTTCGGCAACAGCAATGCGTCGGAGACCTATCAGGACCTGTTCGACAAGCAGATGGCCGTGGAGATCTCCGGCGGGCCGGGCCTGGGCTTCGCCGACCTGCTGGTGCGCCAGCTGGGCGGTAGTCAGCGCGCCGGCGGTGATGTGGACGCCCTGGGCATTGGCAAAGAGCTGGGCAGAGCCATGGACCAGGCGCCGGCCATCGGCCGTCGGGTGCCCGTGGAGGGCACCACCGAGCGGCCGCTGTGGCAGAGCCCGGCGGAGTTCGTGCGCAAGCTCTGGCCCTACGCCAGCCGGGCGGCGGACAGGCTGAACGTCGATCCCCGGGCCCTGATCGCCCAGGCGGCGCTCGAGACGGGCTGGGGCAAACATGTGATCGCGGATGAGAACGGCCGCAGTTCGCTAAACCTCTTCGGCATCAAGGCCAGCGGCGGCTGGCAGGGCGATGCGGTCAGCGTGCGCACCATCGAATACCGGGGCGGGGCGGCCCGTCCGGAGGTGGCGAGCTTCCGCGCTTACCCCTCGCTGGCGGCCGGATTCGACGATTACGCTCAACTGCTGGGCTCGAATCCGCGCTACGAGAACGTGCTGAACCGGGGCGACGACGTGGCGGGCTATGCCGAGGCGCTGCAGGCCTCCGGCTACGCCACCGACCCCGCCTATGCCGACAAGATCAAGTCGCTGCTCGGCTCCGAGACCATGGGCCGGGCGCTGGAATCACTCAAGTTCGGCGGATTGATGCCGATAGACAGGGAACGCTTCTCCTTCTGACGGGAGCGTGCTGACGAGGGACCATGCCGAATATCCTCTCCACAAGCGTCTCCGCCCTGCTGTCGTTCCAGCGTGGCATAGAGACCACCGGGCACAATATCGCCAATGCGAGCACGCCGGGCTACAGCCGCCAGCGGGTCGACCTGGAGACGCGCGAGCCCGGCCTGATCGGTAACCAGTACATCGGCTCCGGCGTCAACGTCGCGAACGTGCGCCGGATCTACGACGAGTTCCTGGGCAACGAGTTGTCGGCCGCGACCACCTCCCAGGCACGGCTCGACACGCTGGCCGGGCTCTCGGGCCAGGTGGACAACCTGTTGTCCGACCCCAGCGTGGGCCTCGCCCCGGCCATCCAGAACTTCTTCAACGCCGTGCAGGATGCGGCCGGTGATCCGGCGTCCGTGCCGGCGCGCCAGGCTCTCGTGAGTCAGGCGGATACGCTGGCTTCGAGCTTCGACTTCCTCGACGGCCGCCTGCAGTCGCTGGAGAAGGACATCAACGGCCGCCTGCGCCAGTCGGTGACCGACGTCAACGAGCTGGCGTCGGCGATCGCGGAGCTCAACCGCCGCATCGCCAGCGCGGAGGCGGGCGTTTCCGGCCAGCCGAACGACCTGCTGGACCAGCGCGATCTCCTGATCCGCAGGCTCTCCGAGCAGGTGGCGGTGACCACCGTGCCCCAGGGCGACGGCGCTCTCAACGTGTTCATCGGCAACGGCCAGACGCTGGTCACCGGCAGCCAGGCCCGACAGCTCGCCACGCAGCCGAGCGAATTCGACCCGCGCCGGCTGGAGGTGGTGTATGAGGGCGACGCAGGCACGGGCGCCCTCGGCGGGGATCTCTCCGGCGGCGCCATCGGCGGCATGATGGACTTCCGCCGCCTGGTGCTCGACCCGACCCGCACGGCCATCGGCGAAACGGCGGTGGCGCTGGCGACGGCCTTCAACGAACAACACGCGGCCGGCATGGACGTGAACGGCCGCCTCGGCGGCGAATTCTTCGGCGTCGGCGATCCTGCGGTGCTGGTCTCGTCGCGCAACAGCGGCACGGCAGATGTGGACGCCGTGGTCGCCGACGTGTCAGGCCTGCAGAGCACCGACTACGTGATGAGCTACGACGGCAGCGCCTGGTCGCTGACCCGGGCCGACAACGGCCAGGCCATCCCGATGACCGGCGCCGGCACGGCGGGCGATCCGTTCCTCGCCGGTGGACTGGAGATTACGACGGGCGCCGGCGCGGCCGCCGGCGACCGATACCTGATCCAGCCGGCCAAGGGTGCGGCGGGGACGCTCACCCGCACCGTCGCCGACGCCCAGTCCGTCGCGCTGGCGGCGCCCGTGCGCACGGCCACCGGCACGGACAACGTGGGTGACGCACAGATATCGGCCGGTGAGGTGATCGACCCGGCCGATCCGGATCTGCTCGGCGGCGCGGTCATCGAGTTCACGGCAGCGGATACCTACACCATCGACGGCGCAGGCTCGTTCTCCTACACCAGCGGCGACGCCATCGACATCAACGGCACCCGGGTGGTCATCACCGGTGCGCCCGCGGCCGGTGACGTCTTCCGCATCGAGGCCAATGCCGGCGGCACGGGCGACAACCGCAACGCGCTCGGCCTCGCCGAGGTGCAGACCCGGGGTCTGCTGGCGGGCGGCACCGTCGCGGTGTCCGAGAGCTACGGCCGTCTGGTCGCCGAGGTGGGCACCGTCAGCCGCCAGGCGCAGATCGGCCTCGATGCCCAGACCGTCGTGCGCGAGGACGCGGAGCAGGCGCTCAGCAACAAGTCCGGCGTGAACCTGGACGAGGAGGCCGCCAACCTGATGCGCTATCAGCAGGCCTATCAGGCGGCCGCCCAGCTCATCGGCGTGACCAATACCCTGTTCGAGACCCTGATCGGGGCGTTCCGCCGCTAGGAGGCGAGACTGATGCGCATATCCACCGCAGGGATGTTCCGGGCGAGTCTCGGCCAGATGCAGGAGCTGCAGTCGGCGCTCGCCCGCACCCAGGAGCAGATCGCCAGCGGCAAGCGGCTGCTCGCGCCGTCGGACGATGCGATAGGCGCGGCGCGCAGCATCGAGCTGCGTGAGCTGTCCTCGCGCATCGAGCAGTTCGACCGCAACGGCAACCTGGCGCAAAGCCGCCTGTCGGTGGAAGAGCAGGCACTCGCCAGTGCCGGCGATCTGCTGCAGCGCGCCCGCGAGCTGGCCGTGCAGGCGAGCAACGGCACCCAGAGCAACGAGACCCGCGCGTTCATCGCCACAGAGATCCGCCAGCTCAAGGATCAGATGATCCAGATCGCCAACACCCAGGACACCACCGGGCGTTATCTGTTCTCCGGCTACAGCGACAAGGTGCAGCCGTTCAGCGCCACTGCCGACGGCGCCGTGTACAACGGCGACGAAGGCCAGCGCTTCGTCGAGATCGCCGAGGGCCGGCGCATCGCCGACGGCGACTCCGGCGCGCGGGTGTTCGAGCGCATCCCGCGGGGCAACGGCACGTTCACGACCGCCGCGGCCGCCGGCAACACCGGCTCCGGCATCATCGACTCCGGCGCGGTGACGGATCCGGCCGCCTGGAGCCGGGACACCTACACCGTCAGCTTCGTCGCCGACGACGCCTGGGAGGTGACGGACGGTTCCGGCGCCCTGGTGGCCTCCGGCGGCTTCGAGCCGGGTTCTTCCATCGAGTTCGCCGGCGTCGTCGTCAGCATCAGCGGCACCCCGGCGGCGGGCGACGAGTTCACCGTCGAGCCGAGCCGCGACCAGAGCGTCTTCGAGACGCTGGATCGGTTCGCCGACGCGCTGGAACGCCCGACCACGAACGACGCCAGCCGGGCGGCCCTGACCAACGATCTCAACTCCAGCATGAGCGATCTCGACCGGGCCATCGGCAACCTGCTCGACGTGCGCGCCACCGTCGGCTCCCGACTGGCGGCGATCGAGGACCAGCGCGACGCGAACGAGGGCTTCGCCATCACCGTGGAGCAGACCATCTCCGAGATCGAGGACCTCGACTACACCGAGGCGCTGACGCGCCTGGCCGAGCAGATCAACAGCCTGGAGGCGGCGCAGAAGTCCTTTGTGCGCATCCAGTCGCTGTCCCTGTTCAGCGTACTCTAAACGTCGGCGACGTCGCCCGGAGCCCCGTTTCGCTGTGCCGGAACGGGGCTTTTCTGTGCCGAATCGGTGGCGTTCGCGCGGCCTTTTCTCTGGCCATTCCGGGAGTCCCCGGGCAAAAGTGTGGACTGTTTCACGTCTGCGGGAATTTATGCCCGCAAATGGTGTTCCAGGCTCAAGTAAGGCCCGCTCCGACCGATAAATACACTGTACTGCGGTGAGGCCGAGCCCGGACATGGTGTGCGGGAAGCTGAGCGGCAGACCAGCAAATATCGTAAGGAGTCTATGCAATGGCACAGTCGATTAACACCAACGTTGCCTCGCTGAATGCGCAGCGCAACCTCAGCCAGTCGCAGGGTCTGCTGAACACGTCGCTGGAGCGGCTGTCCACGGGCCTTCGGATCAACAGCGCCAAAGACGACGCTGCGGGTCTTGCGATTTCCGAGCGTTTCACCACGCAGATCCGCGGCCTGAACCAGGCCGTGCGGAACGCGAGTGACGGCATCTCCCTGGCCCAGACCACGGAGAGCGCACTGGGTGAGCTCACCAACAACCTGCAGCGCATCCGCGAGCTGGCCGTCCAGTCGGCCAACGCCAGCAACTCCGCCTCCGACCGCGCGGCGCTGAACGCCGAGGTGAACGAGCGTATCGCCGAGGTCGACCGCATCGCCAAGCAGACCAACTTCAACGGCCTGAAGGTGCTGGATGGTTCCTTCGGTTCGGCCACGTTCCAGGTCGGCGCCAACGTCGGTGAGACGATCAGCGTGAGCCTGAGCACGGACGTTACGGCCGAGGCGATCGGAACGGTCAATACCGGCGCAGCCGCAGCTGACTTCTCCAGCGTCGCGGATCAGGGCGTCGTGACTGTCAGCTTTGCCGAGGGCGGCGGCGGCGCCGCTATCGGTACTGTAGATCTCGCT
>DASRVH010000077.1:0-9448 GCA_035655155.1 Woeseiaceae bacterium
GCGCCGATCAGGAGCAGCCACAGCTGGCGCCGGTAGAAGATGCCGGCGAAGCCGGCCCCGCGCTCCTCGGCCCGGCCGGCCATGAGCACGACACCCGCGCCGAACAGCATCGAGAAGATCGTCATGAACTTCTGATCGAACAGCAGGTGGGTGAGGAACCAGGTGCCGAGGTTGTACCACTCCTGGCCGCCCATGATCAGCGGATTCGTGTAGGCGGCGAACGGCATCGCGAAGGCATAGACGTTCATCACCAGGATGCCGAGCACGGCCACGCCGCGAAGGGTGTCGATGGCCGTGATGCGCTCGGCGGCGGTGACGGGCCCCGCCTCCCGCGGCTTCTCCAGGTCGTCCATCGCCCCGCCCGGGGGTACCCGCGTCTCGCTCATGACCGTCTCCCTGCCGCGCCGGACCCGCCCGGACTGGCTCGCATTCTACTGCCCGGGCCCATCGCGGGCATCCGTGGATGTGATCCGGCTCACACCGGCGACCGGGAAGCCGGTATAGCCTTGCCCTTATTCTGTTCAATCGCTCGCCGGGACGCGGGCACGGAGTGACCATGAAGACCCTGAGGATTCCCGCTCTTATCGCTCTCCTCGGCCTCGCCGCCGCGGCGCCCGCCCAGGCCGACGACGACCTCTGGTTCGGCATCCGGGCCGGCACGCTCGGCCTCGGCGTGGAAGCCACCTGGCGCCCGGTGCCGTATCTCGACCTGCGCGGCGGGCTGAACCGGTTCAGCTTCGACGATGACGGCTCCGAGGCCGGCATCAACTACGACGGCGAGTTCGATCTGAACACCTGGTACGCCACCCTGAACCTGCGCGCGCCGATGACGCCGTTCCGCCTGACGGCCGGCTACTTCTCGAACAGCAACGAGGTGAACCTCGCGAGCCGGGACGGCAGCACGATCGAGATCGGCGGCACGGTCTATCCCGTCGATCAGGTGGGCACACTCAACGCCGCAGTGACTTTCGACAGCGGCGCACCCTATGCCGGCGTCGGCATGGACTTCCGCATCTTCGACACCGTCGGCCTGAGCCTGGACGTGGGCGTGCTGTTCCAGGGCGAACCCCAGGTGGGTTTCACCGCCAGCGGCCCGATCGCCGACGTGCCCCAGTTCCAGGATGACCTGGAAGCCGAACGCCAAGAGCTGGAGGCCGAACTCGAGGACTACGACCTCTACCCGGTGGCCATGCTCGGCTTCCACTGGAACTTCTGATCGACATGCCGCTCGGCCGGCGCCGCGACCTGCCGGCACCGCTGCAGGCGGGCGCTGCGGCAGCCCGGCTGGCGTCCTGACCGCGGCGCAGACGAAAAAAAAGCCGAGCCCCTCGCGGGACCCGGCTTTCACAACGCCGTCGTTGAAACGGCTGGGGGATCGACTCGGTCGCCTGGCCTGTCAGGCCGCCTTGCGGCCGCTCAGCCACTGCTCGAGATCGTCGGCACCGCCGATCAGCTCGCCGTCGATGAACACCTGCGGGAAGGTGGTCGCCTTGGCGACGGCGCGCAGCGTGCGGTCCGTATAATCCCGGTTCAGCAACAGCTCTTCGTAGTCGATGCCGGCGTCGCGGAGCCGTGCCTTCGCTTCGGCACAGAACGGGCAGCCCTTGCGCGACAGGATAGTCACGTCGTGGGGCTTCTCCGCGCTCGGCGCGATGTACTCCAGCATAGTGTCGGCGTCGGAGACCTCATAGGGGTCGCCGGGCTTCTCCGGCTCCACGAACAGCTTCTCGACCTTGCCGTCGCGCACCAGCATGGAATAACGCCAGGAGCGCTTGCCGAAGCCGAGGTCGTCCTTGTCGACCAGCAGGCCCATCTTCGAGGTGAACTCGCCGTTGCCGTCCGGCAGGAAGCGGATGTTGTAGGCCTTCTGGGCCTCCTGCCACTCGTTCATCACGAACGCGTCGTTGACCGAGACGCAGATGATCTCGTCGACGCCGTGCTTCTTGAACGTGTCGGACAGCTGGTTGTAGCGCGGCACGTGCGACGAGGAGCAGGTGGGCGTGAACGCGCCCGGCAGCGAGAAGACCACCACGGTCTTGCCGTCGAACAGCTCACTCGAGGTCCGGTTGACCCACTCGTGTCCCTCGCGCGTGCGGAATGTCGCGTCGGGTACTCTCTTGCCTTCCATCGATGTATCCATTGGTTTCCTCCTGGTTTCCGGTTCGGGTCATGGCCCGTGTTTCGAATCGGTTTCTCGTTTGTGCTCGTCGCTTGACCTTCAGGCCGCCTCGTCTTTCAGCAGGCTGCGGAGCATCCACGCATTCTTCTCGTGAATCTGCATGCGCTGCGTCAGCAGATCCGCCGTCGGCTCGTCGTTGGCCTTGTCGACGATCGGGAAGATCTGGCGCGCCGTGCGCACCACGGTCTCCTGGCCGATCACCAGCTGCCGGATCATCTCCTCGGCATCCGGGCTGCCGGTTTCTTCCTCAATCTCCGTGAGCTTTGCGAACTCGCTGTAGGAACCGGGCGCCTTGACGCCCAGGGCGCGGATGCGCTCGGCGATCTCGTCGACGGCCTGAGCGAGCTCGGTGTAGTGCTCCTCGAACAGCGTGTGGAGCGCGGCGAACATCGGCCCCGTCACGTTCCAGTGATAGTTGTGCGTCTTGAGATACAGCGTGTAGCTGTCGGCGAGCAGTCGCGACAGCCCGTCTGCAATCTCCCTGCGGTCTTTCTCTTCGATTCCGATGTTGATGGTCATGATTCGTCCTCCTTCGATATTCCCTATCATAAGGACCGCCATTGATAATGAAAATGGAATATTTATATAATAGTGATCGAATTATTGAATATAACGGCCGGACCTCCCTTTCATGGCTACCAATCTCCCCAGCGTCAAACAGTTACGTTACTTCGTGGCACTCGCCGAGCACGGCCATTTCGGCCGTGCCGCCGACGCCTGCCATGTCTCCCAGTCCGCTTTCAGCGTCGGCATCCAGGAACTGGAGTCGGCGCTGGACGTGCAACTGGTCGACCGCACCAACCGGCAGGTCACCATCACCGCCATCGGCCGGGAGGTGGCGGAGCAGGCCCGCCTTTGCCTCAGAGATCTGGAGTCACTCGTGCAAATGGCAAGGGTGGGCCAGAAACCGTTGTCCGGACCCCTGCGCTTGGGCGTCATCCCCACCATCTCGCCTTTCCTGCTGCCCCGGGTGCTGCCGCTGGTGCGCCAGAGCTTCCCGGAGCTGAAGCTGTTTCTGGTGGAGGATCTCACCGAGAAGCTGCACCACAAGCTCCTGTCCGGGGACATCGACCTCATGCTGTTCGCCGTCCCCTACGAGCTGCGCAATGTAGAAACCGAGCCGCTGTTCCGGGACCGCTTCCTGCTCGCGGCGCACCGCGAAACCCGTCTCGTGGACCCGGAGAACTACCGCTACAACCGCCTGCACGCCGACAGCGTGCTGCTGCTCGAGGAGGGCCATTGCCTGCGCGAGCACGCCATCGACGCCTGCCGCATCCGCAGCTCCGAGAAAGTGAGCCGCTTCGCCGCCACCAGCCTGTTGACCCTGATAGAGATGGTGGACGCCGACCTCGGCATCACCTTTCTGCCGGAGATGGCCAGGGACTCGGCGCTGCTGAGCGCGACCGGGGTCGGACTCTGGCCCATGGGCGAGCGCTCCTACCGGGAGATCGCCCTGGGCTGGCGCCGCGGCAGCGCCCGCGCGGACGAATTCCGCGAGCTGGGCGCCTTCATCACCGACAATCGCCAGACCTGACGGCCCTCGCCTGCACCGGGCAATGCCCGCCCTTATGTCGAGTCGGGCCTCGCCGGGCTGCGCAGGCCACTAGAATCCGGGGGCATAACAAGAACAACGAGGCCAAGCCATGACCTCCCGGAACGACCGCACGGATACTAGCGGGCAGCGCGACTACTACCGCATCCTCCATGTCCAGCCCGACGCGCCGCTGGAGGTGATCCGCTCCAGCTACCGCACGCTGATGCAGCGGATGCGCGCCCATCCCGACCTGGGCGGCGACAACCGCCGGGCCGCAGCCCTGAACGAAGCCTGGTCGGTACTGCGGCACCCGGAGAAGCGGGCGTCATACGATGCTGCCCGCGGCGCCGCCGGCGCCTCGCGCCGGCGCAGCCGGCACGAGCCGCGCCCGGCGGCAGCCTGCCTGTTCTGCGGCACGGAGCGCGGCCACCTCGGCGCGCCTGAAGCCGGCGAGCGCTGCAGCGAGTGCGCCAGCCCGCTCGCGCCGGCCGACCGCAGCCGCCTGGAGACGCGCGGTCAGCGGGCCATCGCCCGGATCCGCCGCTCGCAGCCGATCACCTTCCTCGCGACCTGGCCGCAGCACTTCCCCATGACGGGACGCATGCACGACGTCTCCCTGCACGGGCTGAAGTTCGTCACCCGGCAGGCACTGTCCGCCGGCCAGATCATCCGCATCGACTGCGACATCTGCCGGGCCGTCGCCCGGGTGGTGGCCGCGCAGCCGGCGGTGGATTCGGGTGGCAGGCAATGGCTGGTACGTGCGGAATTCCTTACGCTCGATCTCGAGCGCACGGTCGGGGCTTTCGTCTGCGAGACCGCCTGAAGCCTCAGACGCAGACCGTGACCATGCCGAGAGCGAGCCAGAGCACTGCGGCCCGCCGCACGACCGCAAGCAGCGTGTCGCCGAGCCGGCGCGTGAGCCCCCCGATGGCGAGGTCGTGCACCCGGGTATCGATCTGCTCCCGGTGCAGCTCGTACGCCGCATCGGAGGAATCCAGGTAGCCCTCCGGAAGGAGCACCAGCCCGTCCCCGCTGAATTCCTCTTCCCCGGCAGAAGGCGATACGACTCTCTCGGCCATGGATAAACCCTAGCGCAGGCAGCCGCTTGGCGCCGTGAGCGTCATCACAGTAGCGGGATGGTCGGCGGCGGCCGCTGGACACGGTCCGCGCGAAGCGCGACAGTCGGGGCCATGGAGAGCAACGACCTGCGCTGCTGGCGCTGCGGCGCCCCGCTCGCGAAGCTCACCCTGCCGCTGTCGCGGCTGGACGAGTGCCCGGAGTGCAGCATCCCGCTGCACGTGTGCCGGATGTGCGTCCACTACGATCCGTCCGTTACCCGCCAGTGCCGGGAGGACGACGCCGAGGAGGTGAAGGAGAAGGAGCGGCCGAATTTCTGCGACTATTTCCGGCCCTCGGCCACGGCCTTCGAATCTGGCGCCATCGACGCCGAACGGCGGGCGCAGCGGGAGCTCGACAGCCTGTTCGGCGGCACCCCTGAGCACGGCCCGGCCGAAGACGGCGGAGAGGATCCCCTGGACGACGCCGAGGCACTGTTCCGCAAGGAGTAGTGCGGGCGACGCAGGCGGCGGAGCCCGCCGCCGCCCTCAGCGGCGCTGTCGCCGCTTCCGCTTTCCCTTGCCGGGCGCGTTGCGGCCCGGCTCGTCCGTGCCGCCCCACTTCTCGCGATGCGCGGCTGCCGCCTGGGACTGCACCGAGGCGTGGCGGTTGGACAGCAGCAGGGAGTCGGGCGAGCACACGCGGGCCTTGATCAGGCCCAGGTCGGCGGCGGCGTCGAACAGGCTCGGATACCACCGCTCCCACTTGGGCAGTAACGCTTCCACCTGTTCCCTGAGGCTCGCACTCATCGCAGCCATCCTCCTCGACCGTCCCCCGGAATCTATCCCAACGCTCCCGCCAGAGGAAGGGCGGGCATCGCGGCACCGGGCATTGAAAGGGCAATTAAAAAGGGCCGCATCGCTGCGGCCCTCCGTGAGTGGGGCGTCGTCAACCCCCGGGTATCTTCCGTACCCTGGGCCTCACTGCGACAGCGAAGGCTGCTCCACTGTCACTGCGAAAACCCGGGGCTGGAACGACACTCCCAATTTCTCACTAGACATTGGATCACCTCCTTTCAGTTATGGGCCGAGCCGACAGCATCCAACAAATACGGCCGGATTCCAAGCGCTGCGGCAAAAAACGCGGACCCGGTCACGAGCGGCGATTAGACAGAATCTAGTCGCTGCCGATGTCCAGCTTCGTGAACTTGGTGCCTTCCAGCGTCAGGTTGTACATCAGGCCCTTGCTGCCGAACACGAAGCCAACCACCGGGTCCTTGATATTTGCGGTGTCGATCGTCTTGCCGGCACCCAGGTCGATCAGCGCGACCGAGCCGTCCACGCCCACCTTGAAGCCGGCGCTGTCGCGGAACTTCGCCAGCGCCTCCTGCGTCATGAAGGCGATCACGATGCTCTTGGCCTGGGCGCCGAGCTGGAAACCGAAGGAACCGGCTGCGGTGGAGTAATAGTCCACCGTCTTGCCGCCGACCCTGAGCGCGCCCTTGCCGTACTCGCCGCCGATGCCGATGCCGGCCTTGATGACACGGGGAAACACCAGGATGCCGGCGGCGTTGTCCAGAAACACCTCCGCGCCGTTCACCTCGGACTTGAAGCGGGCGAGCGCCTGGTCGACGTCGGCATCGATCTCTGCGGCACTGTCCGCCAGCGCCGACTGCGCGGGCCAGCAGGCCGCGACCAGGATGAGCGGAAACAGTCTCGGGATTCTCATGGCACAGACTCCTCGGGAGGAAAGCGCCGGAATTCTAGCAGCAACCCCTGAATCCGGCCTTAACCGCCCCGGCAGCGGCATCCCGGCGTGTGAAGCGATTCTCAGAATTTCCGGCGCTCGGGCGGGCATAATGCAGGCAATATGCGCGGACACAGCGCGGGGTATGGCATGGCACAGGGATCGGACAAGCCCGGAAAAGGAGACACCGTCAGGCTCGCACGGCCCGGCGGTAAGGTCGGACTGGACGAGCGCGGCCACGCGGTCTGGGTGGGCGACGTGAAGACGGGCCGCTTCGAGCTGATGAACACGCAGACCGTGGAGGCGCTGATCCACCAGGGCGACCCGAATCTGCGCGAGGAGATGGATCGCCTGGCGGGTGACGGCGCGGAGGGCGTGGTGGCCAGAGAGAAAGACACGGGCCACTTCCGCATCCTGGAGACCGAGAGCCTCGAGGCCATGATGAACCGCCCGGTCGCGGGACGCGAATCGGTGGCGGTCGGCGGCCGCAACATCGACGAGCTGGAGCCGGAGCCGGACGAGGCAGGCAACGAATTGCAGCTGGTCAGCACCCAGATGCTGCGCCAGATCCTCGGCAAGGACGTGACCGAGGCGGACGAGGGCGACGAGGACGCACCGGAGGCGGCTTTCTTCGACCCCTACGACAGCACGCCGAAAAAGAAATAGATCGGCCGTTCCGTCGGGTTATTCCTTCGGCCCATTTCATAGGCCCATTTCATCAGTCTGTAATACGAGCCCGCTAGTATCAATCCCGGTTCGGGGAATCACCCATACCCGTTCCAGGCTGCGGACCCCCCACCCCGACACCCGCAGCCGACCCGTCCGGCACGCGACAGGATGCCGCAACGGATACCACGGAGGTACCCGACCGGACGACTCCCCCAGACCGGTGTGCCGGCGGCCGCAATGGCCGCCGGTCTCACCGGCACTTTCAGTCCGTGAGGTCCTCGTCGCTGAGCCGATGGCCCCAGTCCCGCTTTGCCGCCAGGTAGCGGCGGTTCCAATCGCCCACACCGGTCACGTGCTTGACCGCCTCGATATCCGCCAGCCCATGCTCGGCCAGGTCGGCGACTTTCTTCGGGTTGTTGGTGAGCAGCCGGAACGGCCGCGTACCGAGAAAATGGTGCAGCAGGGCGGCCGCGTCGCTGAAGTCTCTGGAGTCGTCCGGCAGGCCCAGAGACCGGTTGGCCTGGTAGGTGTTCTCGCCGGCATCCTGCAGGATATAGGTCACCGCCTTCGCCCAGAGCCCGATGCCGCGGCCTTCGTGGCCGGCCATGTAGATGAGGATGCCGCCCGCGGGGTCGGCATGGATGCGGTGCATGGCCGCGACGAACTGGGGCCCGCATTCGCAGCGCTGGGAGCCGAAGACGTCCCCCGTGAGGCAGCTCGAGTGCACGCGGACGAGAGGGCGGTCCGCGGTCTCCGGTTCGCCGATCAGGAGCACGCTGTTGACGGCCATGGAAGAGGCCAGTGTGGCGAACAGCCGCTGGCCGCCCTGCTCCCTGAGCTCCCGGGCCAGGTCCTCCACCTTGGACAGCTCGGTATGCCGCACCGCCGCGTACCAGCGAACGTCCATGCGCAGGCCGGCGACGTCCAGCGGCAGCGGTATGGGACCGAGCAGGTTGATGGCCGGCTCGCCGGGCGGCGGCGGATTGGCCGCGTCGATGACCCGTCCGCAGCGGTCGATGCGGATCAGACGGCCCTGCTCGATCAGCCTGCCGCGGATCGTGGGATCGATGTACGTGAACATGGGGCGAAGGATAGCACCGCCGGCCGTCAGCTCCCCGGCCGCTCGCGGCGGAGATAGCAGCGCTCGCCCCGGTAGCTCAGCAGCAGCGGAGGCCGCCGGGGATCCGCGAGGCACGGCCCGATCTCGGCGAGCATCGCCTCGGTCACGTCGATGAGCCCGGCAGCCACGCTCCCCTCCGGATCCACCCAGCGCAGGTCCAGCAATTCGCCGTCGCCGCCGAGGGTGCCGCGGAGATGCCGGGCATCCACCATGAAGAAGCGGGCATGGTAGCGCCATGGACTGCAGGCCGGCGTGATGGCCCGCCCGACGTAGCGCAAGCGGTGCAGCGGCGGTGCCACGCCCAGCGCCCGGAAGCTGTCCCAGCCGCCGGCACCCGGGCCCACGTCTCCCGGCACGCCCAGCACCAGGCCGGTCTCCTCGGCCGTCTCGCGCACGGCCGCCATGGCGAGCGCCCGGGCGTGCGCGGGCGAGCGGAACTGCCCCCATTCCCCGGCCGGGAGGTCGGACGCCGGCTGCGCCCGCCGGTCGTCCGGCTCGAGCCGGCCGCCCGGGAAGACGTAGACGCCCGGCGTAAACCGCGCCTCGCGGCGGCGCCGGCCCATGAGCACCTCCACGCGGCGGCCACGGTGGCCATGGCGGCGATAGACCAGCAGGCTCGCCGCGTCCTGCGGGCGTACGGGAGGTCGACGGGTCGGTGTCATGCGACCGGTCTCACTCCAGCGTCGGCAGCGCCTCCAGCGCCAGCACGTAGTAGCTGACGATGCCCACCACCGTATGCGTCTCGTCGATCACAGGCGCATGGCCGATCCCGACACTCTCGAACAAGCGCGCGCAGTAGCGGATGTCCATCTGCGGCCGCACGGAGATGACCGGTTTCGCCATGATCTCGTACACGTTGACGCGCTCGGGCGCCCGGTCCTGGCCGATAACGTGCTTGGCGATGTCCGAGAAGAGGAGCATGCCGTATTCGTCGCGCTCGTGACGGCGCTTGACGATCAGGCAGGTGGCCTGCACCTGCTTCATCGTCTTCAGCGCGTCCAGAACGGTCATGCTGCCGTCGATCTCCGTGACCTCGCGATGCATCACCTCGCTGACGGGCACCCATTTTCTTTCAACCATGATCACTCCTCTCTGTTCGTCGGCGGCAGGACGGCTTCCATCCCCTCACAACTGCTCCTCCACG
>DASRVH010000078.1:0-31211 GCA_035655155.1 Woeseiaceae bacterium
CCGAGACGGCGGAACCGAGCGAGCCGTTCCTGACGCTCTGGTCGCGCCGCAAGGCCCTGGTACGCGAGGGCATCGAACCTGCGGAGCCAGAGACCGCGGAGCCCGAGCCCGAAACGGCGCCCGCGGCGACCGCGGCCGCCGCGGGCCTCGAAGCGACACCGCCGGCGAGCCCGGAGGCGAGTGCCGGAACGGAAGCCCGCGCTGACGCCGAACCCGGCGCAGAAGGAGCCAAGGAGCTACCGCCGCTCGAATCCCTGGACGAGGATTCCGACTACAGCGCCTTCCTGGCAGCGGACGTGGCTCCCGATCTGCAGCGCCAGGCGCTGCGCAAGCTGTTCCACTCGCCGAAGTTCAACCTTCGCGACGGTCTGGACGACTACGACCTGGATTACACGAATCCGGCGCTGCTGGGCGATGTGATCACGGCCGAGATGCGTCATCGCATCGCGCGCGAGGTCGAAAGGCTGGCCGCACGGGCGGGCGAAGGGCCTGCCCCGGACGAGCCGGAGGCGTCGGATGAGGCACTGGTAGCCGCTGCCGCGGTCGAAGACCGGGAGGCGGAGCAGACGGATATGGATGCAGAAATGGAGCCGGACACAGACGATGACCGATCTGACCCTGCCTGAGCAGACCACCGACGGGCGCGCCCGCGCCGAGGCGCTGGACAGCCGCCATCGGACGGGCGCGGAGCCGACCTCGCTGGTCAGCTTTCTCTCGCGCGGCCGCGTGCTGATCGTCGGTGAGGAAGCCGAGGCGCTGGCCGTGGCCCGGCGCCTCGGCGAGGGCCTCGTGGCGACGCTGTTCGCCCCCGGCGAGTCGCGGCCCACTGCCGGCGATCGGGACGGATTCACACTGATCCGGGGCGGGCAGCCGCGGCTCACCGGCAGCCTGGGCAATTACGCGATTACGTTGCCGGAATCCGGCGACGACGACGAGGATTCGCCGGTCATGGCGCTGGTGGACGAGGCGCGATTCGATCTCGTGCTCGACCTCGGCGACCCGCCGCTGCTCCGCCAGGAGGCTCCGCCGCCCGGCTACTACGCGCCGCGCGGGGACGCCGCCGCACTGGAGGCGGCGCTCGAGGAACTGCCGCACATGCGCGGCGAGTTCGAGAAACCGAAGTTCTTCAACTACGACCCGGAGATCTGCGCTCACGGCAATCGGGGCATCAAGGGCTGCACGCGTTGCCTCGAGGTGTGCCCGGCCTGGGCCATCACCTCGGTCGGCGAGCGCATCACCGTCGACCCTAATCTCTGCCAGGGCTTCGGCAGCTGCGCCTCCGTCTGCCCCACCGGCGCGATCACCTATGCGTACCCGACCACGGAGGATCTCCTCGCCTACGTGCGAACGGTGCTCGGGCTCTACCGGAATTCGGGCGGCAGCAAGCCGCGGCTGGTCTTCTTCGACGCCGCGTCGGCCGACGCGCTGTCGGCAGCGCTGGCCGACCGCCTGCCGGAGAGCGTCCTGCCCGTCGAACTCGAGGAAGTCGGTTCTCTGGGGCTGGAAGCCTGGCTCACCTGCCTGGCCTACGGCGCCGGCCGCGTCCTGATCCTGACCGGCGCCGAAACGCCGGCCAGTGTGCGCGACGTCCTCCACCGGGAGACCGAGGTCACCTGCACTATCCTGGAAGGCATGGGCTATCCGGCCGCGGTACAGGCGGTGGACGCGACGGACCCTCAGGCACTGGACGAGGCGGTGCATTCGGGTGCCGCCGTCGAGATCGGCCGGCCGGGCCGCTTCGCGCCGCCGCCGGAGAAGCGGCTGCTGCTGCGCACGACCCTCAATCTGCTGCTGGAGCAGGCGCCGGCCCCGAAGAAGGTCGTCCCTCTGCCGGCAGGCGCGGCGTTCGGACAGGTCCGGGTCGACACCGCGGCATGCACCTTGTGCATGAGCTGCGTCGCGGTCTGCCCCACCTCCGCGCTGCGCGAGGGGCAGGGTCTGCCGCAGCTGAATTTCGTCGAGCGTTCCTGCGTCCAGTGCGGCATGTGCGACACGGCCTGCCCGGAGGACGCGATCACGCTGGAGCCCCGGTTCCTCTACGACGATGCGCAGCGCAGCGCGCGGCGTCTGCTGCACGAGGAACAGCCGATGTGCTGCATCTCCTGCGGCAAGCCATTCGCAACGCGGTCGATGATCGAGGTGATGAGGCGCAAGCTGGAGAGCCACTGGATGTTCCAGAGCGACGAAGACCGTCGGCGCCTGGAGATGTGTGACACCTGCCGGGTCAAGGACCTCATGCGGGCGAAGCAGGAAAGCGGCCAGCGGGATCTCTGAATACGGCGTAGGGACTTTCCGTAATACCGGGAGAGACCTTTCCCGGAGTGCGCGACAAATTGTCGCAAATGTCGCGACGGACCCTCAGGGAATGCCCGTATTTTGGATTCTGGCGGCGTCTGTTGTCATGGCGATTCCGTGCAATCCGGTGTCAGGTTTGATATACATCGGTTCGTTTCTGGGGGGAAATCAGTGAACGAGATTCCGGCTACGGACCAAACGACAGAAGCCGCCGCATCGAGCGGCGCTGAAACCGTAGTTCCGGAGGACAAACTGCGTGCCGACACCTACCGGGTCCTCGGCCGACTGCTGGCTGCTCCGCCGGACGACGGGATGCTGAAGCTGCTGGCCGCCAGCGGCACCGACCGGGAAGACAGCCTCCTTGGCGTCGCCTGGCACCTGCTCGCTCAGGCCGCGGAGCGTGCGAACCCCTCGCAGGTCGCAGACGAGTACCAGACCCTTTTCATCGGCATCGGCCGGGGTGAGCTGATCCCCTATGCCTCCTGGTATCTCACCGGATTCCTCATGGAGCAGCCCCTTGCCATGCTGCGCGACGATATGCAGCGACTCGGCTTCGAGCGTCGGCAGGACATCCGCGAACCCGAGGATCATGCGGGAGCACTGTGCGAAATCATGGCGTTCCTCGTCAGCGAGGGGCAGCCGGATTCCCTGCAAACTCAGGCCCGGTTCTTCGAGCGCCACATCGGACCGTGGATGTCGCGCCTGTTCCGGGACATGCAGACCGCGCGTTCGGCGCGCTTCTACCGGGCTGTGGGACAGCTCGGCGAGCAATTCATCGAAACGGACCAGCATCACCTTGAGATGGTGGATCAGACGACCGGGCCTGGCAGGTCCGGAGTTTCCTGAGCGCCGACGGGCGGCGCAGGACTGGAGGTTGGATATGAGTCGTAAATCGCGAGTAGACGCCGGCGAACGCCGTAACTTTCTGAAGAAGCTCGCCGTCGCGGGGGGCGCTACCGCCGCGGTTGCCGTCGGTGGCCGTTCAGTCATGGCCGAACCAGCGGGAACGCGCGCGCCGGCCAAGCCCGACCGGCAGGGATATCGGGAGACACCGCATATCCGCGCTTATTACGAGAAAGCCAGCCTGTGAACCGCCGCGAGGCAGGTCCGCAGCGCATCCAAAACTGAATGGGGAGATTAGCGATGAAGCTGATCAAGAAGCGAGAGCTCACGACCACTGAAAGCAACGGCGCACTGAACGGCGCCCTTGGGACCGCCGTCGACCGCCGCGCTTTCCTGCGCCGCGCCGGACTCGGCATCGGCGGCACCGCGGCCGCCGCCGCGCTGCCCACGATGATGATCCGGCGCGCCGAGGCGAAGGTGGAGAAAGTAGAGGGTGAAGTCACCACCAAACGCTCCGTCTGCACCCACTGCTCGGTGGGCTGCGGCATCGTCGCGGAAGTGCAGAACGGCATCTGGACCGGTCAGGAGCCGGACTTCGACTCCCCGTTCAATCTGGGCGCGCACTGCGCGAAGGGCGCCTCCGTCCGCGAGCACGGCCACGGCGAACGCCGCCTGAAGTACCCGATGAAGCTGGAAGGCGGCAAGTGGAAACGCGTCTCCTGGGATCAGGCCATCGACGAGATCGGCGACAAGGTTCTGGATATCCGCAAGCGCTCCGGCCCGGATTCGGTGTACTGGCTGGGCTCCGCAAAGTTCAGCAACGAGCAGGCCTACCTGTTCCGCAAATTCGCGGGACTGTGGGGCACGAACAACGTCGACCACCAGGCACGCATCTGCCACTCGACGACGGTCGCCGGCGTAGCCAATACCTGGGGCTACGGCGCGATGACCAACTCCTACAACGACATGCACAACTGCAAGGCGATGTTCTTCATCGGCAGTAACGCCGCCGAAGCGCATCCGGTGGCCATGCAGCACGTCCTGCGCGGCAAGGAGAACGGCGCCAAGATGATCGTCGTCGACCCGCGCTTCACGCGCACGGCGGCGCACGCAGACCAGTTCATGCGCATCCGTCCGGGCACCGACGTGCCGCTCATCTGGGGCATGCTCTGGCATGTCTTCCAGGAAGGCTGGGAAGACAAGGAGTACATCAAGCAGCGCGTCTACGGCATGGACGAGATCCGCGCCGAAGTCGCCAAGTGGACACCGGAGATCGTGCACGACGTCACCGGCATCCCCGCAGAGGAAGTGAAGCGCGCCGCCAGGACGCTGGCCGAGAACCGGCCCGGCACCATCGTCTGGTGCATGGGCGGCACGCAGCACACCATCGGCAACAACAACACCCGGGCCTACTGCGCGCTGCAGCTCGCACTCGGCAACATCGGCGTGTCAGGCGGCGGTGCCAACATCTTCCGCGGCCACGACAACGTGCAGGGCGCCACCGATCTGGGCGTGCTCTCGCACACCCTGCCCGGCTACTACGGACTCGCCGAGGGTTCCTGGAAGCACTGGGCCAGGGTCTGGGACGTCGACTTCGACTGGCTGCAGGACCGCTTCGACACCGCCTACGCGAAAGCGGGCAACGATCAGGGGAAGGTGCCCTTCGACAATCCCATGAACTCCGCCGGCATCCCGGTTTCTCGCTGGATCGACGGCGTACTCGAGGATGCCGAACTGATCGACCAGCGCGACCAGCTCAAGGCGATGTTCTTCTTTGGCCACGCGCCGAACAGCCAGACCCGCGGGCCGGAGATGAAGAAGGCGATGGAGACGCTGGAGCTGCTCGTCGTCGTCGATCCCTATCCGACCCACACGGCCGTCCTGCCCGACCGGCAGGAGGGGATGTACCTGCTGCCGGCCGCGACCCAGTTCGAGACCTACGGCTCGGTCACCGCGTCTAACCGCTCGCTGCAGTGGCGTGAGCGCATCATGGAGCCGCTGTTCGAGGCGCTGCCCGACCACACCATCATGTACAAGCTGGCCCGCAAGCTCGGCTTCGAGGACAAGCTGACCAAGAACATGAAGGTGGAGAACGACGAGCCCCTGGTGGAAGACATCCTTCGCGAGATCAACCGGGGCATGTGGACCATCGGCTACACCGGCCAGAGTCCGGAACGGCTGAAACTCCATCTGGAGAACAAGCACACCTTCAACACGACGACACTGAAGGCCGAGGGCGGCCCGTGCGACGGTGACTACTACGGCCTGCCGTGGCCCTCCTGGGGCACGCCCGAGATGAAACATCCGGGCACGCCGGTGCTCTACGACACCAGCAAGCACGTGGCCGAGGGCGGTCTCAATTTCCGCGCCCGGTTCGGCGTGGAGCGCGACGGCGTCAACCTGCTCGCGGAGAACTCCTACAGCAAGGGTGCCGAAATCAAGGACGGTTATCCCGAGTTCACGGCCGACATGCTGAAACAGCTGGGCTGGTGGGACGACCTCACCGCGGAGGAGAAGAAAGCGGCCGAGGGCAAGAACTGGAAGACCGACCTCTCGGGAGGTATCCAGCGGGTCGCCATTAAGCACGGCTGCGCCCCGTTCGGTAACGCCAAGGCGCGCTGTGTGGTCTGGACGTTCCCGGATCCGGTGCCGATCCACCGCGAACCGCTCTATACGGCGCGGCGAGACCTGGTGGAGAAGTACCCGACCTACGAGGATCGCAAGAGCCACTATCGGCTGCCCACGCGCTACGCCTCGATCCAGGCGAAGGACTACTCCAAGGAGTTCCCGCTCGTCCACACCAGCGGACGGCTGGTCGAGTACGAGGGCGGCGGCGAGGAGACTCGCTCCAACCCGTGGCTCGCAGAGCTGCAGCAGGAGATGTTCGCGGAACTCAATCCCGCCGATGCCAACGACGCCGGGGTGCGGGACGGTCAGTGGATCTGGCTGGAAGGTCCCGAGGGCGGCAGGATCAAGATCAAGGCGATGGTGACCCCTCGCGTCGCGCGCGGCGTGGTGTGGACGCCCTTCCACTTCGGCGGCTGGTACGAGGGCAAGGACCTCATCGACAAGTACCCCGAAGGGGCCGCGCCCTACGTCCGTGGTGAGGCAACGAACAATACCTTCACCTATGGTTATGACTCCGTCACGCAGATGCAGGAAACGAAAGCCACGCTCTGCAGGATCACCGCAGCCTAGGAGGCCCGATCATGGCACGAATGAAATTTCTTTGTGACGCCGAACGCTGCATCGAGTGCAACGGCTGTGTGACGGCCTGCAAGAACGAGCACGAGGTACCGTGGGGTGTCAACCGGCGTCGGGTGGTGACTCTCGACGACGGCGTACCGGGCGAGAAATCGATCTCGGTCGCCTGCATGCACTGCACCGACGCGCCCTGCGCGGCCGTCTGCCCCGTCGACTGCTTCTACACCACCGACGACGGCGTAGTCCTGCACGACAAGGATCTGTGCATCGGCTGCGGCTACTGCTTCTACGCCTGCCCCTTCGGCGCGCCGCAGTTCCCGCAGGAAGAGGCGTTCGGCGTGCGCGGCAAGATGGACAAGTGCACGTTCTGCGCCGGCGGTCCCGAAGAGGACAACTCGGCCGCCGAGCTGGAGAAATACGGCCGCAACCGGCTCGCCGAGGGCAAGCTGCCTCTGTGCGCCGAGATGTGCAGCACCAAGGCGCTCCTGGCCGGCGACGGCAACATGGTCGCGGATATCTACCGCAAGCGCATCACCAAGCGCGGCGGTCGTCCCGAGACCTGGGGCTGGGATACCGCTTACAAGCGGGACGTTTGATTTTCTCGGCGACACAAGCGAGAACACAATGAAAACGGGAAAGGCAAAGAGACATCGCCGACTGGCGTCGGCGATGACCCTGGCAGTAATGTCAGTTGGACTCGCCGCCGGTTGTACCGAACAGGTCGACGTGACCCTGCATGAACCCGGCGTCTACAAGGGCAGCCCGGATCCCCTGCTGGCGAAGCAGAAGGATCCGCAGCACCAGAAGGCACTGGAGGAACGGTTCAGGCAGGTACAGTGGGACCGGTAGCCACGCCCGCCCCACCGAACGGATCGACGGCCGCGACCTGATGCAATTCGCGGCACAGAGAGGAGCCCAGGCAATGGCCGCAAGACAAGTCAGCAACAAATCACGGCGTCGCACGATGGTCCTGACCATCGTACTGTCGTCGCTTTTCGCCATGGCGTTACCCTTGATCGGCTACGTCGTCCACGACACCGGTCTCGCGTTCGCTCAGTCGGCGGAGTCCGATGCCGAGGCGACGAACCCGCGTGCGGAATACTGGCGCGCGGTGCGCCAGGGCACGGACGGCTACTCGGCGGTTCCGGGTCCGGAATCCGGGGTGCTGATCCAGAACGGCGGTGAGAACTGGCAGGAGGTACGCAACGGTCCCATCACTTTCCTGGGCGGCTCGCTGATCATCGCGGCGTTCATCGCCCTGGCTGCCAAACACATCGTGCTCGGCAAGCAGAAGCTGGAGGAGAAGACCGGGCGGAAGATGGAACGCTGGACGGCCTTCGAGCGCGGACTGCACTGGTACGTCGCCATCCTGTTCGTGCTGCTCTCCATCACCGGCCTCAGTCTGATCTTCGGCCGCGCCGTGCTCATTCCGCTCATGGGCAAGGAAGGCTTCGCCGCCTGGGCCCAGATTGCGAAACCGGTCCACGACTATCTCGCGTTGCCATTTGTCGCGGGACTCGTCGTGATGCTGGTCATCTGGATTCCCAAGAACATCTTCAGGGGCTACGATTTCGCGTGGATGAAATCCGCCGGCGGGTTCTTCGGCGAAGGCCATCCGCCTGCGGGCTTCGCCAATGCCGGTGAGAAGATATTCTTCTGGCTGCTGTTCTTCGGCGGTATTGCGCTGACCATCTCGGGCTTCTACCTGCTGTTCCCGAACTTCGGCTGGGAGCGCAGCACCATGCAGCTCTCGCACATCGTGCATGCCGGCAGCGGGCTGTTCCTGATCGCCGTCTCGCTCGGGCACATCTACCTGGGCACCCTTGGTGTCGAGGGCGTGCTGGAGGGCATGGTGGGCGGCGAGGTCGACGAGGGTTTCGCCAAGCAGCACCACAACGTCTGGTACGAAGAGGTCAAACACGGCGCTCCGGCCCGGCAAGAAGCACCCGCTGCGGGCGCTTCGGCCGCAACCCAGACCTGAGACTGCAGCGCGTTTGACGTCCAGCGCGGCGAAAGGGCAGGCCGGGCAGTCAGCCGCCGGGTGCCGGCGCTCGTTGCTGCCTGCACTGGCCTTGGGGCTGTTCGTGAGCGCATCCGCCATCGCCGCGCCCTCCGGCGGCGGCGACGCCTGGTCCGAGGCCCTCGCTGACAAGGACCTGACCGCCATCGCGGGCCTGCTGGAGGACGACGGAGTCGATCCGGACCGGGCGACCGGTGACGGCAAGACGGCGCTCATGTTCGCCGCTCAGCAGCCCGCGCCGGCCCTCGTGGCGCGTCTGCTGGCGGCCGGCGCCGACCCCAATGCCAGAAATGCCAATCTCGGCACACCCCTCATGTACGCCGCCCTCGGCGGCGACCCGGCTGTGGCGAAACTGTTGCTGGAGGCCGGCGCGCTACCTGCGCTGAAAGCCAAGCTCGGCTGGACGGCTCTGGGCGTGGCGGCAGTCAAGGGACATATTGCCGTGGCCGAGGTCCTGCTCGCCGCCGGCGCCGACCAGAACGCCCGCGATGCTTACGGCTGGACGCCCCTCATGCGCGCCGTGCACAGCCGCCGGCCCGGCGTGGTCGGCATGCTCCTGGAAGCGCCCGGCACGGACCTTTCGGCCCGCCAGGAATCGGGGGCCACGGTCCTGCATGTCGCCGCCGCAACCGGAGACTCCGTCATGGTCCGGATGCTCGTCGAGCGGGGCGCGGACCGCTCGGCGCGCGACAGCCGCGGCAGGACACCCGCTGCCGTCGCGAGAGCGGCCGGTCACGAAGAACTGGCCGGACTGCTCGAGGACCGGAAAAAGACGGCGCGAGCCGGCAGCTGAGCCCCCCTGCTCCGCTCCGCCGGGAACCGGAGCGCGGCAGGTCTCCTAACAGGCTCCGGTGCGGGAATAGTCGCCCATGGGCCAGACGGTCGCGACGTCCGCCACCGGACGCCGGATGTCGTCGCTGCCGTGCGCCAGAGCGATCTGGAAACCGAATTTTGCGAAGAACCCGTCGAGCATGTCACCGCCGTACATGCCGCTGGCGAACAGCGCGTCCTCGCCCTCTTCGTACTCGAGGCGCACGGCGGCGAGCGGCTGGGAGGCCGGGCCTGCGAGCACGCGCGCGCCATCCTGCGGATCGTAGACGCTGCCCTCGGAACAGCAGTAGATGACCTGTCCGCGCGCGCGTGGCGAGCTACCGGCGCCGGAGACCGGCTCGTGCCGATAATCGATGAAGGTGACCGCCCGGGTGGGATAACTCATGCGGTGCGCGCAGATCGCCGAGAAGGCGACGATCGAGCTGCCGGGACCCACGCCGCCGGACCAGCGGTAAGACCGGCCGTCCGCTGTCTCCAGTTCGGCACCGGCTCCCGCCCGCTCTCCCAGGTCGATCAGAAAACACGGCGTCGTCACGTACGGATAGTGAAAGACGTAGCTTTCACCCACGGTCAGATCGCGAGCACGCAGCTTCCGTCCCTCGGTATCCACCAGCCGCACGCGCTCGCCCGGCCTCAGCTCCCCGGCGGGCCGCGCCATCAGGCCCGGATTGGCCGCAACCGCAACGCCTGCGCCCGCGCAGATCTTGATGAACTGCCTTCTGTCGAGAGCCTTGGAAGCTGCCTTGGAAGCTGCATTGGAAGCTGACTTGGAATCTGGCTTGGGATCTTTCATATCGGTACCCGGGGTGGAGTGCGGCGCCGCGCGGCACCCTCACGGTCCTCCGCGCTCCCCTCGTGAAAATACTATCAGAATCCCGCCCGACACAATTGCTATGATCTCACGCCAAGGGCACGACTACGGGCACGGCAGGCGGCGCGCCGCAGGCAGCCCGGGAAGCGAACCACCGAGTCCTTCGATGAAAGAGACCAGCGAAACATTCACCGATCCGGAACTCGCGCACTACAGCCGGCAACTGAATCTGCGCGAACTGGGCCCCGAGGGGCAGGCGAGGCTCAAGCACTCCTCCGTGCTGCTCGTCGGCCTCGGCGGTCTCGGCTCGCCGCTGGCACTGTATCTCGCCGCTGCGGGGGTCGGCCGCATCGGCATCGTCGAATTCGACACCGTGGACGCCTCCAACCTGCATCGGCAGGTCCTCTTCGGCGCGAGCCATGTGGGGCGGGAGAAACTCGCCTGCGGCGCCGCGCGGCTGCGGGATCTCAATCCCCACATCACGATCGAGGAGCATCCCGGTGCACTCAGCCGCGACAACGCGAGAGAACTCGTCGCCGCGTACGACGTGGTGGCGGACGGCGCCGACAATTTCGCCACCCGCTACCTGGTCAACGACGCCTGCGTGCTGGAGGGCCGGCCGCTGGTGTCGGCATCGATCCTCGGCTTCGAAGGTCAGCTCTCGGTCTACAACCATGACGGCGGTCCCTGCTTCCGGTGCCTGTTCCCGGAACCGCCGCCGGCAGGACTGATTCCCTCCTGCGCCGAGGGCGGCGTGCTGGGCGTCCTGCCCGGCGTCATGGGGACGCTGCAGGCCACCGAGGTCATCAAGCTGATCGCCGGCATCGGTGAGGTTGCGAGCGGCCGGCTCGTGCACTACGACGCGCTCGCACTGAGGTTTTCGGCCTTCCGGGTAGACAGAGATATCCAGTGCGCGCTGTGCGGGGATAACCCCGCCATCGTCGAGCTGGTGGATTACCAGGCATTCTGCAGCGGGGGCGCCACGGAGGACGTCGGTATCTCCGAACTCTCGCCCACGGAGGCAGCGGATTTGCTGGCGACGGCAGAAAACACGGTATTCATCGATGTGCGCGACGCGCACGAGCGCCTCGTCGACGATCTCCCGCGCTCGCAGCACATCCCGCTGGCCGAACTGATCGAAAATGGCGTGCCGTTTCCGTCTTCCGAACGCCTCGTCCTGTTCTGCGCAACGGGCGCACGTAGCCTGGTCGCCGCCGAATCCCTGACAAGAAGGGGCTACCGCCACGTACACAACCTCGCCGGCGGTCTGTCGGCCTGGCGCCGACGGTTCCCGGCCGGAAGCTGAGGACGCCGATGCGGGAACGGAAACCGGCGGGTTCCCATGTTCCCTGCGGGCTTGTCGTTGCCGGAGAAGAACGCCCGGTGGGTCAGACCCCGAGGGGATCCAGGTCGCAGGGGCGTCAGTTCGCTGCCCGGTCGCGCCGTTGCAGGCCGTACATTCGCTTCATCGTCCGGGTCTGGAACAGCAGTGCCGAACCGAGCGTGACCGCAATCACGACCCCGATGATCGTGGACATACGCGCCACCGGCGCGCCGTGCGCCATGCGCATCTGCACCAGTTCATAAAGCGTGTGCGCCCATTCGAGCGCGCCCAGAACAAGCGCTGCCTGGATCACCCGGGCAACCCAGCCGCGGCGCAAGAACAGAAGGCCGATGAGCGCCAGCGCTGCCGCAACGCCCAGGACGTTTCCGTAGCGCAGGTAATGCGCACCAAGCACGGCCAGGCTGAGAGCGATGAGTGCAAGAAACAGTGCTTTCATGGTTTTGGTTATGCCTGTCTATCGATGATTATCCGTTGCCGTCATTGCCGGGAACACGGGTCCGGCGCTCGAACGAATCCTGTTCACTCCGGCGGGCTGCAGACGGCGATGGCCGGGTCAGGATGAAGACCCCCGCCGCGCTCAGGACGACAACCTGCACGCCGATGACCCAGAGCGGAGCGCCGATAAGCCACGTGATCACCGGCGTCAGCAACAACACAACGAGCGCAACCTGTTTCGTCTTCCTGTCGATGCTGCCATCCCGATGCCAGTTGTCGATCAGGGTTCCGAAGGAACGGTGCTCTCGCAGCCAGCGGTCCAGACGCTCCGAGGAACGGGCGAACGCGAAAGCGGCGACCAGCAGAAACGGCGTCGTGGGCAACAACGGCAACACCACGCCGACAGCGCCGATGGCGAGCGACGTCAGCCCGGTCAGCAGCCAGAAGATGCGGACGCCCTGTTTCACGACGGCAGTTCATCACACCGGGATCGGCACCGACAAGGCTCCGGCCGCCGCAGGCTGCCGGTCGAACTCACGGACGAGTCTGCCCGGGCGGCCGCCACATCCGCCACAACGGCGGCGCATCCTCAGCAAAGCGAAACTCCTCCGTCACCTCGAATCCGTGACGCTCGTACAACCGTCGATTCATCGGTGATGAAGCCTCCAGGTAAGCCGGAACGGCCTCCCGATCACAGCGCTGGAGCACGGGCGACAGCAGGGCCGAGCCGATCCCTTTCCCCTGCCATTCCGGCAGGACACCCGCAAACGGAAGATAGAAGTGCTCATCCTCCGGGTGATTGGATTCCATCGATGCGATGGCAGCGAGAACCCGGCCGGTCGAGCGCCGGAATGCCAGGGCGATACCCGGCAGCAGCAGCAGCTGTCGAAAGGGGCTGACCTTCCAACCGCCGGGAGGTATCCATGCCGCAGCGCCGGCAACTCCGTCTGTCGTCAGGCACTCTCCCTGCGGAAACCACAGCTTGTTCAGGTAGAAGTGGAATCCACGACAGAGCATCGTCTCACGCCGCTCGTCATTCGGGATCGTCCAACGCGTGGGAGGATCGTCGTAGAACGCCTTGGCGAGCACTGCGGCGACCTGCCGCAACTCGTCCGCCCGGACCTTGCGCACCGAATGCAGCTCGCGTTGCCAGGCCGCTTCGCTCGTGGGCCCCGCTCTTTCCCTGACGTGCTTCACGTGACCCGGCCCTGCGTCATCTCCGAAACGAACTCCGCGATGGTATCGAACACCAGCCGGATCCGCCGGCTCGTGTGCAGCTCCCGATGCGTCACGAGCCAGGCCGGCACCTCGATCGGGGGCAGCGCCGGCAGCACCTCTTCGAGCAGCGGACGCGTCGCAGCGATGTCGCGAGTGACGAATCCGAGGCCGAGCCCACGCTCGATGAGCGCGAGGATGACGCTGCCACTGGCACTGTAGACCGTGAAATGGTCGCGGGTCACGGGAATACCCATTGCGTTGTACATCTCCACCAGTTGCCCCTGGTATTCGAAGCCGATGAAGTCGGCGTCGGCGAGGTCCGCGGGCCTGCCCGGGCGGCCGATCCGGTCCAGGTAGTGCCTGGCTCCGAAGAGGTGGGCGGTCGTCGCGCCGATGCGTTTAGCGATGAGGTCGCCGTGCTCTGGCCGTGCATGCCGGATCGCGATGTCCGCCTCGCGCCGGATCAGATCCAGTGAGGCGTTGGCCGGGATGATCTCGATCTCGATGCCCGGCGCGCGCTCGTGTATGCGTTCGATGGCGCCCGGCAGGTAGTGGATCGCGAACTGCTCGGTGGCCGTGACGCTGACATGCCCGTCGATCAGTTCCGAGCGGCCCGTGGCCGCCAGTGATACCCGCGTGGCCGCATCGCCCATCGCCCGCACGTGCTCCAGCAGCGCGAGCCCCGACTCGGTGAGTTCCATCGAGCGGCGCCCGCGCTCGAACAGCGTCACACCGAGATCGGCCTCCAGCCCGGCGACCTGCCGGCTCAGCGTCGGCTGCGTGAGGCCCAGCGCTCGGGCGGCCGCCGATAGCGAGCCCTCC
Source organism: Woeseiaceae bacterium (assembly GCA_035655155.1). Taxonomy (GTDB): domain Bacteria; phylum Pseudomonadota; class Gammaproteobacteria; order Steroidobacterales; family Woeseiaceae; genus Lentisalinibacter. The sequence continues at coordinate 13,825 of DASRVH010000078.1, forward strand.
TCGGCCGTGGCGAGGAATGCCCGTACCTGATTCCAGTCGAATGCCACGGCCTGCCACTTCATCCAATTACGTATACCACATATCCGATTATTAGCAATTCTATAAACTAAACTGCATGACTAATATGCGCGCTCTCCTACGAAAAGCCCGGTCATGCCACGCACGAACGCCACCACCATTCCCGTCTTCAGCCGCTGGTTCGGCAGTTGGCAAATCCGCATCGCGCGGATGGCTGGCTGCGTGCCGCAGGATTCACCCTCGGGCGCCTCGCCGATCCGCCTCGCGGCCTTTTTCGACTAACAAGCCGACTAACAAGCATTGCCAGTATCGGACACAATAGCCACGCCGGCATCCCCGGCCCGGAGGACACACCATGGATACGACCGACGTGACCCGCTCGCACCCCGACTCCCGCTTCTGGAATTTCATCGCACCGCGCTATGCGCGCAAGGCAGTTCCCGATCAGGCGGCCTACGAGGCCAAGCTCGCCAGAACCGACGGCCACCTGGCGCCCGGCGACCGAGTGCTGGAGATCGGCTGCGGTACCGGCACCACGGCGCTGCATCACGCGCCGCGGGTCACGCATATCCTCGCCACCGATATCTCGCCGCGCATGATAGCGATCGCCCGCGAGAAGGCCGAGGAGGCCGCCATCCGCAATGTCGCCTTCGAGGTCTCGAGCATCGATGATCTGAACACGACCGTCCGTTACGACGTGATACTCGCACACAGCATCCTGCATCTCGTCGCCGACGTGCCGCGCACGCTGCGCCAGTTGCGGCGCATGCTGAAGCCTGACGGCCTGCTGATCTCGAATACCCATTGCATTGGCGACAGCGCGGCCTGGCTCGGCTGGATCGCGCCGCTCGGCCGCTCGCTGGGCGTGCTGCCGCGGGTCAACGTGTTCCGGGAATCGCAGTTCATGCAATGGATTACAGATGCCGGCTTCGACATCGAGGAGGTATGGCAGCCGAAGCCGAAGGCAAGCCACTACCTCGTCGCCCGCGCCGCCGGCGCCTAGATCATGCGTAGGCTGCTGCGCTACACCGTGCTGTCTATGGTCGCTTTCGTAGCCGTGACCATGCTGGTGTTGGCCGGCCTGGTCGCCTGGCCGCCGCCCGAGATGCCGCGCCCGGGGCACGCCGGCGATATCGTCATACGCAACGTGCGCGTCGTCGATGTCACATCAGGCAAGACGCGCCCGCCGGCCGATGTCGTCGTACGCGACGGTGCCATTACAGCGATCGGCAAAGACGTAGTCGCGCCGCTGCGCGTCCGCGAGATAGACGGGACCGGCAAATACCTGATGCCGGGCCTGTGGGACATGCACACCCACTCCAATACCTTCGCCGATCAGTACCAGCATCCGCTGTTCGTTGCGAATGGCGTCACGGGCGTGCGTGATCTGTGGGGGTGCACGTCGCGGCCCGATCCGTTCATCGCCTGCATCGAAGACCGCCGGCGCTGGAACCGGGCGCTGGCATCCGGGACGGGCCTGTCGCCGCGTTACATCGGCCAGTCGAGCTTCCAGATCGACGGCGGCGACGAGATACCGGACGGTTTCGAACCATTCCTCAGGCTGCGCACCGCCGCCGACGCCGACGCGCTCGCACGTTTCTACAAGCAGGCCGGCGCGGACTTCCTCAAGGTCTACTCGGGCGTCTCGCCCGCCGCTTACGCCGCCCTCGCCGATGCCGCCGCGGCCCACGGACTCGCCCTCGCCGGGCACCGCCCGGTGAAGGTATCGCTGCTGCAGACGATCGAAGCCGGGCAACGCAGCATCGAACACGGGCGCCTGTTCGCGCTCGAGTGTCATGGCCGGGCCGAGGCCTTTCGCGCGTTGCCGGATCCGTTGGCGGCGTACGACACGGAATTCATCGCCGAGTTGGTCGACGCCCGGGATGAGGCGCTCTGTAAAGCGCTGATGAAAAGGATGGCGGATTCACAGACGTGGTGGACACCGACGCTGCAGACGCTGCGCATGGGCGCCCTGGCGCATGAACCGGCGTTTCGCAACGACGAGCGGCGGCGCTACGTGCCCGGCGTGCTGCGCCGATTCATGTGGACCCCGGATGCGGACCGCAATGCCGCAACGGCTCTCGATGCCTCGGGCCGCAACGTGCGCGCCGCGCTCTACGGTCTGGCACTGCGCCACGTCGGCGCGGCTCATGCGGCCGGTGTCCGGCTGCTGGCCGGCACCGATACATTCGACACCTACGTTTATCCCGGCTTCAGTCTGCACGACGAGCTGGGCCTGCTCGTCGATGCAGGACTGTCGCCAGCGGCAGCGCTGCGCGCCACCACCATCGACGCCGCGGCCTTCATGCAACTCGATCACCGCTACGGCTCGGTCAGCGTCGGCAAGGCAGGCGACCTGCTCCTGCTCAGCGCCGACCCGCTGGAGGACATCGCCAATACCCGGCGCATCGACGCGCTGCTGTTCAGCGGGCACTACTACGACCGCGATGCCCTCGACACATTACTGACATTCGCAGCCGCCCGCGCCGGCAGTGCGCATCAGAACGTACGGATACTCTGGCGTGCGGTGAGCAGTCCGCTGGTGCGCCAACAGTTCGCCGATTGACCGTGACTCACGCCGCTTGTCTCAGCGATCAGGACCTGATCTTAGGGCTGCTAGTGCAGCGTCAGCAGCTTGTCCGCCACCTCGACCAGGCTCTCACCGGTAACGTCGGCAGGCAGGAACACGTCTCCGGGCTTCTGTTCGAGACGGGCGCACCAGCCGGCGAGCGCTCCGGCTCGCTTGGCGCCATGGCAGTCCCACGCATGCACGGCCACCAGCGCCATGCGCTCGATCGGTGTGTGCATGTAATTGGCAGCGAAGTGGTAGATCCCGGGATGGGGCTTCCAGACGCCCGCCCCTTGCGTGGTGATGACTTCGTCGACGAATTCGCTGAGCCCGGCGCCGTCGAGGAAGCGGCGGGTGTTGTCGGGAGAGCCCACGGTGAGGCATCCGACGGCGATTCGTGCCTGGCAGAGAGTCCGCAGAGCCGGCGCGGCGTCGTCGAACGTGGGCAACCTCGCAAAGCCGGCGAGCACGTAATCGATGTCGGCCTCGGACAGTCTGTGCCGCGTCTCGGTGCGCAGCGTCTCGCGCGCAACCGGCTCGAAGGGTGCGTCGTCGCCGGCAAGGGTCAGCGCCATGGCATCGCGTTGAAAGCGCATGAACCAGGGCTCCAGCAGGGCGGCCGGCTGACCCACCTCTTCCAGCCGCGCCCCCAGCGGATCGAGGTCGATCAGCGTTTCCAGGACATCGAACACCACTACTTCAGGTCGGTCCGTCATCTCGAGTACCTCCTTCCCTCCGTGGTCAGGGTATAACCGCCTCCTCAGGGTATCCCGAGCTCGCGGCGCGGGTCCAAGGCAATCCGGAGGCTCGCGCGACGGCGGGAGGGTTGTCGCGACGATGGTTGCTGCATCGGCAGGTTTGACGACGATCAGGGGCGACCTTATCATTCAGATGAGAATGATTCGCATTAATATTTATGCTGATCGTGTCTCCCCGCAATCGTGCCGGGAGGCCGTAGAACCACACCGAGGAACACCATGCAGACACGTCACTACACGCTCTCCGCACTCGTCGCGCTCTTTCTGGCAGCGCAGCCCTCCACGCCCGCGCTCGCCCACGGCGAGGTAGACTCGCAACATCTGGCAGAATTCCACTTGCACCTGGACGACTATGAGGAAGAGATCGAAGCTTTGATTGCCGACGTCCGCAAGATCGTGAGCGCCCGGACCGACGGCGGCAACGGCGGGCCGAGCGTGGAGAAACTGATCGAGCACTGGGAAGAGGTGGGCGTGCATGCCGCCATCGAGAGGAAGGCCACGGTGACCTATCCGGATATCTGGCAGGCGCTGGTCGCCTTCAGGCAGGCCGTGGAGAAAGATCGGGGCGCGGAGGCGCTGGCAAGCGCAGCGCAGGATCTCGAAGCGGCCCTGTGGCAGGGCTATGGCGCGCTGCGGCTCGCTGCTGCCAACGCCGACGATAAAACGGGCTAGGGGGCGAACGCTCTGTTTACCGCGACCTGCCTCCCCCGATCCTCGGCAGGTCCTCCATGATGGGCGAACGAGGCGGCACCACGATTGCGGCCGCCGCGTTCGTGGTGCTGGCCGCTTTCTGCTGGGGTCTGTCGGGCGGGATCGGCGGCATGCTCCTCGCGGCCGGCTGGGACGCCTACCTGGTCTCTTTCTACCGCGGCGCGATCGGCCTGCTGTTCGTGCTGGGCTGGCTGGTTGTGCATCCGCACCGCAGCGGGCTGTCCGACACGCGGCTGTGGTTCTGGTCGGCGGTCGCCGGCCTGGGCGTCGCCGGAAACTTCACCTTCTATTTCGTCAGCATCTCGCAGGGCAGTGTCGCGGTTGCAGCCACTTTGATGTACTGCGCGCCGATATTCGTCTTCCTGGTGTCCTTCGCGCTGGGACTCGAGACACCCAGCGTGCGCAAGTGGGTCGCCATCGCGCTGGTGCTGGTCGGCATCGTGCTGCTGACGCGCGTCTACGATGCCGGCGCGGCCGACGTGACGATCCTCGGCGTGGCGGCCGGACTGCTCGCCGGCGCCTGCTACGCGCTGTTCATCTTCGGCTTCAAGTACGCGGCACCCCACGGCAGCCCGCCGGCGATCCTCGCCATCGCGTTCGCGGTCCTCGCCGGGGTCCTGATCTGGCCGAGCGACGCCGGTCAGGTCGCCGCCGTGCTGGGTGCGCCGGGATTGCCGCTGTTCGTCGCCCTCGGCGTGCTCGGCGCCGGTTTGTCGTTCATTCTCTACGTGGTCGGACTCCGCGAGACGGCACCGGCTGTGGCCTCCATCGTCGCGATGATCGAACCGGTCACGGCATCGCTGTTCGGTGTCCTCGTGCTCAGCGAGAGCCTGACGGCCACGCAGATCGTCGGCATGGCGCTGATCCTGCTCACCGTGACCGCGCTGAGCGTGCGCGCGAGTCAGTGACTCCGGCGACCTGGCGCCACGGCACCGATCCAGGGGCGGACAGGCAGCCTGTTACGCCGAGAGCGCCAGCGGCGGCACCGGATTCGAGGTCGCCGGGTTCGCGCCGCCGGAGAACCCGGCGCCCTCGAACCAGCTGAGCCGACCGGCCAGCGCGGCCACCTCGCCCACGAACAGCATGGCGGGCGGCCGCACCTCGTAACGCTCGGCGAGCGTGGCCAGCTCGGCCAGCGTGCCGCTCAGCACGCGCTGGCCCGGCAGGCTGCCGTTCTCCACCAGCGCCACCGGCGTCGTCGGCGCGCGCCCGTGCTGAAGGAGTCTCGAGCGGATCGCGCCCAGTCGGCCCACACCCATGTAGAACGCGAGCGTCTGCCGGTCCCGGGCGAGCGATGCCCAGTCCAGCCGGTCGATGGAATCCTTGCCGTGGGCGGTGATCATCACCACCGACTGGGAATGTTCGCGGTGCGTCAGCGGAATGCCTGCGTAGGCGCCGCAGGCGGCCGCGGCCGTTATGCCCGGCACCACTTCGAACGGCAGGCCCGCTTCCACGAGCGCCTCGGCCTCCTCGCCGCCGCGCCCGAATATGAACGGGTCTCCCCCTTTCAGGCGGCAGACCTTCCTGCCCTCCCCCACCAGGCGGACCAGCAGCGCGGAGATCTCCTCCTGGCTCACGCAATGTCCGCCGGGCATCTTGCCGACCGGTATGCGCTCGGCATCCCGCCGGGTGAGTTCGAGCACCTCCGGCGAGACGAGCCGGTCGTAGAGGACCACGTCGGCCTGCTGCGCGACCTGCAATGCGCGCAGCGTCAGCAGCCCCGGATCGCCGGGGCCGGCGCCCACGAGCCAGGCGATGCCGGCTGCAGGCCGGTCGCGGCCGACGGCCGCCGACGACAGCGTCTGCGCGATGAGGCGGTCCGCTTCCGCCGCGCGTCCGGCCAGCGCCGCGTCCGATGCCGGCCCCGAGAAGACCCCCTCCCAGAATCGCCGTCTCGCCCCGCCTTCACGCAGGCGCCCGGCGACCCGTGATCGCCATCGCCCCGCCAACGCGGCCAGCGCGCCCAGGCGCGCAGGCAGCAGCGCCTCGATCTTCTCGCGCAGGCGGCGCACGAGAACGGGAGCAGTGCCGCCGGAAGAGATCGCCACCATGACGGGGGAACGATCGACGATGGCAGGCATGATGAAGCGGCAGGACCCGGGATCGTCCACGACGTTGCAGGGCACCCCGCGTCCGTCGGCGAGCTCGGCAACCCATCGATTGAGCGACCGATCGGAAGTGGCGGCGATCACCAGCCGCTGGCCGTCGAGATGTGCCGGCTCGAATTCGGCGTCGACGTGCACGAGCGCCTCGTCGTGCCGCGCGCTGGCCAGCTCGGCCACGAGTCCCGGCGCCACCACCGTCACCCGCGCGCCCGCGGCAGCCAGCAGCCGGAACTTGCGGCTGGCCGTCTCGCCCCCGCCCACGATCAGGCAGGGCACGTCTTGCAGTCTCAGAAATACGGGGAGGAAGTCCATTCGTCGCTCGCGCCTCGCAATACGCCCCGACTATAGCGAGCGAATGCGCACGCCAGAAATAATGAAAGGGTCTGGAAACATGCCGAGCCGTTATAACGCGGCCTTTGCCGAGCCCGTATGATTCTGCGGCAGAGAGAAGCAGACGGAGATCACAGAGGGCAATCCATGACGCTGCGACAGCTGCGCTACCTGCTGGCCATTGTCGACAACGGCCTGAACATCACGGCCGCCTCCGAGAAGCTGTATACGTCGCAACCGGGCGTGAGCAAACAGATCCGACTGCTGGAGGAGGAGCTCGACCTCCGGCTGTTCGAGCGCAAGGGACGAAGTCTGGCGAGCGTCACGCCGGCCGGCGCAGAGGTGGTCGCGCGGGCGCGCACCGTCCTGCAGGAAATCGAGAATATCCGCACGCTGGCGTCGAACACCCGCCACGAAGCGGACGGCACGCTGGCGATCGGCACCACCCACACCCAGGCACGCTACGTGCTCCCCGACGTCATCGCACGCTTCCGCGAACACTATCCCGACGTCGCGCTCGAACTCCATCAGGGCACGTCCGAACAGCTCGCCGACATGGTGGAGGCCCGCCAGATCGATTTCGCCATCGCGACCGGCGGCCGGGACCTGTTCGCCGACCTGGTGATGCTGCCCTGCTATCGCTGGGACCGCATGATCCTGGTGCCGCGGGATCATGAGCTCGCCCGGCTCGACGGTCCGCTGACCATCGAGGCCCTGGCCCGCCACCCGCTGGTCACCTATGTATTCAGTTTCAGCGGCGAGTCGTCTCTGAAAAGAGCGTTCGCCGCCGAAGGGCTCGAGCCCGACGTCGTCTTCACCGCCCGCGACGCCGACGTCATCAAGACCTATGTGCGGATGGGCATGGGCGTGGGCATCGTGGCGAGCATGGCCCACGACTGCGGCGACGACCTGGTCGCCATCGACGCCGAGGGCCTGTTTCCCCGCTCCACCACCTGGATCGGCTTCCGTCGGGACACCGTGCTCAGGCGCTACATGAGCCATTTCATGGAACTGTTCGCGCCGCACCTGACCGACGCGCTGGTGCAGCGCTGCCTGACGGCCGCAGACCAGCCCGAGGTGGATGCGATCTTCGGCGACGTCGACCTGCCGTTGCGCGGCGGCTGCGGCGAGGCGCCCGCGGACGCGCACTGACTCAGCCCGTCTTGCCGAAATCCATCTCGTGCAGGCCGCACTCGCGCTTGAGGCCGAAAAAGCGGGTGCCGGCCGCGTCCTCGACTTCGTGCAGCGGCCGGGTGGTGTGGACGTCGCCGATGGACACGTAGCCCTGCTCCCACAACGGATGGTAGGGCAGCCGATGGCGGCTGAGGTAACGGTGGACGTCGCGGTCGGTCCAGTCGACGATGGGATGCAGCTTCCAGCGCTCACCGTCCCCGGAAACCACCGGCAGGCTGCCCCGGGAGTCCGACTGCTGGCGCCTGAGGCCCGCGATCCAGGTGCCGGCGCCGAGTTCCGCCAGCGCTCGCTCCATCGGCTCCACCTTGTTCTGCCGGTTGTAGTCGTCTATGCCGCTCGCACCCTGCTCCCAGCGGCGGCCGTAACGCGCCTCCTGCCAGGCGGCGCTCAGCGCCGGGCGATAGACATGCAGGCGCAGGGAGAGACGCTCGGCGAGCTCGTCGATGAAGCGGTAGGTCTCGGGGAAGAGATAGCCGGTATCGATGAGTATCACCGGGATGTCGGGATCGATGCGGGTGACGAGGTGCAGGCTGACCGCCGCCTGGGCGCCGAAGCTCGAGCTCAGCACCGGGTTGCCGGGCAGATACTCCAGCGCCCACTCGATACGCTGTGCGGCCGCCAGCGGCGCGAGCCTCGCGCTGGCCGCCTCGGCGGCGACGCGGCGGCTGTCGTTCTCGCCGAGCGCTCTCATGCCACCTTGTCCTCGTCCGCACGAAAATCCGGTCCGGAGGTAACGGCCCGGATCACACCGGCGCGCACCAGGAAGTCGCCGAAGCGCTCACCACTGTCCCGCTCCGCGGCAAAGCGGGCGAACAGCCCGTCCAGCTCCGACAGGATGGTCTCCTCGTCGATGTTCTCGCGGTGCAGCCGGTTCAGCCGGTCGCCGCTGAAGCCGGCGCCCAGATAGAGGTTGTAGCGCCCCGGTGCCTTGCCCACGAGACCGATCTCCGCGAGGAAGGGCCGCGCGCAGCCGTTCGGGCAGCCGGTCATCCGGATCACGATCGGCTCGCCGTCGAGCCCGTGTGCCGCCAGCCGTTCCTCGAGCCGGCCCACCAGGTCCGGCAGATAGCGTTCGCTCTCGGCCATGGCGAGCGCGCAGGTGGGCAGCCCCACGCAGGCCAGGCTGTGGCTGCGCAGGGCCGACGGTGCGCCGGCACCGTCGACGCCGTGCCGTCGCAGGATCTCCGACACGCGTTCCCGGCCGCCGTCGTCCAGCCCGCTCAGGGTCACGTTCTGGTTCGGCGTCAGGATGAAACGCCCGCGCCCTGGATCCGCCACTTCGCGCAGCGCCGTCATCAGCGTGACGGACTCCCGGTCGGCAACGCGCCCGTTCTCGATGAAGAGCGTGCGATGCCAGAGCCCGTCGTCACCCTCGATCCAGCCGTAGCGGTCGCCGGTGGTGGTGAAGCGAAACGGCCGCGGCGGCGCCAGCTCGAGGCCGGCGCGGCGCTCTACCTCGCCGCGGAACCAGTCGACGCCGCGGTCCTCGATGGTGTACTTCAACCGCGCATGCTTGCGATTCGTGCGGTCGCCGAAATCCCGCTGGGTGGTCACCACCGCCTCGGAGACCGCGGTCACCTGCTCCGGCGTGCAGTAGCCGATGACGTCGCCGAGCCGCGGCCAGGTATCCGGCTCGCCGTGGGTCGTCCCCATGCCGCCGCCGACCACCACGTTGAAGCCGGCCAGCTCGCCTTCTTGCTCGATGGCGATGAAGCCGAGGTCCTGGGAGTACACGTCGATGTCGTTTTCCGGCGGCACCACGAAACCCATCTTGAACTTGCGCGGCAGATAGGTGGCACCGTAGATCGGCTCCTGCTCGTCACGGCCGGCTTCGGACTCGAGTTTCTCCCCGTCCAGCCAGATCTCGTGGTAGGCCCGGGTCGCAGGCGTCAGGTGAGCGCTGACTTCGTCGGCGAGTCGGGCCACCCGCGCGTGCAGCACCGAGCGCCAGGGATTCACGCCCGCCATCACGTTGCGATTGACGTCGCCGCAGGCGGCGAGCGTATCCAGCAGGCACTCGTTGATGCCGCGGATGGTCGCACGCAGCCGGGTCTTGATGACGCCATGGAACTGGAAGGCCTGGCGGGTGGTCAGGCGCAGCGTGCCGTTGGCGTGGGTTCGCGCGAGTTCGTCCATGGCGAGCCACTGGGCCGGCGTGCAGACTCCGCCGGGCACCCGTGCGCGGATCATGAACGAGTACGCGGGCTCCAGACGCTGGCGCCGCCGCTCGCTGCGCACGTCCCGGTCGTCCTGCTGGTAGATGCCGTGGAACTTGGACAGTTGCGTGTCGTCGTCGGCTATGGCGCCGGTCAGCCGGTCCTGCAGGCTCTGCTCCAGCGTGCCCCGCAGGTGACGACTGCCCGCCTTGATCCTCTCGACGTCGCTTGGTGTGCCGCTCATCTCGTCTCCTCAGTACACGTCGCGCTGATAACGGCCGGCGCGGCGCAGTTCCTTCAGGTACTCGCCGGCCTGTTCCGGCGTGCGACCGCCAGCCTCCGCGATCACTCCGATCAGGGCATCGTGGACGTCCGGCGCCATGCGGGCGGCGTCACCGCACACGTAGACGTACGCGCCCTCCTCCAGCCAGGCGTACAGCTCCCGCGCGCGCTCGCGCAGCCGATCCTGGACGTAGACCTTCTCCGCCTGATCCCGCGAGAACGCGACGTCCATGCGGTCCAGCACGCCGCGCTTGCGAAAGCGCGCCCATTCGATCTGATACAGGAAGTCGCTCGCGAAGTGGCGGTCGCCGAAGAACAGCCAGTTTCTCCCCTCCGCGCCGAGCGCCTCGCGGTGTTCCAGGAAAGCGCGGAACGGCGCCACGCCGGTGCCGGGCCCGATCATGATCGTCGGGGCGGAGGCGTCCGCCGGCAGGCGGAATCGGGGGTTCGGCTCGATGCGCGCCTCCAGCGTCGCGCCGATCGCAAGCGCGGCGAGCGCGGTCGACGCCGAGCCGTAATGGCGCCGACCCCAGGCGTCGTACTCCACGGCCGCCACCGTCAGGTGCACCTCGTCCGGGTTCGCCAGCGGGCTGGAGGCGATCGAATACAGGCGTGGCTTGAATCCCCGCAGGCAGGCCACGAACCCGTCCGCAGTCAGCTCTGCCGGATGCTCGTGCAAGACGTCGATCACCTGCCGATCGGCGAGATAGGCCGCGAGCTCCTGTCGGCGCCCGTGCGCCAGGAGCTCGGCGAGCGCGCCCGCGCTGCTGGCCGCGGCGTATCGTTCCAGGAAGCCGGCGCTCGCTTTCGTGATCTCGAAGTCGGCGGCGAGCGCGTCTCCGAGCGCGCGCCCGTCGGCGAGGCTGCTGCCGCCGTCGAGCCCCGCGACCTCGAGCACGGCCTCCACGACGGCAGGCGGGTTCCGGGTGACCAGCGCGACGGAATCGCCCGGCTCGTAGGCGAGGCCTTCCACGGCGAATTCGACGTGGTGGACCCGCTTGCCGGAATCGCGGCCCGTGATGCGCTGATTGGTCACCACCTCGGCCCTGACCGGCCCCGGCGCCACCCTCGCCGGCGGCTCGGACGGCACCGCATGCAGGCGCGGCGCCGGAGCCGCCTCGCCCAGACGCTCCCGCGCCGCATCGAGTACGGCTTCGCTCCACCGCGCCGCCGGGTCCTCGTAATCGACGTCGCAGTCGACCCGCTCGCCGTAGCGGCTGGCGCCGAGCGCGGCGAGTCGTTCATCGAAGTCCCGACCCGTGCGGCAGAATTCGGCGTAACTCGAGTCGCCGAGTGCCAGCACGCTGTAATGCAGCGATCCGAGCTTCGGCGCCTTCGGGCCGAAGAGATACTCGTGCAGCATCTCCGCGTCGTCAGGCGGATCGCCCTCGCCGTGAGTGCTGACGACCACCGCGAGCAGCGTCTCCCGCCGCAGCTCGGCCGGGCGGTAGTCCGCCATGCTGACTACCCGCGCCGCCAGGCCGCGGCCGGTCGCCTCCGCCTGCATCGCCTCGGCGACGCGCCGCCCGTTCCCGGTCTGGGAACCATAAAGGATGGTCAGCCGCTCCCGGGCGTCTTCGCCGGCGCCGGGCGATGGCGCCGCGGCGGGATTCGCCGCACCCGTGGCGGCGGCAAGCCCCGCCAGATAGCCGCTCGCCCAGGTCAGCTGCGCCTCCGAAAGGTCGGCCACCGCGGCTTGCAGCCGCTCGCGGCGCTCGTCCGTGAGTGGAGGCTCTATCCGATCTGAGGCCCGATCTGCTGCGACTCCGGTCATTGGCTCCCGCCTCCTGTTGACACCCTTCGCCGGCGGGCAACGTGGCCGGCCGAGATCGCACAATAAGGAGTCTCCGCAGGTCCGGGAACGTATTTGTTGTTATTGCGTTATATCGCGCGGCGCATATAGCGCGCCTTGCGGCCGGCGGGCCCGGTTGGTGGCGGAGGTTCGCGGAGAATCCGCGGCTTTTCTGTTACGAACGGGTTACCGCAGAGGCCCCGGAAACGGCAACAAACCGCAAAAACAGCAGGTTGCCCGCCCCCGCGATATACCCCCATTTGCGGGACCGGCGAACTGGACTATTCTCGGTCGAAAATACCGGCGTAACGGCAATGAAGAACCAGAATCCAGAGAGCGTAAACGGAGCCGGATCGGTCGAGTCCTGTGACGCGGCGCTCTCCCCCGTCGATCTCGTAGACCACATCCAGCGCCGGGCTTTCCGGGAGCGATTCAACCGGGCGCCCGGTCAGGCCTATCCATCCCTCGACACCGTGCGACGGGCGATTACCGAATCGAATTAGGTCGTAGCGGCCTTTACGGCTTCAAGCCCCGCCGAACAGCACCGCCACACCGATCACGATGAACACGGCGGCGGCGATCGCGTTAATCAGACGCATTGGCAGGCGGTCGGCGCTGAAGTGCCCCAGCAACACCACCGGTACGTTCGCCGCCAGCATCCCGACCGTCGTGCCCACTACCACGAGCCACACCGCCTCGAATTGCGCGGCGAGCACGACGGTCGCAATCTGGGTCTTGTCTCCGATCTCCACCAGGAAGAAGGCGATCAGCGTCGTCAGGAAGGCGCCATACGGGTAGCGGGCGGCCGCATCGTCCTCGTTGTCGGGAACGAGCACCCACAGGCCCATCACGATGAACGCGCCGGCGATCAGCCAGCGGCCGACGTCCGGCGGCAGCCAGTCGGCAATCAGCGCACCGATCTCGGCGGCCACCCAGTGATTGGCGATCGTCGCCAGCAGAATGCCGGTGATGATCGGCGCGGGCTTGCGAAATCGGGCGGCGAGGACGAGCGCGAGAAGCTGCGTCCTGTCGCCGATCTCCGCCAGCGCCACGGCGAAGGTGGATACGAGGAGTGCTTCCACGCAGGCGTCTCCGAAATCGGGCGTGTATCTTAGCGATCATGCAGAGACTCGGCCACGGCCGGGGCCGCCTTTTTGACGACAGGCGGAATCAGATCCGCCAGGGCGGAAATCGGCGATTCCCGCCCGCGAACATCAGGCAGACCGCGTTCCCGGCCGGGTCGGTGAGGCGCGCCTCCCGCCACCCCCACCGCTGGTCCGCGGGCGCCGTGTCGAATCTCACACCACGCTGCTCCAGCTCCCGGACGTGGCGGTCCAGCGCCTCGGCGGAATCGTGATCGAAGTAGATCACCGTGCCCGCCGCCACCAACTCGGTCGCCGGGTCGACGGCGTGCAGCGACAGCGTGGCGCCGTCGCCGCTCTCGCTCTCGAAGCGCGCATAGCGCGGCGGCGCATCGACGATCTGGACCAGGCCGAGCGCCCGGTAGAAGGCGACGGATTCGGCGTAATCGATGCAGGGGATGGTGATCTGGTTGAGCGTCATGGATGATCGCCTCCTGCCGTGCTGTTCAGCTGCCAGTCGTACGCCAGGTATCGGATGTCGATATCGCCCTGCCGCAAGGCGCGCTGCTCGGATGCCGCCAGCCCGAGCGAATCACCGTAGAGCGACAGGAATCCTGCCAGACTCTCGGCACCCCGGAATCCCGATTCGAAATCTGCGCGATACCAATCGAAGATCGGCGAGGCGTAAAGCACCCCGCCCTCCAGCCGATTCCGGCTGCGGTCGCCGAGAAAGCGGCGGGTCGCCGCTTCCAGCTGCCTGTCCAGCCTGCCGCCCTCGTAGGCCTCTCGGCTGAGTGCGGGGCAGCCGATGCTCGCGCAGTTCACGGCGAAGTGGATGCGCGGCTCGTCGTAGTGTCCGCGGATCATCTCGTGCTCCAGCTCGTCCAGCGATCGACGCTTACCCAGCAGCTCGAAGAACTCGATCTCCCAGGGCGACTCCAGCAGCCCGCCGAGATCCCGTATGGACTCCAGTTCGGGCCACGCCGTCAGGATCAGTTCTACCGTCTGCGCGTTATAGACGTTGATGAGAAAGGCGAGTTGATCCGACTCGCTCCATTGCCGGAATTCCCCGCGGTCGACCGCCGCCGTCTGTCCCAGATAACGCTGCAGCGCCAACCGGTCCGACGCCATCCCGGCGTAATCGACGGCCGTCGAGGCACCGTTGCCTGTCTCGACGACATGGCGCTGCAGCAGCGCCTCCCAGCCATCATGGTCGATCCCCTGGCCGGAAGCCATGATCGGCACGAGGAACGGTGCCGCCAGCACGGTGACCGCCGCGAGCCGCCCGAAATGCCATCCCCCGATCATCAGTACTCCAGCCGTGCGCGAAGATAGAGATAGCGCCCGTTTACCCCCACCGGTGACAGGATGTCATACGGCAGATTACCGAAGAAGTTGATGTCGGCGGAGGAGAGGTCCGGATACTCGTCGAGGGCGTTCAGCACGCCGATGTCGAGCGACAGACCGTTATCGAAACGATAACCGCCTTCCAGGTCCAGCCGGGTCTCCGCGCCGTACTCCTGACGCGGCTCGAAGCCTCCACCGAAGTTGAACACACGCACCGTACTGCCGAAGCGCGAGACCCGCGTCAGGAATCGCCACCGGTCATTCGACCAGCGGCCCGTCAGCACGAGCTTGTCCTCGGGGGCAGCTTCTTCCAGCGTGTTGATCTCCTCCACGCCGATCAGTCTCAGGTCGGTATCGATGTCCGCAAGCTCGGGCGTCGTTTCCTTGATCTCCTCCACCTCCGTGCTGGCATAGTGATAGGCCGCTGTCAGCTGCAGGTCCCCGCTCGCCCAGGGCCTCGCGTAGTCGGCCACCAGGTCGAAGCCGGTCGTCTCGGTGTCGACCGCATTCGTGAAGAATCGTACCGACTCCACGTTCTCCCCGCTGGGCTGAGCGGCCAGGAACTCGCTCAGCGCGGGGCTGAACAGGCGTTCGGACAGCGTGACGCGGTCCTCGACGTCGATGCGGAAGACATCGAGCGAAAGGGACAGGCCGCCGAGGCGCGCGACCGCGCCGGCGCTGAGATTCACCGAGCGTTCCTCGTCCAGGTTGCGCGCACCCAGTGCCCTGGCCAGCGGGTCGTTGACGCGGAGCGTGCGCGTACGGATCAGGGTCCGGTCCTCGCCGAAGTTCAGACTGGTATCGGAGAAACCGAGCTGCGCCAGGTTGGGAGCGCGGAAGCTGTTGGACGCGGCCGCCCGCAGCGCCACCGAGGGTGTCAGTTCGTAGCGGCCGACCAGTTTGCCTGTCGCGGCGCTGCCAAAATCGCTGAATTCCTCGAGCCGGGCGGCTGCCTCCAGGAACAGCCGGTCCGTGATGTCGACGCCGGCGTCGAGATAGGCGCTCACCACATCCCGGTCGATGTCGACCACATCGTCCGGCGTCAGCCCGGGTGCGGCCTGAGCCCCGATCTCGCCGTCGAAGACCCCTGCCTCGAAGGATGCCGGATCACCCGCCTCGGTCTCGTAGGTCTCTCGGCGATACTCGAGGCCTGCCGCCAGATTGATCGGTCGGCCGAACCAGCCGCTTTCGAACTCCCTCACCGCATCAAGATTTACCGTGAGCTGGTCGAATATGAAGGTTCCCGAATCGAAGCTGGTCGGACTGGACGGCCCCAGAGACGCATTCAATGAGTTGTCCACGCCGAACTCGAATCGGTTGCGCCCATAGCCGACACTCCCGTCGAGCTGCCAGGCGCCCGCCTCGCCGCGCAGCCCGCTGACAAGGGCAGTATCCCGGTCCTCGGCCCGCGTCTCCGGTCGAAATCCCTCGTCGTAGATTTCCCGTACATTGGCCGCGCTGTCCGGATAGCGATAGAACGCCGCCCCACCGTCACTCTCCCGGTCCGCCCAGGTGCCCCACGCGTAGAACTCCGCCAAGGTCAGAGGAACTTCCGTATTGAACCAGAGGCTGAGTTCGTCGACGTTCGGATCGCCCTCGGCATAGTTCCTCTGCCCCTGCAGCACCAGATTGTCCGGCGTGGGCGCCACGAAGAACGGGATCTGGTCAAAGCCGGCACGGTTCGTGGCGTTACGGGTCCGCCAGGCTGCGCCCGTCTTCAGGAAACCACGTTCGCCGATGCGCCAGCCGTATTTGGCATCGGCGGTGAACGTCTGCCCGTCCGTCAGTGTCTGGTCGATGGGCTCGACATCGGTATGGTGTGCGCCGTAGCTCACCGCGGTCGAGAAGCCGACACTGTCGTCAAGGATAACGTTCACCACGCCGGCGATCGCATCCGAGCCGTAGAGCGCACCCGCCCCGTCTCTCAGCACCTCGATCCGCTCGACCGCGTTCAGGGGTATGGTATTGAAATCGACGGCAGCCGTGCCGCGGCCGATCTTGGTCTCGGTGTTCACGATCGCCGAGGTATGCCGGCGTTTACCGTTGACCAGCACCAGCATCTGGTCGGGACTCAGTCCGCGCAGCTGTCCGGCGCGGACCAGGTCGGATGTGCCCGAGTTCGACTGGCGCGGAAAGTTGAATGCCGGTGACAGCGTGGCAAGCGCTTCACCCAGCTCTCCGGCGACGGCGCCCGTGCTCTGGAGTTGCCGCGCGGTCAGGATATCGACCGGTACTGCCGAATCGAACGCAGTGCGCTGACTGGCCCTAGACGCCGTCACTACGATCTCTTCGACGGCCTCGTCCGTCCCACCGTCGTCCGACTGGGCCATCGCCGTGGTCGTCAAGGCGAGCATAACAAGCGGCATCAGGCGGGCTCGCGCCCGCCCATAATCTGGATACATAGGGTGACTCCGTCGTCGGGCTGCAGGATCCCGGCTCGCGCCGGCTCTGCTCAAGGTGACCGGCCGAATGCCGGGATTATTCCGAGATCCGCGGAGTCCCCGGATGGCAGACTGCTGCGGTCAGCTCTCCGTTACCATCCGGGTACGATGCCGGCGCTCAGGGCAGGCGGAAACAGTCGAGGTCGTCGGCCGCGATCACGGGGCCGTCGTAATGCTCCCGCACCCGGTCGATGTTGCCGTCCAGATCGCGCAGGCTGCGCGCCATGAAATGGCTGAGAACCAGCCTGCGGGCCCCGCTCCGGCCGGCCACGCGACCGATCTCGCCGGGCGTCGCGTGGAGCCGGCTCGCCGGCCCGCCGATGCCCTCCGGAATGACCATGTGCATTACCAGCAGATCGGTTTCCCGGGCGAAGTCGGCGAAGGCCTCTTTCGAGCCGTTCTGGTCGCCCGCGAACACGATCGAGGTTTCGCCGGCCCGCACGCGGAATGCCAGCGCCGGCACGATGCCGTGAGGCACGTGCATGGCGTCGATCACGAGGCCGTCCTCGCCTTCGAACACGCGCGTTGTGCCGGACTCATCGGTAACCGCCACGGTGTCGAGGGCGGGCAATCCGCCCGAACCGTCGAGATAGCCGGAGAGA